>CAZRFU010000020.1:13370-36118 GCA_964599475.1 uncultured Thermoanaerobaculia bacterium
TCGACAAGATCATCTCCCGTCGATCGAGGGCACTCACGACATCCAGAGTGAGGAGCGTCGTGAGTCTGCGAGGGAAGGGCCAGCCGAGCGGTGCCGCGGGAGGCGAACCGAGCCTCGTCCAGATCACCCACGCGGCGCTCGGCAGGCTTGCAAGACCGACTGCTAGGAACGAACGGAGCACCACACGGACCCGGTCGGCGTTTGGCGTAGGCGTCGTGGCCCAGGCCCGAGCCAGGGCGGCTCCCGCTACGGCGACGATGGCGCAGGTACCCGCAAGCGGATGGGCCAGAGTGGTCGCAAACAGGATGCCAGTGGTGACGAGCGAGCCGGGGAGGTGCATTCCCGGCCTTCGTCTGCAATGGCCGAGGGCGAGGGCAAACCCGGCCGTGCCCGCACAGAACGAGTAGAAGCCGAGGTGGAACAGGTACCCGAGGGCGAGCGGAGCTGCGAGCAGAGCTGCCAGCGGTCCAGCACTCCACCACATGACCGCCGCCCACCCGACCACCCAGCAGGTAGCCAATGCACGCTCCGCGTCGGTGGGCGAAAGTGCTTTGAGCATGAGCGCGACCGCGCTTTCACCGAGCCACGCGGCCGAGGGCTGGCGCTCGAAGAATCGCTCGGCCTGTGGT
Organism: uncultured Thermoanaerobaculia bacterium; assembly: GCA_964599475.1. Lineage (GTDB taxonomy): Bacteria > Acidobacteriota > Thermoanaerobaculia > Multivoradales > CAZRFU01 > CAZRFU01. Next base: position 14,000 of record CAZRFU010000020.1, read on the forward strand.
TCATGCGCGTTCAGCCGATTGATGATGTGGCCATTCTGAAGATGCACCCCTCCGTCCTGAGTCGGCGGAAAGGGGAAACTCCACACGAGCAGAAGCTGGAGCGCTACGACCCCGATGAGGGCCAAGGCGACCAGTGGCCCGTGGTGGGGAATCATCGGAGGCTGGGGGCTGGCAGGCTGCGGGAATACTCCTCGGCCGCGATCCAACGGGTTTCGTACGCCGCGCTGCAGCATATCGCCCGCCCGAGCAGGCTCGGGCGCGAGGCTCGATGCCTTCGCCCGGCTACGCAACTCGTTGGCTCCCTGCGGAATGCGGCTCCGCGCTGCGTCCTGCCGCGTCGCCGCTCCCCGATGATGGCACCGTATCGCCCGAGTCGCGGCTCCTTGCATGACGCAGCGCGGCGCTCGCATGGGGGCCAAGGCGCTCTCCGTAGCCCTGCTCAGAAAATGGGGACCAGGGACCAGCGACCCGGCCGGAACGGAGACCGGACGGCGGGCTTGATTTTTCGTCCTCCGGGGTGCACCACGGAGGGGTGCATGGGGAGCTGCTCGAAGAACTCCCCTTCGCTGCGCTCCGACGAGTCCCTGGTAACCGGCACCCGGAACCTTGTGGGTGGTGTACGAGAGGCTCCATCTTCATCCCCTGGGGTGCGCCACGACGGGTGCACGACCAACTGCTAGAGGTCGAGGGGGCTGCCATCGACCTCCGAAAGTCGTATGCCCACCAGTCGGGCGAGCGTCGGAGCAAAGTCGATGGTGGCGGCGTCGAGATCGCGTCGACGGCCCGGTGCGATACCGGGCGCGACGAAAATCATCGGCACCGCGCGGTCGTACCAGTACGGCGACCCATGATTTGCGGCCGAGCTGGTGGTCGGCAGCAGACCCTCTTCGAATCGGATCATCAAGTCGCCGCCGAGGTCGGCCACGGCCATGTGGCTGTAGAGCGAGCGGAAGTCCTCGGCTCGAACACCGCCCGGGTTGGCGAGAAGGTCGGACTTGGAGTAGACCTCGGCGACGCCCGGGCAGGCGCGCAGGTGCTCGAGAGCGGCGGCTTCGACCTCGACGCGTGCGACGGCGGCGGACTCGAGCTCGCTGTCGTCGAAGCTTGCGTCGACACGAAGCCAGTTGCGCTCCCCCCAGCGGTGGTCGAGAGCCTCGTCAAGCCCTTGGAGGCAGAGGATCGAGGCGGCCGAGATCCGCTGCAGCGCCTCGCCGCGAGCCGCCCGCACCTCGGGAACCGGTAGCACTCCATGGTCCGAGCTGAAACCGATGACGAGTCGCTCCCGGCCCACGCGTTGCTCGAGCTCGGCGAAGAGGTCACCGAGCAGAACATCCAGGCGGAGCAGGGCGTCGAGGACCTCGGGGCTGTCCATACCCCAGCGATGACCGATCCGATCCGTCGCGGAAAGTGAGATCGTCAGGACGTCCAGGGTCTCTCGCTGACCGAGGCCTTCGGCGACGACGAGTCGGCGCGCTGCCTTGGTGGTGAGCTCGTCGACGACGGGCGAGTCGAAGATCGCGCCGTAGTAGCTCTCGCCGGGAGCGAGGGAGGCGCCACCGAGAGCCCCGCCGACGCCCGGGCGCAGCAGGGGCCCGAAACGCAGGCTCTCGATGCCGAGCGCAGCCAGCTCCGTCGGTTCGGGGAGCAGGGCATCGCTCCACGGCGCACCGAAGCGATGCCGAGGATGATCGTCGCGGTTGAGCTCCGTGAGCCAGGCCGGCTTCTGCTCGCGGTAGTACCGGCTCGACACCATGTTCCCGGTATCGTCGTTGTACCAGTACGCTCCGTCGGCCCGGTGACCGGCCGTGAGGATGGCACCTCGATCCTTGCCGGCGACGCCGTAGATGCGGCTCTCAGGGGACGCCAGGTCGATCGCGTCGGCGAGGGTCTGGGCTCGCATCCGCCGCGGTGACTTGCCGAGCTCGTAGTCGTCGACGGATTCCGTCGTCCTGCCGGTGGTGCGGTCGGTCCACTGGTTGTCGATGATCCCGTGGCGCGATGGGTGGACGCCGGTCGCCAGCGTGGCGTGGCCGGGCGCCGTTGCCGAACGTGCATGGAGTAGGCGCGACCCGTCGATGACCGCACCGTGATCCAGGAGCCAGCGGATGCCGCCCTTCCACAACTCGTCGTAGCGCTCGAGATAGTCGGCGCGAAACTGGTCGACCACGACGATCACCAGCAGTCCCGGATCGGGCTCCTGCTGGTAGGTAGTCCCGGTAGTGGTCGGTTCCACCTCGGCCGGCGAGCAGCGCAGCAGTGAGACACCAAGGCACAAAGTCAGGAAGCAGGCTCGCGGCATGTTTTTTCGCTTCACCACGGCAGATATCACGTCCACACGGGGGCCGCTCAACTCGGCGTGCCGAACAAGGCCGCGCCCAGTGTCGGCGCGAGCGCGGCACTCGCCGAAACGAAGGGCTGAGAGTACCCCGGCTCGAGGGTCGCTCCCGGCGGCGTCAGAATCACCCCTCCAGCCTCTTCGACAATCGGCACGATGGCGGCCACGTCGTGGTAGGCCACGGCGCCCTCGACCATCGCGTCGACCCGACCCTCGGCGACGAGACAGTGCCCCCACCAGTCGCCAAAGCCGCGGGAGCGACCGACCCGATCGATGAGAGACGGAAAGGTTGGCCGCAGGGGCGAGCGCTGGATCACCTCGAGCCCGCCGTGGGAGATCCGGGCGCGTGACAGGTCCGCGCCGTCCGCCACTGCGAGGCGAGCTCCCTCCTCGATCAACTCGGGGATCCCGGTGCTTGCCCACGCACCTCGGCCGCGCACTGCCCACCAGGTGCGCCCGGCGGCCGAGCCCCAGCGCGGTGCATGGACGAGACCGAGCTCCAGGCGTCCGTCGAGCTCGAGACCGAGGAGCACGGCAAAGAGCGGAATGCCGGCCACGAAATTGGCGGTCGCGTCGAGTGGGTCGACGATCCACCGGTGGTCGACCGGCCCGCTGGCTCCCAGCTCCTCCCCAACCACACCGAACTCGGGCGTGCGGTGAGCGAGGATTCTCCGGATCGCGGCTTCCGCCTCTCGATCGGCGATCGTCACGGGAGACTCGTCGGCCTTGTGCTCGATTCGGAGCCCCGCGTCGCCGAAGTAGCGCGATTCGATACGCCCAGCTTCTGCTGCCGCCTCACACGCCGCGCGAAAGGCACGCTCGAGCAGGTTGCGCTCCGGTGGAACTCGGTTCAGCGGCGGATCTCCACGTTCTGGACACGGGGCGAACCGGACTCGAGCTCCGAGATGAGAAGCTGGGGCGTGCCGGTGGCATCGAAAACCAGGACGCCGGTGGTCGATGCCTCGCCGCCGTAGACCGGGACCAGCAATGCGCGGGCATCGCCGACGCCGGTGCTGCGGTCGAAGGTTGCGGCGATGGGTGTCACCCGCACCGCCGTGGTGTCCAACCCGGTCACCAACACCAGCCGACCGGTCTGGGCGTCGGCGACGACCATGGCGTTGCCTCCCGCGGTCCAGACCTCTGCGGCCGAGAAGCGGCGCAGAGGACTGGCTGGATCCGGCGCACCCAAAGACCCGGCGAGGTCGAGGTTGATCTGGCTCGCGATCAGCTCGGTAGGTGTACCCGAGGACCGCACGACGAACGTTGCGCCGGTCGTGGCGTCCATCAACACGAAGCTCGGAGCTTCGCTGCGCAGGGGTACACTCGCCCAGCCGCCGCCGCTGACCGGCATGGCGGAACAGCCGGAACCGTCGGCGCTGCCGCGTTCGGGGTCGAAGTTGCTCAGGAAGACGCAGGCGCCCGTGGCGCCGTGGACGACGTAGAAGCCACGGCTGCTGCCGTTCGAGGCAATGGCGGGCACCACCGCGTGCAAGCCGTCGGCTGCGGCCGCGCCGAGAGCCGGTCGCCCGACGGCGCCGAGCAGTGCGCCAACCTTGCGATCTTTGCCGACCCGATTGAGGAATCCGACGTAGCCGCTGTCGGCCTCGAGGATCGCGAGCGCCTCGGTCGAGCCACCGTTCTTGTTGATGGAAAAGAGGAACACCGATCCGCGCGGCGCCGGATTCCCCACCGGGCGCCCGATGGCTTCGAAGAGGTTCTGCTGGATGGTGACTGCATCGAGTCTGGATCCGCCGGAGCGGACCTCCCATCCGCCGGCCACTCCGGTGGCGAGGTCGACCAGGTAGATGGCCTCGGTTCCACCGCCGCCGGAGCGCGAGCCAACTGCCGCCTTTTCCCCGGCGTGGAGAGGAAGGTTGATCAGGCCGGCGGCACCAGCGAAGCCGAGAACGAGCAGAGGAGCACGTCGCATGTTGCCTTATGCTACCGGTCGCGCGAGCGGATATCCAGTGCCGGGCTGAAGCGGGGGCCAGGATCGATGTCGGGTATCAGGTAGAAGCGTACCGGGTACCGGGGACCCGGTACCGAGGATTCGATGCCTCATCCGCCGGGATGCACCAACGGAAGGGTGCCGGGCAACTGCCGAAGAATCTACTCAACCTGGTACCTTCCCGGTACTTCGGTTCCCGCGCGCTTACTCCCCAAAGTAGATCCGCCGCCGCCGTTCGTCGAGGCTGCCGAGGTCGAACAGCATGAGGAAGTCGACCGTCTTGAACTCGCGGTCGATCGCTGGTCGACCGCAGATCTGGGCGCCGTAGCGCAAGTAGCTGCGAAACAGCCCCGGCACGTCGACCTCGACATCGGAGAGGTCGGTCTCGGCCGGCAGCTCCGGTGCCGCCCAGCCGGGCAGGGCCTCCACGCGCACTTCGGGGTGGAGGTGGCCCTGAGCCACAAGGTGGCGATACATCGCTTCCGCGATCTCGGGGTCCATGGTCGACAGCGACGAGCAGCCAAACATGAACCGCATGCCGTTGTGCTGCAGGTAGCGGGCGAGGCCCTTCCAGAGCAAGAAGAGCACGAGGCGGTTACGGTGGGACTTGGCCACACAGGCGCGGCCGAGCTCGACCGACTGCTCGCGAATCCACTCGGGGATCTGATCGATCGCAAACTCCCCGGCGGAGTAGAAGCCCTGATCGCGGGCCATGGTGGCCGTCTGGAGTCGGTAGGTGCCGACCAGTAGGCCGCCCGCTCTCTGATCGAAGACCATGAGGTGATGGAAGCCGGGGTCGAAGCGGTCGAGGTCGAGCCCCAGCTCGACGTTCTCGTCCAAGCCTTCGTCGAGCTCGAGGTTGAAGACCTCGTAACGCAGACGCAGGACCTGTACCAGGTCGGCCTCGGAGCGCGCGAACCTCGCGAGGTAGTGGGCGTGCTCGATCGGCGCCGGCGGGAGTGCCTCGGGCACCCGGGGATAGCCCTCGCCGACGAGGCTGTTCGCGGGCGCTGGGGCGAGGGCGATTGGGTCGATCATGATGGGAGCCTCCTGACTCCGCGGATGACTCTATGGGACCAAAGCCGCAGCGCCGACCGAGCCGGCGCGGCCGTCACGACTTTGCCACTGGCCGGCCACGTGGCGGTTGCGGGTGTGCCCCCACGGCGACGGAGGGCTACGGCGCTTGGTCAGAGGGCTCGTGATTCCCATCATCTGCGGTGCCGCTTGCGCTCTCGGAGTCCCTGCTCCCCGGTCCCTATTCCGAAACGTACTCTTCGACCGGCCCGCAGGTGCAGACCAGGTTGCGATCGCCGTAGGCATCGTCGACCCGGCCGACGGAGGGCCAGAACTTGCCCGCCCACACCCAGGGCGCCGGGAAAGCGGCGACCTGCTGTGAGTACGGGTGGTTCCAGCCTCCGGCCATGACTGCCCCGGGTGAGTGCGGTGCGTTGACCAGAGGGTTGTCCTCCCGCGGCCATTCCCCGCGCTCGATCTTGCCGATCTCCTCGCGGATGGCCAGGAGCGCATCGCAGTACCGATCGAGCTCCGCCCGGCTTTCGCTTTCGGTGGGCTCGAGCATCAGCGTTCCCGTCACCGGCCACGACATGGTCGGAGCGTGGAAGCCGTAGTCCATCAGGCGCTTGGCAACGTCGACCGGGCCGATGTCGGCACTCTTGCGGAAGGGGCGAAGATCGAGGATGAACTCGTGGGCGACGAACCCCGAGCGGCCGCGATAGAGAATCTCGTAGGCCCCTTCGAGGCGCTTGGCCATGTAGTTGGCATTGAGAATGGCGACCAGCGATGCCTGCCGCAGCCCGCCGGCTCCCATCATGGCTATGTACATCCACGGAATCGCCAGAATCCCGGCCGAGCCCCAAGGTGCTGCCGAGACCGGCCCGATCGCTTGGGGGGCGCCCAAGTCCGCGAGCGGATGGCCGGGCAGGAACGGGGCGAGGTGTGCCGCGACACAGATCGGACCAACGCCTGGGCCACCACCGCCGTGGGGAATGCAGAACGTTTTGTGCAAGTTCAGGTGGCACACGTCCGCCCCGTAGTCACCCGGTCGGCACAAGCCGACTTGGGCATTCATGTTGGCGCCGTCGAGGTAGACCTGTCCGCCGTACCGGTGGACGATCTCGATCATTTCGCGGATCCCTTCCTCGAACACTCCGTGGGTGGAGGGGTAGGTCACCATCATGGCTCCGAGACGATCGGCGTTCGCTGCAGCCTTGGCCCTCAGGTCGTCGATGTCGATGTCACCGTCGTCCTTGCACGCGACCGCCACGACCTCGAACCCGGCCATGACCGCCGAGGCGGGGTTGGTGCCGTGCGCCGACACGGGGATCAAACAGGCGGTGCGGTGGTGGTCGCCGCGCGAGTGGTGAAAGGCACGAATCACCATGAGCCCCGCGTACTCGCCCTGCGCTCCGGCGTTCGGCTGCAGTGATGTCGCGGCAAAGCCGGTGATCTCGGCCAGCCATGACTCGAGGTCGCGGAAGATCTGGGCGTAGCCCTGGGCCTGATCCGCGGGCGCAAAGGGATGGAGCGCACCGAGCTCCGTCCACGTCACCGGAATCATCTCCGACGTGGCGTTGAGCTTCATCGTGCACGACCCGAGTGGGATCATCGAGTGGCCGAGAGAAAGGTCGCGAGCCTCCATGCGCCGCAACCATCGCAACATCTCGTGCTCGGTGTGGGCCTGGTGAAAGACCTCGTGGGTGAGGTAGGGCGTCGAGCGCGCCAGTGGCGCAGGTACGGCCGGCTCCCGGGGCAAGTCGAGCGTGGCACCGAAGAGCTGGGCGAGGGTGTCGAGCTCGAGGTCGGTCGTCGCCTCGTCGAGGGAGATGCCGACGGTTGCGTCGTCGATCCGGCGCAGGTTGATTCCGGATTCGAGGGCACGTTCGATGATCGCCGCAGCTCCTGCCGGGCCGACCGCGACAGCCAAGGTGTCGAAGTAGGTTTCGTGCTTGAGGGTGTGCCCGGCGCGGTGGATCGCTGCCCCGAGGGTCGCCGTCATCGATGCCACTCGGCGAGCAATGCGCCGCAGACCTTCGGGGCCGTGGTACACGGCGTAACAGGCCGCCATGATGGCGAGCAGGACCTGAGCCGTGCAGATGTTGCTGGTGGCCTTTTCCCGTCGGATGTGCTGCTCGCGCGTCTGCAGCGCCATCCGCAAGGCCGGTCGACCTTGAGCGTCGCGGGTCCGGCCGATGATGCGGCCCGGCAAGCGGCGGGTGAACCCGTCGCGGCAGGCGAGGAACGCGGCATGAGGACCGCCGAAGCCCATCGGCACGCCGAAACGCTGCATCGAGCCGACGGCGATGTCAGCCCCGAGCTCGCCTGGAGACTCGATCAGCGTCAGCGCCAGGGGATCACACGCGAGTACGGTTCCAACGCCGTGCTCACGACAGGCGGCGAGCAGAGACCGCGGATCGGCGAGCTCGCCGGTGGTGGTCGGGTGCTGCAGCAGAACCCCACAAAGGCCCGGATCCGAGGGGTCGAGGTCGGCGCGATCGCCGACACTCAGCTCGATGCCGAGACCCGCCGCCCGCGTGGCGAGGACCGCCAGTGTTTGAGGATGGCAACCGGCCTCGGCAAAGAAGCGGTCGCGTCCCTTCTTGGCGGCGCCCGCACACATGCCCATCGCTTCGGCCGCCGCGGTCGCCTCGTCGAGCAAGGAGGCGTTGGCGACAGGCATCCCGGTGAGATCGGTCACCAGAGTCTGCCAGGTCAGCAGCACCTCGAGGCGGCCCTGGGAGATCTCTGCCTGGTACGGTGTGTACTGGGTGTACCAGCCGGGATTTTCGAGCACGTTGCGCAGGATGACGCCGGGGGTGATGGTGGCGTGGTACCCCATGCCGATGAATGAGCGACGAACCTGGTTGCGTCCGGCGATGCTCCGCAAGCGCGCGAGGGTCTCTTGTTCACCCGCCTCGCGGCTCGAGTCGAGCCCGGCGAGAGCCAACGGCTGGTCGAGGCGGATCGACGCCGGGACGGTCTTGGCGGCGAGCTCGTCGAGCGAGCTCAACCCGAGGGTGGCGAGCATTGCCTCCAGATCGGCGGGACTCGACCCGAGATGGCGGCGAACAAAGGTGTCCAGAGGCGGAAAGGAAACCGGAGAGTCGCTCATGAGGATCCTCGAAGTCGGGGGAAAACGTGGAACGGGAACCGGCCCGTGCTCGAATTATCGTCGGCAACGATCCTCTGCGCCACCCCTCATTGGGTGGGGCAGAAGGTCGGCCGGTTACCAGCGCCCGGACGCCCCGCCGCCGCCGAAGCTGCCGCCGCCACCGGAGAACCCGCCGCCGCTGGAGCCGCCGCCGCTGGAGGACCATCCTCGACCGCCCGTACTGGTAGCGGTCATTCTGAGGTGTTGGGGAAGGAGTAGGCGGCACACGACCACACCGATCAGCCAGCCGAGGGTGGCAGGCCTGGTGACGGCCGAGCTGAGGAAAACACTGGTCAGGAGGGCCACGAACGGGGTCATGAACAGCACCACGAACCAGCCGGGGAAGCCCCGCAGCGCCACCGCCGGCCAGGCAAACGGCAAGGTGAATGCCGCCACGATCCCGAGGCGAGCCGCCAGCGGGAGATCCGAAATCTCGGGCGCCACGGCGATGGCACTCGGCTCGTGCCGGATGGCGCGCTCGATTTCGGCGACTCCCTCGAGAAGTCCTTCGTCGTAGGCGCCGGTGCGAAAGGCGGGAACCATCACGGCGTCGATGATGCGACCGGCGAGGGCGTCCGGCAACGCGGCCTCGAGCCCGTAGCCGACTTCGATGCGCACCGCACGTTCAGCCAGTGCCACCAAGACCAGGACGCCGTCGTCGGCCTCTGCACGCCCCAACTGCCAGGTCTGCGCGATTCCGACGGCTGTGGCTTCGAGGTCGGCCCCGTCGAGGGTGGGCATCGTCAGCACCACGACCTGGGCGCCCGACTCGCGCTCGAGCTCCGCCAGCCGGGCTTCGAGGGAGCCGACGGTCTCGGGGTGCAGGATCCCGGCCTGATCGACGACCCGACCACTCAGGTAGGGCACATCGACGGCCGCTGCTGTGGTGGGCGCCCCGAGGTGGAGCGCCAGCACAACCAGAGAAATCGCGCGGACGGCGCTCGTCCACGCCTTCACTGGTACCACAACAGTCGGCGCACTGCCCGCGCGTCCTTCTCGATCTGGCGTGGATCCTCGTGCATCAGGTAGACCTCGTAGGACTTGGAATCGAGGTCGGTAGTCTGAGGCAGTCGAGTGCCCGGCGGCTTGATCCGGGCCATGCCTTCGAATGACGCCAGGGCTTCGACCTCCTCCAGGCCGTGCACCGCGCTGATCCGTGGGATCTCGAAGGTCTGGATCCCAGAGACGATCCGCGCCTCGAGGTGGTCGTAGAGGCGGTAGTCGAGGTCGTCGAGTGAGATCGGCAGCTCGGCGAGGTAGTGGCAGGCGACCAATTCGAAGATGCTGCGGCCGTGGAGCTTCGAGGCGAGCATCGGCTGGTTGCCGCCGGCCAGGCGGGCCGCGACCTCGATCAGGCAGGGCCCACGACCGTCGACCTTGGCCTCGAGGTGGATCGGTGCGCGCCGCAAGCCCAGGGCCTCGACGACCTCGCCGGCGTATTCCGCCAGCGGCCGGAAGACCGGGTCCGAGGTGGAGACCTTGATCGTTTGAGCGTAGAGGTTGCGAAAGCCGTGGCTGTCGCGCTTGTCGTAGCGCCAGACATCGGTCACCAGCAGGTCACCGTCGCGATCCACCACACCGTTGACGGCGTATTCGATGCCGCCGATGTACTCCTCGATCAGGGCCCGGTCGTCCCCGCCGGCCAGCACCGTGTCGACCGCAGCCACCAAGTCGCTCCGGTTCTCGACGACCCGGACGCCGGTGGTCCCCGCGCCCGAGCAAGGTTTGACGACCAGTGGGAAACGATCGAAGTCGTCAGCGAAGGCCAAGGCGTCGCGACCGTCCTCGACGGTGGCCGAGGCGTTGATCCGCAGTCGCGTGCGTTCCCGCAGGCGGCGTTTCATCACCGCCTTGTCGCGGAAGCCGCGAATGACGTCCACCGAGTTCCACCCGAGGTCGAGTCTCTCGCCGAGCTCGGCGCCGAGGAGGATCGTCGATTCCTCCCACGGCAGGATGCCTTCGATTCCTTCCGCCCCCCAATCGATGCGGATCGCCTGCGCGAGGGCCGCCAGGGTCGGATAGTCGTCGACCAAGTACTCGTCGGCGACGGTTTCACCGAGCTCGTCGGAGAACTTGGCGTGCCAGGCCCGCGCGGTTCCCTCGCGGGTGAACACTGCCAGGGCGAGCAGGCCGGCGCGGTGCAGGAAGGGCATCATCCGCGACGGATACTCGGACACGGGATCGATCACGACATAAACGGGCATCGAGGCCTCCGGCGTGGATGCTACGCTGGTTCGGGCCGATTGACGTCCCTCGCGGCCGTTGGTAGCCTCGCGGTTCCATGTTGGCTACATCCGACTTCGAAGAACCCCTGAATCAGCTGCGCCGCCAGATCGAGGAGCTCCAGAGCTTTCCGGGCGGCGGGCGCGAGCGTGAAGCCGACCGGCTGCGGGCGGAGCTGCGCAAGCGCACCGAGCAGGTCTACCGCTCGTTGTCGCGGTGGCAGAAGGTGCTGGTCGCGCGGCACTTCGATCGCCCCTATACCCTCGACTACGTCGACGCCCTGATGGACGACTTCGTCGAGCTCCACGGTGATCGGGCCTTTGCCGACGACGCTGCGATCGTCTCTGGTCTGGCCAGTTTCCGCGGCCGGCGGGTCGCCGTGGTGGGGCATCAGAAAGGGCGCGGCACCAAGGAGCGCATCCGCCGCAACTTCGGCCAGCCGCGCCCCGAGGGGTACCGCAAGGCTCTGCGGGTGATGAAGATGGCCGAGCGCTTCGGGCTCCCGGTGGTGACCTTCATCGATACCCCGGGGGCGTATCCTGGCATCGGCGCGGAAGAGCGCGGTCAGGCTGAGGCGATCGCGCGCAACCTGATCGAGATGGCCGAGCTGCGGGTACCAATCGTGGTGGTGGTCACCGGTGAAGGGGGCAGTGGTGGGGCGCTGGCGCTGGGCGTCGGCGATCGAGTCTACATGCTCGAGTATTCGATCTACTCGGTGATCTCGCCGGAGGGTTGTGCGGCGATCCTTTGGAAGAACCAGGAGGCACGGGCCGAGGCCGCCGAGGCGATGAAGATCACTGCACCCGACCTCCTCGAGCTCGGCCTCATCGAGGCGATCATCCCGGAACCCTTGGGCGGCGCCCACGCCGACCCGGCGAGCGCGGCAGCGCGAATCGGCGATACCCTCGAGCGGGCGCTGGATGAGCTCTGCGCCAAACCCGTCGAGCAGCTTCTCGCGGCGCGGTACGAGCGCTTCCGCCGGCTGGGCGAGTTCGAGTCGTAGTACTCGTTTCCGGCGCCTTTCCACGCAGCGGTAGGTTCGAGATGAAGCGGGTCGTGTCACGGGGTATCGGCTACCGGGTAACGGGTACCCACCCGCAGCGATGCTGCCCGGACGAGGCCGAGCGCGCGCAACCGTGCGAGAACCGCGGCTAGGCGGCTGGGCGGGGCGCCAATCGTGTTTGCCACCAGCCCGCTGTGGATCCCCGCTCCGGCGCCGCCCACCGTCGACCTTGCGGGCGACTACCCGCCGTGGCTCGCGACCCTATTGGCTCGCCGCGGCGTGACCGACATCACCGAGGCGCAGAGGTTCCTCGATCCGCGCCTCGAGCACCTCGACTCGCCGTTTCAGATCCCGAACCTGCCGCGAGCGCTCGAGCGCTTGGTGCAGGCGCGAGACCGACGGGAGAAGGTGGTGGTCGTGGGCGACTACGACGCCGACGGTGTGTCCTCGACGGCGATCCTGGTGGCGAGTTTGCGCGCCTGCGATGTCGAGGTCGAACCGATCCTCCCCGATCGTCTGGGCGAGGGGTACGGGTTCGGGCCGGTGCACGCCGAGCGCGCGGCGCAGCGTGGGGCGGGCTTGGTGATCACGGTCGATTGTGGCACGACGGCCCATGCCGCCGTCGATGCCGCCATCGAGCGCGGGCTGGACGTCATCGTCGTCGATCACCACCAGCCCGGCACGCCGCTCCCGGACGTAGTCATCCTGGTCAACCCGCTGATCGCCGGCCCCGGAGCCCCCGGCTCCTCGTTGGCCGCTGCGGGCCTGGCCTACAAGGTCGGCGTCGGCCTCTTCGAACGGCTCGACAAGCCCGCACCGGCGCGGGCGCTGGTGCGGATCGCGGCGATCGGAACCATCGCCGACATGGTGCCGCTCCTCGGTGAGAACCGCGTGCTGGCGGCGGTTGGGTTGCGCGAGCTCGGCGACACCCGGTCCGTGGGGCTCCGGGCCCTCTACCGCAAGGCCGGTATCGACGGGCGAGGCGGCCTCGACGCGGAGGACATCGCGTTCCGGATCGCTCCGCGGATCAATGCGGCCGGCCGGCTGGGCTCCGCGGACCCGGCACTCGACCTGCTCCTCACCCGCGACGACGCGGCGGCCCGGGATTTGGCGGCCCACCTCGAAGAAGCAAACAGCGAGAGGCGCGTGGCCGAGGAGCTGGTGGTCTCGGCGGCACGGGAGCGTTTCGCGCGCCTCGGTTCCGAGTTGCCTCCAATCCTGGTCGAGTGGGACGAGCAGTGGCACCGAGGAGTGGTGGGGATCGCGGCGGGCAAGCTCGCGCGAGCCTTCAACCGTCCGACCGTCTTGCTCGGCGTCGAAGGCGACACGGCTACCGGGTCGGGTCGCAGTGTCCCAGGCATCCACCTCCACCAGTTTCTCAACCGTAGTGCCTCCGAGCTCGCGCGTTTCGGCGGCCACGAGCAGGCGATCGGGTTGTCGGTCCCGGTGGAGCGGCTCGAGGGGCTGCGTCGGACCTGGATCGAAAGCGCCGTTGCCGAGTGGTCCCCCGAGCTGCTGCGCCCGCGCCTGGTGTACGACGCTCACCTCGATCCCGCCGAGGTCACACCACAGCTGGCAGACGCGCTTCTTCGGCTCGGACCGCACGGGTCGGGCAATCCCCGCCCGCTGCTGCGGATCGGACCGATGGTGTTGGCCGGCGGCACCCGCAGCTTCGGCAAGAACGCCAGCCGGCCTCACCTCGGCGCCCAGGCGCGCTCGCTGCGGGGCCGGGGGCCGGTGGTCTCCCTCATCGGCTGGGGCTGGAGCGAAGGCGGGCAGGAGAAGCTCGCCGGTGAGTTCGAAGTGGTGGGCGAAGTCCAGCGGGACCGTGACGGACTGGTCCAGGTGACGTTGTCGGACGCCCGGCCGGCCGAGTGACGGCATAGAATCCTCGGCGATGGAGGTGCTTGCTCGAGCTCGTGCTGTTCGTCGGCTGCGAACGGCCGTGCTGATCGCGCTGATCCTGCTGGTGGTGGGCGGCACCGCCTTGTGGTGGGTGGGGAGGTCGGTCGGTCGCGCCTCCGGGCCGGACGAGCAGTCGCCATCGACTCCTGGAAACGCCGCGCCGACGGGCACACTCGAGTTCACGGTGTCGGACGGCGATCGGCCGCTGTTTCGGGTGCGCGCGCTCGGGGGGGAGCAGCAGCGCGACGGCGTTGCCGACCTCGAACGCGTCGAGCTGACGTTGTACGGCGACGACGGGCGAGAGCTCCAGGTTGCGGCCGACCGCGCCAAGTACGACACCACCAAGCGCGAAGGCTTGTTGACCGGCAACGTGGTCGTGACCTCACAACAGGGGTTGCGGCTGGAGAGCGATGAACTGTCGCTCTCCAACGGCGGACGGTTCTTGACCTCGGAAACGCCGATCCGTTTCTTCCTGGGCGAAGAAACCAAGATGCAGGGGCGGGCCGACCACCTGCGCTTCGACTTCCGGCGCGAGATCTTCGCGATCGCCGGGTCGGTGGAGATTTGGACCCTCGACGACCCACGGGAGTTCCGCCTCAGCGCCGGGCGCCTGCTTCTCGAGAACGAGCCGCAGCGGCTGATTCGAGCCGAGATCGGCGTCAGGCTGTCGGAGCGCAGCGGCTCGATCTTCGCGCGGCGGATGGCGATCTACTTTGCTCCCGACGGTCGAAACGTCGAGTTCGTGCGTGGCCGGTGGCAGGTCGACGGGACCTTCACCCTGCCCGAGTCGGAAGAGGCCCGCGGCGTTCGCACCATCTCCACCCAGGCTCAGGGCTTTTCGCTGCTGCTCGACACGGCTACCGGTGACCCGCGCAAGCTCGAGCTCGAGGGCGGCTGGCTCGAGCGTGCGCGTCTCGAGCTCGAGCGGCCGGACGCCGGCCTGGTCGTGCTGCAGGCGAGGTACCTTCAAGGCGATTTCGCTGCCGGTCGGCTGAGCGAGGTCTTGGGTCTTGGTCTCGTCGAAGTGGCGGAAACCACGGTTGGCGCGACGGTCCCGGCCCGCCTGGCGTGTGCCGGCCGGGTGACTGCGGCGTTTACGGCCTCCGGCGAGGTCGCCCGACTCGCGCTCGAAGAGATGGTCGATCTGCACCAGGAGGGCTTCCAGGCGAGTGGGTCGAAGGCCGAAAGTCTGGCGTCGACGGGGGAGGCCACCCTCACCGGCGCGCCGGCGCTGCTGCTGACTGCCAACGGCGAGTTGCGAGCGCCGACAGTGATCTTGCGCAGGGGCGGCGAGCTGCTGGAGGCGGTCGGGGGAGTCGACGCTCGGATGCCTCGGCGCGGTATGGCGATGATCGGCAGCACCGGCACCGGGGGGGAGTGGGTGCAGGTGCGCTCCGAACGCGCCCAGATGCTGCATCGCGGCGAAAACTGGTCGTTCGAGGGCGGGGTACGGGCCTGGAGCGGCTCCGATGTATTGACTGCCGATCAACTTCGCGGTCAGGCCGAGGGACGGTCGCTGCTGGCCGCCGGCCGGGTCGAAACAGTCGTCCAGGTTCTGCGCGACGATGGTTCCAGGAGTCCCTTGAGGGTCCAAGCCAAGACCTTGGAGTATGCTCCCGACCGAAGCATGGCGTTGTACCGGGGTGATGTGGTCGCGCGCGAAGAAGGGCGGCGGATAACGAGCCAAGAGCTCGAGATCGTGCTCGACGAGAGCGGTCAGGCGCGCCAGGTGCTGATTCGCCAGGCGGTCGAGCTGACGGAGAGCGGCAGCGGCCGAACGGTGTCGGCCGAGCGCGCCGTCTACGATCCGGGGGCCGGCACGATTCGCTTCGAGGGGCAGCCAGTGGTGGTGAAGGACGGCAAGGGTGGACGGTTGTCGGGTCGCCAGGTCGACTACGACGTGGCCAGTGGTCGCGTGCAAGTTGGCGCCGGCTCCGCTGGAGCTCCCCCGAGCAGCCCAGGGGGAGCACCGTGAGCGCCGCCGGCAAGCGACAGTTGCTGCGCACCGACGGCTTGCGCAAGACCTACCGAGGCCTCGAGGTGGTGCGGGGAATCTCGATCGAGCTGGCCCAAGGGGAGGTCGTGGGCCTGCTGGGGCCAAACGGCGCCGGCAAGACGACGACCTTCTACATGGTCGTTGGTCTGACCCCGCCCGATGCCGGACGAGTCGCCCTCGACGAGGACGACATCACCGACCTGCCGATGTATCTGCGGGCCCAGCGCGGGATCAGCTACCTACCCCAGGAGCCTTCGGTGTTCCGGCGGATGACGGTCGAGGACAACCTCCGCGCGATCTTCGAAACGCTCGACCTCCAGCATGGTGAGCAGGAGCGGCGGATCGAGCAGCTGATCCGCGAGCTCGGCCTCGAGAAGGTGCGGCGGAGTCGAGGCTACCAACTCTCCGGTGGCGAACGCCGACGGGTCGAGATCGCCAGGGCTCTGACCATCGATCCGTCGTTCATTCTACTCGACGAGCCGTTTGCCGGGATCGATCCGATTGCCGTGCTCGAGATCCAGAAGATCATCGGCCGTCTGCGCTCCCTCGGCATCGGTATCCTGATCACGGACCACAACGTCCGGGAGACTTTGAAGATCACCGATCGGGCCTATATCATCAACAACGGAGAGATCCTCCGCGCCGGGGCTCCCGACGAGCTGTCGGCCGACCCCCAGGTTCGCAAGATCTACCTCGGAGAGGATTTCCGACTGTGACTGCGAGGCTTCGCCGGAGTTGTCGATCGACTCGGCGCCGAGCCTGGTCGAGGTCGGAGCGCTGATGGCCCTCGAACAGAAACTCTCACTGCGCTTGTCCCAGCGGTTGGTGATGACACCAACCCTGCAGCAGTCGATCAAGATGCTGCAGCTGACCAAGCTCGAGCTCGAGGGCTACCTGGCCCAGGAGCTGGTCGAGAACCCGGTGCTCGAGGACCTGCGCGAAGGTGACGACGAGCCGGTGGACCCCGACGAACGTGCTGCCATCGACACCGCTGCGGGCACCGCTCCCGAACAGGATGCGGCGGACCGCAACGAGGACGCCGCGGGTCCCGAAAGTCGGGAGGTGGAGCCCGAGCCCGAGCCGCGTGATCCGCTCGACGAGATCGACCTCGACGCCTACTACGGCGAGGTATTCGAGAGCTCGGGGACGACGGGGATGGCTTCGACGTACGAGGACCGCGAGGGCCCTCCGCTCGAGAACACCCTGAGCCGCGATCCCGACCTGTGGGACCATCTCCTGTGGCAACTGCACATGGCCGAGGTCCCGGCGCGGCTGCGGGAGATCGGCGAGATCATCATCGGCAACCTCGATGAGGACGGATTTCTGGTCGCCGATCTCGACGAGATCGCAGCCATGGGTCGAGAGCGCGCCGAGGGGGTGCCCTACACCCTCGATGAAGTCGAGGCGGCCCTGGCCCTGGTGCAGGCACTCGATCCTCCGGGGATTGCCTGCCGCGATCTGCGCGAGAGCCTTCTGCGCCAGCTCGAGCTTCGCGGCGCCGGCGAGGAATCACTCGTGCGGCAGGTCATCGAGCACCACTGGGACGCATTCCTGCATCGCCAGTTCGCCAAAATTGCGGCGGAGCTCGACATCGTATTGGCCGATCTGGAGCCGGTAGTCGAGGCGATCAAGACCCTCGAGATTCGCCCGGGTCGCGCCTTCGGCGGCGATCGGCCGCACTACGTCGAGCCGGATGTGGCCGTGATCAAGGTGGGAGACGAATACGTCATTCAGCTCAACGACGACGGAATGCCGAAGTTGCGGGTCAGTCGGGCCTATCGAGAGATGTTGCAGGCGGCCCGGGGCGACGCCGCCGAAAGCGAAGCGCAGCAGTACCTGCGTGAGAAGATGCGATCGGCTCTGTGGCTGATCAAGAGTCTCGACCAGCGCCAGCGGACGATCTACAAGGTCGCCGACTCGATCGTGCGCCAGCAGCGCGACTTCCTCGACTACGGCGTCGATCGCCTGCGGCCGATGGTGCTGCGTGACGTCGCCGAGGACATCGGCATGCACGAGTCGACGGTCTCGCGCGTGGTCTCGAACAAGTACATCCACACCCCGCGTGGCTTGCTGCCCCTCAAGTTCTTTTTTCACAGTGGGATCGATCGAGCCTACGGGGAGGACATCTCGTCGCTTTCGGTCAAGCGGAAGATCGAGCAGCTGGTCCAGGGCGAAGATCCACGGCGACCGCTGTCGGACAGCGCAATCATGAAGGTGCTTCAGCGCGAGGGCATCAACATCGCCCGGCGGACGGTGGCGAAGTACCGCGACGAGCTTGGAATTGCGTCGTCGTCCGATCGTCGACAGATTTTTTGAACGAAGCCTCGTGGCTTCGAGGGAGGAAGGAAGCATGAACATCGAAATCGTCGGTCGCAACGGTGACATCGGAACGGCGACACGGGAACACGCCAGCAAGAAGCTCGACAAGGTGCTGAAGTTCCTCGAGGAGCCGATCGACGCTCGTTTCACCTTCGACGCCGATGGTCATCGGCACGTGGTGGAACTGCATCTCGCCCATCGATTCGGCACGCTGCAGGGCCACAGCGAAGGAGAGGGGTGGACGGAGGCGGTCAATGCCGTCGTCGACAAGGTCGAGAAGCAGGCGCGACGCGGTCGCGAGCGCTTCCAGGATCGCCGCCGACGGGCTCAACGCGCCGGGGATGCCGCCAGTTGGCCGGTTGACGTGGTGGAGAAGGCGAGTGTCGGCGGCGGTGCGCGTCCGCGGGTGATCAAGTCCAGCCTGATTCAGATCAAGCCGATGAGTCTCGACGAGGCCGCGATCGAGCTCGAGGCCTCGACCCACGATTTCGTGGTCTTCCGCGACGCCGAAACCGACGAGGTCAACGTGCTGTACAAGCGCAAGGACAATCACTACGGGTTGATTGCTCCGGGCGCCTGAGGATTTGGGCTCGTGCCGATGCGACTGCAGAACTTGACGGCCCCCGGCCTGGTCTTTGCCGGACTTGCCGGCGCCAACCCTGCACAGGTCCTCGAGGACTGGACCAACCGCCTGGTGGTCCTCGGAGTGCTGAACGATGCGCCGGTCTTGTGTCGGCGTCTGCTCGAGCGGGAGGCGCTGGGATCCACCGGGGTCGGAGGCGGTGTAGCCATACCCCACTGCAAGGTCGACGGGATCGAGGAGGTGGTGGTGTCGGTCGCCACCACCGCAGTGCCCGTCGAGTGGGGCGCGGTCGACGGCAAGCCGGTACAGTTGCTGTTCCTGGTGGCGTCGCCGGCCACCAAGCCGGCGGCCCACCTGCAGACCTTGGCAGCGATCTCGCGGTGGCTCAAACAAGACCGCCACTCCCAGCGACTCGTGTCCGCGGCCGACCCGGAAGCGGTGTGGGCACTGCTGGGGGAAGAGGCCTGAGGTGATCGTGAAGCCACCGCGCCCGGTTCTGGTCCGCGACCTGCTCGGCGACGAGCTGGTGCATCTCGGGCTGCAGGTGGTGGCGGGCGAGGGCGGTCTCGGCGCAGAGATTGCCAATCCGCGAGTGCAGAAGCCGGGCCTCGCGTTTGCCGGCTACTACCCGTACATCAAAGCCGGGCGAGTGCAGATCATCGGCCAGAGCGAGCTGGCCTATCTCGAGACCCTCGATCCCGACGTCAGCGCCACCCGTCTGCGCGAGATCGCCGCTCTCGAGGTGCCGGTGTTCGTCGTCACCAAAGGCCTTCCAGTCCCCGCCGAGCTCGAAGAAGCCTGTCGCAGCCGGTCCCGCAGTCTCCTGCGGTCTTCGGCACTCTCATCGAAGGTGATCAAGAGCATCGGCAACTTCCTCGAGGAGCGGCTGGTGCCATCGACCCGGCTGCACGGGGTCATGCTCGATGTCTACGGTCTCGGCGTGTTGTTGATCGGCAAGAGTGGCGTCGGCAAGAGCGAGTGTGCCCTCGACCTGATCACCCGAGGGCACCGTTTGGTTGCCGACGACCGAGTTACCGTCAAGCGCTTCCCCCACGGTGACTTGGTGGCGTTCTCGGAGAGTGGCCTCAAACACCACATGGAGCTGCGCGGGCTTGGGATCGTCGACATCAAGGACCTGTTCGGCCTCGCCGCAGTGCGCGACCGAGTCACCCTCGATCTGGTGGTCGAGCTCGAGCACTGGGACGAGTCGGTGCACTACGACCGCCTCGGACTCGACGAGACGGTGTATTCCATCCTCGACACCCCGGTGCCCTACGTCAAGATGCCGGTGGCCATCGGTCGCAACCTGTCGATCCTGGTGGAGATCGCGGTTCGCAATCACGCTCTGAAGCTCCAGGGCCACCATTCGGCGCGGGAGCTCGCTCGCAAGTTGGAGGCGCGTATGAGGGCCGGGGGGGAAGTCTCGTGACCGTTACCGGAGAGGCTCCCGCGGAGGGTCGGGTCCGGCTGGTGCTGATCACCGGTCTGGCGGGCTCGGGCAAGAGCACGGTGGCCAAGTGCCTCGAGGATCTGGGCTACTACGTCGTCGACAACCTTCCGTTGCCGTTGCTCGCGCAGTTCTTGGAAGATCCGTTGGCCTTCGTGGGTGGCCGTCGCAACCTGGCGGTGGTAGCGGATCATCGCGCGCAGGGTGTCGCCCAGCGCCTGCCGGAGCTGCTGGAGTCGGTGGACCGCGAGCGGATCACGCCGACCCTGCTGTTCCTCGAGGCCGGCAACGAACGGCTGGTGCGCCGCTTCTCGGAAACGCGTCGCCCCCACCCGGTGGCGGCCGAGCAGGGGCTGGTGGATGCCATTGCGCAGGAGCGCGAGGACTACAGCGAGCTGCGGGGCCTTGCCGACATGGTGTTCGACACCAGCGAGTGGTCGATCCACGAGCTGCGTGCCAAGACCATTCGTGCGTTCGCGTGCGGTCCGGAGGGTGCGCCCGAGATGCAGGTGTCGCTGTCGAGCTTCGGCTTCAAATACGGAGTTCCGTACGGAGCCGACCTGCTCTTCGACGTCCGGTTCCTGCCCAATCCCTACTTCGTCCCGGAGCTGCGCGAGCACACCGGTCTCGAGCAGCCGATCCAGGAGTTCCTCGCCAAGGTGCCGGACTTTCACGAGTTGCGGCAGCGCCTGCGCGACCTCCTGCTGTATTTGTTGCCGCGCTACCGCAGCGAAAACCGCGCCTATCTCACCGTCGCCATCGGCTGTACCGGCGGCAAACACCGTTCGGTCGCGATCTGCGAACGGCTGCGCGACGACCTCGAGACCGCCGGTTGGAAGGTCAGGCTCGAGCATCGGGATGTGGAGCGCTGAGGCTCGTGGTAGGCTTCAGGAGGCGGCGCCGGCCGTCCTTCCCATGGTCTCCACTCTCGTCCTCAGCCACGGCAATCTCGCAGAGTCTCTGGTCGCGACCGCCCGCACCATCGCTGGCCCGATCGAGGGGCTCGAAGCGCTCGTGCTCGATTGGGACGCGGCGCCCGAGACGCTGGCGGCCAGACTCGGTGAGACGATCGCGCGCCTCGACCGCGGACAGGGCGTGCTGATCTTGACTGACATGCACGGGGACACGCCGACCAAGTTGGCGCTGCAGATGCGCAGCGCCGGACGGGTGGAAGTCGTGACCGGCGTCAACCTTCCGATGGTGGTGCGGTTGTCGTGCATGTCGGCCCACCATCGCGACGTAGAGTCGCTTGCTGCGTGGATTCGCGAGAAGGGTCAGGGCAGCATCTGCCTCGGTTCGACGTTGCCGACGACCCGCCCCGAGCCCTGTGCGCCGGGAGCCGGCGAGGCGTGATCGAGCGCGAGATCGAAGTCGTCAACCGGCTCGGGCTGCATGCGCGAGCAGCCGCCAAGCTGGTGCACCTGGCGGGCCGCTTCCGCAGTGATGTCGAGCTGGTGACCAACGGCGAGGAGGTCGATGCCAAGAGTATTCTCGGCATTCTCCTGCTCGCAGCCGGGCAGGGGACGCGCCTGACGGTCCGCTGTCATGGACCCGACGAAGCCGAGGCGATCGAACAGGTGACGCAACTCTTCGCCGCCAGGTTCGAGGAAGAGTCGTGAGCGAGATGATCGCGCTCAAGGGGCTCGCCGCTGCCGCCGGCATCGCCATCGGCCGCGCGGTGTGCGTCGAGTCCAAGGCTCACGACGTGTACCGCTTCCCGATCGATGAGGTCGATGAAGAGCTCGGCCGTCTGCGGCTCGCGATCGACACAAGTCGGACCGATCTCGAGTCGATGGGACGTCACGTCGGCAGCGAGATGGGCGAGGAGCTCGGCGGCATCTTCGAGGCGCACGCGCTGCTCCTCGACGACGCGAGCTTCATCAAGCGGATCGAGGGGCGGATTCGCGACGAGAAGGTCAACGCCGAATGGGCGGTACTCGAGACCGTCGAAGATCTGGTCGCAACGTTCTCGGGTATGGCAGACGAGCGCTTTCGCGATCGGGGCCAGGACATCCAGGCGGTGGGGCGCGCGCTGATTCGTTCGCTGCAGGGGATCGAGCATCACGACATCTCCGAGCTCGAAGGCGACGTGATCGTGGTAGCGGACGATCTCACCCCGTCCGATGCCGTGCGCCTTGGTCGTCGAGGCGTCAAGGGCTTTGCGATAGAAACGGGCGGGCGGACCTCCCATA
>CAZRFU010000020.1:36128-71285 GCA_964599475.1 uncultured Thermoanaerobaculia bacterium
AAGTAGAGATGCCGGAATTGACAGATGGGAACACCATGAAACGGTGCGTCAGGGTGCTCAGGGAAACGCACCGCGGCGTGAAGTTGTTCGTTGTCCACCGGACCTCCCACACCACCATCATTGCCCATTCCCTCAACATTCCGCTGGTTTCCGGCGTCGGTGGGGTCACCCGTCTGGTCGACGCGGAGGATCCGGTGATCGTCGACGGGTCGACGGGCGTGCTGGTGCTGCATCCGACGGCAGAGGTGCTCGAGGACTACCGCCGCCGTCGGCTGGCCCTGATCGCCCGCGAAGCCGACCTCGCGGCGACGCGGGCCCTCGAGGCCGAAAGCACCGATGGCGTCGCCGTCCGACTGATGGCCAACATCGATCTGCCCGAGGAGGTGGCCGAAGCTCAGCGCTTCGGCGCCGCCGGCATCGGCCTCTACCGGAGTGAGTTCCTCTACATCGAGCGCAGCCCTGAGCTGCCGAGCGAAGACGATCACTACGCCACCTACCGGGCACTGCTCGAGGCCATGGCGCCGCACCCGGTGATCGTGCGCACCTATGACCTCGGCGGGCGCAAGCTCGCGCGTGAGGTCATGCACAGCAAAGAAGAGAACCCGGTGCTGGGCCTGAGGGGCATCCGCCTGACGATGGCACGGCCAGAGATCTTCCGTATCCAGCTGCGGGGCCTCCTGCGCGCCGGATGTCACGGCAATCTCTGGGTCATGATTCCCCTGGTCTCGAGCCTCGACGAGGTGCGTCGGTTTCGTGCCTTTCTCGGTGAGATCGAACGCGAGCTCGAGCGCGACGGCTTCGACTACTGTCGCACCTACAAGCTCGGTGTGATGATCGAGGTACCGTCGGCGGCGTTGATCGCTCGCCACCTCGCCAGAGAGGTCGACTTCTTCTCGATTGGCACCAACGATCTGATCCAGTATTCGATGGCGGTCGACCGCAACAACGAGCACGTCTCCAATCTCTATGCGCCGCTGCATCCGGGTTTGCTGCGACTCATCGACGAGACGGTGACCGCGGCGCGCGGGGCCGGCATCGAGGTCAGCGTGTGTGGTGAGATGGCAGGCGACCGCCTGGGTGCAGCCATGCTCCTGGGTCTCGGCGTGAGGCGCCTGTCGGTCAGTCCCAGGGCGATCCCGGAGATCAAGGCGCTGATCCGCTCGGCCGATCTTCGAGCGCTGGAGGACATCGCGCGCGAAGGAATCGAGCTCGCGATGGCGGGCGAGGTCGAGGAGATGTTGGTCCGTCGGCTCGCTGAGGCGACCGGTGAGGCCGAGGCGAAGGCCATGCCGGAGCAGAGGAGTGAGGCGTCGTGATCAAGGCCGTGCGTCGAGTCGAGAAGCCCTGGGGTTATGAGCTGATCTTCGCCCACACCCCGCGGTACGTGGGCAAGATCCTCCATGTCGATGCCGGGCAGGCGTTGTCGCTGCAGTACCACCGTGTCAAGGACGAAACGCTGTTCGTGCGCGAGGGCAGCTTCGAGCTCGTCGTGGACGAGGGGCAGGGCCTGATCACTCGCACCATGAAGGCCGGCGACTCGTACCACGTCACGCCGGGTACCATCCATCGCATGATCGCCGGCCCTGACGGTTGCGACATCCTCGAAGTCTCGACTCCCGAGCTCGACGACGTCGTGCGCCTCGAAGATCGCTACGGCCGTTCGACCGCGGATCCGTATTGACGAAGAGGGGACCAGGGACCCGGGACCCGGGACCAGTCGGAAAAAGAAGGTATCGGGACTGGGTATTGGGTATCGGCCGGAAAGAGGTGCCGGGGACCCAGGTACCGAGTGCCGGTCGGCGAGACTGATACCCGATACCTGACACCCGATACGCCCTTCCGGTGCCCTGCCAGGTCCTGGTCCCTGGTCCCGAGTCCCTGGTCCCTTTCCTGATAGCCTTCCCCAGCGACTTCAGCATGTTCAGGAGGCTGCTGGAAATGAGCGACGAGTTGGAGCGGATCGATACGGCACCGATTCAGACCTTGGCGGGGTTGCGGCGTGAACGCGACGTGCTCGAGGAGCGCCTGGCCAAGATGGAGGAGATGCGGGCGAAGGTCTCTGCCGAGGTCTTCGAGCGCGTGCGAACCGACTACGAAACCAGGCGCGAGGAACTGGACGCTCAGGCCCGTCCGCTCGAGGCTGCTGCTCGTCGCGAGTGGATCAAACTGCGCCAACTCCACGGTGAGTGCGAGGCGGCCCTCCGCGCGGCCGAGCTCGAGCGCGAGGAAGTGGACTTTCGCTTCGCTCTCGGCGAGCTCGACGAGAAAGTGCATCAGGACCGCGTGGCAGAGACCGATCGGATCGTGGGCTCGCGGCGCGAGCGCCTCGAAGCCGTTGGTGAGGTTCGCCAGGCGTTTCTCGCGGTGTTCGACTCCGAAGCCGATCTCGAGGCCGGTGACGACACTCCCGCAGCCGACGACGAGGGGGCAGAAGGCGCGGAGGTCGCCGAGCCGGAGGAATCCGGCGTCGAAGAGGCGAATGAGCCGGCCGGGGCAGCCGAGACCGAGAGCGACGAAACCGGCACGATGATCACCGCAACGCCGACCGCTGCGGAGGAGCTCGGCCCGGCATCCGGCGACGATGAGATCGATGACGACGAGCCGACCGACGTTCACGCAATCCCTCCCGTCGTTGCCCCCCCCGGGGCCGGCGAGGTTCCGCCACCGCCGCCTTTTGCCGGCGTGGTGACGACCATCGGTCCCGAGAGCGACGACGCCGGCGAGATGACGGTCATCATTCGCCGCGCCCGGTTGATCCGCCTCGATGCCAACGGTGAGGCTGAAAGCGAGCTGATGTTGGGCAGCGAGCGCGTCTCGATCGGCCGCGGCAGCGAGAACACCGTACGTCTCGAGGCCGACGCAGTGTCGCGCCAACACGCCGTCGTCGCGTCCCGACTCGGCAGCTACATCCTCTACGACCTGCACTCCGAAAACGGCACTTTCGTCAACGACGAGGCGGTCAGTGAGCGGCCTCTCGTCGATGGCGATCGCATTCGCATCGGCACGGTCGAGCTCGTCTTCCGCGCCAAGTAGCGGTCGGTGACCTCCAGCTGCCGGGGCTCGGTCAGGAGGCCTAGCTTTTGAACGTACTCCCACCCGGCGATGGGGGAGAATCTCCGAAGGTGCCGGAAGAAGCTGTCAGCAGGAGCCTCCGCAAGCGGTGGTTGGGCATGGCTCTCGTGCTGCTCATTGCTGGGTGCGCCATCCAGATCTTCGCCGGCTACTCGCATTCGGCACGCTCCGGGCACGTGTGGGGCAGCGACGACGCCTACATTTCCTACCGCTATGCCCAGAACGTCGTTGCCGGACAAGGGCTTGTATTCAACCCTGGCGAGCGGGTCGAGGGTTACTCGAACTTCCTCTACCTGCTCCTGTTGATCCCGGCAGCCGCGATGCTTCCCGCCGGATGGGTATACGCGTACTCGGTGGGTCTCAACGTCGTCTTTCTCATCGCTGCTTGGCGGATCGTGGTGGGCTACTCGTTCCGCCGTTTCGGTGATGCGCGGGCGACCACGCTCGCGTTTCTGATCGCGCTCTGCCCTCCGCTCTGGGCCGCCGTAGCCTCGGGCCTCGAGACACCCCTATGCGTCCTAATGCAGACCGCCACCTGGATCCTCGTCGAAAGGGCAGCCGAAGGGAAATCGATCAGGTCTGCGATCGGCCTCGTGGTTGTCTCAGCCCTCTGCGTGCTCGTACGCGCGGACGGCTTCGTGACACCCCTCTTGGCCGCAGTGTTCTTGGCCCTGCGAGGGAGAATGATGCTCTCGGCTGGAACGTTGGTCGCGACGGCCCTGGTGTTCGGTACGCACGTTCTGGGCAGGCTTGCCTACTACGGTTGGCCGCTACCGAACACCTACTATGCGAAGGTCG
Source organism: uncultured Thermoanaerobaculia bacterium (assembly GCA_964599475.1). Classification (GTDB taxonomy): domain Bacteria; phylum Acidobacteriota; class Thermoanaerobaculia; order Multivoradales; family CAZRFU01; genus CAZRFU01. Next base: position 39,999 of record CAZRFU010000020.1, read on the forward strand.
GTTCGACGGTGGTGGCGCGCATCGAACAAGGGATGCTGCAGGTGCTGGACCTGGCATCGAGCTCCGGCCTTGGCATCTACATCATGTGCTTCGCAGCAGCAGCTATTCAGGCTCTGGCGCGGTTTATTGGGCGGCGAGAGCACGGCGCAGAACTGGGCTTTCCGGTGGTTTTCTCCGCGGGTTTGCTCGGGTATTTCGTCTACGTTGGCGGGGACGTCTACCACGAAAGGTTCCTGCTTTCGCTGTTCCCCATGGGCGCCTGTCTGGCACTCAGCGCGCTGCCCTCGGCCCTATCGGCTGCCCTGTCGCGGCGGTTGGTGCTCCTGGGCGGTGGTTTCCTTGCCATCGGCCAGCTGGCTCAGCTGGCGAACGATGATCGCTTTCAGTTTAGCTTCACCCGCGGCGATGGTTTGATCGAGGTGGGCGAGTTCCTGGGCTCGCAGCACCCTGGTGCCGTGGTTGCAGTGGACGCCGCTGGGAAGATCCCGTACTACTCCCGGTTGCGGGTCATCGATGTCTTTGGACTTACCGACTCCCACATCGCTCACGTGGTGGATACAACCTCACCCGGGCCCTTCGTCGTCGGGCACAACAAGACGGACTGGGCTTATGTGCTTGAACGCGAACCAGATCTGGTGGCAGTGTGGGCGAGTGTCTGGCCTCCAACTCCAGCGCGACAGTGGTGCCATGACTACGACTTGCGCTATGTCGTCGACCTCTCGCCGGAGGCTGTCCACCGTATCGTGGACGTTCGGATGACGGAACCGGCAGAGCTCGAAGCGCTAGTGCAGCAAGGGTATGACTACGCTGTCTTCTCGCGCCGCGAGGAGGCCCGCGACGGGACAGTGGGCCGCCGGGCCAGCCGTGACCTTCACGCGGTGGGTTTCCTTCGAAACTGCGAAACGGCTCAAGGTTAGTGGCTTCGGCCGGTTCCCGAAGCCTCAAGGCGCGCCGAATCGGCGTGGTCGGCGTATCGCTCGCGACTGCGCGCCGCCGCATCCCTCAGGGAGACATCGAGTTGCGTGGTCAAGCGAAGGCGCGCCTCGAGCCCGAGCGTGCTCGGGCGGGCGAGATGCTGCAGCGCGGCGCAAGGAGCTCGTTGGATCGCGGCCGAGGGAGTACTTCAGCAGCCTGCTAGGCGGGGAGAACGCTGCAACCGCCGCGAAGGCTTGTGAAGTCTCCGTGGCAACCTCGGCCGCCCTTCCTCCGGGTCCGGGTCTGGGTTCGCGTTTCGGCTGCGGCCGCCGCGTCGGACTGAAGTGGGTGCAGCCCGTCGATCTGCCTGGTACCATCAGGCGATGGTGCGTCGTGAAGCAGGCAAATGCTCAAGCTGCTGCGGCAGTGGCTCGAGGCAAGTGTGACGGAAGAGGGCATCGTCCGCACGAAGAGGGTGGGGACACCGCAGGGAGGAGTGATCTCGCCCTTGTTGTCGAGCATCTACCTGCACGCGCTCGACACGCTGTGGACGCGCCACAGCGCTCCTTGGGGACGTTGGTGCGCCACGCGGACGATTTCGTGGTGAGGGCACAGTGTGAGCAGGCCGAGGCGCGCATCCGACGGGGCGAGTCGAGATCGCGCGCAAAGGGTCGTCACCTGAAACCTGGCGAGGTCAGGCGTTGAACTCGCGAATCTTTCTAAGGACTTGCGCTCTAGCGCCCCTCCCGCACATTTCGTTGCTCGGGGGCCGCGCAATGCACCGACCCGGGAAGCCGCCCGCGAGCCGCGTCCGGGGAATCCGCACGCACGGCTCAAAGGGTGGCTCGACACCCCACCGGGCGTGGTTTCGCTCGGGAACGTGTAAGGATCTACCAATGGCTGATTCCAACGATGCGCCCGGCGGCTCGCCGCTGGCCCAGGCCTTCCGCGACGAGTACGCACCGATCGCGGTTCGTGGCGGCTGGCTCGGAGGCCTGTCGATGCTGCTGTTCGTCGCGGCGGTGGGGGCGCGGTTCTGGGTCGGCGCTGTGGCCCCTGCCGGCACGGGCTTCTTCCGCCGCGCGTTCTTGACCAGCGTCGCCGTGCCGATCATTTCGGGGATCGGCCTGCTGATCGGCCTGGTGGGGATGCGTCTCGGTGGGCGTGGCGCCACCCTCGCCCGGCTGGGCGTGTGGCTGAACCTCGTCGTCGTCGTGCTCGGATCGCTGCTGTTGGCGGCGTTCTTCTGGATCTTCCCGAACAACTGGTCTCCGATCACGGGGCGGAGCTGAGAGAGGGCGTGTGATGACTCGAGTCGAGGAAATGCTGCCGTGGTGGCGACGGTTGCACTGGCAGATCGCCGTCGCGTTGGTCTTGGGAATGGCGGCTGGAGCGGCGATCGGGCCCCCGGCTGGGGAGTACTTCGGCTGGATGGGCGACGTTTTCGTGCGCCTTCTGCGGATGGTGATCGTGCCGCTGGTGGTGGCGTCGATCGTCTCCGGTGTCGCCTCGATCACTGGAGGCCACGGGCTCGGACGGTTATTTGGCAAGACCATCGGCTACTACGCCTTGTCGAGCCTGCTGGCGATTCTGGTCGGCCTGGTGCTGGTCAATGCCATCAAGCCCGGCGCCGGAGCCAATCTCGCGGTGGCCAGCCAGGCCGCTCTGCCGGAGCTCTCGACACCGTCGTCGGTGTCGCAGCTGCTGTTGGACATGGTTCCGGTCAATGTGGTGATGGCGGCGAGCCAGGGCGACATGCTCGGGCTGATCCTCTTTTGCATCCTGCTCGGCGCCGCACTGGCGTCCTTGCCTCCGCAGAGCTCGAACGGGTTGGTGTCGTTCTTCCAGTCGGGTTTCGAGGCGATGATGAAGCTCACCGGGTGGGTGATTGCGGTCGCACCGCTCGGGGTCTTCGGGCTGATGGCACGGATGGTCGGCACGACGGGTTTCTCCTCGTTCAAGGCTCTCGGGCTCTACATGATGACGATCGCCGCGGGACTGTTGATTCACCTCTTCCTGATCCTGCCGCTGCTGCTGATCGTGCTCGGCCGGATCAATCCCCGCATCCACTTTCGCAACATGATCGAGCCCCTGGTGATGGCCTTTTCGACCTCGTCGTCGGGCGCGACGCTGCCGGTGACCCTGCGAGCGGTGGAGCAGAAGGTGGGGGTCTCCAACCGGACGTCCTCGTTCGTGATTCCGATGGGCGCCACCGTCAATATGGACGGCACTGCGCTCTACGAGTGTGCCGGCGTGCTGTTCATCGCTCAGGCGCTGGGCATCGACCTGAGCTTCGGCCAGCAAGCGGTCGTCGTCTTGACCTCGTTGCTGGCGTCGATCGGTGCCGCGGCGGTACCGTCGGCAGGATTGGTGATCATCTTCCTCGTGCTCGAGTCGGTCAATCTGAGAGGTCCTCAGGTCGACGCGATCGTCGGCATGATGTTGGCCGTCGACCGGCCGCTCGACATGATGCGCACCAGCGTCAACGTGTTCTCGGATTCCTGCGGAGCGGCGATCATCGCCCGGTCCGAGGGGGAGAGCGACGTCGATACGTAGGGAGAGGTACCGGGTACCGGGTACCACGTACTTTCTGAACCTGAGCAGTTCCCCGTGCACCCTTCGCGGCGCACTCCGGCGGCTGAAAATCCGGTCTTCAGTACCCGGTACCCGCGGTACCCGTTCCCTACTACGCCTCGCGGGGCAGCTCGCGCAGGTGCAGCGCCGCCCACACCGCCAGCGGCAGGCCGAACTTGAACGGCAGGTCGGCCAGGTGCTTGGCCAGCCCCCAGGCGTTCTGAGCGAAGGGGCCGTAGTTGCTGGCGGACCAGCTGCCGAGCTGATTGGTGAGGATGAACTGTACCCAGAGAAAGGCCAGCAGCACGTGGAAGAGCGCCAGGGCCAGAGTCCCGACGCCGAGATCGCGGAGGCGGCGCGAGAGGGGAAGAGTCGGAGTCGCAAGGATCAGCACCGCGCAGAGGATCCAGTTGAAATGGATGTCGGTGGTGCGGATCGACGACAAGAAGCCCTTCTTGGTGTTGATGTCGTTGCGCACGACGACGGCATGGTGCTTGTCGTGAGGCACCAGCCGGGTGCGATTTGGAGACTCGATCAGCTGGACCAGGTTGGACCCGGCGGTGGCGACGAAGCGGTTGTACCACGGGGTGATCAGCGTCCAGACCACCGCAACGGGCACGAGGGCCAGCAGCAAGTTGCGAACGAAACGGTTGAACCAGGTGCGACGATCCGCTGCCGTGGTCATGGCGTGTCCGCTGTCGGCCGCGCCGGACGCGTGGCGAAGCGGTTGGCCCACAGGATCCAGAACACCACACCACTGGCAATCACGATGGTCTGCCACACGACCGTGTGTGAGCTGTCGAAGAACGACGGAAAGTAGACGCCGGTCAGGAACAGGGCAACGACCCGGATCAGGTTGATTCCCTGGATCGCCACGATGCCGATCGCAAGACCGGCGAGCTTCGACTTGAGGCCGGCGGGGAAGGCGAGGACCGCCGCCAGGAAGATGATCATGGTCTCGACCCCGTTGCAGCCGTTGCGAATATTGACTGCAAACTTGGGGTTACGAATGATCGTGCCCTGCATCTCGACGCCCTGTCCGATCAGGTCGAGGGAGATGCCGCTGGCCTTCGCCACCAACGCAGTGAACGGTTCGATCACGTGGTCGTTGATCGGTTGGAGCGAGATCAGAGTGAAACCGGCGCCGAGGATCAACGCGAAGAGGGACAGGAACACGATCTCGTCGCGATAGGCGCGCCAGCCTTGGGGCTTGGGGGTGGAGGTCTTCGAATCACTCATGGTCCGCGCATTCTACGGAAAGCGCATCGCCGGGGAAACCCGTGGCTCGGCGGGTGGTGGACGACTGTTCCTCGTTGACAACCCGGCGAACGTGGACGTACCATCCTGCAGCCCGGAGAACTCGTTGTGGATGCTGTCGACTCTCGCCGTCGTCTCCTCGATTCGCGCCAGATGGCGCGAATTCTGCGCCGTATGGCGGGGGAAGTGGTCGAGCGGGAAGGGGGCGCAACCGGAGTGGTTCTGGTTGGGATCCGTACCCGCGGGGTCGAGGTTGCGGCGCGACTGGCGCGAGAGGTCGCGGAGATGGAAGGGGTGTTGCCTGCGAGCGGCACGCTCGATATCACGCTCTATCGCGACGATCTCTCGACCATTGCCCCGCAGCCCCTGGTCAAGGCGAGCGACATCCCGGTCGAGATCGAAGGCAAAGTCGTGGTCCTGTGTGACGACGTCCTGTACACCGGTCGGACCGTGCGGGCTGCGCTCGACGCACTGATGGACTACGGCCGCCCGCGTGCGGTGCGGTTGGCGGTGCTGGTCGACCGCGGGCACCGTGAGCTGCCCATTCAGGCCGATTACGTCGGTACGACTGTCGAGACTGCGGCGCGGGACCTGGTCGAGGTGGCGTTCCCGGCGATCGACGGTCGAGAAGAGGTGGTGCTGGTGGCAGGAGGATCGTCGCGATGACCGTCACGTCGTGGTCGAGGAAGGACCTGCTGGGGATCGCCGAGCTCGATCGCACGGAGATTCAACTGATTCTCGACACCGCGGCGTCTTTCCAGGAGATCGCCCAGCGGCCGATCAAGAAAGTCCCGACCCTCCGCGGCAAGACCGTGATCAACCTTTTCTTCGAGAACTCGACGAGGACGCGATCGAGCTTCGAGATTGCCGAGAAGCGGCTGTCTGCCGATTCGCTGAACTTCTCGTCGTCGGGCTCGGCCCTGTCCAAGGGCGAGAGCCTGCTGGACACTGCGCTCAATCTCCAGGCCATGCAGCCGGACCTGTTGGTGATCCGCCACTCCGATCCCGGCACGCCGCATATGCTCGCCGCAAGGCTACCATCAGGGGTGATCAACGCCGGCGACGGGGCGCACGAGCATCCGACCCAGGCCTTGCTGGACGCCCTGACGATCCGTGATCACAAGGGTACCCTCGAGGGAGTCCGCGTGGCGATTCTGGGGGACATCGAGCACAGCCGGGTCGTGCGCTCCAATCTCCACCTGTTGAAGAAGATGGGCGCCGATGTCGTAGTCGGCGGGCCACGGGCCATGATGCCCGCCGGGGTGGACACTTTCGGCGTCGAGGTGGCTCACGATCTGCGCGATGCGGTGGCCGACGCCGACGTGGTGATGATGCTGCGGGTGCAGCTCGAACGGCAGGGGAAACCCCTGTTCCCGTCTGTGCGGGAGTACTTCTCCCTGTTCGGGCTGAACCAGCAGACGTTGGCGCTGGCCAAGCCCGACGTGCTGGTGATGCATCCGGGGCCGATGAACCGGGGCATCGAGATCGCGAGCGACGTCGCCGACGGGCCGCGCTCGGTGATCCTGGAGCAGGTGAGCAACGGCGTAGCGGTGCGCATGGCTGTCTTGTACCTGCTCTCGGCGGTCACCAAGGAGGGGGCGTGAGAATCCGGTTCCACGGCGGCAGGGTGGTCGACCCGAGCCAGGCCCTCGATGCGCGGCGCGACGTGCTGGTGCGCGACGGACGGGTCGAGGCGCTCGTCGAGCCGGGGGCCGAGGCTTCCGTCGATGCAACCGTCGAGCTGTCGGGCAAGGTGGTTGCCCCGGGCTTCGTCGACATCGGCGCCCGGCTGGGCGAGCCTGGGTTCGAGTACCGCGAGACCATCGCCACCGGTCTCGCGGCGGCCGCTGCCGGTGGGTACACGACGGTCGCCTGCTCGCCCCACACTGATCCCGTCCTCGATTCGCCTTCGGTGGTCGAGCACGTTCGTGCCGCAGCCGCACGCGCCGGCGTGGCTCGCCTCGAACCGCTGGCAGCCGCATCGCGCGGCTTGGCGGGGGAGCAGCTCAGCGAGTACCTGCTGCTGAGCCGGGCGGGGGCGGTGGGCTTCTCGAATGGCCAGCGGCCACTCGGCGACGGCGCCCTGCTGCGGCGAGCCCTGCTGCATGCGCGCCACGTCGACCGGGTTGTGATGCACCGCCCCGAAGACCCCGGCCTGGCCGGCAAGGGGGTGATGCACGAGGGGCGGGTATCGGCGCGCCTGGGGCTGGCCGGAGTGCCGACGACGGCCGAGGCGGCGATGATCGCGCGCGACCTTCTGCTGATCGAGGAGGTCGGCGGGCGACTGCATTTCCATACCGTCTCGGCTCGACGTTCGCTCGACCTGGTCCGCCAGGGCCGCTCCTCCGGAGTGTCGGTGACCCTCGACGTCGGCATCCACCACCTCATCGGCTGTGATGAGGATGTCGAAGCGAGCGGCTTTTCTCCCATGGTCAAGGTCCAGCCTCCCCTGCGGACGGCTGAGGATCGCGAGGCAATGCGTGTCGGCGTCGCCGACGGCACGGTCCAGGCGGTGATCAGTCACCACGTCCCCCTCGACGCCGACGAGAAGTTGGATTCCTTCGACCGCGTGCCGTTCGGGGCGATCGGCCTCGAGCACGCCGTGGCGCTGGCGTTGAGTGAACTGGTGCGACCGGGGGTAGTACCCCTGCGACGCATGGTCGAGGTGTTTTCGACCGGGCCGGCAGGAGTGCTCGGGCTCGACGATCGCGGCACCCTGCGAGCGGGGGCGCGGGCGGATTTCACCGTGCTCGATCTCGACCAGACGTGGACCATTCGGCCCGAGGAGGGCCGGAGCCGCTCCCGCAACAGTCCGTACGCGGGTCGCAGCGGTGTTGGCCGGCCGGTGGCGACCTATCTCGATGGCGTCCTCGTCACGGAGAACGGCGCGGGGTGAACGACGACCTCCTCGCGGCGGCCCGCGATGCAGCGGTCGCGGGGGCCGCGGTGCTGCGGCGCTACTTTCGATCGGGTGCTCTCGAGGTTCGATCGAAGGGGCCGGGCGGTCTGGTTTCCGAGGCCGATCATCGCGCCGAGGAGGCCATCATCGGCGTGCTGCGGGGTCGATTCCCGGATCACGCCGTGCTGACCGAAGAGGCGGGCCGGCTCGCGGCCAGGGCCGGCAGTCAGGTCGAGTGGATCATCGATCCCTTGGACGGCACGACCAACTTCGTCCGAGGCCTGCCGCTGTATGCAGTGGCGATCGCGTGCCGCGTCGAAGGAGCTCTGACCGTTGGCGTGGTTCACGAGCCCGAGGGTGACAACCAGTTCTGGGGCAGTCGCGGTCAAGGCAGCTGGTGGAATGGCCAGCGGATGGCCGTTTCCGCCCGCACGGGCCTCGGCGGAGCGTTCCTGGCGACGGGATTCCCGCTGCGAAGCCGCGCGGCGCTCGACGTGTCGATGTCGCTCTACCGGGAGGCACTCGGCCAGGTGCGGGCGATGCGAAGGATTGGTGCCGCTGCGCTCGACCTCGCGTACACGGCTGCCGGCGTGTACGATGGCTTCGTGGAGATGGGACTTTCGCCGTGGGATGTTGCCGCCGGCGCTGTTTTGGTAGCCGAAGCCGGCGGCACCATCAGCGACGTCGACGGCACCGCCGAGTTTCTCGAGAGCGGCAACGTCCTGGCCGCCGGACCGGCACTGCATCGTGAATTGTTGCACCTGCTGACCCGGCAACATCAGGCGGCCCACTCGTGAAGCCGAAGTCGCCGGTTCTCTACGAAGTGCAAGTTCACCCAGCGTCGGTGCGCAGCCGGGTGCGAACCTTGTTCTTTCGGCGCGTCCATGCGCGTTTGGTGGTGCTGCTCGTAGGCGTGGTGGCGGCAACCTTGGTCGCCGGTCTGTTGACCGCACGTCCGGTGATGCTGGCGATGTCGAGTCGGTCGGAGATCGTGCGTCTGACCACCAGCCGGGCCCAGCAGGGAGAGCGGCTCAAGGGCCTGCTGGCACAGTTCGAGCGACTCTCGGGAGAGGTCACCGAGCTGTCGGTGCAGATGGAGAAGGTCTACCTCGCGTACGGACTGACCGGGGTCAGCGCTCCAGGAACGGGCGGCTTTCCCCGCACTCCGCGGCCGGCGACATCGTCGATCTACGGCGAGAATCTGCGACGAGCCAACCAGTTGGACGCGAAGATCGGCGAGGAGCTCGCCGTGCTCGGTAGTTTCCTGGACGAGATCCGCAACTTCGAGACCCAACACCGCGACCAGATCAGCCTGACCCCCTCGGCGAGCCCGCTCAAGGGCCCTGACTTCGTATTGACGAGTCCCTTCGGGACGCGGCGCAACCCCTTCACCAAGGCGCTGGGATTCCATGCCGGTCTCGATCTCGCTGCCCCGGAAGGGACGCCGATCCACGCGCCGGCCGACGCGACGGTGGCGTTTGCCGGCCGGTATCCCCTCAAGAGCAATGTCAGCTGGTGGCGGTACGGCAACCTGGTGGTGCTGCGACATGGATCGCTGTTCGTGACGATCTTCGGCCACTGCAACGAGGTCCGCGTGCGCACCGGGCAGAAGGTGCGCCAGGGAGAGGTGATCGCCACCGTCGGCAACACCGGCTGGAGCACCAGCCCGCACTTGCACTACGAGGTGCGCCGGATCGAAGGCTCGAGCTCTGGAACACCGGTCGATCCTCGAATCTACATCCTCGACCACAGCTGGCGCGATGAGGAGCGGTTGTTGGTGGCGGCGCGCCAGGCGCCCGATCCGGGTGACTACGAGCCGCTGCCTGCAGCCTTTGCGCGGGGGCGGGGATGATCTGGGGCGCCGTCGGACGAAAGGTTTCGCAGTGGCTGGCTGCGAGTGATGCGCCGGCTGGAGCACCGACGATGATCGTTCCGCCGGGAGCGGCGATCGAGCTCGATGCTCGAGGTCGCCTATGTCTGCGAACGCCGGGCAACCTGGTTCTGCAAGGCTCCGGCAACTACGGCGAGCTCGAGTCGGTCAATGGATCGATTCGCGTCGAAGCGGGCATTCGCGTCGAAGCGGCGGTCGTGCGCTGCGCGGAAGTGGTCTCGGTGGGTGGGCACCTCCAGGCGTGGAAGATCGTCGCCAAGGAGCTCCAGGTCGAAGCCGGGGCGGAAGCTGCCTTCGTGCTGCGCGATACCAAGACCCTGAGCGTCGATCCAAAAGGGCGAGTGATCGGCAACTTCGTGTCCGAGGGGGAGTTGGTGGGCCTCTTCACGCGGTTCGCCCATGAGATCAGAGGACTCCCCGCGACCGCCAAGGCCGCGCCCCTTGCCGCGGTGCTGCCCGGTGCCGACAGCAGCCAGCGTCCTTCGCTGCGCGAGTTGGTCCCACTGCTCGAGGCGGCTCGCCACGGCGAGGACGGCTCGCGTGGGCGAATCCTCGACGAGCTGATTCGGCTGACGAGCGCCGAGGACCGTGACACCCTGCGGGCCACCTGGCGCGTGTTGCTCGAGCGACTCGAGCCACTCGGAGACGCTCTCGAGACGGTGAAGCGTCGTCTCGAAGATGTCTTCGAGAGTCGCGGAAGCAGGCTCGATGGTTCGGAGTAGAATCGCAACGATGTCGGTCAGTGACGGTTCTCAGCCGGGTTCCGGGCCATCCGAGACTCCCGTGGTGCTGCGGGCGCGATTCAAGGTGCGCCTCGAGCTCGAGGACCTACGATGCCTGCTGGCCGGGACGACGGAGTGGCTCACCCGCGATCGCTTCTTCGTGCCGAGCAGCGACCCGATCGAGCCGGGTCATTCCTGTTCGTTCGAGATCGGGCTCGGTCGGCGGGGCCCGTGGGTGGAGGGTGAAGGGGAGGTGATCCGCGCTCAGCGGCTCCCAGAGCCCGGAGGTCCGACCGGGAGCGAGATCGCGATTCGAATGCTCAGCGCCGATTCCGCGGAGCTGCTCGAGGCGGTGTTTTCGACCTGGGAAGCGGGCGGGGACCACGCGTTGCAGGAGCTGATCGTGCGCCTCGCGGAGGCTCACGAGGCCGAAGCGCTGACCGAGGCCATGCCGACCGCGGTCGCCGAGGCGCCAGCCGATCCGGCGGACGACACCGCGCCCGTGCTCGACGCAGCCGATCCCGACGAACCGGTGAGAGAGCACACGCTCGTGCTGGAAGACCCACATCCACCGGCTGCTCCGGCGCCGCCGCGACGATCCGGGCCATCCAGAGCCCCGGTGGTTTTGGTTCTCGTGTCCCTCGCGGTGGCGGCGACGGCAGCGGGCTGGTGGTGGACGACACGCCGGCCGCAGCCCGCGACGAGCCCGCCGCAGCTCGAAGCGATCCCGCCGGCGCCGGCGCCGAACGCGAGCGAGCGCTCGCCGTGGGTCGAGGTCGAGTCGATTGCTTGGGAGCGCAGCGCGGACGGCCTGGAGGTTCGGATCGCCACCTCCGCGGAGATCTCCGATCGCGGCTACCGCCACTATCGCCTCGAAGACGGTGATCGCCCGCGAGAGCTCCTCAAGCTGTATGGCGCCGCCCAGACGTTCCCCGAGCGTTTTTTCCAGGTCGAAGGCGGCTGGATCTCTCAGATTCGGACCGGGTCGCACTTCATCGACGGGGTCGACGAGTTGCACATCGTCTTCGACCTGGCTTCGCCTGGGGTGCGCCTCGGTGAGATTCGCGGTGAGGACAGGGTGTTGGTGATCGAGTTCCGAGACGGGGAAGTGTCCGGTTGAGACCGATTCGGAATGACCTAGTTGACAGAGCGGCAAGGGCAACATAGCATCGCTGGGACGCTATGACGGCATCCGATCAACTCTCCCGCACCCGCTCCGGCTCACCTGTCGGTCTCAAGATTCGAGGCCTGCGGCGGCAGTTGCGGATCACCCAATCCGAGCTCGCGGCCCGCATTGGGGTGCAGCAATCGGATCTCTCGCGGATGGAGCGGGGTAAGTATCGAGTCAGTCTCGATACCCTGTTTCGCATCCTCGGCGAGTTCAACATGTCCGTGTCGGAGTTCTTCGAGGATCCCGCCCCGGTCGCAGTGACCTCGCGCGAGCTGCAGCTCGCGCGCGAGATCTCCCGTCTCGATCCCGAGGCCCGACGCGAGGTCGAAGCCTTCGTCGCCTTCAAACGCAGCCTGCGCAACCCCGACTTGGAAAGGGCTACCAACGATGACTGAGGCCACCTCGTGGATCTCCGCCTACGAACGCGCACGCGAGCTCGCGCAGGCTGCCGAGCGTCGCACCGACTTCCAGGATGCCCTGGAGCATTACGGACGGGCGCTGGCTCTGGCCGCTGAGGCAGGGGACCAGAGTAAAGTCGACCTCGAGGCGTGCAATCAGGCGGCAGTCCTCATTCCGCTCGGACGGGCCAAGGAGACGGTCCTTCCTTTGCGGTCAGTGCTCGAGCGCCGAAGTGGTGGAGAGATCGGCTTTCTGGCGGCGTACAACCTCGCCTGTGCCCACTACGCCCTCAAGGAGCACGGCAAGGCTGCTTTCTACGCCCGCGGAGCGATTCGCACTGCCGAGACCCTCGGTCGGGCGGACTGGCGGGCTTGGGGTCACAACCAGCTCGGGAACGCGCTGTTGTCGCGTGACCAGGTCGAGGAGGCGGTGATCGAGTACGAGACGGCCCTCGAGCTCGCTGGCGCCGGCCTCGATCCGCTCGTCGAGGGACAACTCATCGCGAACCTCGGCTACTGCAAGGTGCTTCAAGGTCAGGGGCGGCACGCTTTCCGCGAGCTGTTTGGTGGCTTCCGCAGGCTGCAACGTGCCGGCGCCTCGCGCGCGGTCCTGCTCGGCCACCTGGACCTGGCTTTCGCCTACCTCGACATCGGCCGGCCGGCTGCGGCTCGGCGCCACGCGGAAGCCGCCTTGGCCCTCGCGCCTGCCCACGGTGGAGCCGAAGAAGCCCGCAACGCCGCCTTCCTGCTCGGCGAAGCGCATCTGGCGGTCGGAGACGAGGGTGCGGCGCGGGCCTGTTTCGAAGAGATCCAGTCCCAGTATCCTGGAACGCCGTACCTCGCAGAGCTCCTGATGGCGGTCGACGTTCGTGAGCTGGTGAACCTGAGAGCGTGACGATGAGCTCTGGTCGCAGCGTACTCCTCTCCATCGCCCTGGCAGCGGCCGTTTTGCCGGCCACTGCGTCGGGCCTCGTTCTCGAGGCCCAGGTTCTCGGGCTGGACGGTGAGTTGTACAAGGTCTGGTCGGGCACGTACGGGGAGCTGTTCACCGACGGGCAGTTCCCGGCCGAGTCGGCGGCGCTGGCGGTGGATGTCGTCACCCAGGCCGGTGGTACGACGCGGCGGTTGGTTCCCGGGACCGGAGGCGAGGCCGTCGAAAGCCACCCGGCGGTAGTGTTCGACGACGCTTCCGCGACGTTGTTCCTGCTATGGCAGGGAGGCGTGGTGAATGGGCCTCGTTCACTGTACTTCGTCGACATGCCTGCGGGCGACGGCTTCTCCCGTCCGATCGTGCTGCTGACGGACCACGATGGTTTCGAGAGCACGCCACTCCTGGCGGCCAGCCGGTCCAACTTCCGCGTGCCCGATGCCAGCGCTCAGGATGGTCGTCGCGAGGTCGTTCGGACGGTACTGCATCTCATGTGGTCGCAGGCCGACACTGTCAGTCAGGAGCGCTTCCTCTACACGCCGATCGTGGTGCTCGGCGGCCAGGGTGTGGCAGCCGGTCAGCCGATGGCTCCGGTCGACCTGGCAATTCCCGGCGTGAACCCCGAGGGCTCCAGCCCGGTTCCATCGGCGTTGGCGCGCGAGCCGGACCTCGACCAAGGTGCGGATTCACAGAGTTTTGTCGTGACTTTGGCTGATCGCGACTCCGGCCGTCTCCTGACGGTCCGGATTCGGGCGGTGGCTGGTGAGATCGGATTGATCGCTGACAAGGCTCGGCACGTCATCGTGGGCACCGGTCTCAAGGCGGGCATGATCGCCACGGGTGCATCGGTCGCAGAACAGATCGAACGGCAGATCGCCGAGGCCGCCAGGGACCTCCATCCTTCGGTCGCCGCCTACCTCGGGCAGGAGTCGCGACGGATCGTGGAAGAACACGGCCAGGGCCCGACGGCTGTCGAGAAGGCGCGCCACGTCATCATCGGCACGGGCTCGCGCACCGGCGGCTCGGGTCTCCTCGACGATGTGGTGGCCCGCGAAACGCTGGAGATCCCGGTCGAGCTCGAGGGTGCTGAACCACTGACGACCATCGTCGAAGTGGCGCTGCTTGCCGAGCGTCTGCTCCCGGGGGGTATCGGCCAAGGCGCTCGTGCGTTCTCGTCTCCGACCGGCTCTTCAGCAGTGGTGTTGTGGAACGAGGTTGGCGCCGTCGCCTTCCGCTTCGCCGATGGAGACGAGTGGGGCCCGGTGCATCGCCTGGCAGCCGGCAGCGCCGAAGAGGAAGCGTCGATCGTCAGCAGCCTGCGCGAACGCGTTCGCCGGCGCTGAGGTCGGCCGGCTTCGCGCGACAACTGCGCGCCCGGCAGGCAGCGCGCGGAGCTCGCCGAGCGGGAGGTTGAGGACCGTCAGGCCCTGCGGTGGCCTGCCACGATCGCCTCGGCTCGGCGTTGCGCTGCCGGGGCCGGTGACTCACCTCGGCTCGCCGCGTCGTCGAGGATCTCCTTGACGATGTTGCCCAGCGCGTCGAGCGCGGTTTCGACCTCTGCCAGCGCCTTGCCTTGGGCGAGAAGGCCGAACGCCAAGGCGCCGCCAGCGTTGATGACGTAGTCTGGTACGTAGAGAATGCCGCGCGCGTGAAGCCGCTGCGCATCCTCGGGCGTTGCAAGCTGATTGTTGGCGGAACCGGCGACGATCTGTGCGCCGAGGGTGGCGATCGACCGCTGGTCGAGGATGCCGCCGACGGCACAAGGGGAGAACACGTCGCACTCCGTCGACGCGGCATTCTCGAGGGGAACCGTTGCCGCGCCGAGGGATTCCGCCACGGTCCGCGCGCGCGCCGGATCGAGGTCGGAAATGGTCAGGCGCGCTCCGGCGGCGTGCAGCAGCTCGGCCAAGGGACGGCCGACGCCACCGACGCCCTGGACGAGCACGTGGCAACCCTCGATTCCGCGGCCGAAGCGGTGTTGCACGGCGGCTACGAGGCCCGCAAAGACACCGCGAGCCGTGAGCGGCCCAGCGTCGACGCGTGGGCGTCCCGGCCGCTCGACGCCATGGACGTGGCGGGTACGTCGGGCTACGATGGTCATGTCGTCCGTGGTGGTGCCAAGGTCGACTCCGGTTGCAAACCGCCCTCCGAGCAGATCCACGAAGGCACCGTAGCGTTCGAGCATCGGCTCGCGTTGTTCCGGTGACAGCGCACGGGAGAGCGCGATCACGGCCTTGCCGCCGCCGTGGGGCAGGGCAATCGAGGCCCACTTCCAGGTCATGCCCTCGGCCAGCCTCATGGCGTCGCGAAGCCCCTCTGCCGGTGAGTCGTAGACCTTCATGCGGGTACCGCCGGAGGCCGGGCCCATCGTCAGATCATGCAAGGCAACGAACATCCAGGCATCGGTTTCGCTATCGTGGCGGCTCAGAACGGCCGCACCATTCCACTGCGAGATCAAGGACTCGATATCGGACATGAAGGCACTCCTGAGCGTGGGGCAGCTTGCGGGAAGGCAAGCCGGGTCAATTTATCAGGGATCGGCCCCTTCGAGCGCCGCTTCGATCTGCAGCAGCGAGCGACGCAGTCCCTCGTGCTCGGCTGGGTCGTCGGAGAGCGCCAGAGCGTGCTCCCAGGCGATCTTCGTTTCGGCGAGGTTGCCCTTGCGCCAGTGCTCGAAACCGCGGTGGAGGTGGGTATGCCGATCGACCGCGCGCCGGGTCGCCACGACCTGGTCGGGCGCCAGCGCGGTGAGGTCGTGCTCGATCAGACGCCGCGCTTCGGCTGCTTGCCCCAGGATCGAACGGACGGTGGCTTCGAGCTGGATCAGGTCGACGCGAAACGCCAGCAGCTCCCGCGCTGCGCGAATGGTGGTCAGCGTCGACCGATCGACTCGGCTTTCCCCGAGGTCACACCTGACCAGGAGTGCCATCGCTTCTGCGTAGCGGGGGTGGTGGTCGAGCGCCCGACCGAGAGCGGCCCTGGCCAAGCCGAGGTCCCGGAGCTCGATCCGCCGCCGCGCCAGCCCCACCAGCAACCGCGGATCCGCCAGGCCGCGCTCCCATGCGTCGAGCCACAGCGGGTCCGCCTCGTCGAGCCGCTGCTCGTGGGCGAGCAGCTCGGCGAGAGTCCCGCCAGCTTCCGCCTGGGCCGGTGCGCCGATCCAGGACTCCTGCGCGAGGTCGAGGCCCATGCGGCGGGCTCCGAGGAGGGAGGCGAGCACGGCGATCCTGCGTTTGGCTCCGAGTGGGCTGCGAAGGCGCGATGAGTCCCCGCCCTGCACGGCCGGCGCCGAGGTGGCGGGAGCAGGAAGGTCGACGACGTGGGCGCGCACCCGACGTTCGATCTCCCGCGCAGCGTGGCCGGTGGCCTGCTCGAGCGCTGCGCTTGGGCTGGTTCCTGCCGACAGCGCCGCGATCAGATTGCCGGCAGCATCGGGCGGCAACGACCCGTCCTCCAGAAGCCAATGGACCAGGGCCCAGGACCGGGCGTAGAACCACGCGGCGCGGTCGGCGTCGGTGTAGTCCGGGTCGGCGGCCTCGGCGCCGAGGAGGAGGTCGAGCTCGAGATCGCGCGGGCCGGCGACGAGACGCTGCCACGCGGGAATGGCGCCGCCGAAGCGGGGAGAATCTCCGGTTTCGGTCATCGCGTAGTACTCCGCCAGGCCTTCGGCGAGTGCCAACGGCAGGGGCGGCAGGTTCAACGCCATGACGTGATGGGTGAGCTCGTGGCGAGCGGTCCTGAGCGCCTCGGCGGCCCGACTGGGGCCAACGTCGAGGAGCAGCCAGCTGGCGTCGGCGCGGGAGAGGTGCAGGCCGCTGGCGCGGTGTGCCGCCGGGTGGTTGGCGGTGAGGGCAGACCACAACTCCGCAGAGGCGATGGCAACGATCTCGAACGGTGCAGTCGGCTGCAGGCGCAGGTCGGCCGACCGCTGCTCGAGGGCCTCGGCAAAGGCCTCGAGCTCAGCCGAGATGGCACCCGCGGCAGGGCTGTCGGAGAGCACCCGGAAGCGTTTGCCTTCCTGCTCGAACCAGACCTCCTGCCCTGAGGAAGCCGAGGGGATCAGAAGGGCGACGGCACCCCAGACGGCAAGAAGGCGTGTCACGAGTCAGCCGTCGGTGCTGACGACGGTTCGCGATCGGAGACGTTCGGCGGCAGGCGAGAAGGGGGCGTGCTCCAGAATCGAGGAGATTCGCTCCGATGCCTTGGCGATTTCACCAACACTCTGGTACAGCACGATTTCGCCGTAGAGCCGGTCCGCGAGCGTCGCAAGGCGTGCCTCGACCTGAGTCACCTGTGAGCCGTGGGGGTACTCACGCAGATATTGGGCGCCCATCGCTAAGGAGTCGTAGCTCATCGAAAGGGCGGCGAGGCGCTCGGCCGCGAGCCGCGCCACCTCGGGGTCGCCAGTCTCGGCCGCGAGGGCCTCCAAGGCATTCAGGTTCTCGAGTCGCGGCGTCATTCGGCGCAGACCGGTCATCGCACGGGCGCCGTACTCGCCTTCGCGGTCCAGTCGCCAGGCCTGCAGATAACTCTCGGCAGCGTCTCCTTCGCGCCGCAGACGTGCCTGAGCGTCGCCCAGGGCCAGTGCGACCTGCGGAGCTTGGGGAGCATCGGGCCAGTTGGACAAGAAGCTCTCGAGGAAGGTCGTCTCCCACACCCCGGCCTCGAACACCTCGATCGCCCGCGGGGCCATCGCAGCGCGGCTCGCCTCGAGCCGAGCGATTCCGGACTCGAGCGACGCGACGAACGGCGAAGCCGGTGTGAGCTCGCGCACCGTCTCGAGCTGGGCGCGCCACGCAGCCACCAGCTCACCGTAGTTGCGCGCGAGCTCCGGGCGGGTGTTTTCGTTCGCCTCGAGGCGATCGAGCATACCCTGGCGCAGTCGTTCGGCATCCGGCCCGCTCGGCCAGGCCGCCAGCGCCACCTTTTCGAGGTAGAGCTCGCGAGTGATCCGTGGCCGTTGCGGTGGTTGCGCCGTCCGTCGGTTCAGCTCGGCCGGATCGTCCTCTGGGCGACGATCTTTGTTCGACGGCGGGGACGTCAGCGCTTGGAGCAGGACCTGTTGCGTGGCCTGGCGGTACGCCTGTGCCGAGCGATCGGCGGCCGATGCCCGCATCAGCTCGGCGCGGGCGCGTGCGGCGACGATCCGCTCGTCGAAGAAGGGGTGGGTCTGCCAGTAGCCAAACTCCTTGTTCTGGGGCATCCGCGCGCTCAGCGTGTCCATCAGTCCGACGGTGCCGGCCGGATCGAAGCCGGCGGCGGCTGCGAGGCGTTGTCCTTCCTCGTCGGCCTCGTCCTCGAACTCGCGGCTGTAACTGCGCAGGAGCAATTCGCCGAGGAACATTCCGGTGGCGGCGATACCGTAGACACGGTTGGCCTGGTCCTGGCGATCACGACCGTAGATGTCGGCAGGAAGGTCGGCGGGCCGACGGTCGTTGTCCGACGTGAGGATCGCACCGACCACGAGGGCCTGCGACAGGGCGTTGAGCAGGCTCGCTCGTCGCTGCAGCCGGATGCCGTGGCTCTGGGTGACGTGGGCGATCTCGTGACCGATCAAGCCGGCGAGCTGCTCGTCGTCGAGGTTCTGCTCGAGCATTCCGCGGGTGATGAAGATCTGCCCACCCGGCAGCGCAAACGCGTTGGGGATGGGGATGTCGACGACCAGGAACGTCAGCGGGAACTTGCTGAAGCCGCTGTGCTGGGCCAAGCGGTAGCCCAAGTCGGCGACGCGCTTCGCCGCCGCCGGGTCCTCCCACTCGCCGTAGTATTCGAGCGCCTGCCGCGCTGCCTCGAGGCTCTTCTCGAACAGCTCGCTGTCGCTGATCTCGACGGCCGGGGCAGGCGGGGCGGAGACGGGCTCCTGGCCCCAGGCCGGGATGGTGAGCAGCAGAGGAACCGACGCGAGGAGCAGAGCGCCTCTCATGGGGTGATCGTAGCAGGCCGCGCGATCGACCGCGCAGCTCGAGCCGCTCTACCGCGGCGGTTGGGCGATGGTGGCTGCCTGCCGCCGAATCTCTTCGGCCTCTTCACGTGTGTCGATGTCCTTGGCGAGCGAGAGGCCGTCGAGAATCGCCAACCGACCGGTCATGCCGGGATGCGCGTCGCGCCAGGCGCGGCGGACGTAGATGGCGGTCAACCAGCCTTCGACCTCGGGCACGGTGGCGGTGCCGGCGGCGAGGCGCCGACCGAGGGTGATGCCGTTGGCGAGGCAGGTGACGGTGACGTCCGGTCGCTCGAAGCGCAGCAGCCGTCGCAGATCCTGCGCCAGGAGGCCTCCGACAACGTAGCCGACCATCACCGAGAGGCGATAGGCGACGCTGCGGTTGCGTCCGCGGTAGGCGACGTGGAAGCAGCGGTAGAGCAGCGGCAGGCGCAGGTCGTGCGGGCGGACGAACACCACGTGGCTCGGCAGCAGGGCGATCGGCTCGCCCCCGACGGTCTCGGCGCAACGGTAGCGGGGCTTCCAGGACGAGGCCCCGAGGCGACCGTGGGGCGGCACGCGGATCGAAGCGAACCAGAATGGGCGGTCGCCGGCGGCCTTCCAGTCGGCGATGACCTCGGCGAGCTCGTCGGGGTGGGGGAGGATGTCGCAGGTAGCGATGGCGATGGTGCTGCCGGGATGAGCGGCTTGGACGTGCTCGAGGGCGGTCTGGATGTTGCTCGCGAGGGTCGAGTCGGTGTCGATCACCGTGGCGTCGCCACGGGTGTCGCCGAACTTCGCACGCGGCCCGGCGACGTAGACCGGCGCGAACGCGCCGGTGGCGGTCATGCGCTCGAGCACGTGGTCGATCAGCGGCCGGCCCTGAAGCACGATGTCGAGGGACTTGGTGCCGACCAGGGGCTGCACCTCGGCGCCCTCGGGGAGGGTTGCGGGCTCGCGATCACTGCCCGCGAGCACGATCAGTGGCACCGGCTGCGCCATCAGGTATCCTCGTCGTCGGGATCCGGTGCCGGGGCCGGCCGCGAGCCGAGCAACAGCTCGAGACCCTTGCCGACTACGCCGGCACCTGCGAGGACGGCACTCTTCGCGGTCGGCGCGATCAGCTCGCCCCGCAGCGCCCCCGACATGGCGTCGGCGAACCCGGCGCGGACTTCTTGGCGCAGGCGCGGGAACTGGTTCGTGGCGAACTCCTCGAGCTCGGCTCCCACGGAGCGGCCCACCTCGGCGCCGAGCTCACTTCCGGCGGTTGCGAGGATCCCGTCGAGCCGGGCCTCGAGGCGCTGCTCGAGCTTCGGCAGCAACACCCGACCGGCCCACCAGGCGAGCAGGACGGTGGTCAGCACGGCGGAGGCGACCGCGGTCGCCAGGACCTCGACGAAGCTCATGGTTGCGCCTCGGCGACCAAGACGCGCAAGCCCTCGACGCGGCGCCGGTTTTCGCCGCGGTCGGAGTAGCCGACGCGTGAAGCCGAACGAACGTGCACGACTCCGGCGGTGCGGTCGATTCGCAGCTCGAGGTCGTCGACGAAGCCGAAGGCCGCAGTGCGGCACTCGGCGTGGAGGTAGCCTTCGCCCCGCGTCGCCACGGTCGTGCGCGGCAAGGCACGAACCGCGGCCTCGAGCACCGACATCGCGTCGCCCGGCGGCAGCGGGATCGGTTCGACTTTGCGCTCGGTTCCGGCCTCACTCGACACGCAGTTGGGACGCTGTGGGCAGGGCTGCAAGTGTCCGTCGACCAGGCCCGGAGCCGGCCGTGGCTGGCGCGACCACGCAGCGAGCGCGGCAAAAATGCCCACCAACAGGAGGACGGCGAGGAGAACGAGGGTCAAGCGGGCGATCACGACAGCTCCGGCGGCAATCGTACCAGGGAGCGAGGGCAGAGTCGTGATGGTTTGACCACAACCGACGCGGTGTGAAATCGTCGGCTGGATGATCCCCCCTGGCGCCAGGTCGATAGCTCTCCTGGGCGGTGCGATTCTTTCGAGTGGGCTGTGCGTCGGCGGCTGTGTGGTCCGGCGCCCGGTGGTGCCGATGCCGGTCGAGGTGCGAGCCACCGCGGCCGGCGAAGCGCCGGGTTGTGTCGTGGTGCTGTTGCCGGGGCGCTGGAACCGGCCGGATGCCTTCTTCGAGGCGGGTTTCGACCGCGCCGCAGCGGATCGCGGTCTGCCGCTGGTGATGCTGGCACCCGATGCTCACCTCGGCTACTACCGGTCGCGTTCGGTGCTCGATCGCCTGGGCGCCGACGTCTTCGGGCGGGCTGAGGTGCAGGCGGCCGATCATCTGACCGTCGTCGGCGTGTCGCTCGGCGGGCTCGGAGGTGTCTTGTGGGCGCGGGAAGGCTCGCGGCTTCCGGATCAACTGGTGCTTCTCGCGCCGTTCCTCGGACCGCCCGAGATCGCAGCCGAGGTGCGGACTGCCGGCGGGCTTGGCGCCTGGCGCCGCCCCACGACCTTCGGTGATCCCGACTTCCGCAGAATCTGGGCCTGGTTCCAGGACTGGGACGAGGGCGGACGCCGGCCGTCAGTGTTCCTTTCCTGGGGTGAGAGCGACGACCTGGCTGCGGCCCTCGCACCCCTGGCCGACTGGCTCGGGCCACGAGCGACTCACGAGACGCCCGGCGGACACGACTGGACCGCGTGGCGAGCGGGCTGGGAGGCGTTCCTCGCCTCCGGCGCTCTCGACCACTGCCGCAACACTTCCAACCCCAACGGAGACGTGTGATGAGCGCAACGACGGCGGCCAAGAGGCCCTTTCTCGACCGAGCTCTCGACCGCATCGAGGTGATCGGCAACAAACTCCCGGATCCGGCGATGCTGTTCGTCGTGGCGCTGCTGCTGGTGTGGATCGCCTCGGCGATCCTCGCGCCGATGACCTTCACCGAGATCGACCCGCGCAACAACGAGCCCATCAAGGTGCAGAGCCAGCTGACCAGCGGGGCACTGGCGAACTTCCTCGCGACGATGGTGCGCACCTTCGTGATGTTCCCGCCGCTGGGCATCGTGTTGGTGGCGTTGCTCGGCGTTGGCGTGGCCGAGCACACCGGCTTCATCGCCGCTGGGCTCAAGGGCATGCTCGCGGTGACCGCTCGCGCGCTGCTCACGCCGATGGTGCTGCTGGTGGCGGTGGTGTCACACACTGCCGCCGATGCCGGGTACGTGCTCGTCATTCCACTCGCGGCGGTGGTGTTCCAGGCCGCGGGGAGGCATCCGCTCGCTGGTATCGCCGCCGCGTTCGCCGGGGTGTCGGGCGGCTTTGCCGCGAACTTCGTCCCATCCGGAATCGACCCGCTGCTGCAGGGCTTCACCCAATCAGCCGCGCAGTTCCTGGACCCGGCCCGGCAGGTCAACCCGCTGTGCAACTGGTGGTTCACCAGCGGCTCGACGGCGTTCATCGTGTTGCTGGGCTGGTTCATCACCGATCGCATCGTCGAGCCCCGGCTCAAGAACGTGGCCCTCGACGGCGACGGCTCGGAGATGCCGACGTTCGGTGCGATGTCTGCGTCCGAGCGCCGTGGCCTCGGCGCCGGCGTGGCGGTGATGGCGGCGGGCCTGATCGCCCTCTGGCTGTGGACCGCCCCTGCGGATTCGGCGATGCGGGCTCCTGATGGTCAACTGACCGCTTTCGCGGCTCCAATCATGCAGTCGATCGTGCCGCTGATCTTCCTCCTGTTCCTGTTCCCCGGCATCGTCTACGGCTACGTCGCCGGCACGGTCAAGTCGCACAAGGACATCATCGCGGGGATGACGAAGTCGATGCAGTCGATGGGCTATTACCTGGTGATGGCGTTCTTCGCGGCCCTCTTCACCCAGGCTTTCGCCCAGTCGAACCTCGGCGCACTGATCGCTCTCAAGGGTGCGGCGGCGCTCAAGTCCCTCGGGCTGCCGGGTGGTGGCATCATCATCGGCATCATTCTGCTCACGGCTTCGGTCAACTTGTTGATCGGCTCGGCTTCCGCGAAGTGGGCGCTGCTGGCGCCGATTTTCGTGCCGGTGCTGATGCAGCTGGGGTATTCACCGGAGCTGACTCAGGCCGCATACCGCGTCGGCGACTCGACCACCAACATCATCACGCCGCTGATGCCGTACTTCCCCCTGGTCGTGGTGTTCTGCCGCAAGTACTTGAAGGACACCGGAATCGGCACCTTGGTGTCGATGATGTTGCCGTATTCGGTGGCGTTCCTGATCGGCTGGACGCTGTTCCTTCTGGCCTGGTGGGGTCTCGGCATCCCGCTCGGGATCAACGCGCCGTACACGTATCCCTGACAGAGCCCGACGCTCGAGGGGATCGTCAGCCTGGAACGAATCGGGAGGAGATATGCCGATCGACATCGAGCTTGGTCCGCGGCAGCAGCGAACGGTCGCCGCTGCCCTGACGACCCTCGCCGCCGCGGTCCTGATCGCGGCAGTGGGCGGAGTGGTGTGGCTGATCGCCCTGTTCGGCCGCACCTTTGCCTCGGTCTTCCTGCCGCTGGTGGTCGCGGCGGTGATCGCGTTGGTGTGCAAACCCTGGTTCGACGTGTTGCGGACGCGGCTGCGCCTGCCGGTGCCGCTTGCGATCGCGGCGTTCCTGGCGTCCGCCCTGGTTCCGGTGGCCGCCTTCGTGTGGTTCTTCGGGGCGCTGGTGGCGGAGCAGGTCTCCGACCTGATCGCTCGTGGTCCGGACCTGTGGGCGCGCGCCAACGCGTTGTTTCGAACCCGTTGGCCCGAGATCGAGGCGTTCCTGATCGAGCACGGCCTGCAGGGCCGGCTCGAGGAGGCAGTCGCCGCACACCAGGAAAACCTCGGCAAAGCCGCCGGGGCTCTGGCGAGTGGCGCCTGGAGCGCGGGCAAGGGCATCCTGGCCGGGATCGGGATGGTGTTCAGCTGGGCGGTGTTCCCGGTCTACTTGGTGTTCTTCCTGCTGGCGCCGCCTCAGGGGCTCGAGAGCCTCGAGCGGCAGCTGCCGTTCTTCAAACCGGACACCCGTCGCGACCTGGTATTCCTGGTGCGCGAGTTCGTCTCGATCGTGGTCACCTTCTTTCGCGGTCAGCTCCTGATCGCTCTTGCCCAGAGTGTGCTCTACGCCATCGGCTTCAGCCTGGTGGGGCTGAGCTACGGGTTCATCCTGGGGCTTGCGCTCGGCTTCCTGAACATCATGCCCTACCTCGGCTCGATCATCGGCCTCGGCATCGGCATCCCGATCGCGTTCTTCCAGGAGGGAGGGGGTCTTGGCTTGGCGATTGCGGTGGTGGTGGTCTTCACGGTCGTGCAGATGATCGAGGGCTACCTGCTGACACCGCGGATCATGGGCGACCGCACGGGTCTGCATCCACTGGCGATCATCGTCGCCGTGTTCTTTTGGGGTACGGCTCTCGGCGGGATTCTCGGAATGATTCTGGCGATCCCGCTGACCGCCTTCGGTGTGGTGGTGTGGCGGCTGTTGCGGGAGAAGTACGTTGGGGAAGTGCTGTAGGGGGTGGTACCGGGTACCGGGTTCTTGGGGGGAAAGCGGGCGCACCTTGCCTTCGACCCGGCGGTGGACGTAGTGTCTGACGCTCCCGGCAGCGCCCGGCTTCTCGTGAGGTGACCGATGACGCTCGTGTTCTTGATCGCGGGGTTGATCCTGCTGGTCGTGGGAGCCGAAGGATTGGTTCGAGGGGCTTCTCGCTTGGCCGCCGCCGCCGGCATTTCGCCGTTGGTCATCGGTCTCACCGTCGTCGCCTACGGCACCAGCATGCCGGAGACGGTGGTCAGTGTGGTCTCGAGCCTGAAGGGACAACCCGACCTCGCGCTCGGCAACGTGGTCGGCAGCAACATCTTCAACGTTCTGTTCATCCTCGGCGTTGCGGCGTTGATCGTCCCGCTCGTGGTGTCCAGGCAGCTGGTGCGGCTCGATGTGCCCATAATGATCGGTGCTTCGTTCTTGCTCGTGGCCCTGGGTTTCGACGGAGGGCTCAGTCGAGTCGATGGCACGCTTCTGTTCGGTGGGGCGGTTGCCTACACCTGGTTCCTGATTCGGCAGAGCCGCAAGGAGAGCCGCGACCAACGCGTCGCCAAGGGAGAGGACGAGTTCGCGACGGAGTTCGGCACAAAGCCCGGCCGGGGACGGTTCGCGTGGCTGGTCGACGTCGGGTTCCTCGCGGGAGGGCTTGGGGCTCTCGTCTTGGGCTCGCGTTGGCTCGTCGACGCCGCCGTGACCTTCGCCAAGGCATTTGGAGTCAGCGAGCTGGTGATCGGCCTGACGATCGTCGCCGCCGGGACTTCCTTACCGGAAGTGGCGACTTCGATCGTCGCGAGTATCCGCGGCGAACGTGACATTGCCGTCGGCAACGTCGTCGGCAGCAACATCTTCAACATTCTGTGCGTGCTGGGGCTCGCGAGCCTGGTCTCGCCGACCGGCGTGGCCATCTCCCCCGCCGCCCTCTCCTTCGACATTCCGGTGATGATCGCCGTGGCCTTGGCGTGCTTGCCGATCTTCTTCACCGACCACCTCATCGCGCGCTGGGAAGGCGGCCTGTTCCTCGCGTACTACGTCGCCTACACGGCCTACCTGGTCCTCGCCGCTACCAAACACGACGCACTCGCCGGGTACAGCAACGTGATGGTGGTGGCGGTCTTGCCCTTGACCGCCGTGACCTTGTTCGTCCTGGGGGTGAGGGCCTTCCGCGCCGGTCGGCATCGCCTGCCGGAGGCGCGGTAGGTGCCGTAGCGGGAAGGCGAGCGCCGGCGCGCTCGGCGCCCAAACCAATGGTGGGAATTGCTCGCACGTACCGCAAGGCGTTTCGGGGTCTGCCCCGTACGGTGTGGATCGCCTCGATCATTGCGTTCCTCAACCGCGCCGGGACCATGGTGTTGCCGTTCCTTGGCCTGTGGCTGGCTGAGGAGCGCGGCTATGACAAGGTCCTGATCGGGCTGTTGTTGGCGAGTTGGGGCGCGGGGTCGATCCTCGGCACGTGGCTCGGAGGGTTGCTGACCGATCGTTGGGGAGCAAAGGTCGTGCTGGCGCGATCGCTGGTGCTGACGGCTCTCGGCTTCCTCGCGCTGCCGTACCTGTCGACGCCTGCCGCGGTCGGGGCGGGTTTGTTCGCGGTGGCGGTTGCGGGCGACGCCTTCCGCCCGGCGATCATGGCGTACGTCGCGGTCGCCGCGCCGGCGGGGAAGGCGACCCAGGGGGTCGCACTGTTGCGGCTGTTCATCAATGCGGGGATGAGCTCGGGCCCGGCGGTCGGCGGGTTTCTCGCGGCGATCGACTACCACTGGATCTTTCGCGTCGACGCACTGACCTGCCTCCTGGCTGCGGCTGGGTCGGCGTGGTGGTTGCCGGCCCTCGAACGGGTGGAGCGTGCGGCGGACTCGACGGCAACCGGTGGAGGCTCGCCGTGGCGTGATCGCCAGGCGATGGTGCTGTTGGGCTTGTCCTTCTCTTTCGCGCTGGTGTTCTTCCAGCTGTTGGGGGCCTGGCCGCTGTATCTGGCTCGAGTCGTGGCCTTGTCGGAGCCCGAGATCGGAATCCTGCTGGCGAGCAATGCCGTCCTGGTGATGGTCTTCGAGATGGCGGTGGTGGCGCTGGTGCCGCCGAGCCACCAGCTGCGAGTCGCAGGCTGGGGTGTGCTGATTGGATGTTGCGGTTTCGCGGCGACCGGTGTGGTGGCCGGGTTCTGGACCGCGGCTCTCAGCGTCGTGGTGTGGAGTGTGGGGGAGATGTTGAGCCTGCCGCTGGTCAGCGGGCTGTTCATGAATCGCGCCCCAGCCGGCCGCGCAGGTCAGTGGATGGGAGCTTTCGCTATGAACTGGGCGGTGGCGATGCTGCTGGCGCCGGTGCTCGGGACGCTGGTGTGGGACACCTTCGGCGCGGGTGGGCTCTGGGGCGGGGTCGGCGGCCTCGGCGTGGTGCTGTTCTTCGGCTTTCGCCGCCTCGATCGGGCCTGGCATCATTCGTAACTCGGTGGAAAGGAGATTTCCCGGTACCCAGTACCCGGTACCTCCCGATCACTTCCTCCCGATACCTGATACCCGATACCCAATACCCGATACCTTCCTACAGTACGATCCCCTGCGGAGGTACTCATGTCTTCGACCCTCAGCTACACCGCTATTGCTTCGCTGATACTCCTTGCAACGTCCGCTCAGGCCGAGGTCCAGCCCGAGGCTCGGGTCGTCGCCGAGCAGGTCCTTGCCGCTGTTGGCGGCGCCGAAGGGTGGGCGGCGACTCGCCACCTGCGCTTCACCTTCGCCGGCGCGCGCACGCACCACTGGGACGTGGAGACCGGCAACCATCGCGTCGAGGGCACGAGCCGCGATGGGGTGCGCTACGTGGTGCTCTCGAACTTGAACACCCGGCAAGGCCAGGTGTGGCTCGACGGCAAACCGGCCGACGCCGAAGCCACCGCGCAGTGGCTCGAGCGGGCGTACGGGGCGTGGATCAACGACACCTACTGGCTGTTGCTGCCGTTCAAGCTGCTCGATCCGGGTGTGAACCTGAAGCTGCTGGCTGATGCCGAGGTCAACGGCAAGCCGGCCAAGGTGTTGGAGCTGACCTTCGGCGACGTTGGTCTGACTCCCGGCGATCGCTACCGCGTGTACGTCGATCCCACCACCCATCTGGTCGTGCGCTGGGACTACGTGCTCGAGTCCTTCGAGCCGGGGCAGGAACCAACCGCCTGGGACTGGAACGGCTGGGAGCAACACGGCAGGATCAAGCTCGCGACGGGACGGTCGATGGTTGGCAGTGATCGCCAGCTGCCTCTGACCGACATCGGGGTCTTCGAACAGCTGCCGGTCAGCGTCTACGAGGATTCGACGCCAACCGCCAACTGAGGGCAATGCTGCTCGAGCGCGACGATCCCGCCAACGGCTATGGTGAGCCGGTCGTCGAGGGGGCCGAAAGCGAGTCCCCTCGACGCCGCGGGACCGCGTTGTGCCTTTCGGGTGGTGGCTTTCGCGCCGCCCTGTTTCACCTGGGAGCGCTGACTCGGCTCAACGAGCTGGGCGTGCTCGGGCGGATCGATACCATCTCGGCGGTCTCCGGCGGCAGCATCATCGCCGCCCACCTGGTGACGCGTCTCGGTGACGGGTGGCCGGAGCCCGGTGCCGTCATCCTCGACTGGGAGGAGCGGGTGGCGCGCCCCTTCCGCGAGTTCGCCGCGGCCGACCTGCGCACCGGCCCGATCCTCAGCTGGTTCCGGCGGCTGCTGCCGGGCCGGCCCGAGCGCGACGTCGCGGCCCAGCAGCTCGAACGCGCCTACGTGCAACGGCTGACCGATCTGCGCCTCGACGCGCTGCCGGCGCGCCCGCGGCTGATCCTGAGCGCCACCGATGTCGTCTTCGGCACCAACTTCGTGTTCGACACCGGCCGCAACCGCCTCGGCGACTGGCAGGCCGGGTACATCGCACCGCTGCCGCCGTGGCCTCTCGCGCGGGCGGTGGCGGCATCGTCCTGTTTCCCGCCGGCCTTTGCGCCGCTCGACCCCAAACTGGACCCGACTCAGCTCAAAGGGGGCGCCTACCGCGGCGTCGACCGCGATCAGCTGCTGCGCGGGCTGCGGCTTTCGGATGGCGGCCTCTACGACAACATGGGGCTCGAGCCGGTGTGGAAGGACCACGCCCGGGTGTTGGTCTCCGACGGCGGCCGGCCGTTCTCCGAGGTCGTGGCGGGAGGGCTGCTCGAAGAGCTTGGTCGTTACGTCGCGATCACCGAACGCCAGGCCAGGGGCCTCAGACTGCGGTGGTTGCACGCCCAGTTCGGCGAGAGTGGGGGTCTGGCCGGCGCCTATTGGGGCATCGCCCAGCGCGCCGGCGCGATCCGCCACGGCGCCGCCGGATACTCAGCCCCCCTCGCCGAAGATCTGCTGCCGCGCATCCGCACCGACCTCGACGGTTTCTCCCAAGGGGAAATCGGCGGGCTCGTCAACCATGGGTACGGCTTGGCGGACGCCGTCATCCGACGCCGCTTCAGTCACCTCGCCAGCCACCCCGAGGCGCCGTGGAAAGCCCCACACCCCGAGTGGCTCGACGAACGCACCCTCGCCGATGCGCTGGCGGACAGCCATCGGCGGAGGGTGTTTGGGCGGTAGTGTCAGGAAGGTACCGGGTACTGGGTACCGGGTACTTGCGGAGCGTAGGTCCGGAGCGCCCTTGCCCCCGGCGCGTTCAAGCCTCGCTCGCAGCCAATGCCGCCTCAATCGCCAGATCCTGATCGGCCAGCGCCGCGTCTGCTACCAGGGCGACGTTTTCGGGTGCGACGTTGACGGTGCGGGCGAGGTCGCCGAGACCCGCCTCGATTGCTTCGAGCCGGGCGGCATCCGCGCGGATCTCGAGGCGCTCGATCGGCCACTTGAGGTTCTTCTGGGCGCTGGACTTGGCGCCGCGGGCGGCGGTCAGGACCTCGATCGCGAGCTCGAGGGCACGCGGCTGGGCCGGGGCCGCAACCGCAGCCAGCTCCTGAGCGGTTGGCCAGGCGGCGGTGTGGACTGAGCGATCGCGGCCCGCTTCGGTGGCGAAGCGCCACGACCACACCTCGTCGGTGACGTAGGGGAGGAACGGCGCGAGCAGTCGCAGGTAGGTGCGCAGGCCGAGCTCCAGCGTTGCGACTGCAGAGCGGCGCGCAGGCGAGTCCATCTCGTCGTAGGCGCGGTTCTTGACGAGCTCGAGGTAGTGATCACAGAAGCCCCAGAAGGAGGCTTCGGCGACCTGCAGCGCAGCGGCGTAGTCGAAGCGATCGAAGGCTTGGGTGGCGTCAGCGACCACTCTGCGCAGGTCGCCGACGAGCGCCAGGTCGAGGGGTTCGGCGATGGCGTCGACCGGCGCGCTGCCGACGCGTTCGATCTGCAGCAGCACGAAGCGGCTGGCATTGAACACCTTGGTGGCGAGGCGTTTGCCGAGACCGAAAACCTTCTCGTCGAAGGCGGTGTCGGCGCCGAGGCGGGCGCGCCCGGCCCAGTAGCGCACGCCGTCGACCGAGTGCTGCTCGAGGAGCGCTCC
This sequence comes from uncultured Thermoanaerobaculia bacterium, assembly GCA_964599475.1. Classification (GTDB taxonomy): domain Bacteria; phylum Acidobacteriota; class Thermoanaerobaculia; order Multivoradales; family CAZRFU01; genus CAZRFU01. The sequence continues at coordinate 69,652 of CAZRFU010000020.1, forward strand.
CGGCGTGACGACGTTGCCCTTGGACTTCGACATCTTCTTGCGATCGGGGTCCAAGATCCAGCCGCTGATGACGACGTGTCGCCACGGGATCTGGTTTTCGTGCATCCAGGCCTTGACGATGGTGTAGAAGGCCCAGGTACGAATGATCTCGTGCGATTGGGGGCGGATGTCCATCGGGAAGAGCTGTTGGTGACGCGCCGGATCCGAGCCCCAGTGGCTCATGATCTGCGGCGAGAGTGACGACGTTGCCCAGGTGTCCATGACGTCCGGATCGCCCGCGAACCCCCCGGGCTGGTTGCGCTGGTCGGCGCGGTAGCCGGTCGGGATGTCGCTCAGCGGGTCGACCGGAAGGCTGGCTGCATCGGCGTAGATCGGCTTCTCGTAACGAATTACCCCGTCCTCGTCGATCGGGTACCAGACGGGGAACGGAACGCCGAAGTAGCGCTGGCGGCTGATGCACCAGTCCTGGTTGAGACCCTCGACCCAGTGCTCGTAGCGAGTGCGCATGTGCTCGGGATGCCACTGGATCTTGCGGCCCTGTTCGAGGAGCGCCTGCTTGTGGGCGAGGATCGACACGAACCACTGGCGCGTCGGCACGAGCTCGAGCGGGCGGTCCCCCTTCTCGTAGAACTTGACCGCCTGCATCACCGGCTTGGGCTCGCCGATCAGGGCGCCGGATTCCGCCAGGAGCTCGGCCGAGCGCTTGCGCGCCTGATTGACGTAGAGCCCACGCAGCTCTGCCCACGTCGCGGCGGCCCGGTCCGGATCGACGCTGTCGAACGGAGCTTCGCCAAATCGCACCGGGCTCATCCGCCCATCGAGTCCGACCACCTGCTTGAGTGGCAAGCCGGCGCGGCGCCAGAACTCGACGTCGTTGCCGTCGCCGAAGGTGCAGACCATCAGAATGCCGGTGCCCTTCTCGGGATCGGCGTGCTCGGCGGCGAGGATCGGCACCCGGGCGCCGAACAGCGGCGTGATCGCGTGTTTGCCGAAGAGGCCCTGGTAGCGGGCGTCATCCGGGTGGGCGACCACCGCGATACACGCCGCCAGGAGCTCGGGACGGGTGGTGGCGATCACCAGCTCGCCGCCGCCCTCCACCCCGAAGCGGATGTCGTGCATCGCGCCGCCCTTTTCGCGGTCCTCGACCTCGGCTTGGGCCACGGCGGTCTTGAAGTCGACATCCCACATCGTCGGCGCTTCGAGGTTCGACACGAGGCGCTTGTCGACCAGGTCGAGGAACGACAGCTGCGAGACGCGACGGCAGTTCGCGTCGATGGTCGCGTACTGCTGCTGCCAGTCGATCGACAGCGCCAGGTGGCGCCACAGGTCTTCGAACGCCCGTTCGTCCTCCGCGGTGATCTCACCACAGGCCTCGATGAAGTTGCGGCGCGAGACCTCTTCGACGGGTTCCTTGTCGCCTTTGTCGCGCCGCGGCTTCCAGCTCGGGTCGTAGGGCAGGGTAGGGTCGCAACGGATGCCGAAGACGTTCTGCACCCGTCGTTCGGTCGGCAGGCCGTTGTCGTCCCATCCCATCGGGTAGAAGATGTTGCGCCCACACATGCGCTGGTAGCGCGCCAGCAGGTCCTGGTGGGTGTAGCTGAACACGTGGCCGACGTGCAGCGATCCCGACACGG
>CAZRFU010000020.1:71295-74168 GCA_964599475.1 uncultured Thermoanaerobaculia bacterium
ACCCAGCTCCTCCCAGCGCCGTTGCCAGTCGCGCTCGCAAGCGAGGAAGTCGTAGCGTTCGGGGATCGGTCGGGACATTGGTGGCCTCGTCAGGTCGTGGAGCGGCGTCTGCCGCGGAGCGGCAAATGTTAGCAGGCGGCCACCGGGGAGCAGGGATCAGGAGGTATTACGCAGTGAGCTTGAGCCCGACGGTGCCGCCGATCACGAGCAGGAGGCAGAGCAACCGGGCCGGCGCGACGGATTCGCCCAAGAGGATGATGCCGAGCACGGCGGTGCCGGCGGCGCCGATGCCGGTCCAGACCGCGTAGCCGGTACCGATCGGCAGGTCGCGGACGCCTTGTGCCAGGCACCAGAAGCTCGCGATCATGCCGACGATGGTGACTGCAGCGGGCCACGGGCGACTCAGGCCCTCACTCCACTTGAGCCCGAGCGCCCATCCGACTTCGAGCACCCCGGCGACGACGATCCAACTCCATGGGCCCATCACGGATCCCTCCTCGGCGAGTAGAGTAGTGCAGGGCCGGATGCGTGGCCTACCTCGTTCGTTTTCCACCAGGAGAGGAGTGGCTCGATGACCTCACGGTGTGCACTGATGGCAACCCTGGCGCTGGTGCTGGTAGCCCCTCCCGTCGCGGCGCAGAGCTGGAAGGGTCCGGCGGCGCTGCGACTCGAGGTCTCGGCGTACCGTGGCGGCCCGGTCGTTGGCGCCCAAGTGGTGATCCGGACCGCTCGCCAAGGTTCCTCGGGAGGCCCTCCGCCGAGCTACACCGATGCTCGTGGTGAGGTCGAGATCGGTGGTCTCGTGGCCGGTGATTGGCGCGTCGAGGTGGTCCACCCGGACCACATGACGTTCGTGGCAACGGTACGGCTCAGCCCGGCCGACAAACCCGTCGCGCTGTCGACGGCGCATCAGGCGGGGGAGGGCAGCGGCGGGCCGCTCAAGGTTCGGCTGCAGAAGCCTCGAGGACGCGACGTGGGCAGCGCGACACCGCCGGCGTGGGCACAAGGGCGCACCGCCCCTGTTGACGAGCCCTCGGCGGTAGCCACGGCACCGGTGGCTCCCGCGCCCGCACCGGCCCCGTCGCAGCCGGTCGCCGAGGCGCCGGTCCCTGCCGTGGCCTCGCCCGAGCCGCCCGCGCCCCAGCCGGTCTCACCAGAGCCGGTCGCACCTGTTCCTGTTGCCCCTGCGCCTACGCCGGAACCGGTCGCACCTCCGCCGGCCGCGCCGGAACCGGCCGCCCCTGCGCCCGCTGCCCCTGAGCCGGCCACACTCGAGGCCGGCGCCGCCGAGCCCGCCGCGGCACCTGCTGCAGCGCCCGAACCCGCGCCGACCCCTGAGCCGCCTGTCGGCGAGCCCACCGCGCCGTCGGAGCCTCCGGCTCCCGTGTTGCCATCCTTCGACCCGGGCCGGTATGTCCGCGCTGCGGGTCCGGGAGGATGCCTCGACTGCAAGCCCGGCGAGTGGTCGGTGGCCGTCGAGGTCCGAGCTGCGGCCCAGGACTCGCCGGGGTGCGCCGGTGCACGGGCCCGCGGCGAAGCGCTCGCGGCAGCCGCTGAAGGCTGGGACCTTGCGGCCTACGCCGGGCCGGCGGTAGCGCCCGACGCGCCATGGCCATCGGTTGAAGCCGGCACCGGTTCGTGTGTTCTGGTCGCGGTGGCGATCCCCGCTGGTGCCCGCTTCCTGGGCTACGGCTTCGGCGCTCGCGACGCCAGCGGATCCGGCGGTTGCCTGCCGCGGCAGGAGTGTGGCATCGGGCAGGCTCGGTGGGATGCCGATCCGCGCACCGCGGCGATCGGCGGCGCCAAGGTGTTCTGGGCGGTTTTCGAGAATCTCGCAGCGGTCGAGCGCTTCGCCGAGCTCAAGATCTGGTTTGCGCCACCGACCAAGGAGTGGCGCCCGAGCGCTCCGACCCGATGACCGAAGGCGGGGAGGACAAGGCACGTCGCCGGCTCGCTGAGCTCCTTCCCGGAGCCGGCGAGAGGCTCACGTCCGACGAGATCTTCGATCGCTTCCTCGGTTGGGTCGACGAGCGCGGTCTGTCGCTGTATCCGGCGCAGGAGGAGGCGATCCTCGAGCTCATGGCCGAGCGGCACGTCGTGCTCTCGACACCCACCGGCTCCGGCAAGTCGTTGGTTGCGCTGGCCCTGCACTTCAAGGCTCTGTGTGAAGGTCGCCGCTCGGCGTACACCAGTCCGATCAAGGCCCTGGCGAGCGAGAAGTTCTTCGATCTGTGCGAGGAGCTCGGCGCCGACCGGGTCGGCATGTTGACCGGTGATGCCAGCCTCAACCCCGATGCCCCGGTCGTCTGCTGCACGGCCGAGGTGCTCTCGAACATGGCGCTGCGGCGCGGCGAGAACCTCGGCATCGACGACGTGGTGATGGACGAGTTCCACTACTACTCCGACCGCGAGCGCGGTGTTGCCTGGCAGATCCCGCTGATCGAGCTCGGCGCGAGCCGCTTTCTGCTGATGTCGGCGACGCTCGGGAGCATGGCGCCGATCAGCGAAAAGCTCGAGGCGCGTTCGGGTCGCGCGGTCGCGCTGGTCTCGAGTGACGTGCGGCCGGTGCCGCTGGACTTCGAATACCGCGAGACGCCGCTGCACGAAACCATCGAGGAGCTCGTGGCGACGGGCAAAGCGCCGGTCTACGTGGTCAGCTTCACCCAGCGGGATTGCTCGGAGCTCGCGCAGAGTCTCACCAGCCTCAAGCTGGCGAGTCGCGAGGAGAAGGACCGCTTGTGGCAGGAAGTCGGCGACTTTCGCTTCGACACGCCCTACGGCAAGGAGCTCAGGCGCTTCCTCGGCTTCGGTATCGCCGTTCACCACGCGGGGTTGTTGCCGAAGTATCGCCTGCTGGTCGAACAACTGGCGCA
>CAZRFU010000021.1:0-73443 GCA_964599475.1 uncultured Thermoanaerobaculia bacterium
AGCGTGCATACGCAGGCTCTACAAGAGGGCCCTTGTCTGCTTCACGACGCACCATTTGATGATGCTACCAACAAGGGCGAGGCCCCCCAGCTGCAGCACCTTTCAAAGGCGTCCGAGGCCTGCGGGAGCCTGCTACGCGAAAGAACCTTCGAGCTTGACGATAACGTCACCCCAGCGCTCGACGGTCCGTCCCGCGCACCGAACCGTCGACGTGTTCGGCAGCTCCAACGTCGGGTGCGGGGACGGCGGTGACCAGGAGGCGCTGGGGTGCGCGGCCGAAGTAGCGGAATGGGTAGCAGGTGATCAGAACCAGCTGGTCGGTGGTGGCCTCGAGCACTGCGGTGTTGTCGGGGTCGACGATGTCGAGAGACTCGATCACGTAGGACCGCTCGCCCCAACGCGTCGACACGGTCACTGTGTCCCCAACTTCAGCGAAGCGCAGCAGGGCGAAGTGCATGTCCCGATGGGCTGCGAGCACGACGTTGCCTTCGGAGCCTGGCCAGGCGGTGCCGGGGACGTGCCCCGCACCGTGCATCAAGGTCGATTCGGCGATCCCGGCGAGAATCGGGGCGTCGAGATCGATCCGGTCGATGGTCACCTGCCCGAGGAGCTCGCCGTCCGCGGCCTGGTACTGCGTTGCGGGTCCCGAGGCGATCCCAACCTCCAGCTGCTCGAACGCGAGACGGCTCTGCCGGGTGTGGTGCCAGCTGTTGGCATAGACCGCTGCAACCCACAGCAGCAAGAGCGTGCCGCCGGCCATCAGACCGGTCGAAAGGCGATCGAGCAGGGGGGCTTTCATGATCGACTCCGTGGAGCGAGGACGGGAGGGCAGAAGGGATCGCGAGGCGGCAGACGATCACCGGCCGCAGGAGCCGGCCAGATCGCTGCCAGCGCGCGGCGAAAGTTGCCACCGAGCACTCCCTGGACGTCGGCACGCGAGTAGCCGCGGGCGAGCAAGCCCTCGGCCAGCTGGAAAACCCGCAGCGCAGGGTCGAGGCCCTCGATGATGTAGGCACCAAGCGGTCGCCCACTGCTGGTGTCGCGACCATCCGCGTCGACGTCGCTGCCGAGTCCGACGTGTTCGATCCCGACCAGGTGAGCGACGTGATCGAAGTGATCGAGGAGGGTTTCGATGGACGGGCGGCCAGTGCCGACAAGGGCGCGGACGGTGGTCAGTCCGAGCACACCGCCACGTTGGGTCAGGGCCCGGATGGTGCGGTCGGTGACGTTGCGCCGTTGGCTCGGCACCAGAGTGCGGCAGTTCGAGTGGGTGATCAACACCGGGGTCCGTGAGGCCTCGATCGCGTCGAGCGCAGTGCGTTCCCCACTGTGCGAGAGGTCGACTGCCATGCCGACGTGATTCATCGCCGCCACGACCTCGGCGCCGAACGGTGTCAGCCCGGAGTCCCGAAGGACCCAGCAGCCGCTTCCCAGGCGCGATGAACCGTTGTAGGTCAGTTGCGAAACCCGCTGACCGAGGTCCGCGAACAGCGCCACGTCGGCGGCCGTGCGGAAGTGCTCGGAGCTCTGCAGTCCGATCAGGATCCCGAGCGGGCCGTTGTTGCGCGAGCGCTGAAGATCGACCACCGAACGAACCGGTCGCAGGCCACAGGCCGATCGTGCAACGAGCCGCTGCCAGCCACTGATCCAACGGCGGGCAGCGTCGTGAGGGTCACGCGCGGCGGGTTCGACTGCCGGGTGGAAGACATCGACGCCACTTGCGGCCAACCGCTCGAGGTCCTGCGCGCCGAAACGCGGTGGATCGTTGAGCCAGCCCACCAGCCGCCGCCAGTCGAGTGAGAGCAGGCCGAGCATGTCGATGACAGTCGACTCCTGCACCAACTCGAGGGCGCGGTGGGAGATCCGCGGGCCGGTGGTTCCCAACGGCTGACTCCAACCACGCTGAACCAAGGGTCCGACCGCGAGTTGGCCGAGGGCCCAGGTAGCTCCGGCGGCGACGAGTTGGCGACGGTTCACGAACCTCACTTCTCCTTGGGTTGTGGGCGTCTCGGAGACGCGGGGCATTGCAGCAAAATGGGCGCGTGGGCCAAGTGGTCCACGCGCCCCGTGTCGCTCGCGCGTTGCTGCCGGCGGAAGCCTCAGCTCCGTGCCACCGCGCGGACGATCAAGCCGGTTCCGATCGCGGCCGATCCGAGCAACAGCAGCAGCGGCAGACTCGTAGCGGTCTGCGGCAACTCGTCGAGCTTGACCTCATCCTCGGTCGAGGTGTTTTCGGCGGTGATCTCCGTGCTGGTGGTCACCGGCTCGTCGGTCTGAGGCTCGGGAGTGGCCGGCTGCGGCGCCGGGTCCTGGGTGTCGAGCTGGGCTTCTGCGTAGCCTTGGGTCTGCTCCGGCTCCTGAGCCTCGTCCGGCTGCTGGGCGACCAGTGGCAGGGCAGCGAACAGCACCGCTGCGGCGAAGAGGGACGTGATTCGGTTGTTCATCTCGATCTCCTTTCCAGGTCTTGCCTCAGGCCATGGTGACCGTCAGCTGCCTGGCTCTACCGCAAGCCGGATGCCAGCTCCGGGAGAGATGCGGAAGCCGTTTGGAATATTGGACTTACAGACACCATCACGAGCCAACAATCGCCGGCGCCCTTGCGGTGCACGGAGCGTTTTGCATCCTCCGTTGAAAAATTTACTCCGCGCTTGGGGCCGCCCCCCCACCCACCCTCCCAAGAAGGCGTCAGAGGTCTGCACGAGCGCGCAGGGAGGATCATTTGACGACATTCGAGTCGAAGCCGGATGGCGGGTTCGACCTCGGGCCACGCTCACAGGGAGGCCTCCCGGCCGGTGATCCCGATGGCCCGGCGTAGAATGTTCGCGTGAGCCCGACTGTGTTTCGCCACGGCCCGTACCGCTTCTACTTCTTCTCGCGTGAAGAACCTCGTCGGCACGTGCACGTCGCGTCACCGGACGGCGAGGCCAAGTTCTGGCTCGAGCCGCGCATCGAGCTGGCGACGTCCTACCGCCTCGCCAACGCGGACCTCACGACCATCGAAGCGATCATCGGCGAACGCCGCAAGGAGATCAGCGATGCCTGGAACAAGCACTTCGGCAGCTGAGGTCACGAACGTCTCCCGGCATGGCTTCTGGCTGTTGGTGGACGAACGCGAGTTGTTCTTGCCTTTCGAAGAGTTCCCTTGGTTCGAACGAGCGCCCGTCGGCGCCATCCTCAGCGTGGAGAGGCCGAGCCCCTCACACCTCTACTGGCCGGAAGTCGACGTCGATCTCTCGCTCGAGTCGATCGAACATCCCGAGCGCTTTCCCCTCAAGGCGCGGCTTCGCGACGACTAGGCGCACAGGGGATCGACCACCCACGGATCTGGTCACTCGGGCCATCGTGGAGAGAGGGCGTGGGGGGACGTCCCAACGTCGCGGACGCCGACCGACTCGGCGAAGGCAGTGCGGCGGCTCCTGCTCCTAGGGATCCTTCTGGGGCCAGCGGACGAAGAAGCCATCTGCCCAGACGATGTCGGCATCGAAGTCAGAGAGGCTGAAGCTGCCAACTTCGTAGGTCGCCGCATCGAACTCCTTGTCCCGACCAGGACAGCGAATCATCATCACGGACGAGGCCAGCAGGTCGTCCTGCTTCACGCGGATCTCGCACGGGTTGCCCCACCCATCTGTGGACGAAATGTCGGAACGGCGAGCGTAGGTCGGCACCAGGATGGCTTCCACTTGTTCGAGAGTGAGCAGCGGGTAGTCGATCGGCGCCAGGGCACTCCTCCCGGCGGCCGCAGCAGCCAGCTGGTCCGTCAGCCAAGAGATGAGCGCAACGCCGGTGTTTCGGATCTTGAATGGCAGCGAAATGGTAGACCCATACCCTGCTGACCACCATTGACAAGGCAGGGCGCATCGTGGTTCCCGCGGAGATTCGACGGCGGTTCGGTCTCGAGGCTGGAACAGAGGTCGAGGGAAGGTTCGGGGATCCGCCTGTCGAAGGCCGTCGACGGCCCTACGATGCGCACATCGCCGAAGTCGCTCGTCTTTCGATGTCAGAGACGATTGGCGCCGGTCCCTTGCGGACCGACGGCTGTTCCTGTTGGCCAAGACGTTTCGAGCGTGCCGACCTCGCGGCTCCTCGCGATCAAGGCCTCGGCGTCCGCGAGCAGCGACGCTTGCCACGTCGACCCGGGTGCGATCAGGTCCAGACACCCGCGGTACGCCCACTCCCAAAATGCCAGGACGTACACGAGCCCGTGTCGGAAGCCACCGGCCAGCGGGTTTTGCCAGCTCGCGCCGACCTCGAGGACGCGCGCCACGTCGCGACAATGCAGCATCGCGTAGGCAAAGGCGATCCCCTGGGCTGCAGCGGCCGCATCGAGGCCGGGCACCGCGAGCGCACGGCGCAGCGCCCGGGGAACGTTCAAGTGTTGAAAGTAAAGCGCGCGACCGTAGCCGTGCGCCAGATATCTGCGCGCTTCGGCCGGCACGGCCTCCAGCATCTCGCGCCATCCGGGCAGGTTCGGGGTCCGGATTCTCAGCCTCGAAACGAGCTCGAATACGGGCCGATACCGCCGGCTCGAGGAGATCGCCCAGATGCACCCCACCGCCTCGAACGCAAACGCGCGGTAGCCGGGATGCGCCCAGTCGTCGATGATCGACACCACCCGGTCGGGCACGAAGTCGGCGTGCTCCGCCGCCGCAACTCCAAGCCCGACATGGAGGATCGGCCAGAGCGAGGTGGGAAACTCCTCGACTCGCAGGCGACCCCGACCGTGCCGACACCATGCGTAGGCGATCTTCTCCAGCCGCCACAAACCCGCGACCTTGTCCTGGAGCGTCCCGGCCAGGCCGGCCGTGCGGTGCACCTCAGCGAGCACGACCGGGAGCTGGTCATCGGCGAACGGTCCGTCGAGGGTCGAGTCCGCGATGATCCGGAGGGGTCGCAGCGACGCGCGCAGGGCTGGGAACCAGCCGATCGGATCGAGCGGCCAATCGCCTCCGATCTGCTGCGGTCCGACGACCCGCGACCGGGTCCACCGGGGCACGCTAACCCTCCCGACCTCGAAGGTGGTAGTACACCCACCGACAGGCGGAAGCCGTGATGACCACCACGCCCGCCTGGTAGAGACCGCTCGGCAACACCAGGTCGGCCACGCTGCGCCACCACTCGACTGCCTGCGTCGAACCTTGGAGCCGCCGCACCACTGCCACCACGAATCCGACCACACACGTCCCGGCAACCAGCGTCAGCGCCAGGTTCAAAGCCGCGATCGCGGTGTAAGCGGACTTGCCGATCAACCGCGAATACCGCGCCACCGGCATGTCGAGCGAGCGCTGGAGGCGGTAGAGGATCGAACGGCTCGCCTCGAACATCTGCTCGAGCTCGATGAAACTGCGCACGCTCAACATCTCGCGCAGCTTGCCCTCGAGCCGCTTGCGGGCGCGCTTGCCGGCGCCCTGCTCGTATTTGGCGTATTCCCGGTAGTGGTCGATGTTCGCATCGAGCCGCAAGGCCAGGGTGTCGACCAGCAACGTGGCGCGGATCATCCGCAGGGTGTTGAGATTCAGCGGGATGTTGCGGGACCGCGCGAGCCCGAGGAAGCTCATCCAGATCCGCGCCGAGGTCTTCTCCCACCACTCGGCGTGTTTCGAGCGGTAGGCATAGAGGTCTTGCCAGAACACGGCCTCGGTTTCGCTGATGAGCTCGTCGATATCGATCGGCGGCAGCGGCTCGAGCAGATTCAGGGCCGCCCGTGCCATCGCTCCGACGTCCTCGATCTGCTGCGCATACAAGAACCGACGCCAAATCGTACGCTCCCTCTCGGTGAAGGCACCGACCGCACCGAAGTCGACCAGCATCAGAACGCTGCCGGGACTCACGATGATGTTCGCGGGATGCAGGTCCGCGTGGAACAGCAGCCCCTCGAAACCCGCCCAGCGGGTGGCCCTCAAGAGACGCCCGGCGACCAAGGTCGGATCGATGGCCAGCGAGCGGAGGTATTCGAATCCTGCCTCATTCTTGCCTTCGACGATCGCGAGCACCTCGGTCAGCCACACTCCCGAGACGAACTCCTCGACGAGAACGCGCCGATTCGACAGGCGGAAGTAGATCTTGGGCGCCCGGACGTAGCGGATCTTGGCCTTCTTCACCCGCCGACGAAAGATTTCGATCGAGCGCGCCTCGTTGACGAAGTCGAGCTCGCCGAACAACATCGTGGTGAGCTCCCGCATGAAATTGTTCGAGAAGCGCGGTGGCAGCCAGAACAGCTCGGTGAACTTGAGGAGGATCGCCAGCCCGCTCAGGTCCGCGGCCAGATCGTTGCCGATGTTCGGCCGGCGCACCTTGACCGCCACCCGCTCGCCGCTGTGCAACACTGCCTGGTAGACACAGGAAATCGAAGCCGAACCGATCGGCGTCGGATCGAAGACCGCAAAAACGTCGGCCAGCGGACGCCCCGCCGCCGCCTCGATCTCGGCGATCGCCTGCTCGAGAGGAAAGGGCGGGACGTCGTCGAGCAGCTTCTCGAGCTCGGCCGCGTACGCGTAGGGCAGGATGTCGATGCGCATCGACAGCTGCTGGCCGACCTTGATCGCTGTGAGACCCGCCGCCTGGAGCGTGTGGCGCAGTCGTCGAGCCCGCCGTTCCTGGGTGTTGCGACGCCGCATCCAGTCCCACCCGACCGCACCGGCGAAGCGCAGGGCGATCCAGATCCAGTGCAGCAGCCGCCACGTCGTCGCGAGCGGGCCCGCGGCGAACGTCTCCTGTCGTTGCCGGACCCGCCGCTGATCACCGTCGCCCGCCCGGAACTGCGCCTGGCGCCGAGGCAGGCTGGCGAAGACCCCGTCCCCGACCGTCGCGTTGCGGCCAGGCGCGGATGGCGCCGCATCCTGCCCGTCCTTGGCGCCAGCGGTCCGGGCCGGCGGACGCTGCGCGCGACGCCAGCGGTCGACCGCCTGCTGCGCCCGGAGGCGCGCCCAATCCTGGTGGTGGTCAGCTCGGCCAGCGGCCGGCAGCCCAGAGTCCAGCTGGCGACCCACCTGAGGCGACATCGACACGCTGGTCGTCGGTTCGGTCGGCTCCACCATCTCAGCCACCACGCCTCACGGAGGGCTCGCTGGGCCGGCCCTGAGCCGGTCCCAGCCTCACGACGAAAAGATCGGCTTCGCGGCCAGCTTGATCAGAGGGCGAACACGCTTCCACAACCACTTGGTGTTGACACCACGAGCGAGGTCTCTGGGCACCCGAGACGCGACCTGCAGGCTCTTGCCGGTTGCAATCGCCGCGTTCTCGAAGGAATCGCGAAACGCTCCATCGCGGCGCTCGAGGGCGGACGCCTCCGATCGCTCGTGATAGGTGCGAAGCCCGGCACTGACGGCGTCGGCGAGTCTGACACTGGCCCTCGAAAGGCCCCGCTCCAGCCGCTGGAGATCTCGCAAGCCCTTGGAATACTTCTTCTTGCGCTTCTTCGGCGCGCCTTCCGCAACGACCTCGGGGCCACCCGCCGACGCAGTGTCGAGAATCGTGTCGGATTCGCTCTCGTCCATGGTGTCCTCCTGCAGCGCGCGGTCCACCGACGTGGCCGGCATCAGCCGAACAAGGCCCGCAGCCCCTTGCGCTTCTTCGACTTTCGTCGATAGAGCATGACCACCGGCACTCCGGAGACAGCGCCGTCCTCGCCGAGGCTCGCCAGCACCTCCTGGACCACCGCATGCACTTCTTCGACCAGCGGACCCTTGCCCTTCTTCAGCTGGCGGATCCGCTTTCGTTTCTGGGCGCCCAAGTCGACCACAACAGGCGTCGGGTAGCTGGCTTCACTCGAATCCACCGTATGGCTCTCCCCGTATTTACCTTTCACGCTAGTGCCTTCTCAGTCAGTCGTCAAGTTGCCGCGCGGGCACGGGGGCAAGCCCGAGCCGGCGTCGCGCCAGGCAATCAGCTGGCTCGTCGCGTCCCCAACGACCTCGGGCCACATCATGGTGTCGCCGTGGCGAGCCCATTGCCCCGCAGTCGGGCCGACAGGAGGAGAGACGCTCACTCCCAAACCGTGCCCGACGACCCTCGTCCCGCCCTCGGTGCCGTCCGTAGCCATGACCAGGCTTCCGGCTTGCGAAGTTCTGACGGCGTAAAGGAAGTGCTCCCCCACGGCTCCCAGAATCCCCATCTCCCCACAGCCCCGAGCATTACAAAGATCATCGATCACCCGGGTGCCTGGGATCGTTCCGTCACTGGTCCAGAGTGCGTGCTGTCCGGCGAAGGCGAAGACCCGCGGGCCGACGGTCTCCAGTCCGCCGGGCGCGCCGAGCCAGATTTCCGAACCGTCGGAAAGGCCCAGATCCCACACCAGAGATCCGTTGGCCGCAGGTTTGACAGCGGCAGCCATCGGGGCCAAACCCAGGCCTTCGCTTGGCTACGCAACTCGTTGTCTCCCTGCGGGATGCGGCGGCGCACTGCGTCCTGCCGCGTCGCCGCTCCTCGACGATGGCACCGCATCGCCTGCGTCGCGGCTCCTTGCATGACGCAGTGCGGCGCTCGCATCGCGGCACAAGGCGTTTTTCACCAGCCTGCTAGCCGTTGCGCGGCTCCCGCCGCGGCGGGCGGATCAACAGGCGGCGCGGATCGAGCTCGACTTCGGGAACCCTGACACCCGCCCACGGCAGGCGGTGGCGTGAGCGCTCTGCCGCGATCCAGACACGGCGGATCTCGCTCTCGCCCGGCGGCGCGCCAAGGCGGATTTCGAGCCAGAACCCGCCAAGGGTGCCGGCGCCACGGCGGCGGGCTGCGAGGTCGACCTCGACGAAGCCTGCGGTCGGCCCTTGGATCGAGTGGAGCTCGAGCTCGTAGGTCACGACCTCGGTCAGGAGCTCGCGCACCGCTCGCTGCACCTCCGCCGGGGCGGCGGCTTCGAGGCGCCCGGCGAGCTGCCAGGCGATCGGTTTGGCGGGGTAGGCGTGGTCGGCGAGGAAGTCGCGGAGCACGCCGAGCAGGCGCTCGCGCCCGAGGTGTTGTTCGAGCGCGTGGGCGACCATGGCGCCCTTGAAGTAGTGGACCGCTGGGGAGTTTTCGGTGTCGACCAGCGGCGGCTCGCTGCCGGGGCCGTAGCCTCGCATCGAGAAGTACAGTCCCGCGAGGCGCTCGAGACTGGTGCTGGTGGTGATGGGGTCGAAGAGGGTGCGTGCGACCAGCCCCTCGGTGCTCACCGCGAGGACTTCGGTCAACATCTGCTGGCCCGGCCCGGCGGCAGGGTCGAGCAGCCGGCCCCACCACTGGTGGGCGACCTCGTGGGCGATTGCCCGTGCGGCGATCCGTGGTTGCCCCTCTCGCTCGAGGAAGATGCGGTTTTCGACGGCGAAGATCGCGCCGGGGTTCGAGGTCGCTCCAAATCGTTCCGAAAAGGCCGGGATTTCGGCGATCACCAGCTGCGGGTCGGGGTATGGAGCAAACGAGCTTCCGGCGAGCTCGAGCGTGGTGGCGGCCGCATGCAGCAGGTCCGGCGCCGCGGCGGCGTGATCGGCCGCGTGGTAGACCAGGGTGTCGACATTGTTCCACCGGTCGCGGGCGACCTGGTAGTCAGCCGAGGCGACGCCGAGGGCGAGCGGCATCGGCCCGTTGGAGCGCGAGTGCAGGAAGGCACGCCCGTCTTCCTCCCAGCGCCGCACGTCGACGCCGGCGGCGACGACCAATTGGTCTCCCGCGGTCGACCAGGTGGCGTCGATCGAGACCCAATCGGGGTGTGGCGGCTGAGGCTCGCGCAGCGGTGGAGAGGTAGGGACCTCGGGCAGGCCGTGGCGCCGTCGCTCGAGCGGATCTTGGATCCACCAATCCTGCCGTGGCAGCGCACTGGGCAACAGCTTGTGCACCTCGACGTAGCTCGCGCCCGGCGTCACGTAGGCCTCGGGATCGAGCCTGGCAAAGGCCGATGTTTCGAGCCGGGCGTCGACCTCGAGGCGGACGGTGGCGCCGGGAGCCAGTGCCCGGGGCAGATCGAAGGTGGTCGAACCGAAGCTCGGGTCGACCTGCTGTGGGGTCTGGCCAGCGAGGGTGATGTGCGCAACGTGCAGCCTGGGATCGACCTGGAGCGTCACACGATCCAAGGGCGCGGCCGAGGTGTTGGCGAGCTCGATCTGCGCCACCAGGTGGAGCGTCCGCGCGTTCGGTTCAAAGTCACCGCGCAGGGTGATGGCGGTCGGCTCGACCGTGGGGCGTTCGGCCTCGGCCGCGGTGTGGCGTTCGTAAGCGGCGCGCCAGGCGAGATCGGCGGCGGCGGTGAGGAAGGTGCCACTCGTGTGCGTGCGCCGGCTGATCTCGATTCCGGTGCCGATCGCCGCGACCAGTGCGCCGGCGGCGACCACCGCTGCGGCGCGGCCCCAGCCGGTGCGCCGCGTTCCGCGCCGACTCGCCGCCCAGGCGAGCGCCACCGCCAGGACCATCCAAGTCAACCAGTAGACGCACCACCACAGCACCGCGCCGGCGTCAAAGGTGCCCGCCAGCGCTGATCCGCGGTAGCGGGGCATGGTCCCGAGCTTGAACAAGGGATGGGAGATCAGCCCCGCGGTCGGCGCCGGCAGGCCCGATCCGAACACCACCACGGCGATGGTGGCGCCGAGCCCAACCCAGCGGTTGGGCGCGAGTGCGTGGACCAAAACCGCGATTCCCGACAGCGCCGCCAGCGGTACGGCACCGCGCGACCACAAGGACAGGTAGGGTGCCAGGGCCGGCGTTTCTCCCGTCACGAGCTGGATCACCAACGCCGTGGCGCTGCCGCAGAGGATCAAGCCCGCGATCAGGGCGAGCAACATCAGCAGCCGGCCCAACAGGCGCGCGCCGACCGATGCCGGGGCCGCGTCGAGGATGCCGTCGAAGCGCAGTGCCCGTTCGCGCCAGCACAGCTCGCTGGCGAAGTACACCACCAACAGGCTGCCGAAGAGTCGGATCGGCTCGAGCAGTGCCGGGATCACCAGCTCGGAGGTGGCGCGCAGGGTGGTGTCGAGGTCGCCCGATCGCAAGACGTCGGTGACACTCACGAACACGAAGGGGATCCACAACACCGCCGCGCCGATCAGCGGCAGGTGACGACCGAACGAGCGCAGCAGGATGTGGGTGTGGGAGAGGGTTGCCGATGCGAGCGATACCGGGGTTACGGCGGCCGGTGCGATCGGTCGCGTTGGGCCCAACGCAGTGGCGGTCGTTTCCGCTACGGGCTTCTTGGCGCGGGACTCGGCAGTGCGGAACGCGAACACCCGCACCGTGGCGGCGAACGTCAGCAGGGTCAGGGCGACCCACAGCAGGCGATTCTGGAGCAACAGGCCTGCCACTGGCACCAGCTGGTGGTTGTGCTCGGCGGTGGACCAGAAGCGGGTCTGTTCGAGTGACGCCACCATTCCGGTGGGCTCGAGCAGCGCACCGAGGTTGGCCTCGCCGGGAGCCAGGGGCTTCGACTGCGCCATCAAAGGCGAATTGCCGAGGATCGAGCCGACCCAGTAGAAGGCGTAGAGGCCGAGGCCACTGACGAACGTGACCAGCGCGCTGCGCGACAAGGCGCCGGCGGCGAACACCACGGCGACCCCAAACAGCACGGTGGGAACCACCATCACCCCCCAGGCCCACAGGTACGACACCGGCGCCAGTGGCCCGAAGCGCTCGGGGTCGACGCCCGGAAGGAAACGGCCCAACATCAGGCCGAGGATGCCGGTGCTGACACATCCGAGCGTCGCCCAGGCCAGCCCGGCCGCGCGGCTGGTGACGAACGACCAGCGGTCGAGGCCGGTGGTGAAGACGATTGCCTCCATGCCGTGCTCCCGATCGCGCAGGATCGCTCCGCCCGCGAGCAACGAGGTGACGACGTAACTTGCGAGCGACAGCAGGCCGGCGAACATCGCCAGCGAGCTGGGCGCGTCACCGAGCACCTCGGAGCCGCCAAAACGGCCGCGGGCCATCGCCGCGCCCAACACCAGGTAGGCCACCACACAGGCGCGGGTGATCGGCTGGCGCGCGTGGAACCGCAGCTCGAAAGCGAGCAACTGCCACCACACGGCTCAGCTCTCCCCTGCCAACACGGAGAAGTAGAGGTCTTCGATCGACGGTTCGACCGGCCGAAACTCCGGTCCCGGTGGCTCGTCAGCCAAGACGTGCACCAACGACCGCCCCGCAGCCAAACGCGTCGACAACAGTTGGTGGCCTGCGACCAACGTCGGGAGCACGGCACGGGGTGCCTCGAGACGCCACACTCGGCCGGCGAGGCGGGTCAGGAGCTGCTCAGGCTCTCCCACTGCCTGGATTCGACCCCGCACCAGGATCGCCATGTGCGAGCACAGATCCCGCACGTCCTCGACGATGTGGGTCGACAGCACCACCACTACCCGTTCACCGATCTCGACCAGCAGGTTGTGGAAACGGTGGCGCTCGGCCGGGTCGAGACCCGCGGTGGGCTCGTCGACGATGATCAGACGCGGGTCGCCGAGGAGGGCCTGGGCAATGCCGAAACGTTGCTTCATGCCGCCCGAAAACGTCGACACCGCGGTGTTGCGCACGTCGGCGAGATTGGTTTGAGCGAGCAGCGACTCGACCTGGTCGCGTCGCCGGCGGCGGTCGACCACACCCTTGAGCAGCGCCAGGTGGTCGAGCAGGTCAAAAGCGCTGATGTGTGGGTAGACGCCAAAGTCCTGGGGCAGGTAGCCGAGGCGTTCGCGCACCACCTGGGGATGGGCGACGATGTCGACGCCGTCGAGCAGGATGCGGCCGCTGTCGGGGGCCTGAAGGCCGGCGATGGTGCGCATCAGTGTGCTTTTGCCGGCGCCGTTGGGGCCCAGGAGGCCAAACATCCCGGGGCCGATCTCGAGCTCGATGCGCTCGAGCGCCCGCACGCCGCCGGGGTAGGTCTTGGTGATGTTCGAGATCGAGAGCATGGGGTCCTCCGGACTGCAGAGGCGCCGATCTGACCATGGCGGGGGCGGGTTGGGAAGGCGTGTGGTGGTGAACGACGTCGAACGCTGGGTCAACGGCGTTGATCCGCCCCGATCGAGGGGCGAAGATGGTGGTGGTGAACGACACGCGCAACCTGGTTCGGTATCTGGTGTGGGCGAGCCTGCTCGGGGCTGCCGGGGCGGGGGTGTGGCTGCTTGCCCGCGGCGGGCACTCCGACGCGCTGGTGGCGCTGCTGGTGGCGCTGGCACTGGCGCCGGTGGTGTGGCTGGTGGCTGAACGAGGCCGCCAGCAACGTCAGCTCGCGGCGTTGCGCGAGGAGGCGCTCAGGGCCGAGGTGGCGATGTTGCGGGCGCAGATCGACCCGCACTTCTTCTTCAATACGCTCAACAACCTCTACGCCCTGGTGCTGGCGGGGTCGCAGCGGGCGCCGCAGCTGATCCTCGAGCTGTCGGAGCTGTTGCGCTTCACCATCTACGAGGGGCGCAAGGATCACGTGGCGTTGCGCGACGAGGTCGCCTATCTCGAGCACTACCTGGCGCTGCAGCGCCTGCGCGCGCGGGCGGAAGATGCCACCATCGAGCTGGTGGTCGAGGTCGAGGACGAGCTGTTGATGGTGCCGCCGCTGATGTTGATCCTGCTGATCGAAAACGCGGTCAAACACGGCCTGGGTGCGGTGGGAGCCGGTGGCTGGATCCGCGCGCGGCTGCGTGCAGGCTCGGACTGGCTCGAGCTGGTGGTCGAAAACAGCATCGCCGAAGGGGTGGCGGCGTCGCCGAGCGCGCGGCGCGGCGGGGTGGGGCTCGACAACCTGCGGCGGCGTCTCGAGCTGCTCTACCCGGGGCGCCACCAGCTCGAGCTCGAGCGCGGCGAGGGCCGCTACCGCGCACGGCTGAGGATCGAGTCGTGAGATACCTGGTGGTCGACGACGAACCGCTGGCGCACCAGGTCCTCGAGGGGTACGCGGCGCGATTGCCGGACCTCGAACGGGTCGCGGCGTGTTTCAGCGCCGCCGACGCGCTCGAGGTGTTGCGCCGCGAGGCGGTCGACCTGATGTTCCTCGACATCCAGCTGCCGAGGGTGTCCGGCTTCGATCTGCTGCGTGCCCTGCCGCGACCACCGCTGGTGATTGCGGTCACCGCACACCGCGACTACGCCCTCGAGGGCTGGGACCTGGCGATCTGCGACTACCTGCTCAAGCCGTTTTCGTTCGATCGTTTCCTCCGCGCGGTCGAGAAGGCCCGAGTGCTCGCGGCGGGCGACGGCGCCTCGCCACCGAAGGCGACGGCCCTGCTGTTCAAGGATGGCCGGCGGTTCCGGCGCGTTGCTCCCGACCAGATCGAAGCGATTCAGGCGGCGGGCAACTTTGCCATGGTGCTGCTCGAGGACGGCACCCGCTTCCTGACCCAGGAGACCATGGCGCAGCTGGCTGAGCGACTCGCTGCGGTGCTGGTTCGAGTGCACAAGAGCTGGCTGGTCCCGGCGGGCAAGATCCGGGCGGTCGAGGGCTCCGAGCTCGAGCTCGGCGGTCGGCGGGTGCCGATCGGACGTGCGTACCGCCAGCGGCTGCTGGGGCGGCTGGAGGCCTGATCGCGCCCGCCTCGGGACAGCGTGGGGCGGTCATCCTCGCGGACTCGCGCACCAGCCCCGAGCCGCATGACGGGTTGACGACGGGTTCTACGACCGCATCACCAAGCCGATACGTTGCGCGAAGAGCACGGCCTCGGTGCGATCCTGGGCTCCGAGCTTGTCGAGCACGGTCGAGACGTAGCCTTTGACCGTGCCTTCGGTCAGCCCCAGGCGGCCGCCGATCTGGCGGTTGCTGCGGCCTTCTGCCAACAGCTCGAGCACCGACTGCTCCCGTGGTGTGAGCTCCTCGAGCGGCGCGCCGCGCAGATTGCGCAGGCCCTCGCGCAGCGCCCGTTCGGCGTCGGGGTGGACCATCCTGCGCCCTTCGACGATGCCGCGGATGGCTTCCCCGATCGCCACACGGCCGACTTCCTTGGGCAAATAACCCCAGGCCCCGGCGTCGAGCGCCTGGCGAACCAGCAGCTCCTCGGTGGCACTCGACAGCACCAGAATCCGCACATCGGGGTGCCGCGCCACCAGCTCGCGGGTCGCATCGAGCCCATTCATCCCGGGCATCAGCAGATCCATCAGCACGACGTCGGGCGCAAGGGTTGCAACCAGCGGCATCGCCGACTCGGCATCGCCGGCCTCGCCCACCACTTCGAAGCCCTCGACCTCGAGCAGGGTGCGCAGGCCCTCGCGCACGATCGCATGGTCGTCGACCAACACCAGTCTCGCCGTCATCGTGGCAGCCTCGCCTCCACCGTGGTGCCGCCCGGGCGGCTCGAGATCGACAACGCACCCGCCAGCTGACGCATGCGTTCGTTCATGGATCGCAACCCCAACCCGCCGGTACGAGTGTTGGCGGGATCAAAGCCACTGCCGTCGTCGACCACCCGCAGGCATACCTCACGATCGGCTCCTTCGAGGTGGATCTGCACCGTCCGCGCTCCTCCGTGACGTACGGCGTTGGCGAGCGCCTCTTGCGCCACCCTGAGCAGCGCCTCTTCGCGTTCGCTCGACTGTCTGGTCCAAGTCGACGCCTCGATCCCGGTGGTCACGCCGTGGCGCGCGAGCTCGCGCAGCTCGTGGGTGAGCGCTTCGACCAGGCCGTCGCGCCGCAGCCGCACCATCGACGGCGGCGGGAAGACCCCGCTGGCCGCGAGCGACGGCGGCAACTGCGGACTGAGCTCCCGCAACAGCGAGCGCGCCTCGCCGAGTGCCCGCCTGACGATCTCGACCATGCGGTGCAGGCGCCGAGTCGCCTCGTCGGGGTTGGTACCAATCACCGGGGCGACGCTTTCGCCCACCAGCAGCGCCGACCACAAGATTTGGGTCACCGAGTCGTGCAGCTCGCGCGCCAGGCGCTGACGCTCCTCGAGCACCGCGAGCCGCCGTTCGGCGTCGAAGAGGCGAGCGTTTTCGATCGCCACCGCGAGCTGGTCGGCAAGCAATTCGAGGATGGTGACGTCGAGAGCGTCGAAGGGTGCTCGGCTTTCGACGTTGAGCACTCCCAACACACGCCCCCCGAGCAGGATGGGCACGGCGATCTCGCCCTGCACTTGGACTCCCGCAGGAGGAATCACATAGCGGGGATCGGCATGCACGTCGTGAACCACCTGGGTACGCCGCTCGCGCACCGCCGCGCCCATCACGCCCTGGTCAACCGGGATACGGTCCTCGTGCTCGATCCGGCGCTTGTAGGCACCCCCACGCACCCGTACGACCAACACCGGCGGCGACTCTTCGGCAAGCAGCGGCAGGTCGACGTTCTCGAAACCGAGCACCTCGTGGATCGCATCCGCGGTACGCTGGAGGATGTCGCCGAGATCGAGCTCGGCGGAGATGATGCGCCCCACCCGAGCGACCAACAGCAGCCGCTCGGCGGCTCCGGCCGGGCTCGGTGAAGCGGGGGGGTTCGGTTCGGCCACTGACCGGGAGTGTAACGAGTCTCGATGACGATCAAGAGCAAAGCCGCCTGGCGCGGCCATTTCGGCGCCTCCTTGGAAGCTCTCTCGACCACCGAACGCGCCGACCAGAGCGCCGCCCTCCACCGGCAGCTGCTCGCCCTGCCCGAGCTCCGCGGCCCCAAACGGGTTCTGGTGTGCCTGTCTTTCGGCGCCGAACCCGACACCTGGGGGCTGCTCGACCCCTTGTCGCACCAGGGGATCGAGATCGTGGTTCCACGCACGGTCCCGAAAAACCGCGCACTCCAGCTGGTGCCGTGGCCCTGCCCCCTCGAGACCAGATCGTTCGGCTTGCGTGAACCCGCCCGCGACATCCCGGCCCTGCCGGCGGACACCCCACTCGACGCCGCGTTGGTGCTCGGCCTCGCGTTCGACCGACTGGGTGTGCGCCTCGGCCACGGCGCCGGCTACTTCGACCGCTTCTTTGCCCAGCAGCACGACGACTGTTTGCGCATCGGGGTGGGTTTCGACTTCCAGCTGGTCGACCGCCTGCCGCGCGAAGATCACGACATCGCGATGCGCGCCGTGGTCACGCCGAGCGAGATCGTGTGGACAAAGAGGGACTAACGCAGCGACCACTTCGCGGCGTCCCGTGTCACCGTCCGAGGCTCGGCGCCTGAGCCCGAGATCGGGACGGCGTGGGTGGGCGAGGGCCGCGGTGGTTCACGAGCCGCAGCGCCCAGGTGTGAGGTCCTGGGCTTGAGCGGCGTCGCGCACCGCTCAGTCGCAAGCGGCACGGTGACCACCACCGATCCGGCGCGCGCGTGCAGCGAGGCCAGGCCTCACGCGGGCGAGCGTCAGATGACCTCGAGCAGCATGCCCACGGCCGCAGCGACTGCGAGGGTGGTTGCCATGCCGGCACGTGCACCGAAGACCAGCACCAAAGCCGCCATGGTTAGACCGACGGCCGCTGGGTCGACCGAGCTCCACCCCGGGACCAGGGTCCGGATCGGGCCCCAACGCAACGGCTCGACCGCCTCGAACCAGGTGTGGAGCGCAAACCACACCGACAGCTGCAGGATCACACCAACGACCGCAGCGGTGATGGCCGCAAGGGCAGCGCTCAGCGCCCGCGCTCCCCTGAGCCACTCGATGTAGGGAGCGCCGAGGAAGATCCACACGAAACACGGCACGAAGGTCACCCAGGTGGTCACCAGCGATCCCCACACCCCGGCGAGCCACGGAGCCATTCCACCCGGTTCGCGCATGGCGCCCATGAAGCCGACAAACTGCACCACCTGGATCAGCGGGCCCGGAGTGGTTTCGGCCATCGCCAGACCGTCGAGCATCTCGCCCGGCTGGAGCCAACCGTAGTGCTCCACCGCCTGTTGGGCGACGTAGGCCAACACCGCGTAGGCGCCGCCGAAGGTCACCATTGCGGCTTTGCCGAAGAACAACGCCTCGTCGACCAGCACGTGGTCGCCGCCGAAATGTGCGGCCAACGCCAAGACGGGTCCCCACCACACCACCAAGCCGATCAACAGCACCGCCACAGATCGGCGCCACGACGGCAGCACCAGCGAAGTCGGCGCAGGGGCCTCGCCCCGGCCACGGCCATGCCACCACCCGAGCAGGCCGGCCACCACCACCACCCACGGAAACGGCACCGCGAACAGCAACAACGCCAGGAACGCGGCGGCCGCGACCATACGCGCAAACCGCCCGTGCAGAGCACGTTTACCGATCCGCACCACCGCTTGGACCACGATCGCCACCACCGCGGCACCGAGCCCGGCAAACAGGCCTTGGACCCACCACAGATCGCGGTAGCTCGCGTACAGCAGCGACAGCGCCAAAATCGAGAGGAAACCCGGCAGGATGAACAGGCCTCCCGCGATCAACCCGCCGCGGGTGCCGTGGAGCAGCCAACCACAGTAGGTCGCCAGCTGTTGCGCCTCCGGCCCCGGCAGGAGCATGCAGTAGCCGAGGGCGTGCAGGAAGCGCTCGCGCGAGATCCAGCGCTTCTCTTCAACCAGGATGCGCTCCATCACCGCCACCTGACCGGCCGGCCCGCCAAAGGACAGCGCCGCCACTCGCAGCCACACCCGCAACGCCTCGCGCGGCGTGGAGCAAGTCGACTCCACGCCGGCCTCACCCGGATCCGCTGCTCGCTTCTCGGCTCCTGCCTCCGGCGTCATTGCGTCAGCCGGTGCGATAGGCGACGAACCGGCCCCAACACGACTCGAGCTCGATCCCCCGCTGGAGGAAAGCGCCGATGTAGTAGCGCCCGGTTTCGGCGGTCGCGATCGCTCCGCCGAGGTTTTCGGCGTGCACGATGCCCTTGGGGAAGAGGTTGAGGTGCATGTCCTGGTAGTACTGATCGAGCGGGTACATCTCGTCCCAATCCTTGCCGAAGCGTTCGATCAGCTTGCGATTGGCCTCGGCGAAGGTCTTGGGATGGAAGCGCCGCTGAATGGTGTTCATGGGGTGTTCCATCGCCACACAGTCGATGCCGATCCACTTGATCTTGCGGTCGACGCACCACTGGGCAAAGTCGGGCGACGGCCCGGGGTGCTTGATCATGTAACGGAACTCGTCCGAATCCGGACTGTTCCAGCCGAAGCGGTGCCAGCCGGTCTTGAGCAGCAGGATGTCACCCTCGCGCACATTGATCCGCGACTCGATCATCCCGGGGGTGTAGACGCTGCAATCGCTGACCTCATCGGAGATGTCGACGATCACCCCAGGACCGTGCCAATGCTCGAGCGGGACTTCGCCGATGGTCCGTCCCCGCGCCCAGAAGTGGCGTTCACCGTCCATGTGGGTGGCGATGTGGAAACTCGATCGGCAATGGGCGTTGTTGCGCCCGAGCCCAAAGTCGAGACCACCGACGCGCTTGGTGTAGCGAATCGAAAACGGCTCGTAGTTGGCCCACTGCGGGGTCTGCACGCTGAACGGCAGGGTGAGGTCGAGCATTTCGACCTGGTCGAGCTCCTCGAGCAGGGTCGGATCGTCGACTCCCGGTTCCGGGGCGAGCGCCACCGCGCGACACCACGCCGCGTCGGTTTCCATGAACGGCACCGGTTGGATCTGGATCCACGCCCGGCGGCCGAGCAGCAGATCGATCTCTCCACCCAGCCCTTCCGCCAACAACAACCCGGACTTCGGCATCACTACGTGACTCAAGTGGTGGTAGTCGTCGGGCGGGAACAGCTCCTCCCAACGTTTGCCGGTCTCAGCCAGCAGCTTGGCCTCGGCCTTCTCGAACTCGCGCGGATGCAGGAACCGCACGTTGGTGTTCATCGGATGTTCGGCCGACCCGCAGTCGACCGCGATCAACTTGATGCCGGCCTGGAGCGCCCATGGGAAGAAGTCCGGCGAGGGCCCAGGGTGGCGCACGTAGTAGCCGAACTCCTTGTTCTCGACCCCGCCTTGTGCCGCCGGATTGGCACAATCCGGCTGGTCCCAGCCGTAACGCCGGTAGCCGGTGTGCACGATGAGGATGTCGCCGCGACGCACCTCGGCCCGCGAGGTGATCATCTCGGGGGTGTAGAAGCCGTAATCCGAGACCAGATCGGAAACGTCGGCGACGACGCCCTGGCCACACAGCTGCGACAACGGAATGTCGGCGATCGCGCGGGCACCGGAATGAAACGCCCGTGGCCCGACCAGGTGGGTGCCGGTGTTGTTGCTCCACTCGACGATCTGACCGTTGGCCCCCTGGCCACCACCCCATGCCCCCGTGAGGCGCTTGAAGAAGTGCACCTGCAGCGGCATCTCACCCGGGCAGGGCGGCGTGAAGATACTCAGCCGCTGGGTCAGGTCGTACCAGCGGGCGCGTTCGAGGGGAGATGGGCCGGGTGTGGACATGGGAGGACCTCCGATAACCCTCGACTCGAGGGGGGTTCGCTTGACCCTATATGACCCTCCGGGACGAGGCCACTCGGTTCGGACCACCACGCTCCCACTCGACACTTCCTTCACATTGAGGTCGCGTTGCATTCACGGACCAAGCTCTAAGATTCCCGCACTCGGCTCGCCCCGATTGGAGAACGAAAGTGCGACACATGATTCGTATGCCGATCCTCGCCATCGTCGTCTTCTCGGCGACCGACAAGCCCGCCGTCGCTGATTCAGACGATCCTCGGCGCTACTTCGGCCAGGTCGAGGGCCGGGTCGTCACTACCGACGATCTACCTGTGTTGGGTGCCGAGGTGGGGCTCGATCCGCTGGTCACCAAAAGCGTCTTCACCAGCAGCGACGGGTACTTCACGCTGCGTGGCGTACCCGAAGGCAGCTATCGAGTGACCGTGGCGGCGCCAGGCTTCGCCCCGGCGGAAGTTTCGGTTGAGCTGATCCGAGAGTCGCCACCCGCGGAGCTCCTCGTCCGCCTGCGCGCGGCAGAGATCACGCTCGACTCGATCGACGTCGTCGGCAGTTATTCGATCGGCCGCGACGCACCGGCACGGTCCTCCGCCCTCACTGCCGAGCAACTGCGAGAGCTGCCTCATTTCGGTGACGACATCGTGCGAGCGGTCACGGTCCTGCCGGGCGTGACCTCGAACGACGCGTCCGCCGAATTTACCGTCCGAGGCAGCCTGGCGCGGGAGGTTCGCTACGAAATCGATGGCCTGGAGATCTTCGAGCCCTATCACCTCAAGGACTATCAAGGCATCTTCAGCATTATCGATCCGGACGTGCTCGGCGGCGTCGACCTCTTCACCGGCGGGTTCCCGGCCGAGTATGGCGACCGCAGTGCGGGTGTGCTCGACCTCGAGACCTTCACTCCTGACCGCCGCGCCCATGAGGTCGGAATCAGCCTCCTGAACGCCTGGGGCTCCACCAGCGGCCGTTGGGACGCCGGCTCGTACTTCGCTTCCGCCCGCCGGGGCTGGCTCGACATCGTGCTCGGCATCGCCGGCGACGAAGAGGAGGAGAACGAAACTCGCCGCGGCAATGGGCCCACCTATTGGGACGTGCTGAGCAAGGTGAGCTTCGACTTGGGGCCACAACAGGATTTGACGGTCCAGGCTCTGCTCTCGTCGGACAGCAATGACGAATTCGAACGCGAGCTCGAAGACGGCGGCTTCGAGGAGGAGCGCACCGACAGCAGTTACGGCAACTACTACCTCTGGACGCGTCACATCGCCACCCTCGGCCAAACCGGTGTGGTCGAATCGATGCTGTCGATCGGCCAGGTCGACCGCGATCGGCGGACCGCCGAAGAGAGCCCGACGCGCAACTTCGAGATCCGCGACGTGCGCAGCATGGATCTCCTGCAAGGCCGCCAGGATCTGACGTGGCAGCTCGGCGAAGCGCACCTCGTGAAAGGCGGCTGGGAAGGCCGACGGTACGAAGCCGAGTACGACTACTTCAATGAGCTCGCCCTCATCGACGCAGTTGGCAGCGTCTTTGGTGTCGAGCCCATCACCAGCTTTGCCGGCACCTTCGATGGCGACCATCTGGGCTTCTACCTGGCCGATCGCTGGGAGATTAGTCCTCGCTTCGTGATCGAAGCGGGTGCCCGCTGGGACCGCCACTCGCTGACCGACGAAGATCACACCTCCCCCCGGATCAACGGCGTTGTCGACTTGGGCAGCGGCTGGCGAGGTCGTTTCGCCTGGGGGTACTTCCACCAGAGTCAGCGACCGAATGAGCTGCAGGTCGAGGACGGAGAAGTCGCCTTTTTCGGAGCGGAGCGCGCCGAACATCGCATTCTCGGCCTGGAACGCACCTTCAAGGCGAAAGCGGCTTCGTGGGAGGTCCGCCTCGAGGCGTATCAGCGTTTGATCGAGGACCCCAGGCCGCGCTACGAAAACGTCTTCCAGACCTTCGTGCTCAACCCCGAGACTGCCAACGACCGAATCCTCATCGCCCCCGATGCGGCTGAGGCGCGCGGTGCCGAGCTCTTTCTGACTCGGCGAGGAGGCGGCACCTTCGATTGGTGGGTCAACTACGCCTGGTCTGAAGCGACGGACTCCATCGACGGCCGCGAGGTCCTTCGCGCCACCGATCAGACCCACGCCCTGAACCTCGGCGTCTCGTGGCGACCGAGTCCGCGATGGAGTTTCAACGCCGTCTGGATCTACCACACCGGCTGGCCGACGACTCCGGTTTCTGCCGCGCTTGGCAGCGGACCGGATGGTGAGCCCATCGCCGTCCCGGTGGTCGGCGAGCTGAGGTCGGCGCGCCTCGAGGACTACCACCGCCTGGACTTTCGAGCCTCCCGCCGCTTTCCGCGCAAGAGCAGTGTGGTGGAGCTCTTCATCGACGTGCAGAATCTCTACAACCGCAGGAACGACGCCGGCTTCGAAGTCGATGGGATCGACTTCGTGATCGACGATCAGGGACGTGCCGTCTATCAGCCGACACCGGAACAGTGGCTCGGCCTGTTGCCGTCCTTCGGCATCTCATGGACCTTCTGAGCGATCTCGGCAGCGGACCTGGTGGCGGAACCTCCATGACCTCGCAGGGTCTCGATCCCGCCACCAAGGGCCCACTGTCCGGAACCAGCTAGGCTCGACCGATGCGCGTCCTGGTGATCGAAGACGACCTCGACATCGCCGGCAATGTCGGCGATTTTCTCGAGGCGGCAGGCCACCAAGTGGACTTTGCCTATGACGGCATCTCCGGCATGCACCTGGCACTGACCCGCGAGTTCGACGTCATCATCATCGATTGGATGCTTCCGGGCATGGCGGGCACCGAGCTCTGCCGCAAGCTGCGCTGCGAGGCGCAGAGCCGCGTGCCCGCCCTGATGCTGACCGCCCGTGACACGTTGGCCGACAAGCTGGAGGGTTTCGAGGCGGGCGTCGACGACTATCTGGTAAAACCCTTCGCGCTCCAGGAACTGGAAGCCAGGTTGCGGGCGCTCGACCGACTGCGACGATCGGTGCCGCGCGAGCTGACGATCGCGGACTTGGTCCTCGACCCGCATGCCCGGACAGTACGTCGCGCCGGCCGGCGACTCGAAGTGCAGGGCGCGGCCTTCGACATTCTGCTTGTGCTCATGGAGCGTTCGCCCAGTGTCGTTCGGCGCGAGGAGCTGGAGGCCCGACTGTGGGGCAACGATCCGCCGCAGAGTGATGTTCTGCGCAGCCACGTCTACGCCTTGCGTCGCGCCATCGACAAGCCATTCGATCGCGAGCTGCTGCACACCGTCCGCGGCTACGGCTACCAACTCGCCGCCAGATGAGCGTCGATCGCACCCACTGGCGCCTTCGCCGTCGGGTTTTCGGCTCGATTCTGCTTGCGGGTTTGGTGCTCGCGCCTTTTCTGCTCGTAGCGATCTGGGCCGGCGCGACGAGTGTCGAAGACACGATCCTCGAGCATCTCGTGCGGCTCGAGGCGGACCGCCTGGTCGCGGCGAAACACGCTGGGATCGAAGTCGAAGAGTCACCCCTCTTCCGCGCATTCTGGGGTTTCGACCAGCTCCCCGAAGATCTTCGCTCCATCAGAGCCGAGGTTTCTCTCGGTGTCTATCGGCCACTCGACGCGCTCGAAGCGGGCATCTACGAGGTCCGTGGTCTGGAGGCCTTCGTCGCCATCACGCCCCAGGAGCACGGGCCGCTGATCCTCTTCTACGACGTCAGCACGCTCGAACCGATGCAGGAGCTCGAGCCGATCTTCTGGGGCAGCGGCAGCGCAATGCTGGCGTTGGCGGTTCTCGCCGTCGCCCTCGGCTTGGCACGCTGGCTCGACCGGGACGTGTTGGTCCCGATCCGTCAGCTGGCCGAGGCCGTCGCCTGGGATCTCGAGACCTGGCGCGAGCGTCGGCTCGAATCGGAGGATCGCCGCGACGAGATCGGCCATCTCTCACGCTCCATCCGGCAGGCCGCCCTGCGCATGCTCGGTTTCCTCGAGAGGGAGCGGCACTTCACACGCAACGCGAGTCACGAGCTGCGCGGTCCACTCACCGTGATCAAAGGGGCCACGGAGCTGCTTCGCGCCCGCCCCGACGACGCAATCGAACGACCTCTCGAGCGCATCGAGCGTGCCGTCCGCCGCATGGAGTCGAAGATCGAGCTCTTCCTCTTCCTGGCCCGGGAAGAGGTCGACAGCCCACGACTGCCGACCTCGATCCTCCAGGCGGTCGAAGAGTGCCTGCAGCACCTGCCGCGGCGTCCCGACCGCGAGCATCGGGTCCACGTCGACATCGCCCCCGATCTACGGCTCCAGGTTTCCCCCGAAGGGTTGCGTATCCTCCTCGACAATCTGATCGGCAATGCCCTGCGCCACGGCGCTTCGGGAGATGTACGAATCACGGCGCGCGAAGACCAGCTCAGCGTCGAAAATCCGCTGGACGTGCCGATCGACGCTGCTGAAGAGCTCGAGGCACCTTTCATGGGTGACGGGTCCGGTCTCGGCCTGAGGATCGTCGAAGACCTCTGCCGCCGCTACGGCTGGATTCTGAGGCTCGAACCCGAGGGCCGCCGCCTGCGGGCGACTGTGATGTTGGCCTGAGCCTAAGGTTCGACGGGCGACCAAATTGGCACCGGCGCGGGTGGGGCAGGGTGGCGCCGAGACCGAATCCCTATGCGCGACCAGCGACGAGGGCTGGACTCTAGTCGCGATTCAACTCTCGCAGAAGCGCGCCGATGTAGCCGACGACATCCGCCTGGATGATGTCGTCTGGCCCGCCGGTCAGAAACTGTGCCACGCGACGGGGACCAACGCTGTTGTGAGCGCTGAAGTCCTGGCTCAACACGGCGACTGCCTTCTCGGCGTCAGGATCGTCGACGATCGGTCGAATGGCAGCGGCTACCTCCTGAACGCCCGAGCCGTAGCTCCGGATGACGTAGAAAAGGTCATAGGCGTCCTTGTTTTCGCCGCGAAGGGAGAAGGCAAGCGCCTTCAGGACGACGTACGCTCCGGGACCGCAGACCCAAATGTCGCGCACGGCCTCCTCTCCCGTGATCGTGTGCCCGCTGAGGGTGATCCTCTGCCGGTCAACGAAGGCGAGATGCAGCCCCGGCGCGATGATGGCAGCGAAGTCTGGCTCGATATCGCGGAGCGTTCCGCCGAGGTCGTCTGGACGGGTCGGTGCGATCAAGAAGTCCAGAGAGACCTTCTCGGTCCCTTCGATCTTCCATCGCTGTCGAGTAGCGTTGCCTCGCTCATTCTCGTCCTGGGTAAAGCCGCTTCGCCGCAGCCTCTCCGATAGCTCCCGGTATCGTCCCGCGTCGAGGAGTGCCACAGCAAGCCCGATGTCGAGATCCATCGTGCCAACGTGAGCCTCGACTCCCTCGGCGCGGTGTTGCTGGTCGACCAGGAGGGAGGGGACCAGTCCTCCGACGACGACCAAGTGATCCGTCAGGTCACCAAGCTTCGTCGCAACGTAGAGACACGTCGACCGTACGTGCTCGACGTAGTCGGCAGCGTAGCCGGCGGCGGTCGTCGGCTTCTCAGGCATCGGTGCTCCAATTCAGGAGCTCGGCTCTCAGGTGCTCCGCGGCCTCCTGCGACCTTTCCGGCTGCCCTTTGAGATCGACGTAGGCCTGTACCGGATGGACGCAGGGCACTCCCTCGCGAGCACCTGCCCCATGAAAAACGCCCGCGTCGGAAGGAACAACCAGCCACAGATTCGCGCCGGGTTCGTCTTCGCGGAAACCCAACTGCCCAAGCACCTCTGAAGACGGGATTTCCGTGACGTAGGTCGTCACGATCCGAAAGCCGGCAAAGCGAGTGAGGAGCCATGCGGCAGCCAAACCGGTGGCAGCCTGCTCGACACCGAGCTCGCGCAGCTGCTTGGCAACTTGGTCCAGGAGACCTTCTCCGGAACGGGCCGCTACGTGGCCCTTGACGATTCGGTGCTTCGAGAAGTCGTAGTCCTGCCTCCATGCGTCGAGAAGGAGATCCGGATCCCGGACTCGGATCGAGCCCTCGGGCTCTCGAACGACGAGCCCCTCTTCTTCCAGCCTGGACACGATGCGGCTGGTGAATCCCTCGTCCATTCCCGTGGCTCGCGCGATTTCGCGTTGCGACATGGACTGGCCCGGATGCAGGAGAAGCCAGCGGGCGATACGCGAGCTCTTCGGAGCGAAGGCGCTCGACGGCCGTCCCGGTTTCTTGTAGAGGTTCGGCTGTCCTTCGACCAGGACTCGCACACCGGGCGCAATGATGTTGGCGTTTCCGCTGAGGTCGAGCCAGTTGACTCCGGCCTCTCGACAAAACTCGCGGCCGACTGGACCCATGAACGGGACAGCGACCAGGGGTAGAGCTCGCGGGCCCATGCCCGCAGCGACCAGTCGAACCCGGTCAGCTGCCCGAGAGACCTGGGGCAAACTACCGGTCCCCTTCCACTCGATGACGAAGGTCAGATCTCCGAGGTCTGCGACAGCGTCGACCTCGGCCGTTTGCGGGTCTCGGAGCGTCACCTGGACCGGGAGCTGGGCGAGGAGGTCACCCAGTCGCGCGACGATCTTCTTCAGTGCCAGCTGTTCGGATGGCGGCTTCACACTTGACTAAATACTACAACTTGATCCACTAGTCAAGCAGGCTTGTTTAGTCAAGTCGCTTCGGTGCGAGCTCGCCGGGTCCCAGCGCGCAGCCACGATCGTCAATTGACCGACCGGGGACGAGCGGAGCCCACGTCCTCTCCCCGCAACCGGGATTCGCACCCAGCGCGGGCGGGGGCTCGGTGGGCGCTGGGACCGAATCCCCTATGCGCTGCCAGCGACGAACGGAGCCCTCGTCCTCTCCCCGCTCCCTACGACCCGCAACCGGATTCGCACCCAGCGCGGGCGGGGGCTCGGTGGGCGCTGGGACCGAATCCCCTATGCGCTGCCAGCGACGAGCGGAGCGAGGAGGTGGTAGCGCATAGGGGATTCGAACCCCTGTTACCGCCGTGAGAGGGCGGTGTCCTAGACCCCTAGACGAATGCGCCCCAAGGGACAGGGAAAATACCACGCACCCCTGCGGCCGTCAACCCTTCAGGCCGAACACGGCTACCAGGGCTGCGATCAGCACCAGTAACGAAATCGCCAACAAGACCACCAGCAGACGGTTCTCCGACACGACCCGCCACCACGCCGGCCGCGGCGGCCGGCCCGAAAGTGGCACGCCTGTAGTGATGATGCGGCTGACCTCGAGCAGCGCGGCCTCACCGCTGAGTCTCTCGTGCGGCTCCGCCACGGCTGCCCGAGCCCGGTCGAGGGCCGCCTGGGCTCCTGCGTGTGCCGGAGCCACCTCGAGGACTGCCCGCAACCGATCGAACGCCTCGCGCAGAGCACCGTCGCGGATCAGACCCTCGGCGCGTGCTACTTCGAGGTTGAGCTGGTCGTCGAGGCTCGAGCCCCGGCGACTCTCGATGACGCTGCGCTCCTGCACCAGGGCCGCCCGTCCGTGGCGCTGCTCGGCCGCCCGCAGGGCCGCCTCGGCCACGACCCAATCGCCGCGCTCGGCGGCCGCCTCCGCCACCCGGCGCTGCTCGTCGAGAGCCGGAGCCGGCGGTGGGTTGTTGCGGTCCCGCACCTGATCGCGAAGCCGCACCAGCGCCTCGTCGAGCGGGTTGAGCTCGACCGCCCGCTCGAGCTCGGACAAGGCGGCCTCGAGCTGGTCGATGGCGAGGAGGCCGCGCGCCCGCGTCAGGCAGTCGCGGACACGGGCATCGCGTTCCTGGCGGCGCAGTTGTTCGAGCCGGCGCCGGCGAGTCACCACGCCGGACGCGCTGGCGCCCTGATGCCGCTCGACGTAGGCCAACAAAGTCGTGGCATCGCTCAGCGCACCTCGTTCCAGAGCCCGATCGAGATCGGCGAGCGCCCGGTTCGGATCGACCTTCGTCACACTCGGTCCGGCGCCTTCCGACCCCATCAGCTCAGCGACCTGGTCGGCGAGCGCCACCATGTCGACGGACTCGGATTTCGGCTTCGCTGCCAGCGGAATCGGCATCGTCGGGCGCATCTCGTCGCGTACCGCCAGCAGCGCCTGCTCGACCTCACCCATCGACGCGAAGCGCTGCTGCGCATCTTTCGACAGACATCGCAGCACGATCGCCTCGAGGCTGCGCGGACACCAGGGAGCCAGCAGCGTCGGAGGTTCGGGCGCCTGCTCCAGTATCTGACCGAAGAGCGTCGAAATCGTTCGTCCTCGGAACGGCCGCCGACCGGCGATCAGCTCGTAGGCCAACACGCCGAAGGAAAACTGGTCGACGCGCTGGTCGATCGCCCCGCCGCGGATCTGTTCGG
Source organism: uncultured Thermoanaerobaculia bacterium (assembly GCA_964599475.1). Classification (GTDB taxonomy): domain Bacteria; phylum Acidobacteriota; class Thermoanaerobaculia; order Multivoradales; family CAZRFU01; genus CAZRFU01. The sequence goes on from CAZRFU010000021.1 coordinate 28,529, forward strand.
GCGCCAGAAACGCCGCGGTCCCGAGGGTCATGCCGGTCTTGGTGAGATTGCTCTCGACATTGGCCAACTTGGCGATGCCGAAATCCATGATCTTGACGGTGCCATCCGGCAGCAGCCGCACGTTGGCGGGCTTCACGTCGCGATGGATCACACCGTGCTCGTGGGCATGTGCGAGCCCGCGAGCAATCTGGATCAGCACGTCCAACCCCTGGCTCTCGAAGTGGAAGCGCCCCGACGACAGGGTGGTGTTGAGATCCTCGCCTTCGAGGTACTCCTGGACCAGGTACGGCACCTCGTCCTCGACGCCGAAATCGTGCACCGTGACGATGTTGCGGTGATGCAGGTTGCCCGCGATCTCGGCCTCGCGGAAGAATCGGTCGCGAACCTCCGGCCCGCCGGTGGTGCAGGTCTTCACCGCCACCCGCCGCTTGATGAATGGGTCACGCCCTTCGTAGACGGTCCCGAAGCCACCGGAACCGATCACCCGGAGGATCTCGTACTTGCCGATGCTGCGACCTACCGGATCCATGAACCCGACTCCGCCCGAGCGAGAGCCCCTTCTCCTGCGACGTGGAGTGTGAGTCTAGCAGTTGCCCATCACCTCTCCCTGGTACACCAAGGTTGGACGACAATCGAACCCCACGTGCACCACATGCAAGGTACCGGGGACCGGGGACCAGGGACCCAGGGAACCGGCGGAGCGCCAGAGCCTTCTCTGCAGCGGTAGCGCAGGCGCTGGTATCCTTCGCCCGATGCGTGCGCCGATCCTCTCCGTGCTTGCTTCTCTTCTGCTCGTGGCATCCGCACCGCTGCTCGCCGAGGACGAGCCGAGCCCCGGACCGCAGATCGTCTCGACCGGCTCGGTAACGCTGGTCGTCGGCGAAGGGCGCTACCCTCTGGCGACCACCACCACCACCGCCGGGATCCTCTTCGACCTCGCACCCCTGGTGCCCCTGGCCGAAGGAACCTTGGCCGCCGGCCCGCTCGGCCAGAGTTGGACGCTCGACGTCGGCGAAACTCGTGCGATCTTCGGTCTCACCAGCCCCACGGTGGCGATCGGCCGCAGGCTCGTCTCCCTGCCCCAGCCGCCCCGAGCCGCGGAGACCGGGGTTCACGTGCCGATCGAGTTGCTGCGCGAGTGTCTGGGCTCGCCAGCGAGCCTCGATTTCGAGTGGTCGGAGCCGACCTCGACCCTGACGGTAGCTCGGCGGGCCTCACGCGACGTCCCCGTGACCGTGGAGGTCGTCGACCTGCCCGGCGTCACCACCCTCGTGGTCCAGTTCGGCACCAGGGTCAGGGTCCGCCCGATCGACCGCGTCGACGGATTGAGACTCGAGGTGCGCAGTGATCGGCTGATCCCTCCGGCGAGCACACCACGCTCGCAAGGCCCCTTCCTGCAGCGTCTGACCATCACACCAACCGCCATCGATGTCCAGACGGCACCGGGCACGACGGCCACCAGCTACGAGCTCGATCCCCAGCGCTTCGTCATCGATCTGCAGCATGCCCCCCAGCAGGGCGCAGCCACACCGGTCGCCACCGGCAGCTCGGCACCTCCTCCGACCGTGATCGTCCTCGATCCCGGCCACGGCGGCGACGAGACCGGCGCGCTCGGTCCCAGTGGTGCACGAGAGAAAGACCTCGTGCTGATGATCGCCCACAGTCTCGAGCGCCGCCTCGAAGAGCGCCTCGGGGTCCGAGTGATCTTGACCCGCGAGGAGGATCAGAACCTCGGCCTCGACGCCCGCAGCGCGATCGCCAACCAGCACCAGGCGGCCCTGTTCATCTCGCTGCACCTCAACGCGGCGTGGGGCGGACGTGCCAAAGCAACCGGTGCCGAGACCTACTTCCTGTCGCTTGCCGCGAGCGACGCCAGGGCGGCGGAATCAGCCGCCCTCGAAAATCGCTCGGACGACGGCTCCGCCACGATCTCGACGGATCCCGAGGTCGACGACGATCTCCGCATGATCCTGTGGGACCTCGCGCAGACCCACCACCTCGGCGAAAGCCAGCGTTTCGCCCGCATCGTCCAAGAGGAGCTCGACACCACACTCGGCCTGCGCGACCGCGGTGTCAAGCAGGCGCCGTTCCGCGTGCTGATGGGCGCCGCCATGCCGGCGGTCCTGGTCGAGCTGGGCTTCATCTCGAACCCCGAGGAGGAGGCACGGTTGCTCGATCCAGAGTACCGCAGCCGCCTGGTCGACGCACTCGTGCGGGCGATCCAGCGCTTCCAGGGCGGAGGCTCGCGCGAGCCTGGTGGCCCATGAATCGGCGCCTGGTAGTCGTCGCCTTCGTCGCGCTCCTCGTGCTGCTCGGGGTGCTTTTGGTGTGGCGGACGTCACGCGCGACGCCGGAGGGCATCACCGAGCCCACGATCACGCCGACCACCCCCGCTGCGCCCGCCGAAGCAGCAACGGTCGAGCTCGTTCTGTACTTCCCCAACGGTGATGGACTGCTCGAGGCCGAGAGCCGCACCGTGGCGCTCGCGGCCACAGCAGTGGACAACGAGGTGGCCCGCGCCGAAGCCGGGGCACGCGCCCTGCTGGAAGGGCCACGCAACGCCTCGCTGTTTGCGCCCTTCCCCGCCGAAGTGACGCTCGACCGCGTGTTGCTCAACCCGCGAGGCCTGCTCTACGTCAACCTCCTTGGCCCGCCGACTCCCCCGGCCGCAGGTTCGTTGATCGAGACGCTGCGCATCTGGTCGGTGGTCAACACCGTGCTCGACGCCGCACCCTCGGCACGCGGCGTCAGCTTGACCTGGAACGGTGCTCAGCTCGAGAGCTTGGGCGGGCACATCGACACCGGGCGGCCACTGCTTGCTCGCCCCGACCTCGTCGCGGACCCGCAGTGAACCCGATCGGCGTCTTCGATTCCGGCATCGGCGGCCTCACCGTGGTCGCTGCCCTGCAACGCTGGTTGCCACACGAGTCGATCCTCTACCTCGGGGACACCGCCCGACTGCCCTACGGCACCAAGTCCGCCGGAACGGTCGAGCGCTACACCCGCCACAACGTCGACTTCCTGGTCCGACGCGGAGTCAAAGCGGTGGTGATTGCGTGCAACACCGCCTCGGCCCTGGCTCTGCCGACCCTCACCGCGCCGGTGCCCGTCTGGGGCGTGATCGAGCCCGGTGCCGCCGAGGCCGCCGCGGTCGCCGCGGAGCGGGTCGGCGTCATCGCCACCGAGGCGACGATCCGGTCGAATGCCTACCCGGCGGCGCTGCAGCGTCATCGGCCGGAGCTACCGGTGCTCTCGCGCGCCTGTCCGATGTTCGTGCCGCTGGTCGAAGAGGGCTGGGTCGACGACGAGGTCGCCGAGGCGATCGCGCGCCGCTATCTGTCTCCTCTGCTCGACGCCTCGATCGATGCGCTGGTGCTCGGCTGCACCCACTACCCGTTGCTCGCGCCGCTGATCGGCAGGATAGCCGGCCCCTCGGTGCGACTGGTCGATTCCGCCGAAGCGACGGCCCGACGCGTGGCCGGCGAGCTGGCCGACCGCGCGCCCGAGCACAGCCGGCCGAAGCATCACTTCTGCGTCACGGATGCCGGCGAACGGTTCGAGACCCTCGCGCGCCGCCTGCTCGACGCACCCGAGTTGTCGCTCGAGTGGGTCGACGTGGGGGCGTGAAAGGGTATCGGGAATCGGGTATCAGGTACTGAGTAATGGGTGGCAGCGTCGCGAGTACCGAGGCTGGGACCGGGAGCCGGGATTCGGAGATCAGCGGCGCTCGGGGGGGCGGCCCCAGAGGGTCTTTTCGTCGCGCGGAGTGGGGCGTTTGCGCCGTTCGTCCTTGGCCTCGACCTCGGCCAGGCGGGGCGCCACGACGTCGCTTTGGGCCTCCCAGATTCGGTTCAGCCCGCCGAAGGCGAGGTCGAGCATCGAGTCGAGCTCAGTCCGCGAGAACGAGTGCTCCTCGCCGGTACCCTGGATCTCGACCAGACGATTGGTTGCGGTCGCGACCACGTTGAAGTCGACCTGCGCCCGCGAATCCTCGCTGTAGTCGAGGTCGAGCAACGCCGCTCCATCACACACGCCGACCGACACCGCCGCGAGTTGCTCGCGAATCGGCCAGGCCTTGATCGCTCCGGTGAGGTACAGCCCGGCACAGGCCTCGACCAGGGCGACCCAGGCCGCCGTGACCGATGCAGTGCGAGTGCCGCCGTCCGCCGTCAACACGTCACAATCGAGGGTGATGGTGTGGTCTGCGAGAGCGCTCAGATCGAGGGCGGCCCTCAGGCTGCGGCCGATCAGGCGCTGGATCTCGCTGGTGCGCCCAGAGACCTTCCCGCGGGCCACTTCGCGCGCGTTGCGGGTGCGGGTCGCCCGCGGCAACATGGAATACTCGGCCGTCACCCAGCCTTTGCCGGAGTCGATCAGGAACGGTGGCACACGACGTTCGACGCTGGCTGCCACCAGCACGTGGGTCTCACCCAGCCGAATCTCGGCCGAGCCTTCGGCATAGGGCACCGCGCCGGTTCGGATCGACAAGGGACGCAGCGCGTTCTCGGCGCGTTGGTAGGAGCGATGTTTGACCATCCGGCGAGTATACGTGTCCGCCTCGAACGAAAACAGCCGGCGCGAAGGCCGGCTGCTTCCTGGTGGCGATCCGTTGGCACGTCCGCCCGGTCCCTGGTCCCTGGTCCCAGGTCCCTGATCGTCAGCCCTTCTCCGCAAGCTCCTCGTCGATGATCCGCTTGAGCTCCTCGAACGGCACCAGCCCGTTGACGAAGCGCCCGTTGACGAACATCGCCGGCGTTCCGCTGACCCCCGCCGCCATGCCCTCGCGCAGATCCTTGGCAACCGTCGCCGCATGCGTGCCGCCGTCGACGCAGGCCGCAAACTTGGCGGCGTCGAGCCCGAGCGTGCCCGCAGTCGCCTTCAGCTGGTCGACGCCGAGCGCCTTCTGATTGGCGAACAGGGCGTCGTGGAACTCCCAGAACTTGCCCTGGTCGTTGGCGCACAACGACGCCTCGGCAGCCTTCTGCGCACTCGGATGGATGCTGTTGAGCGGAAACTGCCGGAACACCAGCCGGACCTTGTCCCCGTACGTGTCCTGTGCCTGCTTGATGGTCGGCAGGATCCGGCTGCAGAATGGGCACTCGAAGTCTGAGAACTCGACGATCGTCACCGGCGCGTCGGCAGGCCCCTTGGCTGGGCCGGTGGCAGCGACCTCGATCCGGTATTCGCCCAACAGGATCTTCGCGCCGTGCTTCTCGCGCAGCGATGCGACGAAGGCCTCGCGCACTCCTCCCTGCTGCTGCTGCGAGAGATAGTTGCGGATCTGGTCTGCGATCTGCTCCTTCGGGGGGAGCCGCTGCTGCGTCGAGCGCTCGGCGTAGAAGGCATCGATCTGGGCGTCGGTGACCTCGCCGACCTTCGACGAAATCTCCTGGGCGATCAACTCGTCGACGCCGATCCCACGCGCCTTCGCCTCGGCGGCAAACAGCCGATCCTCGACCATCTTGTTGACAGTCGCCGCCATGATCTCGTGCCGGCGCTGACGAAACTGCGCCTCCTGCACCAGACGCTGGGTCTCGAGCTGGTCGAGCTGTTCGGTGGCGGCAGTGCGGACGTCGGCGTCGGTGATCTCCGCCCCGTCGACGACCGCCAACACCTCGGGCTTGGAGCCGGCGGCGGGGCTGGTCGCCTCCGCCTCGTTGCCGGACTGCAGCAGCCAACCGAACACCAACAACAGAATCCCGGAAGCAAGCAAGAGCCATCCGCGACGCGCGGGGCGCGTTTCGTGCATTTCAGTCATGGAGTCTCCTTCTGCTCGATCTCCGCTGGAAGATCGAAGGTGGCCATCATACCAGGCGAGGCCTCTCGGCTCAGACCAGGCTGCCGCCGCGCCCGAGGGCGAGGCGCCGAGCGACCACCCCCTCGACGATCCGCTCGGCACTGATGCCCCGCAAACGCAGAGGTGCGGCTTCGAGCAGGTCGGCGGCCCCACCCAGCGCCCGTCGCCGCAGCTCCGGCTCGTCGATCAGGGCTGCAGCCCGAGCCAAACCCGCGGCGGCCACCGCGAACGGTCGGCCCGCACGTGGATCCTTCCACTCGTCACCGCCGGCCGCCACGAGCCTGCGGGCTACCTCGAGCAGGTGGACTCCGGCGCCGCTGCGCGACCAGGCGAGCAACGCCTCCGCAACCACACCGCCGAGGCGCTCCACCTCGGCCGCAGCGAGCCGTTCGGCCGGCCCGAGGTAGAGCGACCACGACCGACTGCGCAGCGTCGGCAGCAGGTCGCGTGGCGACGGGGTGAGCAGCAGGAAGTGCCTCGGAGCCCGGACCGGGGGCTCCTCCAGCACCTTGAGCAGGCTGTCGGCGGCCTCGCCCGACAGTGCCTCGGCTTCGAGCAGGATGAAGACCTGACCACGCGCCTCGAACGGTGCCAGTTGGACCGCCGCCACCAACTCGCGGGCTGCTGCGACAGAGGTCGAGGTCTTGAGATCGCGCCCGAGTGCATGGACATCGGGGTGGAACAGCTCGTCGCCCGGGGCGATGCGTCGACAGTGCCTACACACGCCACACGGAGCGTGCTCCGGAGCCTCGCACAGCAGCGCACGGGCGAGGCGATACGCCGCCTCGACCCGCTCCTCCCGGCCCGCGCCATGGAGAATCACCGAAGGGTAGAGCTTGCCGGCAACCGCCAGGCGTTGGAGGTGGTCGAGGACCTTCACGCCGGGACTCCGAGCGCCACCGCGAGCCGTGCAACGACCTGCCGGTGGAGGTGCTCGGGGGCCGCCGTCGCGTCGAGCACGACGATGCGCTCGGGCTCTCGGCGAGCCGCTTCCAAGAATCCACGCCGTACGCGCTGGTGAAACTCCAACGCTTGACGCTCGAGGCGGTCGTCCCCTTCGGAGCGCTCCGCCGCCTGACGCCGTCGCCGCCCTTCCTCGGGGTCGAGATCGAAGAGAAAGGTGAGATCCGGCACGAGGCCATCAGTCGCGAGGCGATCGGCCCGTTCCACCACAGCGAGGTCCAGCCCCCGGCCCCACCCCTGGTAGGCACGGCTCGAGTCCGAGAAACGGTCGCACAATACCAACCTCCCGTCGGCCAGCGCCGGGCGGATCACCTCGATCACGTGTTGCCGGCGGCTCGCCACGATCAGCAGCAGCTCGACCATGGCGTCCGCGGGTGGAGTCCCCCGGCCGCGCAACACCAGCTCCCGCAGCCGCTCGCCGAGGGGCGTACCGCCGGGCTCGTGGGTGATCAACGGGTCGATACCCTGGGCGCGCAGCCACTCGGCCGCGAGGCGCAGCTGCGTCGACTTGCCGGATCCGTCGAGGCCTTCGAAGGTGATGAAAGAGGTCACGGCGGGAGCGTAGCAGGGGGAGGAGGGAATTTGGATACGGGGTATCGGGTATCGGGTATCGGGTATCGGGTATCGGGTATCGGAAGGTACCGGGTACCGGGTACTGGGGAGCGGCGGTCCGGGCGCGCGGGAGGAGGTGCTCGTGGCCTCTTCGGGGCTGGGATTTCGTTCTTCCTTGACGACGGCTCGCTTGACCCCCCGTCGTGCGGGGCGGAGAATGGGGCAACTTTTCTACTCACCACCAAGGAGACCTCTGATGGGAGTTTTGTTGGGGATCGTCTTCGGCCTCTTCGGCTACTTCATCGCCCGCTGTGTGCTCGGCGGCCTGTACACGGTGCAACAGAACGAACGGGCGGTGGTCACCACCTTCGGCCGCGCCGATCGCATTCCGGGTCGCTCGACCTTGGACACCGCGGTCGCCGCCCAGTTGCGCGACACTGAAAAGAATCGCTACGCCTACCCCCTGGTGCGCGTCGTGGGACCCGGCGGGCCCTACTTCAAGCTGCCGTGGCAGAAAGTCCACAAGGTCGATGTGGCGATCCGCACGGTGGCGGTCGCCTACGACCCGGAGTCACCCGAAGCGAACCACCGCAACACCATTCTCGAGGCGGTGACCAAGGACCAGCTCAACATCGGCATCAGCGGCCAATTGCGCTACAAGGTTTCGGAGCAGAACCTCTACGCCTTCCTCTTCGGCGTCAAGAACCCGATCGCGCACGTGATGGGGTACTTCGTCGCGATCCTGCGCGAGCGCATCGCCAATTTCGACTCGAGCACCAACATGGGTGAGGGTCTGGTTGCCGGGGGTGGTTTCGAGGGTGTGTCGATCAACGATCTCCGCAAGAACCTCAACCACCTGAACGCCCAGATGGACCAGGAGTGCCTGTCGTCAGCGGCGCGCTACGGCATCGTGCTCGACGCCTCGTTGATCACCAACATCTCGCCGCCGCCCGAGATCGAATCGGCGCTGGCGGCGATCACCACCGCCCACAACGAGGTCTCGGCCGACCTGTCGGTCGCCCAAGCCCTCGCCGACCAGAAGATCGAACAGAGCAAACGGGCGGTCGAGATCGAGACCATGCGCGCCGAGGCCGAGGTCGAGCCGCTGCTGCGCCTCGCCGAACGCCTCGAGGAGCTCAAGAACCGCGGAGGTGGTGCCGTCGAGGCCTACCTGCGCAACGTCCGACTCGGTCTCTTGACCCGCGCCGCGCGCGTCATCCGGGGAGCCTGATCATGGGTTTCTTGATTGCTGCTTTCGTCACCTTCTTCGCCTCCTTCGTGGTCGTGCCGATCGTCCTCGCCTTCGCGCGCGGCTTCGGGCTCTACACCTCGGTCGACGAGTGCACCGCCAAGGTCTACGTCTGCTTCGGCAAAGTCCTCGGCGTGCTCTCCGACCCCGGCCTGCACTTTCCGGTGGCGAAGTTCGGGCTCAACGCGTTCTTGGTCCCATTCTTCGGCAAGATCCACACCCTCGACCTACGCCTCGACCAGCGTTATCTGCGCAGCCAGGCGGTCAACACCGACGAGGGCACCCCGATGGGCCTCGGTGTCTGGTACGAGATGCGCATCAGCGACCCGGTCTCCTACCTCTTCGAGAACACCGACCCGGCTGGTTCGCTGCAAGCCAACGTCACCAACGCCACCGTGCGCAGCCTTTCCAACATGCCGCTCGAGCAGATGTTGGTCGACCGCCATTCGATGAGCCGGCTGGTGCGCGAGGAGGTTTCGCCCAAGTCGCAGAGCTGGGGTTACCGCCTCGGGTCGATCTACATCCGCAAGGTCCACTTCCGCGACCGCAACATGATCGAGCAGATCGAGCAGAAGGTGGTCAACCGCCTGCGCCAGGTCACCTCTGCGATCAACCAGGCCGGCGCCAACCAGGTCGACATCATCACCAGCGCCGCCGATCGCGAGGCCGCCAAGGAGTTCGCGCGTGCCCAGGCAATGCGCCCGCAGATCGTCGGCGACGCGCTGACCCAGATCGCCCAGGATCCGCGCACGCTCGCAACCCTGTTCGAGATCCTCGAGACCGAAAAGCTGATCCAGAGCAAAGCCGAGATCACCCTCATCCCCGAGGGTGCCGACGGCAAGCTGCTCGGTCAGCTGATGGCGGCGAAGTAGCGGTTCCGGCCACGGTGTCGAGCGGCACCGTGGCCCGTTCCCGGCTCGCGAGCAGTCAGCCCCTTCAGCGCGGCGTCGAGAATGGCCCGAGCCGGGACGAGGGAATAGGGAAAAGGGAGAATGACGAGAGCTTCCCCCTTCCCTACTCCCTGTTCCTCGCCCTGCGGTCGCGCCGAGCCGCCAGTGTTGACCTCCGCCTTCGCTGCAACCATAATGCAACCATAATGGAGGTAACGTGGTGCCGACGACCCTGACCCTGAAGAACATCCCCGACGACGTCTACGCTCAGCTCAAGGCGGCTGCCAAGACCCACCGACGCAGCCTCAACAGCGAGGCGATCGTGTGCCTGGAATCCGTCTTGATGCCGGGCAGGGTCGCCGTCGGTGAGCGGCTCGCCCGTGCCCGCGCCTTGCGCGCGTCTCTACCCACACGGACTCTTGCGACCCAGGACATTGACGCCGACAAGCGCGAAGGCCGCCCGTGATCGTGGTCGACAGCAACATCGTGGCGTACCTGTACCTGCCTGGGGACTACACCGCGAAGGCGGAGACTCTCCTGAAACAGGACTCCGAATGGGTCGCCCCGCTGCTGTGGCGAAGCGAGTTTCGCAACATCCTGGCGGGTGCGATGCGTCGCCAGACGCTCAGCTTCGAGGCAGCGCGCGAAGTCCAGCTGGAAGCGGAAAGTCTTCTGGCAGGCGCGGAGTACGAAGTCGATTCGCGCTTGGTGCTGGAGCTCGTGCGCGACAGCGACTGTTCCGCCTACGACCCGAGCTCGTCGCGCTGGCCACGACGCTCGGCGTGAAGCTCGTCACGATGGACGGCAAGGTCTTGAGGGCCTTCCCCGAGCACGCGGTCGCGCTTTCGGTCGCCTGAAACGCTACGCGGCCAGCCGCCGACCGACTCCGAGCCGACCCACACCGCCACTGCGCGGGGGAGCTAGTGCCCGCTCATTCGGACTTTCGCGGCCAGCGCACGAAAAACCCGTCCGCCAGCACGATGTCCTGGTCGAAGTCGCTCGGCTCGAAGGCCCCTTCGACGTAGTCCTCCACCTGGAAGCTGCCATCCTGCCCGGCGCAGCGGATCCCCATCGTCCCGCCATGCGAGAAGTCCTCACGCTCGAGACAGATCTCGTAGGGGTTTCCCCAGGGATCGGTGTCGGGCACGGACAGGATGATGTCGGGGACGAGCAGGGCGCGGAGCTCCGCTGCGGAAATCGCCGGGCAGCTCTTCCAGTAGGACGCCTTCTCGCCTTCAGCCCCCTCGGGCCCTCCCGGTGCTTGGTCGTTGAGCCAGATCAGCATCGCGGTGTTGAGGTCGCGGATCTGGGCCATCGCTGCGGCCTGGAGAGCCTCCGGTGAGGCTTGCCGAGCACTCCCAGCCGCCGTCGCCACCGACGCCGAGACGACCGCAGCAACACCGAGGATTCCGGGCCAATGCATCGCCCCGCCTTTCTCGTAGAGAGATCGTACTGCGCAGTAGCGGCAGCCGCAGAACGCTACGGCACCGCAGTAGACCAGGCGCTCGTGTCTCCACTCTCAAACCCGTCGAAGAACACGTCGTCCGGCCCCTGGAACATCGCCACTCGAGCGGCAGGGAAGTCGAAACCGAACTTGACGAAGCTGCCAACCGCGGCGACCAGCCGGCCCGTGCCGCTGACTACCGCGGCGTCCTGCACCTCGTGGTGCCGCGACGTGGTGGTGGTGTGGGCGAGGGTGGAGACACTCGCATCGAGCGAGCCGTCCGGCAAGAGGCGAATCGGCCGGACCCGGTGAGCGGTGCCAAACTCGCCACCTGTGCCGATCTCCGAGCCGACCGAAACGACTGAGAACGCGGAAAGGCTGTTGTTCCAATCGGAGTGGAGGCGCCCGCCACGGAAGCCCAGGTATCCGCTGTTGGCGGCGTCGACGTAGGCAATGCCACCGGCACCCCACCCGGCTCGCAGACTGGTGGTCAGGCCTGCGGTGCGGAAGTAGGCGGTGGGCTTGCTGAGCAGGCCCGACTCGGCCCAGAGTGCGACGACGAGGTCGATCGAGTCGCCATCGGGAACGGCCGTGATGCCTTGGGGGCGCAGCGCCGCTCCGGGTGCTCCCGGAATCGTCGGAATGAACGAGACCGGTGTGCCACAGCTCGGCACTGCTCCCGAATCGTAGGCGTAGACCCGAGGGCCATCGTCGGACTCCGCCAGGATAGCACTGCAGCGAGTGGCGTTGGTCGCGTAGACCGGGGTCAAGTGGAGCCAGCGCTCGTTGCTCGCCGGACTGCTCGAGATAGTGGTCCCGGCGCTGGCACCTCCGGCGGTGAGGTCGAGAAAGACACGCACCCCGAAGTCACGCCCCAATACCTGGTGCTCGACCCAGCCGACGATCTCGAGCAGCAGGGGACCGCCTTGCTCGTGGATGGCAGCGTCCCCGGCAAACGCCTCGACGTTGCTGAGGTCGGTGCGCGTGAAAACGAACCACGGGTCGCCCTGCTCGTCGGGCACCAGCCCGCCATTCTCGTCGAGAGCGAAGACCACGATCCAACGCCCGTCCGCGAGCTCGGCATCGCCCACCACCCATGTGGTCGAGAGTGCGTGAAGCATTCGCACGATTCGGGTGTGGCTCGATCCGGGCACGGCAACGTCGGTGCGGCCGAGGAACCCGAAGCTCATGTCGCTGCCGCCATCGCCGAGGAACCGCACGAAACGAGCCGCTCCGGTCCCCGTATCGACGGCCACCGTGACGCGGTCGTCCGGGTCTTGATAGTGGCTGCTCACCGCCGTCGGGATCGGACCGACCACGTCGAACCACGCGAGGCTCACCCACCCGGTGCCGCCGAAGGGGCGGAAGAGATCGCCCCAATTGGCCTGAGTCAGCTGGGGAAGACCCATCGAAAGTACTCCAACGATCATCGCCACCTGTCGTTTCATGGACTCCTCCTGTGGGGGAGTGTAATCCAGCCCCACAAGTCTCTCGACGTCGCCGCGAAAACCCGCCAGCGCCGACGCGGGTCGACGCCATACGATCTCACCAGGAAGCGGAAGGAAGGCGCGGTGCCAGCCGGCGACGTGTTAGCCCAGTTCCTCAGAGAAGTCGGCCGGCTCGCCGTCGCGCTCACCTCCGTGCTGACAGAGCTTTGTCGGCTTCTGGTCGCCACCGCGACGCTCCACCGCAGGCCCTTCGTGACTCGCGACACCCTCATTCGCCAGCACTCCCCGCTGGCCGTGTGGCAGCCGCAGAAGCAAAGCCTCGAAAATCGCGGGGCCTTTGCGGCGAGAGCCACGACAGCGGCGTCGTGGCGGCATGGCGGAATGGCAGTCGCCCGGCAGCTGTGAGCGCGACTTTGTCCCGGTTGGAGCACTTCGCGCCCCCCACTCTTTAGGAGGACCCCAACCGATGCCATACGCTCCTCGGAAAACCGACTCTCACCACAGCCGATCCGCGCGGCCCCAGCAGGCGGGATCGAGCCTGTCACCATCCGCGGCTGCGGAATCACCGCAGCTGAGCCCGATGGACGTTCTCGGTCGCTTCCCGGCCGCCCGAGCCGCCATCGACGACCTGCTTCAGGACCTCTCGCACCTCGAGACGCCCGCCGAGCGCCTCGCCTGGGTGTTGGAGCAGGAGAACCTCTCGGAGCTCTCGAGGCTCGTGGGCAAGGACCGTTCGACCCTCGCCAACTACCGCCTGCAACGGCGCCAGCCCGACCTTCGAACCTTGGCTGCCATCTGCCGCGCGACTGGAACTTCAGCCGACTGGCTCCTCGGCCTGAAGGACGAGCCGTGGAGCCGCTAGAAACAGGCGGCCAAGGCCAACGCGAACGCGCAAGCCGCTGAGAAGCAACCTTGCCGCCGGGAGCATGGACGCCTCTAGATTGATATGCTCTAGCACCATGCAGTTCTTACTCAAGAGACGGGCTCCTGCCGCGCTGGTTATGGCCGCGCTGGCCTCCGCGTCCGCCATCCCGGCGCGGACGCCGTCGCAAGGACCGCCGAGCGGGTTCTCCCTCGTGCGCGATCTCGAGACCGCAGCAGCCCACGCTCCATTCACTGGGTGGATCCACCAAGCTCCTCAGGGCCTGGTCACCCTCTCACTGGGGAGCCTGTGGCGGGTCGAGGGAGCCGGGGCCCCCCCGACCCAACTCCTCGACGCCGTCTCTGCCCACCTCATCCGGAAGACCGGATCGGGGCCGCTGGTGGTGGCTGGGGTTGATCCAGCCACCCGCGAGGCGGGAACCTGGCTGATCGATGGCGGCTCGGTGGCACACCGGCTCGCCCCGAGCGATCTTTGGATCCTCAACGGCTGGGACTCCCGCAACGTCGCCGAGCACGGCGGTGTGGTGCTCGCGAAGACTCCCTCCTCCAGCCCGACGTACGACGGTCTCTGGCAACTCTCGCCGGGCCACGACCCCGTTCGTCTCGGACCGAGCGGCGGCGTTCCCTACGGCGATGATCCCACCGTCGCGCCCTCGTGCGGCGGGATCTTCCCGACCAGCAGCGGGTTCCTACACTGCCGGTACGAGTCGAGCTCGGCGGGCGTCTACGTGCGCAACGCCAACCACGAGGTTCGGGTACCAGGGCTCGAGGTTCTCGACCTCGAAGGTGCCCACCGATTCGGCAAGTACCTATTCGTCACCGCCCTGGTCACCGCGACGGGGTTGGGGACATCCCTGGTCGTCCTGCGCTCCGATGGGACGGCCGAGGGTACGGAAATCTTCGATACCAACAGGCCACGGGGGCCCTACTTCGAGCTCGCTGGGCGACTGGCTTGGCTGACGGAAGAACCGGGCGGTGCCTGGGCGGTGCGAAGCACCGACGGCGAAAGCACGCCGACGATCCTCGCAAGCGGCACCCAGCCGCTAAATCCATGGCCTGCTGGAGTTGCCGGCGACAACTTCTATCTCCATCGCTACCACCAGACCAACGACTGCACCATTCTCGCGATCGATGGCCACAGCGGCACCAGCCACGAGGTCGACACCGGCGGCAGGTGCCCGGCAGGCGCAGTAGTGGATGCGGACCAACTGGGCGGGCCGGTGGCGATCCTGCGCGATGGCTACGTGAGCTCGCTCTGGAGCCTTGCCGTCGGCGCCGAGGGGCCGCTGGTGACACCGCCACTCCCTTGGCTCGCTGAGCCTGCGCTGGTGCCTCTCGACGGTGACCCCTTTATCCCGCTGGCGACTGCCGGAGAAATCCCGCGCATGGCGAGGGGTGTCGCCGGGTCGCTGGCACTCTGGAATGGCCTCGGCCTCGGAGGCACCGGCGGCTCGTTCAGTCGAATCGTCGGCGAGATCGAGGGGGAGACCATCATCGCAGCGACAACCGAAGCCGCTGGCGCAACGCTCTGGCGCTCTCGAGGAACGTCGGCGACAACTCACCCCATCGCGCCGACGCTCGCCACCCGGTGCAGCCGCTGGTGGCGAAGCGTGCCCGTCCAAATCGGGCCCAACGCCGTCCTCGACTGCGTCGACCCCGCCAGCCCCACCACGACGGTGTGGATCTTCGACTCACTCGACAAGCGCCTGACGCTCGACATCGACCTCGCGAGCATTTGGGGGCCTCCGGCAGTGGTGGCGCTCGCCGACCACATCGTCTTTGGCGCTGCCGACGGGCTCAGGTCCCAACCCCTCGACGGCGGGCCGCCGGTCCCCCTGGTTCCCACCTGCGAGGAACCGTGGATCGCTCGCCTCGGCAATCGAGCCTTGGTCCTCTGCCACGAGCTCTCTCAAACACGAGCCTGGACCACCGATGGTACGGCTTCTGGAACTCATCACCTGCTCGAGGCCGGCTCGGGCTACGTCAGCCTCACCAGGATTGGCCCCAAGATCTTGGTACGCGCATCCCACAACGCCTGGACCACCGACGGAACCGTCGCGGGCACCGTCAGCATTGGCCAGGTCGGCGGAGCGCTGGAAGCTCCGGAAGATGCGACGTGGACCTGCCTGTGGGCCCTGGACCGGACGATCTTTCGGTTCGATATCGAGACCGGCGAACGGGCCGTCCTGGCCCAGCCAACCGGTCCCATCTGGCGACTCGCGGTCGCGGGGAGCTCAACGATTCTCCCGTTCATCGAAAGGCAATCGAGCTCCACCACGATCCTATGGCGCTGCGACGGGACCACGGCCGGCACCCGCGCGCTCTCCACGGGACCCGCGTGGTGGGGCTCCGACTCGACCTCGGCGGTTGTGGTCGGCGACCGGTTGTGGTTGTCCGGACAGCCCACCGCGCTGAGCGAAAGTCTCGACCAGGTGTCACTTCGGACCGGTGAGGTGAAAAACCACCTGGACCGGGTGCTGCCCGTCAACGACGACTTTCGACTGCCAACCGACTACCGGGCCCCGCTCGCCCTGAAGCTCGCCGGGGGATTCCTTTGGACCACCTTCGCCGACCCGGACCACGGTCGCGAGCCGTGGGCGTTGCGACTCCCACTCTTCGCCGACGGCTTCGAGAGTGGCGACACGTCGGCGTGGTCGAGCTCGGGACCCGTCCGCTCCATTTCCGGCCCGCTGCCTCGGCCCCCCCTTGCCCGCGCGGGCGGCGCATGGAAGCTGGATCGGTGAGGGCTTGCCCCGGCACCCCGCTATGGTTTCGCGCGTGTCGCCACGGGCTCCGGGCGCCGGAGCACGACATGGGTAGCCTTCTCGGATGCCAGATGCTGGACGCATTGGTATTCGAGGGCACGTAGGTCGACTCCCTCGAACAACCGCTCGCCCTGCCCCAACAGCACCGGCGATACGACGATGTGCAGCTCATCGATGAGTCCCGCGCGCAGGTACTGCTGAATGGTGTTGGGCCCGCCGCCGATGCGAACGTCCTTGCCCTTCGCCGCCTCGCGCGCCCGCTCCAGCGCCTCATGGATGCCACCGGTGACGAAGTGGAAGGTCGTGCCGCCTGCCATTTCGAGCGAGGGTCGGGCGTGATGGGTCAGGACGAACACCGGCACGTGGTAGGGCGGCGGCTCACCCCACCAGCCCTTCCAGCTGAAATCGGGCCACGGCCCACGCACCGGCCCGAACATGTTCCGCCCCAGGATCCACGCACCGACGTTCTCGAACCCACGCGCCGCGAAGTCGTCGTCGAGGCCGGTCGTGCCTTCACCGGCACCATGGTTGCGCTGGAAGGTCCGCGTGGGAAAAACCAACCGTGCAGGTCCGTTCCGCCGATGCCGAGCGGGTTCTCGAGGCTTTGGCTCGGTCCGGCGCCGTACCCATCGAGCGAGACGGCGAAGCTTGCGACCCGGACGCGGCTCAACCGCGCACCTCCGCCAGCGCCTTGAGCACCTCCAGCGCCTTCGGCCAGGTCTCCCGCATATACCCCTCCCAGTCGCCGGTGACGTCCTGGTCGACCACCATCCGCGTACCCTCTCCGACCGGCACCAGGCTGTAGTTCTCATACGCCGGTGTCCAGGCCCGCACAGCGTCACTTTCGGTGTCCTCGACCCCGTCGGTGATCATGCCGATGTGTTTGATCGAGATGAATTCGTTGGGCCGATTTTCGGCGATCTCCGCGAGCATGCCGCCACCCGACGACGCCAGGAATACGATCCGCGAACCTGCTGCCATGAGCCCTCGAAACGGGAGCCCTCGGCAAAAGGAGCGGTCCACATCCGGTAGGACTCGGGGCCGATGATGAGGTCATAGACCCGCGCCGGCGGTGCGTCGATGTCGGCGGTGAAATGGATGCGTTTCGTTGAAGACATGGAACCTCCATGGGTGACGCTCGATAGGCCGCCAATGCAAGGGGAGATCACCAACTCTCGACGCCCCAAAGAGCGAGAACGGACGTTGTCCTTCCGGCAAGGACAATTTCGTCGCAACCCGTCCATTCTCTCGACAACCGGTCGCCGAGCATCGGCGGGGCGGCGGTGTTCCGGTCGCGGCGTACCTGTACCTGCCAGGGGAGCACACCGCCAAGGCGGAGGCACTCCTGGAGCAGGACTCCGAATGGGTTGCCCGGCTGCTGTGGCGAAGCGAGTTTCGCAACATCCTGGCGGGTGCGATGCGTCGCCAGACGCTCAGCTTCGAGGCAGCGCGCGAAGTCCAGCTGGAAGCGGAAAGTCTTCTGGCAGGCGCGGAGTACGAAGTCGATTCGCGCTTGGTGCTGGAGCTCGTGCGCGACAGCGACTGTTCCGCCTACGACCCGAGCTCGTCGCGCTGGCCACGACGCTCGGCGTGAAGCTCGTCACGATGGACGGCAAGGTCTTGAGGGCCTTCCCCGAGCACGCGGTCGCGCTTTCGGTCGCCTGAAACGCTACGCGGCCAGCCGCCGACCGACTCCGAGGCGACCCACACGGCCACGGTGCCGATCGGCACCGTGGACATGGGCTCCCCCTGGCGCGGCGGATCACAGCCGGACCAACCAGTTCGGGCGAAACCCTACCGTTCCGGTCGTCAGCACCTCGGGGCGGGTCCAGCTCACACAAGAACGCGACGGCACCGGCGCGCCTTTTCTATCTGAATCCTTCCGCGAATGCCGCCGAAACGACGAGAGTCGCGGATCTGCGATGTCTCGTAGCGTCAGCGGCTAGCTGCAGACCAGGACGGCGTCGCAGTACTCAAACACCTGGTTGGCGTAGAAAACAGGGTAACACTGGGACAACGTGCTGCACGAGCCGCCCCCAGTACCGCCACCGCCACCACCCGGCGGCACAGCATTCTCGTTCTGATGAAACGGCTCCCCCGACGGGAACGGCGGACCTGCTAGGCACGAGCCACACTCCATGTTGACGCTGGGCTCGAAACTCCACATCTCCTCGCCGGAGGTCGCGAAGCGGACGCCGCTGCCGGATATTTGCGCCGTGATCTGCACGTCAGAGCAATTCGGCGTCCCGCAGGACTTGGCGAAACACGCGAAAGCACCGACACACTTCGGAGGTGACGAACCGCCATCCGCTGACGAACCGTCCTGGGAGACGAGCTTCTGAGCCATACGGTGAAAGGCGGGGGTACCCCCGACCTGAGAGACACCCGAGTCGGTGCAGATCGGCTGGTCGATTGAGAACTCACACTGGGCAAAGCAGGACTGGTCGCAGGTGCACCGGGCCCGCAGGTCGACGGACATGGCGTGGGAGCCCCAGAGATGCTCGGCGGAACCGGTGCCGGACTTGGGATGCGGATAGTTCCTCGCCCACTGCCGACAGGACGACTTCTCCGGCGACGACGCTGAACCAGCCAGCGCCCGCGCGGCTTCGAAGGCCTCTGCACGAGCTGACTCCGGGACAATCGGCATTGTGCTCTCGAGGACGATTCCGAGATCCGTGATCACCTCATCCCAACGGCGGAACGTCGCGAGCCCATCGCCTCGGGTATCGCGGGTCCAGGTCATCAGCGCCTGGTACTCCACCTCGTTGCCGTCAAAGCTCACGCGTACACGCGCGCTGGTGGCGGCAAGGATGTCCTCTCCACGGCTGCCCTCGGCGAGCGATGCGAACTCCGCCAACGGCCGATCATCGTCGAGTACACCGGTGCGATCGATTGGCCCGCGAACCCAGCTCAGGCGGTAGGTGACGCCGAGGGGTTCGCCGTTGAACCACATTTCGAACGGGACGATCTGGAGCCGACCGGGTGCGCTTTGAGTGAAGACATCCCCCAGGCGGATCCCGGCAAATTCACGTTCGTAGATCGTCCGAGGCATGTCGACCTCGATCGAGATGTCGTGACCAGCCGCGCGCAGGCGCCCTTCGAGCTCGGCGTAGGCGAGGCGCATCAGGTCGCGGTCGGACAGATGACTGTCCTTGAGCCCGAGGCGCTGCACGCCCTGAAGCTCAGGGAGGAAACCACCACCATCGACAGCGATCGTCGCCAATCGCTGCTTCGTGCGTGGCAGTTCGCTGGCCGCAACGGTCACCGCGCCGGCCAATGTCGCCAGCAAACAAGTCAAACCCACTCGTCCCATCATGCTCCTCTCCTCCAAGTGTAAGGAATCCGGCTACCGTGGCAAGGCCCCGTCAGGATAGCTGGCGGGGGGGGCATGTCAACATGCAGACATCCATTTGACCGGAGACGCCGCCGCGCTGTCGGCCGCCTGGCAGCCGCACCCAGCTGCCGACCGGCTCCGAGTCAGCTCCTTCCCCTCCTGCAGGCGGAGTCTCTAGCGCTGCGCCCTTGTGTTCGGCGCGAATGCATTTCTCCGCGACGGCCCTGGCTTCAGGCGCCCAGCTCCACGCTCCAAGCACGAGGCAGAAGCGTCCCGCACACACCGCCGGGGCGCCGCCGCCCGCCCGCCCTCACGCTCCTACCCCGAGATCCTCGGCCAGCGCATGAAGAACCCGTCGATCAGGACGATGTCTTGGTCGAAGGCGCTCGGCTCGAACGGGCCCTCGACGTAGTCCTCGGTCTGGAAGGTGCCATCCTGCCCGGCGCAACGGATCCCCATCGTCCCGCCATGCGAGAAGTCCTCGCGCTCGAGACAGATCTCGTTAGGGGTTTCCCCAGGGATCGGTGTCGGGCACGGACAGGATGATGTCGGGGACGAGCAGGGCGCGGAGCTCCGCTGCGGAAATCGCCGGGCAGCTCTTCCAGTAGGACGCCTTCTCGCCTTCAGCCCCCTCGGGCCCTCCCGGTGCTTGGTCGTTCAGCCAGATCAGCATCGCGGTGTTGAGGTCGCGGATCTGGGCCATCGCCGCGGCCTGGAGAGCCTCCGGAGAGGCTTGCCGAGCACTCTCAGCGGGATCGAGCCCATCACCATCCGCGGCTGCGGAATCACCGCAGCTGAGCCCGATGGACGTTCTCGGTCGCTTCCCGGCAGTCCGAGCCGCGCTCGACGATCTGCTGCAGGACCTCTCGCACGTCGAGACGCCCGCCGAGCGCCTGGCCTGGGTGTTGGAGCAGGAGAACCTCTCGGAGCTCTCGAAGCTCGTCGGCAAGGATCGCTCGACCCTCGCCAACTACCGCCTGCAACGCCGCCAGCCCGACCTTGGAACGTTGGCTGCCATCTGCCGTGCGACCGGCACTTCAGCCGACTTGGCTCCTCGGTCTGAAAGGGGCTCGCTAGGCTAGAGCTCGGCAGGGGCATCGGTTTTCGGTCGCGAGTAAGATCCCACCGATGCCAACGACCTCACCTCTGCCCCGTGCCCTCGAGCTCGCGCAGGCGGCGGGTGAGGAGTTGCTCGCGCGGGAGGGTCATCTGCACCGCGCCGACGCCCGGCGCAAGGGACTGTCGCGCGATCTGGTGAGCGAAGCCGACCTTGCCGCCGAGCGCGTAATCCTGGCGGGGATTCCGGCCGGCGATCGGGTATTGGCGGAAGAGAGCGGCGGGCCCGACGACGTCGACGCCCCCGGGCGATTGTGGATCGTCGACCCGCTCGACGGCACGGTCAACTACCTCCACGGCCTGCCGTTCTGGGCGGTGTCGATCGGCGTGCTCGAAAGTGGTGTGCCGGTCGCCGCAGTCGTGCATTCGCCCCGGCTCGGCTTGACCTTCACCGGCGCCCGCGGCCAAGGCGCCTGGCTCGGCGATCAGCGGCTCGACGTCAGCCACACCGAGGACATCGGTGAAGCGCTCCTGGCCACGGGCTTCTCCTACAACCGCAACGTCCATCCCGACAACAACATGGCGAGTTTTCAGCGGCTTGCCCTGGCGGCTGCCGACGTGCGTCGCCTCGGGTCGGCCGCGCTCGATCTGGCGTTCGTCGCTGCGGGTCGCCTCGACGGGTTCTGGGAGCTGCACCTGGGGCCCTGGGACGTGGCGGCCGGCCTGCTGCTGATCCGCGAGGCCGGCGGCAGGGTGAGCGACTACCACGGGCGCGAGGACAGCCGCTCGGTGTTGTTCTCGCGCCATGTGATTGCGAGCAATGGCCGGGTGCACGATGGGATTGCGGCGCAGCTGGAGCCGTTGGTGGAGTTGGCGTAGGGGACCCGGGACCCGGCGAGCATGGCGGATCGGGGGGTGGACCGGCAAGGGGCCAGAGCAACCTCGCCGAGTTGGATGCGTACCTTCCGCAGATCTGCCGGAGGTGCCCCATGTCGATTCGAGTCCTCGCCACCCTCGCCCTTGCCCTTGCGACACCGGTTCTGGCCGCCGATGCACCACCGCCGTGCAACCCCTCCGAGCGCAGTCACGACTTCGACTTCTGGATCGGCGAGTGGGATGTCTATGCCGGAGACCAGCTCGCCGGCACCAACAGCATCCGCCCATTGATGGACGGGTGCGTGCTGCAGGAGCAGTGGAAGGGAGCAAAGGGCAGCGAAGGCACGAGCTTCAACTTCTACGACCCGCAGCGCAAAGCCTGGCGTCAGGTGTGGGTGTGGCGCCAAGGTAGCACGCTCGAGCTCGAAGGCAGGCTCGACGGACGAGCCATGGTGCTTTCGGGTTCGTCCAAGCAGGCACATGGCGCGGAAGTGCTCAACCGCATCACCTGGACCCCCAACGCCGACGGGTCGGTGCGCCAACACTGGCAGACCTCAGGCGACGGCGGGGTCACCTGGGCGGACTCCTTCGACGGGCGCTACGTGCGCCGAGCCAACACCGACGCCGAGGCGATTCGGGCCGCCGTGCTCGACTACGCCAACTCCGCCTATCTGGTGCAACCCAAGCTCATCGACCGCAGTGTGCACCCCAAGCTGCAGAAGGTCGGCTACATCAAGCGCGCCGACGCACCAGCCCATCGCGAGGCCTTCATGAACTTCGACCAGCTGCGCGACTTGGTCTCGAAGTGGAACAAGGAAGGGCGCTTCGATGCAGCCACCGCGCGGCGCGACATCCGCGTCATCGACCAGTTGGACGTCACCGCGGTCGCCCGCCTCGACGCGGAATGGGGCGTCGACTACTTCCACCTCGCCAAGATCGAGGGGAAGTGGAAGATCGTCAACGTGGTGTGGCAGACGGTGCCGTAGAGGAAGGTACCGGGGACCAGGGACCAGGGCTCGCGAAGAACCGTGCCTGATCGCAACACAGACCCGTCCCGCTCTCCGTTCTTTCCCGGGTCCCGGGTCCCTGTCCACCTACTTCTTCGGCTCGACCAGGCGGATCTGCCCGCCGACCGTCAAGCCTTCGCTCACGACCTGCGTGACACCCGACGGCCACTTGACCTCGATCTTTTCGATGGTGGTCGCTGCGCCGAGGCCGAAGTACAGCGGCAGTGAGCTCTGCGACAGGTAGCCCGACTTCCCGTCGTTGAGCTTGGTGATGCGCCGCCCGCCGGCAAACACGGTCACCATCGCGCCGAGGCCGTCGCGGTTGGACACGGTGCCCTCGAGCTCGACCGAGACCGCATTGACCTTGGTCTGTTTGGCGAGGTCGCTGACGAAGACCTTGGGCGGTGAGTTGAATTCGTGAAGGACGATGTCGAGGTCACGGTCGCCGTCGAGGTCGAACATCACCGCCGAGCGGGTCCCAAGCGCACCGTGCACCACCACCCTGCCGTCGAGGCCACGGCAGTGGTCGTGGGCGCGATCGGCACCGCCACACTCGAGCTCGAACCACGGAGTGGTGTAGACCCCGTCCGCACGGCCTTCGATCCCAAGAGCGAACTCGGCGTCGACCAGCTTCTTGCCGGCGTCGTTGAGCAGCAAGCTGTTGACACCGTAGCGGAACGGATAGTTCATCGACGAGGTGATCAGCACGTCGTCGAAGCCGTCGGCATTCAGGTCGTCGACCGAAATGCCCCAAGGCCAGTAGTTCTCCGCTCCGTAGGCGTCGCTGACCTCGGTGAACGCGCCGTCGCCGTCGTTGCGGAACACGGCATTGCCGAAGATGTTGTTCTCGCCCTCGGCCAGGACGTGGTCCCACTGGATGCGGGACTTGAGCTTCTCGCGCTCCGGGCCGATGTTTTCGCTCATGTCGGAGTGCATGTCGGAAAGGATCAGGTCCAGATCGCCGTCGTTGTCGAGATCGAAGAACTTGATACCCATCGCCCCCCAGGGGGTCTTGGGGAAGTACTTCGCGGTCTGCTCCTCGAAACGCTTGCCCTCGAGATTGCGCCAGAAATGGTCGTCGCCCTGCATGTTCAGAACGTAGAGGTCGATCCAGCCGTCGCCGTCGACGTCGGCCGCGGCGGCGTCACCGCTCCACCCGCCGTCGACGAGGCCGGTGGCCTTGCTCACGTCCTCGAACTTCAAGCCGCCGAGGTTGCGGTAGAGGATGCTGGTTTCCGTGAGCTCGGGGCGCATGTGACCCGAAAACGCCTCGTCGATCCCGACGTAGTAGCCGCCGCGGCCCACGGTATCGGTCGTGTACTTGCCGACGTTGGTGACGAACAGGTCGAGCAGCCCATCGCGGTCGTAGTCGAAGGCCACTGCACCGGAGGAGTGCCCGACGTAGTCGAGACCAGCGGCTTTGCTGATGTCGGTGAAGGTGCCGCCGTCGTTGCGGAACAGAACGTTGCCGTGGCGCACCGTGCTGACGAAGAGATCAGGGTCGCCGTCGTTGTCGAAATCGGCGAAGGTCGCTCCCACCGTGACCTGATCGACCAACGCCACTCCGGCGCGACCGGTGATGTCGACGAAGGTGCCGTTGCCCTGGTTCTTCCACAGCTCGTTGCGCCCGAGCTGGCTGGTGAAGTACAGATCGGGCAAGCCGTCGCCGTCGACATCGGCAGCGGCGATGCCGGCACCATGGTCGTAGTGAACCATCTTGTAGTGCTTGCCCGCGTCGTCGACGATCAGGTGACGGAAGGTGATGCCGCTTTCCTGGCGCCGATCCGTGAAGCGAAAGAAGGAAAACACCTCGGACTCGGCCACGGCCCGCCGCTGCTCGCGGGCGCGGGCCTCGAGGTCGATCTTGCCGATTTCCGCCGGTACCATCAACTGCGTGGCCGAGCTCGCTGCGGACGGCATCACCGTCGAGCTGGGGTCGGCCATTGCATGGCCGGCATGCCCTCCTGAGGTCTGAGCGAAGCCGGGTGCCGCCACGGCAACCAGCAGGGCAAGAATCGAGCGGGTGGAACACGACATGGTCGGACCTCGTTGGTGGGTAGCGGAAGCGGCCGGACGGCCTCCGTCAGTCGGATATCGTACCCGAAGCGTTCGGCCGCAGCCGTGACGCGCTCACCATGATGCCGACCACTCCCCGATCTCACATCCGCCTCACCCACCTCGCGGCAGGGCTCCTCCTGCTGTCGGTACCGGCACTCGGGGTCGAGGTCGACGCGTGGTCGGGGCAGCGCCTCGCCCAAGCCGCCGCTCGCGTCGAGCAACTCCAGAACGACGGCGCCTCGCCTCGCTCGGACATCGCCGGAGCCTTGGCCGATCTCGCGGCCCTCCAGCAGGCCCTCGGCTTGATCGAGGCGGCGGCAGGATCCCTCGAGCGCGCGACCGCGCTCGATCCCGACGAGTGGCGCTGGCATGCCGCACGGGCGCGGGCGCTCGAACGGCTCGGCCGCCTCGATGCGGCGGTTGCGGCCTGTCGCTCGGCGCTCGAACGTGATCCCGGCGACCCTGGCACGTGGATCCTTTTCGGCGAGCTGCTGCTCGAGGCCGAATCCTGGGACCAGGCGGCTGCGGCGTTCCAGCGCGCCGTCGACGCCGATATGTTTCGTGCCCGCGCACGGTGGGGATTGGCACGAGTTGCGGTGGGCCGAGAGGAAGATGCTGCGGCGGTGCCGCTGCTGGAGGCGGTGCTGGCCGAGCAACCCGACGCCTCGGCGGTGCGCTACCCGTTGGCCCAGGCGCTTCGCCGCCGGGGGGAGCTCGAGCGTGCCCGCGAGCAGCTCGCCCTTGCGGGTGACGGTGCCGTAGCCATGCCGGATTGGTGGCTGTCGAAGGTTGCCGCTCAGCTCGAAGCCCGGCCGGCGGACCGCCTGCGGGCCGAGCTCGACGCCGGCCTCGAGCCTCGGCTCCTCTACGACCGGGCCAGCCGCGGTCTCGCCCCCACCCAGGGCGAGGAGGACGATCTGCTCGCCGCCGCCGGCAACGCGGACCAGTCGCCGGCGCTGCGCGCGCGCTACCTGCACGCTTTGGCTGGGCTGGCCGACGGCCGAGACGATCTCGAGCTCGCCGCCTCGAGGCTCGAGGACGCACTGAGTCTCGACGTCCGCCTCGTCGACGCTCACGTCCGCCGCGCAGACCTCCTCGCTCGGGCCCAGCAGCTCGACGCTGCAGCCGCAGGCTACCGTGCGGCGCTCGAGGTCGATCCCATCGAGAGTACTGCGCTCTTCAAGCTGGCCTCGATCGAGGCCTTCTCCGGTCGCCTCGACTCTGCTCGCAGCCTGCTCCAGCGACTGGCCGAGTCCGATCCCGGCAACGTCGATGGCCGACTCCTTTGGGGGCAGGTCCTCGAGCGCCTCGGCGACACCACTGCCGCCGCTGGGCAGTACCAGGCGGCACTGGCCATCGAGATCCCCCAGAAGACCCGCGCCGAGGTGCTCCATCGTCTGATGCGGCTTCGCCTCGGCGCCGGCGACCCGATCGGCGCACTCGAGCTCGGCCGTCAGGCCCTCGATGCCGACGCCGGCAATATCGCGGTGATCGCCGATACCGCCTCGGCCCTGATCGCACTCGGACGCTTCCCCGCTGCGATCCAGATCTACCAGCAGTGGGTCGAGCTCGAACCCGAGGATCCCGGACCGTGGGCGCTCTACGCCGGAGCATTGTTGCTCGACGAACGGTGGGCCGAGGCGCGCGACCTCCTGGATCGTGCCCTCGAGCGGCACCCCAACGATCTGAAGATCCTGGATCTCCAGGCCCGCCACCTCGCAGCCAGCGACGACCCTGCCGTCCGCAACGGCCCGCGCGCCCTCGTCCTGGCACAACGCGCGTTCGATCGCGAGCCGACCACCAGGCGCCTCGAGACCCTCGCCATGGCGCATGCCGCCGCCGGCGACTTCAGTACCGCCGCCACCCTGCAGGCGCAGCTGATCGCCCAGCTCGAACGGGGCGGCCGGGCGGCGCCATCGGCCCTCGCCCGCCTCAGAGACGACCTGGCGCGCTACCGCGCCCTCGGCTCGGGATAGAGGCGACGCAGGAGACACCCACCGAAGACATCGTCGGAAGACGGACCGCGAAATCTCGCTTCCGCGAGCCCCTCGGTCCCTGGGCCCCTCAGTCCCTGGGTCCCTCAGACCCCTTCCGCCTTTTTCCCACCCTTCCTGCGCGCCCGCCGCTGGCCGGGTGGCCGCGGCCCGCGCGGCACGCGGGGCCGGCGTGGCCGCACCGGGACCGGTGGGGCCTCCACACCTTCGAGGTCGTCCAGCGCGACCTCGAGCAAACGCAGCACCACCCGCCGGTGGCGTAGAGGCAAAGCCTCGAGTCGCCGAACCGCATCCGCAAGCCGCATTCGCGGCGGCGACGCTGGGCGGGAGTCGCCCGCGGGAGCCTCGAGCAGCAACACTTCCGGCCGCACCCCGAGCGCCCGCGAGATCGCGGCCAACGAGCTGGTCGGAACCCGACGACGGCCGGCCTCGAACGCTCCGACGTGTTGCTGCGAATAGCCGATGAGATCCCCGAGCTCACCCTGGGTGAGGCCGAGCCGACGCCGACACTCAGCGATGCGCTGGCCGATCGCCTCATGGAGAGACGAGCCTTCTGGGCTTTGCGACACCATCAACTCCGGATCTGGACTCGCGACCCTGAGATCGCGTCGATGGTGCCCGGGGCCGGAATCGAACCAGCGACACTACGATTTTCAGTCGTATGCTCTACCAACTGAGCTACCCGGGCAGGGTTCGCGACAGACCCGGCAATTTACCGCGAGCGGGACGTGAGCGTCAAGTGGCTGGGAGCCCCAGGAGCTCGATCGGAGACCCCGCAACCCACGCCTCGCTCTTGCGGTAGGCCGCCAGGCGCGGCGCAGCTTCGGCCGGATCAAAGCCCATCCGCACCGCCCGATCCTGCCATTCGAGGGCCTCGGCAAAGCGCCCGGTCGCGGCCCACGCGATCGCCACGGCATCGGCCCGGGTCGCCGTTTCCCGCTCGTTCCACGCGACGAAGGCGAGCTCGAGCGCCTTCTTTGCGTCACGCTGGGCTGGGTCCGGGCACGCGGCGTAGAGCCGCGCGCCGAGCTCACCGAGCACGCCGCTGTCGGGCAGCTGCGCCATCCCCTCGCGCAGTCGCCTGGCGGCCACCTCCCACTCGCGCTGCAGCACCAGCGCCACCAGCTCACCGCGGCGCGCCTGCTCGTTGGCCGGCTGCTCCACGATCACCTTCTCGAACTCCGCCACCGCCTCGGGCCAGCGTCCGAGGTGGCCCAGCACTTCGGCGAGCGCGGTGCGCACCGCCGTGCTGGTGGGATCGAGATCGAGGGCCATGCGGTAGGCGACCACTGCCTGGTCGTGGCGCGCGCGACGGATCAGGAAGTCTCCCAGGCCGCGGGCTGCTCGCGCCCGAGCGGCGGGCTCGAGGCTCTCGTCGGCGGCTGCCGCCTGCAGCTCGGCAAATGCACCCTGAAGGTCTCCCGTGACCTCACGAGCCTCGGCGATCCGCACCCGCACCACGCCGTCGGCGGGGCGTGCCGCCGCCAAGCGGCGCAGGTCGGCGAGTGCACCTGCGCCATCGCGCCGGTTGAGCTTGATCGTCGCGCGTGCGAGCAGAGCGTCGCCGCTCGGGTCGAGCTCGACCGCCTTCGAGAAGGCGTCCTCCGCCGTCCGCAGGTCACCGAGGCGCGCCAGCGCATTGCCGAGCTTGAGCCACGCCTCGGCCATATCGGGTGCGAGCTGGACCGCCCGACGCAGACGCACCACACCATCCTGGTCGCGACCGGCGTAGATGTCGAGCCCGGCAATGGCATACTCGAGCCTCGCCGCCACCCGCGGCGCGGCTGTCTGATCGACTGCAGCGAGTGTCGCCTGCAGGCCTTCGATAGCCCCTTCCGTCCGGGAGAGCTGGGTCAAGGTGAACCGCAGGAGCTCGAGATCGGTGACGCCCTCGAGATTGGCCGCCATATCCCCCACCAGGCGCAGGGCCGTCTGGGCCCGAACGTCGGCCAGCAGCTGTTGGGTTGCGTCAGGAATCGAGATGCGCACCCGACCCGCGCGGGCGAGAGCCTCCGCAGCTTCGTCCGCTCGGCCGGTCTCGCGCAGAGCCTGCGACAGGGGGTACCGCACGCGGTTGGCCGTCGGCTGCGATTCGAGGGCCTTGTGGAAGTGCTCCACGGCTTCCTCGGGTCTCCCCTGCTGCAGGGCGATCTGGCCCAACCCGTGGTGAGCAGTGGCGTTGCCGGGCTCGAGCTTCTCGAGAGCCTCAAAGTGCCGTCGTGCCACCTCGAGCTCACCCCGATCGAGCTCGAGCTCGGCCATGTACGCCAGGGTGGAGGTGTTGGCCGGGTCGATCTCGAGCGCCCTGCGGAACAGCTCGAGGGCCTCTTCGCCTCGCCCCGCATCGCGGTGCAGGAGTCCCTCGAGATGGGGCCAGCGCGGGTTCTTCCGATCGATCGTCCCGGCGTTGCGGTAGCACAGCAGGGCGTCCTCGTTCTGTTCCCAGGCGTCGAGGATCAGGCCGAGCTCGCCGAAGACCTTGGCGGCCTTGTGGCGATCGGCCGGATCCGCGAGCACCTGCTGGCGCAGCTCCTCCTGGCGAGCACGCAGCCACGCGGCGAGGTCCTCATCGACCTGAGAAAGGGAAAGGGTCGGCCAGGACAGCGCCGCTACATCGACCGGCGGCACCTCCGGCTTGCCCTGGCAGGCGAGCATCACAACGAGCGAAGTGAACAGCCAACGACGCATCACGAGTCTCCCAGGGCCTGCCCCGTGCCCTGCTGCAGTTGGTGGTAACGCCCACTCTCGAGCCCCGCCCAGCGCTCGCGCTGCCCATCCGGCCACAGAACTTCGACGCCTTCGATCGCCGCTGCGCCGAGGCCGAAGAGCACCCGCGGATCCCGCGCCGAGGCAAAGCTGCCATCGGTCGCGACCCGCCGCACCAGAGCCGGCGCGCCACCCCGCAGCACCGTGACGACCGCACCGGTAGCATCGCGTCCAAGTGCCGAAACGACGCGGAAGCCGATCCAGGGGGAACGATTGCCGACCTGGTTGATCAAGAGCTCGGCAGGGCCGTCGGCATTGAGCACCACGAGATCGTGGTCGCCATCGTTGTCGAGGTCGACGGCAATCGCTCCGCGGCTGACCTGCTCGCGCGCGATCGTCGGGCCGGCCTGTTCCGGCGGGACCTCGACGAACCGGCCGCCGCCTTCGTTGCGGTAGAGCTGATTGCGCTGCCTCAGCGGGAACTCGACCCCGGCGCGGGCCTGCTCCTCGATGACCCGCACCTCGCCATTGGCAGTGAAGAGGTCGAGCTGACCATCGTTGTCGAAGTCGATCGCCACCGCCCCGAAAGCGGTCGCCCACTTGCTCGGAACCGCGAGTCCCGAGGCAGTCGACCGGTCGTCGAACAGGCCCTGGCCGTCGTTGACGTAAAGCGTGTTGGTCTCGCCGAGCAGGTGCGCGAGGAAGATGTCGAAGTCGCCGTCGCCGTCGAGGTCGGCGGATTCGACCCCCATACCCGCCTCGGCGTAACCCACGGAGTTGACCGCCGCCCCTCGCTGTGGCGCCTCGTCGACGAAGGTGCCGTCGTGCTGGTTGATCCACAACTGGTTGGGTCGACCGTCGTTGGAGACGTAGAGGTCCGGCCAGCCGTCGAGGTTGGCATCGAAGGAGACCGCACCCAGGGCGGAGCCGAAAACGGTGTTGAGACCAGCTCGGACGCTGACATCCTCGAAGGTCCCGTCGCCACGGTTGCGGAACAACCGATCGGGAGCCTCCTTGTAGGCCAGCGGACCGCAGTAGTCGCGCGCGCCGGTCACGCGGAAGCATCGTTTGGGATCGTCCGGGTTCCACTCGACGTAGTTGCCGACGAAGAGGTCGAGGAAGCCGTCGCGGTCGAAGTCGAAGAACAGCGGGGGTACGCTCCAACCGTCCGCCACCGCACCGCCGGCGTTGGGGACCGTTTCGAAGGTGCCGTCGCCGCGATTGCGCAGAAGCGTATTCGGCCCGACGTTCGAGACGTAGAGGTCGACGTCGCCGTCGTTGTCGATGTCCCCGCTCGCCACACCCATGCCGTAGCCGAGCTCGTTCAACCCGGCCTCTGCGGTGACATCTCGAAAACGGAGGACCAGGCGGCCGTCGGCGCCGAGCTCGGAGACGTTGCGGTAGAGGCGGTCGGTCAGCGGCTCCATGCCGGCAGCCGGTGGGAACAGAGCCTGCTCCAAAGTGGCCGAGCCCAACATCCCGCCCTGGGGGAAAAAGAGATCGAAGCGGCCATCATTGTCGTAGTCGAGTGTGGCGACACCACTCGCCGTCACCTCGGTGGTGTGGAACCCACCTGCCCGTCCGAGGAAGTACTGGAACGGCACGCCCGCTTCTGCAGCAATGTCGACGAACACTGGACCCGCCGGCGGCACCGCCGGCGCGGGAGCGTCCTCCACCGCCGCCGGCCGCGTGCACGCGGTGCTGACGATCAGCACGGCAACAAGGACGGATGAACTTTTGATTCGCAACACTTCGGGCTCCTCGGACCGCTTCGGCGTCCCAGCCGATCATTATCTGCCATTGCGCGGCCACCGACTTCCCAACTCAGAATGGGCGCCCGGGCCCCGAACGAGAAAGGGGCCCCGCCCATACGGACGAGGCCCCGGGAAGGCAGCAGGGGTGATGGCTCACCCCTGCTCGATCAGAACGGATTCCACCGCACGCCGAGCGAGACCAGGAACTCGCGCGGACGCTGGAGGTCGTTTTCGCTCAAGGGCTTGCCGAAATTCGGACCCTTGCGCCAATGGACACCTTCGACCGGGGTTTCGGTGAAGGGGTTGAACGGCGCCAACACCTGGACGGTGGTGTTGTGGATCACCGCACCGTCCTCGTTGAAGGCGTTGATCAGCTGTGGCTGAACGAACGCCTCGAAGCGACCCAGACGGAAGGAGTAGTTGAGCGCCAGATCCGTGCGCGTGATGTCGTCGGTCTGGAACTCACCGCGGCCGCTGAAGAAGTACAGCTGAGTCGCGCCGCCACCCGGGGTGACGTACCCGGGATTGGTCACGTAGTTGCGGGTGTTGACGTTGGCCGAAGCCGAGTAGTAGTCGCCACTGGTGTACTGCTGCAGCAGGCTCACGTTGAGCGAGTGCTGCTCGGTGCGCCAGAGGTCGTAGAGGGCCCAGAGCCGGCCACGCAGGCGCTGGTCGACGTCGAGACGCCCGCGGGGATTATTCCAGGCCGGGTCCTTGTACTCGGGGTACTGCAACGAGGCGGACGTCACCGGGCCGGCGCCCGTGGTTTCGCCGTCGAAGTTGCCTCGAGCGTTGGCCCAGGTGACGTTGCCGCCGAGCTTGAGGCGGTTGTCCATGAAGCGGAAGGCGCCGCTCAGGGTCACCGCATCGTAGACCCGTTCCAGAACGTCATCATTGTTCTCGATGACGCCGAGGTCGAAGGGGTTGCCATCGGCGTCGACACCCCGACCCGTGCTGAGGTCCTGGCGGGTGACGAAGAAGTTGCCGAACTCGCGATGAGTGTAGTCGAGGCGCAGGCTGCCGCGCGAGAACTCCTGGGCAAAGCCCAAGGCGATCTCGTCGGAGCTGGCGGTCTCGAGGTTGTCGTCGAGAATGGTGGTGGCACCCGGGATCACACTGAAGGTGAAGAGCGGGCAACTGGTGATCGCGCTCACGGCTGCATCCCGATCAGCCTGGGAGGTGTTCGGGTTGCGCAGGGTCAGGTGCACGCCGACCAGCTCCGGGCACTGCTCGTAGACGTACCCCATCACCTGCTCCATCGCCGCCTGGGTTGGGGTCCCCCGCGGAATGTCCGGTCCGAAGTAGCCGATGTAGAACGCGGCGGAAGTACCGGCCGGCGACGAGCTGTCGAAGATGCCGTTGGTTGCACTGCCGGTGTAACGACCGACCGCGAGGTGGGCCACACTCTTGCCGTCACCATTGAGATCCCAGCTGGCGCCGAGACGTGGGCTGATCGAATCGGAGTCGGCCACCGCCGCACCGGCAGCGTTGACCGCGTCCACCGTGTCGTAACGGGCGCCGACACTGAACGAGAACTTGTCGTTCAGGCGCCAGCGATCGTTGGCGAACACCGAATCCGTCTGGAAGTCGGTGCCCTGGGTAGGCTCCAGGATCGGCAGGTAGACCAGGTAGGTCGAGCCATCACCGCGGAAGTCCGGCGTGACCGTCGTCCCGTTGATGTCGGAGGGGCGGAAGTTCCAGATCATCATGTCGTTCGGCGACTGATGGTTGTCCGCGGCACGGATGTCCGAGAAGGTCTCGGCACCGAAGGCGATGTCGTGGGAGCCGGTCGAGCCGCCGGAAAGGAAGAAGCTCCCCTTCAGGCGCGCCTGCTCATTGCTGCGCTCCTCCGGACGGCAGTCGCTGATGAAGCTGTCGTCGCAGAACAAGCCCTCGTTGTAGATTGCGGTCAGTGGAATGTCGAACACCGGCGTGCCGGTGATCGGATCGTCATCGGAGCCGCCCGAGCCTTCGAAGAAGAACGTACGCTCGGAAGCCTGAGCCTCGACGAAGAAGTTCGGCGTGATGATGCCGGTGTAGTCGAGAATCTTGAGCTCCCACGGCAGGGCCCGTTCGAGGTCGACCGAACCGTCGTCGGCCACCGGAGAATTGGCGACGTTGCTCTGCGGGTTGTAGAGCTGGACGTCGTCGATCTCCGCGTAATTGGCTCGAACCTGGTGCGAGGTGGTGATGGCGCCGGTGAGCTTGTATTCGTAGCGCTCCTCGAGACGACCGGTTGGAATCTCGATGTTGGTGAAGGCGAGGTTCTGCACTCCACTCTGCTCGCGGTCGCGCCCCGAGAGGAAGAACCACAGGCGGTCGCGGATGATGCGGCCGCCGACGGTCGCCTCGTAGACCTCGTTGACATCGTCGGGACGGGAGGCGGGCGAGAACTGGTTCTTGCCCTTCCAATCGTCGTTGTTGAGGTTGACGCGGAACGACCCCTCGAATTCATTGCCGCCCGACTTGGTCACCGAGGTCACCACACCGCCGGTGAACCGGCCGTATTCGGCCGAGATGCCGGACTGGGCAACGGTGGTTTCCTGAATCGCATCCTCGATGAAGAGGTTGGGCACGCTACCACGCAGGTTCTCGTTGAGCACCACACCATTGAGGGTGAAGAGGTTGTCCCAGCTCTGGGCGCCCGAGATGGTGATGTTGCGTCCGGCATCCGACACGCCCGGCGCCAAGCCGATGGCGGTCTGGAGCGTACGGTTGGTCGGCAGCCGCGAGAGGTCCTCGTAGGTCAGGGTGCTCGCCGCGGTGCTGTTGTCCGAAATCGCCTCGGCGGCTCCGGAGGTCACCACCAGCTCCTCGGTGACCACACCGAGCGGCAAGCGGGCGTTGATGTCGTGGTCCTGGCCGGCGTTGAGACGGACCTTCTGGGTGACGGTCTGGTAGCCGTCGAGCTCGAAGGTTACGTCGTAGTCGCCGGGTGACAGGGGCGGCGTCGAGTAGCTGCCCTGGGCGTCGGTCATCACGGCCCGAACGCCGAGCAAATTCGGCGAGGCGAAGGTCACGGTCACCCCCGGCAGCTTGTCGCCACTGCCGGCGTCGACCACGGTCCCGCGGGCGCGGGCGTTGCCGGCCTGAGCCCACACACCGCTCGCCAGCAGTGCGCTCAGCGCCAACACCGTTGTCACTCTTTTCTTCATCAGTCCTCCTTGGGGTCTTTCCCCGGGTCTCGTCACCGGTTGGATGACGTGGCCGCTGAAAGAGCAGGAGGTGTACCAGGGCTCGGGCTGGATCACCGACGCCAGCCGACAGGGTTCGGCACATGTGCCCTAACCGATGCAGGGGCAGTCGTTTATCACCCCGGCGCGCTCGTTCTCGGGAAGGCCGGAGAACAGCCGCAGCCGCACGGTGGCTTGAACGACATTCAAGCGGCAGGATACGGCCCAGCGGATTCTGCAAACCAAACTTTCGATCCGGCAAAACCTTGACGTTTGGTTTCTGGCAAAAGAAAAGGGCCCCGCCGAAGCGGGGCCCGAACACATCTCAGAGCCGAAAGTCAGCTCAGAAGGGGTTCCACCGGAGACCGGCCGAAACCACGAACTCGCGGGTCCGCTGGAGGCTGGCCTCCGAAGTCGGCTGACCGAAGCTCGGCCCCTTGCGCCAATGAGTCCCCTCGACGGGGGTGGTGGTGAAGGGGTTGAAGGGCGCCAGCAAGGTGACGGTCGCGTTGTGAGCGATCGCGCCATCTTCGTTGAAGGCGTTCAGCAGCTGCGGCTGAACGAACGCCTCGAAACGGCCGAGCTTGAACGAGTAGTTGATCGCCAAGTCGGTGCTGGTGATGTCGTCGGTCTGGAACTCGCCACGGCCGCTGAAGAAGTACAGCTGCGTCGCGCCGCCGCCCGGAGTCGCGTAACCGGGGTTGGTCACGTAGTTGCGGGTGTTGACGTTGGCAGTCGCCGAGTAGTAATCACCCGACGTGTAGTTCTGCAGCAAGCTGACGTTGACGTAGTGGTTGTTGGTGCGCAGCAGGTCGTAGAGCACCCAGAGACGACCACGCAGGCGCTGGTCGACGTCCAGGCGGCCACGCGGGCTGTTCCACGCCGGATCCTTGTACTCGGGGTACTGCAACGAAGCATCCGAGACCGGGCCGGAGCCGGTGGTCTCGCCGTCGACGTTGCCACGAGCATTCGCCCAGGTGACGTTGCCGCCGACCTTGAGCTTGTTTTCGAGGAACCGGAAGGACGCGGCCAAGCTGACTGCGTCGTAGACGCGTTCGAGCTGGGAGTCGTTGTTAACAACGATACCGAGGTCGAAAGCGTTGCCGTTGGGGTCGACACCCTGGCCAGTGGTGAGGTCACGCTGGGTGGCGAAGAAGTCACCGAACTCGCGATGGGTGTAGTCCAAGCGGATGCTGCCGCGCGAGAACTCCTGGGCGAAGCCGAGGGCGATTTCGTCCGCGCTGGTGGTCTTGAGACCATCGTCGAGGACCGTGGTCGCACCCGGAACGTCCGAGAAGGTGAAGAGCGAGCAGCTGGTGATCGCCGCAACGGCTGCATCACGCTGCGCCTGGCTGCTCGCCGGGCTGCGGAGGGTCAGGTGGACCCCCACCAGCTGCGGGCACTCGGCGTAGATCCAATCGAACACGGCGTCGACGGCGGCGACGGTCGGGGTCCCCCGCGGGATGTTCGGACCGAAGTAGCCGATGTAGTAGGCCGCGGGCGAACCGGCGGGAGACGACGAGTCGAAAATGCCGCTCGCCGCGTTGCCGGTGTACTTGCCGATCGCAAGGTGGGCGACGCTCTTGCCGTCGCCGCCGATGTCCCAGCTGGCGCCGAGACGCGGGCTGACGGCGCTCGAGTCGGCCACCGCGTTGCCGGCGGCGTTGACCGCGTCGAGGGTGTCGTAGCGCGCACCGAGGTTGAACGACCAGTTGTCGTTCAGGCGCCAGCGGTCGTTGACGAACACCGAATCGGTCTGGAAGTCGGTGCCCTGAGTCGGGTTCAGGATCGGCAGGTAGACCAGGTAGGTCGAGCCGTCACCGGTGAAGACCGGGGTGACGTTGGTGCCGCTGATGTCCGACGGGTTGAAGTTCCAGATCATCATGTCGTTGGGCGACTGATGGTTGTCGGAGGCACGGATGTCGGTGAAGGTCTCGGCACCGAAGCTGATGTCGTGCGAGCCCGCGCCGCTGGTCGAGAGGAAGTAGCTGCCCTTCAGACGCGCCTGCTCGTTGCTGCGCTCTTCCGAGATGCAGTCCGGAATGGCGGTATCGTCGCAGAAGATCGACTCGTTGTAGGCGATCACACGGGCGAGGTCGAACACCGGGGTGCCGGTGACGACATCGTCGTCGCTGCCGCCCGAGCCCTGGAAGAAGAAGGTACGCTCGGAGGCCTGAGCTTCGACGAAGAAGCTCGGGGTGATGACGCCGGTGTAGTCGACGATCTTCAGCTCCCACGGCAGCTGCCGGGCGGCGTCGAAGGAGCCGTCGTCGGCCACCACCGCGGTCACGGCGTTGCCGTGGGCGATGTTGAACTGCACGTCGTCGATCTCGGAGTAGGCGCCACGCAGCTGGTGCGACGGGGTGATCGCGCCGGTGAGCTTGTACTCGTAGCGCTCCTCGGCACGCCCGGTCGGAACCGTGACGTTGGTCAGCGCGAGGTTGCGCGTGCCCGAGGTCTCGGCATCACGGCCGGCGAGGAAGAACCACACGCGGTCACGGATGATGCGGCCACCGACGGTCGCCTCGTAGGTCTCGAGAATGTTGTCCGGACGGGTCGCGGGCGAGAAATCGTTGTCGCTGCGCCAGTCTTCGTTGGTCATGTTGACGCGGAAGGAGCCCTCGAACTCGTTGCCACCGGACTTGGTGACCGCGGTCACCACACCACCGGTGAAACGACCGTACTCAGCCGAGATGCCCGACTGCGACACGGTGGTCTCCTGGATGGCGTCCTCGATGAAGAGGTTCGGAGCGGTGCCACGGATGTTCTCGTTGAGCACCACGCCATTCAGGGTGAAGAGGTTGTCCCAGCTCTGCGCGCCCGAGATGGTGATGTTGCGACCGGCGTTGGAGACACCGGGAGCAAGACCGACCGCCGTCTGCAGCGTACGGTTGGTGGGGAGGCGCGAGAGGTCCTCGTAGGTCATGGTGGTCGACGCGGTGCTGGTGTCGGAGATCGACTCAGCAGCGGCGCTGGTGACGACCAGCTCTTCCTCGATCACACCCAGCGGCATGCGGGCGTCGATCACGTGATCCTGACCGGCGTTGAGGCGGACCTTCTGGGTGACGGTCTGGTAGCCGTCGAGCTCGAAGGTGACGTCGTAGTCGCCCGGCGGCAGGGGCGGGGCCGAATAGGTGCCCTGCGCGTCGGTCATCACCGCGCGCACGCCCTGCAGATTCGCCGAGGCGAAGGTGACGGTCACGCCCGGCAGGCGTTGACCGGAGTCGGCGTCGACGGCGTTGCCACGGGCACGCGCGTTACCCGTCTGGGCAAACGCGACGCTACTCGCCAACAGGCCGGCGATTGCGACTGCAATAGGAAACTTCAACTTCATGCGCTGTCCTCCTGATTGGGGCCTCCGCCCCGGGGTTCTTGCGGCTCCGCCGAACCTCGACGACCACGACACCGCTCCGACCCGGTGCCGCAATCCAAAGGTCCTTGTAGAGACCGCGCTGAAACAAACGCATGAAGTATACCAGGTCCGGCGCGTTGGAGCCCGGTCTCCGGTCGGCATCACCCCACAGGCCGCAACCGGCTGAAACGGCGCCGGTTCCGGCCCGGATCCGGACGGCTGGAGAGCTCACGGCCAAGGCGCCAGATTCAAGCGCGGCGCGCCTGATTCAAAAACCTGGAGTTCAACTCGTTGGATCGCTGCGCCCCGCGGCGCTTCGGCGTCGGTTCGCCTCGCCAAGCGGTGCGGCGCCGCAGCGCCTCTGCCGTTACGATTGCCGGATGATCGCCCGAAACACCCTTCCCGCTTTCGTCCTCCTGTGCAGCCTCGTGGCCTGTGGCCCGCGCCCGCGCCCGATGGTGGACATCCCTGCCCCCGATCCCGTTGGGCTTCCCAGCCGCTCTGCAGCTCGGCTCCAACAACTGCTCGACACGAGTCGCGCCGCCGAAGCGACCAGCGCCCCGCGTTCCGAGCTGTCGGCCGATGCCTTCCTCGAGCTTGGCCATGCCTGCCTGGCGCGCAGCTTCGTCGACTGCGCCACCGCGGCCTACTCGAACGCAGTCGCCCTCGCGCCCGAGGGACCGGAAACCTGGTTGTTCGAGGCGCAAGCGCTGATGGCGGCGGGCCGACCGGCGGACGCAGCCACCTCCTTGCGCCGTGCGATCGCGCTTGGAGCGACCGAGCCGACCGTGCCCTTGCGGCTGGCGGAGGCGCTGGCCGACAGTGGCGCCGAGAAGGAAGCCGGCGACGTCATCGATTCCGCCCTTGCCGAGCCGGAGGTGCCGGCGCCGATCGAAAGCGCTCTGCGCCTGCTTCGCGGCCGCCTGCGCGCCGAGACCGCGCCCGAAGAGGCCCTGGCCGAGCTCGACCGCGCCCTCGCCCTGACTCCGGCTGCCAGCATCATCGAGCACCAGCGGTCGGAGGTGCTGCGGCGCCTCGGCCGCGCGGACGAGGCGGAGGCCGCACTCGCCCGAGCCGGTACGATCACGATCCCCCTGGCGGACCGCGAAGGTCGAATCATCGCCGCCGAGCGGGTCCGAGCTGCCTTCGATGCCCTGATCGACCTCGCCGCCACCGACCAGGGGCGTGACCCCAACGTTCTGCTGGGCTTTGCCGACGCGCAGTTCGGCAACGTCGAGGGAGCGGCCGTCGGGCTCGAACAGCATCTGGAGTCGGCCGGCGTGCTCCCGCCGGCGATCGACGCGCGGTTGACCTGGGTCGCAGGGGTGATGCAGTCGAGGCTGGGCAAACACCTGGAGGCACGAGGTCGCTTCTCGCGGGCGGCAGAGCTCGACCCCACCCTGATCGAGGCAAACACCCGGCTGGCAGCTTCCCATTTCGCCCTGGGCGACGGCGACGCCGCCCTCGGTGTGCTCGCCGAGGTCCTGGCGAGCGGTCGCGACACCGTGGCTGCGCTCGACCTACGCTCGCAGATCTGGCTGGCAGCCGGGCGCGCCCGCGAAGCCGACCGTGACCTCCGGCAGGCACTCGCGGCCGATCCGACGCGGGGTGACCTGCAGCTGCGCCTCGCCGAGCTGGCCGAGCGCACCGGCCGCCCGGATGAAGCCCTGGCGCTCTACCAGGCGGCGCTCGAGCACACCGCCTCGTCGCGCGATCGAGCTCTCGCCCTCTTTCGCATGGCGCGGCTCAGGGCCTCGGGCGGAGATCTCGCCAGCGTCGAGGCCGACTTGCGCCGGGCCGTGGGTCTCGACCCGCGCCTGCTCGACGCTCAGCTCGCCCTGGGTGGGCTGCTCTTGAACCTGGGCCGAGTCGACGAAGCGCTCTCGGTGTGGCGTCAAGCCGGGCTGCACTCACCCAATTCACCGGTGCCGCGGCGGGCTGAAGCCACGGCCCTCCTCGTTGCCCAACGCTGGGAGGAGGCGACGCAGCGCCTGACTGCCGGCCTCGAGCAGTTCCCGGACGATCCCGCCCTGCTTTCAACCCTCGCCCGCCATCTCTCGGCGTGCCCGGACCTCGCACGCCGCGACCCGGTGCGGGGGCTCGAGCTTGCCCGCCGTGCCCTCGCCGCGGAGAACACTCCGGCAAACCGCGAAACCTTCGCCATGGCCTTGGCGGAGAACGGCGACTTCAGCGGCGCCGCCGCGGAACAGCGCCGGCTGATCGAAGAACTCGGCCAACGCGCCGGAGCCCGCCGCCCCGCCCTACTCGCCAACCTCGCACGCTACGAGCGTGGGGAACGCTGCTGCGCGGGGGGATGAGGGGGAGCAGGTATCGGGTATCGGGTATCGGGTATCGGGTATCGGGTATCGGGTATCGGGTATCGGATGAAGATACCTTCTGCCAGCTCCCGGAGTACCCGGTACCCTGTACCTTCCGACAGTCTCGGGTCCCGGGTCCCCGGTACCCTCCAACTACAACGCCGCCAGCATTTCCTTGGCCGTAGCGACCTCGGGGTCGTTGGGCGCGAGCTCGATGAAACGCGCGAAGAGCTTCTTGGCTTCGGCGATGTTGCCCGAGCTGACCGAGGCCAGGCCGAGGATGTAGTGAGCACGGGGGTGGTTCGGCTGGAGCTCGAGCAGACGGGTCAGCACCGTCACCGCCCGCTCGGCGTTACCTGCCTCCCAGGCCTTCTTGCCGTCCTCGAACATCACCTCGGCGGCCTGCTCGGGGTTGGCTGAGAAGAGCTTGGCGTAGGCCTCGTCCGCCTTCTCCTTGTCGCCGCGCTTCTTGTAGACCTCGTAGCGGATGTTCCACGCCGTCGTGTTGCCCGGCTCGGCGGCGATGATCTCGTCGGCGTAGGTCATCGCCTGCTCGTCATTGCCCTGTTCGTGCAGCACGCGAGCAAGACCGACCTTGGCCGGCATCAGGCCGGGATTCATCGCGACCGCCGCCGAGAAGAAGTGTTGCGCGCCCGGCAGATCCTTGGCGCGCGAGGCCAGGATTCCGGCGTTGAACGCGATCAGCGAGGCACTTTCGCCTGGGTACTGTTGGATCAGAACGTCGGCGAGACGGCTTGCCTCGGCGCGATCTCCCGTCGTCTCCGCCACCGAGAACTGGGTTTCGAGCGCGACGCGGTTGTTCGGGTCGATGCCGAGCAGAGGCCTCGCCGCGGCGGCGGCATCGGCGGTGCGATTGGCCTCGAGATACAAGGTGGAAAGCACCTCGTAGACCTCCTTGATCGACGGGTCGAGGCCCCGCGCCTCCTCGAACTTGAGCAAGGCGGTGGCCTTGTCGCCCTCGTTGAAGGCCTTGACGCCCTCGTTGAAGACCAGCACCGCCTTCTGAGCGCCTTCGACCTTGCCGGGGAGCTCGATGTTCGACCCGGTGCCCTCACGCTCCATGCCGTACTGCGCCTGGATGATCTGACCGATGGGGATCTTGATCTCCTCGGTGCGAGTCTGGTAGCCCTCCTTCTTCAAACGCAGCGTCAAGACCTTGGTGGCATCGACCACCGCGAGCTTGAACTTGCCCTTCTTGTCGGTGACGTCCTCGAGCACGGCGTCAGTGCCGGCGATCTCGAGGCTCACGGCCACTCCCTCGAGGGGTTTGCCGTCGGTGTCGACGACGGTTCCGAACAGGCGGCCGTAGGCGCC
Source organism: uncultured Thermoanaerobaculia bacterium (assembly GCA_964599475.1). Taxonomy (GTDB): domain Bacteria; phylum Acidobacteriota; class Thermoanaerobaculia; order Multivoradales; family CAZRFU01; genus CAZRFU01. The sequence goes on from CAZRFU010000021.1 coordinate 69,482, forward strand.
CTGTGCCAGCACCAACGCGGGAGCCGCCAGGGACAGGAGCAGCGAAACAACGAGTGCGCGACGCATGAGAGATCCTCCGGAATCAGATCATCGAGGAAGCCCGCGCTCTCGAGCTCGAGCGGCATCGACGGCGACGCCAGCGGGCCGAACAGTCGAATTGTACCGCGCGGCCTCAGCCGGGCGCCTGTCGCAACTCCGCCTCGATCGTCACCAGGTCGGCGGCGGCATCCGGATCGTTGGGCGCGATCACCAAAACCTCCTCGAGCAGCCGTTTGGCCTCGAGCGTGTCGCCGGCGGAGTAGCGCAGCATCGCCAGGGCCTTGCGGGCCCCGATGTGGCGCGGGTCGATCTCGGCCGCGCGCAGCAGGTCAGGCAGGGCGGCGGCGGCATCCTGGCGCGCCAGCGCCACGACCGCACGCTGGTAGTAGGCATCGCCCACCTCGGGCCCGAGCAGAACTCCCTGCTGCGCCCGATCGGCCGCTCGATCGAGCTCCCCGCGCTGCAGATGCGCGCGCGAGGCGAGCACCGCCAACATCGCACTGGTGGGGAATCGGGCCGCCTCGCGCGCGATCATCGCAAGCGCGGCGTCGGCGTCGCCACTCTCGAGGAGGCGCATCACCGCGGTCTCGGCAAGTTCTGATGACGCGCCCGGAAGGGCGGCGCCGCGCGCATAGGCGGCCTGCGCCTGCTCGCGTTGGCCCAGGGCGTCGTAGCTCGAGCCGAGAAACTGCCAGGCGTGGGGCGCGAGCTCCGGCACCTCGACCGCCTGCTTCAGCGCCGCGACCGAACCGGCGAAGTCACCCTCGTGGAACAGCCGGATCCCGAGCAACAGGGGCCGCACCAATGGCGCCTTCTCCATCGGGTTGGCAAGATTGCTGCGATCCTCGGGCAATGACGGCTGGCCGATGTATCCGAGCGCACCCAAGGTGGCGATCGTCTCCGCCGCGACCTGTTCGGGGGCCTCGATGCTGCGATCGATCCCTCCGAGGTACTCGCGCAGCGCTGCCAGGCCGCGACGGTCGAGCTCGGCATCCGGGCTCGCCAGCAGGTCACGGCGCTGGGCCGGATCGCGGCCGAGATCGTAGAGCTCCGGCTGCGGCCCATCGATCAAGTACAGATCGCCCCCGATCGCCGCAGCGAGGTCACTCCAACCGAAGTGCAACATGGGGAACATGGTCTCGGCGTAGAGCTCCCGATCCGCCGGCACTTCGGTTGCGAGCAGCGAAATCCCGGGCTTCCCGGCCGGCGCCGGCGCACCGACCACCTCGAGCACGGTTGGCGCCACGTCGATCAGGCCGACGTTGCGGGCGACTCGCTCCCCCGCGCGCGCCTGCCCGGGCAACTTGACCATCAAGGGCACCTGCAGCGATTCGCGGTAGAGCAGCAGGCCATGTTCGTCCTCACCGTGGTCGCCGAGCCCCTCGCCATGGTCGGAGAAGAGGATCACCAGCGCTTGATCGTAGACGCCGCCGGCACGCAGCTGATCCAGCAGCTGGCCCACCAGAGCATCGACGGCCGCGATCTCACCGCCGTAGGTGGCACCGTAGCGGCCGAGATAGGGCTCAGGTGGCCGGTAGGGCATGTGGGGCTCGTAGAAGTGGACGAACAGGAACCACGGCGACGCCGGCGGTGTCGCCAGCCACTGGCGCACCTTGGCGACTGCCGCGGTACCGCTGCGCTCGGCGGTGATGGCGTTGCCGGCATCGCCCCCGTCGCCCGGCTCGTCCCAACGGTCGAAGTCGATCGCGAACCCGGTCCGCCGCCCGAGGACCTGGGCCGAGATCACGCCCATGGTGGCGTAACCCTGCTGCCTCAAGCGCGTCTGCAACATCGGCGTTGCGCTCGGATCGAAGGAAAATCCAACGTTGTCGCGCACGCCGTGGCGCGGCGGCAACTCGCCCGTGAACAGCGACAGGTGAGAGGGCAACGTCAGCGGCACCTCGGCGAAGGCTCGCTCGAAGATCAGGCTGTCGGCGGCGAACGCGTCGATTGCCGGAGTCTCGACGCGTTTGGAGCCATAAGCCGGCAACCAGTCGGAGCGCAGGGTGTCGAGGGAGATCAGAATCACGGGAGGGCGCACCGGCTCGGTCGGACTCCCACAGCCGAACACCACCAGCGCCATCAGCAGAACGAACGCACGCATCGGCCGTATTCTGGCAGAGGTGCAATACGATCACCCGATGAGACTCCCGACCGCCCTGCTGCTCGCCCTCCTGGTTTCTCCGCTCTCGGCCCAGGAGCCCGACGACGACCCCGAGGCCGAAGGAACCTTCTTCGAGAGCGTCAGCGTCGAGGTCGTCGACATCGACGTCTACGTCACCACCAAGGACGGTGAACCGGTCCGGGGTCTCACCCAGGACGACTTCGAGCTGCTCATCGATGATCGGCCGGTGACCATCACGAACTTCCTGGCGCTCGACGAGCGAATTCGGCGCACCGAGCGGCTTCCACCACCTCCAACAAGCGCCGCCGCGCCCGCACCCGCCGGCGCCGAGACCACAGATGCACGACCGGTGGAGGTCGAGCCGCCACCGCTGCACCTGGTGATCTACATCGACAACGTCCACATCCGGCCCGAAAACCGCAAGTGGGTGATCGAGAACCTCCGCCGGGTGGTACCGTCGCTGACGCGCACCGGCGACGCCGTGATGCTGGTGACCTACGACCGGCGACCGATCGTGCGCCAACCCTTCACGACCGATTCGAAGTTGATCCTGGCCGCGATCGACGAAGCCGAGATGCTCACCGCCGGGGGTGCCGCCCTCGACCTCGATCGCAGGCGGGCGCTCGAGGAGATCGACGTCACGCAGAACCAGGTCTCCGCCAGTCGCGCGGCACGCTCCTACGCCGAGTATCTCTCCTCCGAAGTGCGCTTTTCGATGGGGGCGTTGTCCGACTTCACCTCGAGCCTCGCCGGCATCCCCGGACGCAAGGCGCTGCTCTACGTCAGCGACGGCCTGCCGCTGGTTGCCGCCGAAGAGCTGTTCGTCGCCATCGACGACCGCTTCGGCATCAGCTCGGGGCTGAGCCAGGCCTTCACCTACGACTTCACCCGCAACTTCGACCGGCTCTCGGGCATCGCCAACTCGAGCGGGGTGACGTTCTACACCCTCGATGCCAAAGGCCTGCAGGTGGACGAGAGTGTCGGCGCCGACGCCGCCGCCTTCCAGAACATCCGCAGCCGTACGGTGATCGAGGCGACCCGCAAGAACAACCTGGCCGCGCCGCTCAAGATCCTCGCCGAGGACACCGGCGGCCAGTCGATCATCGGCACCAACGCCTTGATTCCCGCGCTCGAGCGCGTCATCGACGACTTCACCACCTACTACTCGCTCGGCTACATGCCGACGACCGCGGATGGCCGCCTGCACGACATCGAGGTCCGGGTCAAGAATCGCCCGGAGCTCAAGATCCGCCATCGCGACGGCTTCCGGCTGAAAGACCCGCAGTCGCGCCTGCTCGACGTCACCGGTGCGGCCCTCGAGTACGGCGTCGAACGCTCGGCCCTCGGCACCACGATCGAGCTCACCCAGCCGAGCGCGAAAGGCGACGGGCTCTACCAGCTGCCGGTGCAGATTCGCATTCCCCTCGGCCGGCTCACCCTGATTCCGAACAATGATGCCACCGCCTGGGTCGGGCAGATCCAGGTGGCGATCGGCACGATGGCGACCAACGGCGAGAAGGCCCCGGCGCAGGCACAACCAACCCACCGCATCGAGATCCCGAACGCCGACCTCGAACGGGCCAAGGCGAGTTTCTACACCTACGAGCTTCCGATCGTGGTGCGCAGCGGCACCCAGCGGATCGGCATCGGCGTGCGCGACGAGATCGGCGGCCTGCTCGACACCAAGGCGGAGATCGTGACGATTCGGTAGGAGGGGGACTGGGGACCCGGGACCCGGGAAGAAGGGGATCGGGGATCGGGGATCGGGGATCGGGGATCGGGGATCGGGGATCGGGGA
>CAZRFU010000022.1:0-37982 GCA_964599475.1 uncultured Thermoanaerobaculia bacterium
ACCCCGTGCCAGACAGTGTGCCCCGAACCGATCACTTCCGTGACGTGCGCCCCGGCTCCTCCCTCGACTTGAGTTGCGATCGAAAGTCGGGTACCATCCGGCGCCATTTGATGGGGCACTGCCCCGCCGCGGAGGAGACCGACATGGGCAAGAAGCAGGCCACTTCCGTATCTCACCTGAGCGAGGCCGAGATCACCACGCTCAAGGCGCAACTCGAGGTCGAGCGCCAACGCATCCTCGACCTCTACGCCAGCGACCTGAAAACCGGCATGGAAGCGTACGACGAGGGCGGCGACGAAGGGGACCGCGCCTCGACTGCCTCCACCCGCGAGCTGATGTACTCCCTCTCGTCCAACGAACGAGAGCAGTATCGTCTGATCCAAGAGGCGATCGAGCGCCTCGAGCTCGGCCACTACGGTGTTTGCTTGTATTCTGGCGACCCGATCCCCTATGCCCGCCTCGAGGCGTTGCCTTGGGCTCGGTACTCAGCCGACACTCAGGAGAAGATCGAGAACGGCATCATCGACCCGTCGGAGCTGTGACCTCCGACGTGTTCGAGACCGCTGTCGACTCGCCCTGGCTGGTGCCCTTCGACGGCCACTTCGAGGTCGCCGAGGCGCGAACCAAGCCTCCCAAGAGCGCGCCACCGAAGAAGGATCGCCAGCAGGACCTGATACAGCTCGTCGAGCGCCTCGACGAGCTGCAGCGGCGCCTGTTCGCGGACAACCGGTGGGGGCTGCTTACGGTGTTCCAGGCGATGGATGCCGCCGGTAAGGACGGCACCATTCGGGCCGTGTTGTCCGGCGTGGATCCATCCGGCTGCCAAGTGTCCTCCTTCAAGGCACCCTCGGCCGAAGAGCTCGATCACGACTTCTTGTGGAGGGTCAACCGGCACCTGCCGGAACGTGGCCGAATCGGGGTCTTCAACCGCAGCCACTACGAGGAGGTCCTCGTGGTTCGCGTGCACCCGGAGTTTCTCGACGCCCAGCGACTGCCGCATCGTCCGGCCTCACTCGACCAGCTCTTCGCCGAACGCCTGGAGTCGATCGTCGACTACGAACGGCACCTCGCCCGCAACGGCATGTGTGTCGTCAAGTTCTGGCTCAACGTTTCCCGTGAGGAGCAGCGTAAGCGCTTCCTCGAGCGCTTGACGGAGCCCGAGAAGAACTGGAAGTTCAACTCCGGCGACGTCAGGGAGCGCGGCCACTGGGACGAATACATGGAGGCGTACCAGCACGCCCTGCGGGCAACTTCCAAGCCGTGGGCGCCGTGGTACGCCATCCCAGCGGACTCGAAGTCCTTTGCGCGGCTCGAAGTGGCGAAGATCCTGGTGGCGACGCTGGAGCATCTCGATCCGCAGTACCCCGCCAGTCCCGAAGCCGAGCGTGCCCGGTTTGCCGAAATGAAGGCACTGCTCGAGGCCGAAGGCTCTTGAGGCCGATCGCCGGAGCCCTGATCGTCGTGCTTGGCGCCTGCAACTCGCCGGGCACCACGACGCCAACCCCGCCGCCGGACTTTCTCCTCGGCGGCATCCAGGTCAACGAAGCCGATCACCAGCAGTGGTTTCGCACGCTGGCGGCAAGTGGCTTCGACACCGTCTCGATCACCTCCTACGCCAAACAGGGCGACTGGGACTCGTCGAACCTGTGGTGGGAGCAGGAAGAGCCCTGGGTGGTCGAGGAGATCCGCGGCGCCAAGGCGGCAGGGCTGAGGGTCGTCCTGATTCCCCGCGTCGCCCTCGACCACGCCTTCCCCCGCAACCGCTTCCTCTGGCACGGGATGATCTACCCGTCGACCGAAGCGGACGTGGCTGAATGGTTTCGGCGCTACCGTGAGTTCGTGGTCGGATGGGCCAAGGTCGCCGCGCAGCACGAGGTCGAGGTCCTGGGAATCGGCTCCGAGATGCGCGCGCTGACTGCGACCTTGCCCGAAGCCGAGCTCTCGGCGCTGGCCGCCTGGTATCTGAGCGAAGAACGTCAAGCCGAACGGCGCGCCAAACACGTGGCCTTCGCGGAGGAGATCCCTCCGGAACGGCTGCGCGACCGGGGTCAAGAGGCTCCGTACGAGAGCATCGGCGCCTACCTCGATGATCGCGTCGCGGTCGAGCGAGCCTGGGCTCTGGCCACCACCTTCGGCGGAGACTCCGCCGAGGCCGCCCAGGCGCGTCTGGGGCGTCGGCAGCTGCTCGAGCGGGAGTGGCGCCGACTGATCGCCGAGGTCCGCGCGGTCTACTCGGGCCGGCTGACCTATGCCGCCAACTTCGACGAGTACCGCGAGGTCGGCTTCTTCGATGCCCTCGACCTCATCGGCATCAACGCCTACTTTCCGCTGCGGGAGCTTCCCCACCCCCAAGCCACCGACGAAACGTTGGCCAGGGAGCTCGAACAGGGCTGGCGCCGTGTGTACGGCGAGATCGAGGAGTTCAGAACGTCTCAGGGTCTGACCGAAAAGCCGGTGCTGTTCACCGAGCTCGGGTACACCCGCTTCCAGGACATGAGCGTGGCACCATGGGCCGGCGACGGCTTCACCCTGCTCGAGCGAGAAGCCGGCGACCGGCTCGTCGTCTGGCCCGAGCAGCCCCTGCGCCCACGGGAACGGGCGCTCGCCATCGACGCCCTGCGGCGGGTCGAGCACGCCAGAAGCTCACCGCTGCTGGCGGGTCTGCTGTGGTGGAAGCTGACCACCGTCCCCTCGCACGTCGAGATCGAGCCCTTCGTCCTGCTGCTGGGCTCCGGCGACCCCCTCGAGGACGCGCTCAGGCAACTGAGGCGGGAACCCTAGCGCCTCTTCGCCCCACCCTTGGCCAGAACACCGTCGACCGACAGGGTTCCGCCGCCCGTGAAGACCAGGCCGAGGAAACCCACCAGGTAGAGCAACGCCAGCTCCTTGCGTCCGAACGGATCGGCGGCATGGACCACGAAGGCGGCGACCGCCATCGTGATCACCAAGGGGATGGCGGTCCAGCGCGTCTTGACGCCGAGGATCACCAACACCGCACAGAGGAACTCGGCGGCGACGGCGAGGATCAGGCTCGGCACTTCACCGATCCCGATCGGATCTGCGAAGGACACGTCCCCGGCCACCAACTTCTGCAGCTTGCCCCACCCGTGCGTCAACATCAGGCCGCCGAGTCCGGCGCGCAGGATCAAGAGCCCAATCTCACGTTGCATGACAACTCCCTTCGGGCAAGATTCTACGCGGGCGGGAGCCGCTCGGGCGCCTCCTCGCAGCCGGCGACCGTTTCGGTGCGAGCTACCAGACTCGGTGTGGCAGTGAGGGCTGCGAGGGCAGCCACACTCACCCCCACCGCCACGAACAGGCCCACGGCTCGAAGGCCTGGGAAGGTCGAGAAGGACAGGCTCCCGAAGCCTCCAACCGTCGTCGCAGCTGCCAGCAGGACCGCGCGGCCGGTAGCGACGAGCGCCTCGCCATCACCACCAGAGGCACGACAGCGGTGCACCATGTGGACCCCGTAGTCGACCCCGATCCCAACCAGCATCACCACCGCAAAGAGCGCCAAGAAGCTGAAATCGATGCCCAGCCCGACCGAAACCAGCACCATCGCCGCAAGCGCCGGCGCGACCGGGAACAGCGCCGCGGCCGCGGCCCTGAGCGATCGGAAGTCGAGCAGGAGCAGCGCCGCGGTGGCGACGATGGCGAGCCAGCCGCACACCCGCAAGTCGCGACGAACCTCGCGGCGCAGCGCCGCCGACACGCGATTGAGCCCAGCTAGGCGACCGAGATCGTGCTCACGGACCAACGCTTCCAGTCTGGGCGGCGGAGCACTGCGAAACCTGCCCGGCGGCACCACGAGGTGTATCGCTGCCCGGAAGCCCTGACCGGCGTCAGCCGTCAGAAATGGCCGGATGCTGGGCGCCAGAGGTCCGCTTGCCAAGGCTTCGATCGAGACTTCGCGAGGCGTGGCCAGCGCCGTCGACCAGCGCTCCACCGCAGGCGCGAAGGGGGCAGTGGCAAGACCGGCCGCAGAGAGCGCCGCGAGAGCATCGTCGCGGAAGTGCGGATTGTGACCCTCGGCCCGAAAGGCTTCCAGCGCGGCGCGCTGGCTCGCGGTCGGCGGCAGGAACGACGCCAGGGAGCCGACCGCGACGAGCTCGTCACCGACCAATGGCGCGAGCAGCCGCTCGGCCCGGTCGACACGGTCCCGCAGCTCGTCGGGGTCGCGCCCGACGACTTCGAGGGTCATGCCGCTCAGGTCGAGGCCGAGCGAGTCGGCCAGGCGCTGCTGCCAGCGCATCGCCTCGGAACTGCTGCTGCGCAGGCCCGAGAGGGAGCCCTCGAACGCCACGCGCGGGATGGCGACGGCTGCGATCACCAGTAGCACCAGCCACAGGCCGTGGACGGCGCCGGGGTGGCGCCTCCCTACGGCGATCAGGGCACCGGCCGCTCCGAGGCCCGTGCGGCGCAGCAGCGGTCGCCGGGCGAGCGCCGGCAGCACCACCAGCACCAGCACCAGGCTCCACCCCACCCCGATCGCTACCATCCACCCGAGCTCCCGCAGGCCGCGAAAATGAGCCGCCCCGAAACCGGCGAAGGTAGCAATCGTGGTCAGTGCGCCGATCACGATGCCCGGCCCCGCCTCGGCCAACGCCACTTCGAGTGAATCGCCATGATCGACGCGCTGGGGCTCGCTGGCCAACAACACGATCGCAAAGTCGATTCCGAGGCCGAGGAGCAACGCCGCCGCCGCGGATGCCACCGTCGACACCGTACCGAGCGTGAGGGCCGCCGTTGCCCCCGTGAGCGCAATCGCGATGCACAACGGCAGGGTCGCTGCCAAGAGCGCTCGCCAACCCCGAAACGCCGACCAGAACACCAGAGCAATGGCCGCCACCGCGATCGCCGTGGTGCGGGACAGGTCGCCCCGTATCGCCCCGGCATCTTCAGCTGCGAGGGCATGGGGACCGGCAAAGCCGACGCCGAGCTCGCCCTCGATTGCGAGCTCGAGTCTCAGCCGTGCGACCTCACCTTCGATCGCGGCAACCAGCTCGGCCGAAGCGCGCACCTCGCGCGCCGGATGTTTGGGGCGCACCGCAATCAGCACCAGATCGCCGCCTGGGGTTGCGAGGGCCCCCTCACCGAGCAGGCGCACGCCCTCGGGCAGTCCTACGAGGCCGGAGACATCGCGGCGCTGCTCGAGCAGCGGCAGCAGGAATCCAAACGGATCGAGCCGCAGCACATCCTCCCGCAGCGCGGAGCCTGGCGCACCGATCTGGCGCCGAAGGTGCGCCGCGGCAGCAGCGAGCGGTTCGGGCTGCGTGGCTCGGGCCAACCATCGCGCTTGCTCGACACTCATCCAGGCAGGCAGGGCCGGCGCGAGCGTGTCGACGACCTCGTCGAGCTCGGGCAGATCGCTCTCGATCCGCTCGACCATCGGGTGCTCGGCCAGCCAGGCGCCAAGCGCCACACCGAGCTCCTCGACGAGCTCGCGGTCGGATGGCGGCGGTTCGAGCACCACCACCAACCGATCGAGGCCACCGAATTCGCTGGTGACATCGACCAGATCTTCGATCTCGGCCACGCCCTGCGGCGCGGCGGCGAGCACGTCCGAGTCGATCTCGAGACGCGTCGCCGCCCAGGCGGCAACCACCGCCACTGCCAGCGCACACGCCACCGTACGGCGCGGGTGCCGTCGGCCTACCAGGCCCCAGCGCAGCCATGCCGGGACCTCACCTGAGGTGCGTCTCAAGCCGTCGCAGCCATGTCTCGTTCGAACAAGTCGGCGAGCCCTGCGGCCAAGTCTCGGAACACCTTGTTGTCCCGCAGCTTGAGGCGCTGGTAGGCCGCTGCGAGGTCGAGCACCAGGATGATCCGGCGCGAGGCGCAGCGCAACTCGCCGAAGCGATGGGTTCCGATCCGCTCGAAGCCGAGCACCCGGGTGTGGAACTGCAGCGGAGAGTGCGGATCGTCCTCGAAGACGTCCGTGATGAAGTGGGTCACACCCAGCTCGACGGCGTGGCGCACCGCCGCCTGCATCAGTCGCAATGCCACGACGATCGATCTCCGGAACTGCGGCGCGATCATGAAGCGACCAATCTCGGCGAAGCAGCAGGTCCGGGCAATCATCTCGAGATCGAGCTCGCGCTCGATGGTGGGCTCGAGCTCGGGCGGAATTTCGAGCGGCGGATCCTGCTGCAGCCGGATCACCCCCGCAGGCTCCCCGTCGACCTGAGCCAGGAACCAGGTGAAACGGGTGGAACCAACGACGTCCTCGAACGGAATCTCCTGCGCGAGATCGGCAATCCAGCCCTTCTCTTCGAGGTAGACCTGACGAGCGACATCGAGAGCCCGGTGGCGATCAGCCAAGGTAGTGATACGGCGAGTTTCGATCCTGGACACGAGACCTCCTCAGCCGGCACTCGCCGGCAGTCCTGAAACGTTGCGTCGGCGAAGTTGGTGGCCCTCGCCGGGGCGCCGACGACGGCACTTCCCCGACAGCCTCGAAAGCTCAGTCATCACGCGTTCTACGACCAGGGCGGCGAAGGCGCGCCGCTCGCCGACGTTGACCGGCCCCGCCGACTCAGCGAGCAGCGACAACCGCTCGATGTCGAAGCGCAGCTCCTCGCCGACCTCGACCTCGAGTCGGCCGATCAAGGGCACTCTCCCGCTGCGTCTGGCCGCTGGGAAGCGCAGCCCGATCGGGACGACGGTGGCACCGGTTTCGAGCACCAAGCGCCCAATGCCGAGCCTGCCCGCCTCGAGCCGCTCGGCGGAACCATTGCGCCGGCCCTCGGGAAACAAGGCGACGTCACGCCCTGCTGCCAACGCAGCTGCCGCTCCGTCGACCGGCGAACGACGGCGCGCAGCCAGCCGCAGCCGCTCGTAGAGGCGAAACTTCGCCGGCTTCGAGAACACCGGGATCGGTTCGCACAGCCTGACGATCCAACCGACCACCGGGAGCTGGACGTACATCCAGTCGACCAGAAAACCCGGGACCCGCCCGCGCAGGAAGGTCAGCACCGCAGCGACCAGAATCGTCTCGATCGCGTTGTTGTGGTTGAGCGCGAACACTGTCGGCACAGGCGCCGTTGCGATCCGCTCCACACCGCGAACCCACACCCACCGGCCGAACAGGGCAGCCACCAACCTCGCCGCCCAACGCTGCGCCCGCGTCACCTCAGGCGTTGCGGCGACCAGTTCTCGGAGCGACGCCAGCTCACCCAGCTCCCGGTTGTTCCATGCCTCGCCCACGGAAGGAGACATTCCCACTCGAAGGTGACGATCGCGTCACGTAGGAGCAGCAGCGCCGCGACACGGGGGATGGGTACCAGGGACCAGGGATCAGGGATCAGGGATCAGGGACGATCCTCACCAGGGGGGCATCACGAAGAGGTGCATGAAGAACCGCTCAGGTCGCCATCTCGGCGGTCCGCCGAGTCCCCGGTACCTGGTCCCCGGTCCCAAAGAAAAAGGGCGCCCTCGCGGGCGCCCTCGGAGAATCCGAAACCAGTCCGGATCAGCGCGAGTAGAACTCGATGACCAGCGGAATCTCGCAGATCACCGGAACTTCGTCGCGGGTCGGGAAACGGCTCAGCGTGGCGCTGTAGCCGTCTTCGGCGACGGTGAGGTAGCTCGGCACCGCCGAGGTGCCCCGTGCTTCGTTGAAACACCGCAGCTTGCGGCTGGCCTCGCGGATCGACAGCACGTCGCTTTCGGCGAGCTGCTGCGACGGAATGTTGACCCGCTTACCGTTGATCTCGAAGTGCCCGTGCGAAACGTACTGACGGGCGGCGAAGATCGTCCGGGCGAAACCCGCGCGCAGCACCAACGCGTCGAGGCGAGTCTCGAGGAGACGCACCAGGTTGTCGCCGGCAACGCCCTTGAGCCGCGTCGCTTCTTCGAAGTAGCGGCGCAGCTGGCGCTCGGCAACGTTGTACTGGAAGCGCAGCTTCTGCTTCTCGAGCAGCTGGCGGCCATAGTTGGACAACCGGCGGCGGCGGCGCTGGCCGTGCTGGCCGGGTGGGTAGGGCTTCTTCTCGAGGTACTTCTGCGCCTTCGGGGTGACCATCACACCGAGCTTGCGCGAAAGTTTGACCTTGGCTCCGTTGAACTTCACGATCTGCTCCTGGGGTGTTTGGGGGCGGCCCCGTCGCGCGGCCCAGGGCCGCGGACACCACGCGAGGCGCCGCAGACGTGGAGGGCTGGATCCAGCCAGTCCACACAGCTCCGCCGTCGTCGAGCGACGGACGAAGCCGGGATGATACCAGGGAACGCCCTGTTGCGGAAGGGGGGTGGAACAAGTCGGCCGGAGAACGCGTAGACTGTCACGAAGGAGGATTGGTGATGGACACACTCGATGGATTGCTCGGACTGGCGCTCGGCATCGGCCTCGCGGCGGCCTGTGGCTTCCGCGTGTTCGTGCCACTCCTCGTGGCGGGGATCGCGTCCAAGGCCGGATACCTCGAGCTCGCCGGGGGCTTTGCCTGGATGGGCTCGAACCTCGCGATCGCGATCTTCGCGGTGGCCACGGTGCTCGAGATCGGCGCCTACTGGATCCCGTGGGTCGACAACGCCTTGGACGTGGTCGCAACGCCTGCGGCAGTGATCGCCGGCACATTGGTCGCGGCCTCCACCCTCGGCGACACGGCACCCGTGCTCCAGTGGACCCTCGCCGCGATCGCCGGCGGCGGCGCTGCCGGCCTGGTGCAGACCGCCACGACGGTGGTAAGGCAGGTGTCCTCGGCGACAACCGGCGGCCTCGCCAATCCTCTGCTCTCGACCGCGGAGGCTGCAGGTTCGGCCACTGTCTCGATCCTCGTGGTTCTGGTCCCGGCACTCGGCATCGTGCTGCTGGGCGTCGGCGCCTGGCTGCTTCTTCGGCTGGTCCGGCGGCGCGGCGCCGCTGAGCTTGCTGCCATCTAGCCGGCTGCTGAAATACTCCCTCGGCCGCGATCCCACGAGTTTCGTGCGCCGCGCTGCAGTATCTCGCCCGCCCGAGCAAGCTCGGGCTCGTGGCTCGACGCCTTCGCTTGGCTCCGCAACTCGTTGGCTCCCTGCGGGATGCGGCGGCGCACTGTGCCCTGCTGCGTCGCCGCTCCTCGCCGATGACACCGCATCGACTGCGTCGCGGCTCCTTGCATGACGCAGCGCGGCGCTCGCATCGCGGCACAAGCCGTTCTTCATCAGCCTGCTAGAAGTCCCTCATGCGCCCCTTCGTGGTGCACCCCAGGGGATGACAACCGGCTCCGTCGTCCGGTCTCCGTTCCGGATCGGGTCCCTGGTCCCAGGTCCCGATTCCGAGCGATTACCGGTACCGGGCGTCAGGTGGCGGCTACAGACTCCCCGATACCCGATACCTCTTGGCAGCCGTGCAACGCTCGGGTGGGTCGGGACGTACAATGTCCGAATGGCGGCCGCCCTCTTCCCTCGCCTGCTGGAGCGCTGGCTCGAATCGCTGCGGGCCGAGCGCGGCCTGGCCGAGAACACCCTCGATGCCTACCGGCGCGATCTCGACCGATTCGGAACCTTCCTGGCGCACAAGCAACTCGACCCGTTGGCGCTGGGGCCGGGAGATCTGGCCGCCTATGTTCGCGAGCTCCGCCGCGGCGGTCTCGCGCCGCGCAGCATTCGCAGGGCCCTAGCGGCCTTGCGCGGCTTCTTCGGCGACCTCGTCAGCCGTGGTGACCGCACCGACGACCCGGCGGCGGACCTCCTCTCTCCGCGGATGCTCGCCACCCTGCCCAAAGTACTCTCGCGCGACCAAGTCGAAGCCCTGCTGGCGGCGCCCGACCTCAACTCTCCTCTCGGCGTCCGCGACAAGGCGATGATCGAGCTCCTCTACGCCTCCGGACTGCGGGTCTCGGAGCTCGTCACCCTCGAGATCGGCCAGGTCCGCCTCGACGAGGGCTTCCTGCTGGTGCGGGGCAAGGGATCCAAGGAGCGCATCGTGCCGGTCGGGGACGCGGCCATCGCGTGGATCTCGCGCTACCTGCGGGAAGTTCGGCCGGCGCTCGCCCGCGGGCGCCACTGGACCCTGTTCGTCAACCGCAACGGCGAGGCGATGACGCGCCAGGGCTTCTGGAAGAACCTCAAGGCCTGGGGCCGCGCTGCCGGAATCGCCGAGCTCTCGCCACATGTCCTGCGCCACAGCTTCGCCACGCATCTCCTGGAGTTCGGCGCCGATCTGCGCTCGGTGCAGATGATGCTCGGCCACGCCGACGTCGCCACCACTCAGATCTACACCCACATCCACGAGGCCCGACTCAAGAGTCTCTACGACCGCTTCCATCCTCGCGCATGAGCTCGTCGTTGCGATCGGCACTCCTCCTGGCCTCCGGCGCTCTGCTGCCGGCGACGGCTGCCAATGCCGAGATCGCCCTGATGGCCAACGGCGCGATCCTCAAGATCGAGGCGTACGAGGTCCAAGGCGAACGAATTCGGCTCACGCTCCCGAGTGGAGGCGAAATGACCATCCCTCTGCTGCGGGTCGAACGAATCGTCGACGACGAAATCGAGCCCGAAGTGCCGGTCGCCGATCCGCTGCCGACGGATTCCATCCGCCTCGCCTGGCACCACGACGACCCCGTGCCCGAGGTCCCCTACGGCGCCGAGATCCACCGGGCTGCCGCCGCTGCCGGGCTCAATCCCGCGATCGTGGCGGCACTGATTCGCGCCGAAAGCGCCTACGACCACCGTGCGGTGTCACGCAAGGGAGCTCGCGGTCTGATGCAGCTGATGCCGGCCACCGCAGAGCGATTCGGCGTCGGCAGCCACGAGCTCTTCGATCCGGCCCGCAACCTCGCCGCCGGCACGGCCTACCTCGCCCGTCTGGTCGAGCGCTACGACGGCGCCCTCGATCTGGTGCTCGCCGGCTACAACGCCGGCGAGGGTGCCGTGGCTCGGTACCAAGGTGTCCCCCCGTACCGCGAGACCCTGGGCTACATCGCCCGGATCCGCCGCTTCCTCGGGATCGACGAAGCCCGGAACACCATGGCGAGTGCCGTGCGTTCCGAGGGGTGATTATTTGGGGATCGGGGAGCGGGTGCCGGATACCCCACGCAGCCGGCCCGAGACGCTCCGACGGGTATCCAGTACCTAATACCCGATACGTGGTTTGGTCCTCGTGCTGGGATGATCCCCATCCCCATCGACAGGGGCACACCACCGACGGGGCTGTATGCCACCTGCTAAACGCTGTTCGTGTCCAGGGTCTGCTCGGCTCGTCGGGCCAGCGCGGCGATCACCTGTGGCAGGGCTCCGAAGCGGGGATCGGTGGTCAATCCCTTGGCATAGCGGACATAGATCTGCTGCGCTATCACGACGATCTTGAAGAGACCGAAAGCGGTCGCCAGTACCAGCTGATCGAGCGGGCGCCCGGTCGCCGTCGCCCAGGCTCGAGCGATTTCGGCTCGGGTGGGCATGCCGGGCAGATGGGTCGGACCCGAGCGGAAAGCCAGCAGCACCGGATCGTCGCCGGCCTCGGTCCAGTACCCGAGAGAGGTGCCGAGATCCAACAGGGGATCACCGACCGTCGCCATTTCCCAATCGAGGACGGCACGCACCCGCTCCGGCGCAGCTGGATCGAGCACCAGGTTGTCGAGCTTGAAGTCGTTGTGCACCAATGCCGCTGCAGTGTCGGGAAAGGCATCGAGCTGCTGCGACAGCACCTCGGCGATACCATCGGCTCCCGGCTGAGAGCCGTCCGAAGCCTTCTGCCACCTTCCGACCCATCCCTCCAGTTGGCGTCGGGCATACCCTTCGGGGCGACCGAGGCCGAGGTCGCCGACAGGCAGCTGGTGCAGCGCAGCGAGCGTGTCGACGAAGGCGGCGCCGATCGCGGCCGCCCGCGCTGGTCCCAAACCCAAATCGGCCGGAGGATCGCGGCGCAGAATGATGCCCTCGACCCGCTCCATCACGAAAAACGGCGCGCCGAGCACCTCGCGGTCCTCACACACTGCGAGCAACCGCGGCACCAGCGGCGTCGACGTTGCCAGGGCCGCGAGCACCTTGGCCTCGCGCACCATGTCGTGGGCGGTCGCCACCTGCGAACCGATCGGCGGCCGTCGCAGCACACCCTGCCACCCCTCGGCCCGAATCAGATAGGTGAGGTTCGAGTAGCCACTGGCAAACTGCGCCACCTCGACCGGTCCACCTGGAAACCCCGGCAACGCTCGCACCAACCACTTCGCCAGCCGATCCGGGTCGATCGGCTCGCGCACCGGCCCCGGCTGATCGAGCGCAGAGCTCATGACGTGGCTGGCTGATAGCGCCGCAAGATCGCCTTGGCGGCGGCGATCTCATGGACCTCGTCGGGCCCATCGTAGATGCGTGCCGCGCGCTCGTGGCGCCAGAACCACGGCAGCACCGAGTCGTCGAGCAGCCCGGCGCCTCCGTGAACCTGGATCGCATCGTCGAGGACCTGCTGGAGGACCCGCGCCACGTGGAACTTGACGATCGATATCCCGGCCCGTGCCTCCTTCGCGCCACTTCGTTCGATCTGCTCGGCGACATCGAGCACCAGCAGGCGCGCCGCATCCAGCTCGGCTCGACAGCGTGCGATCTTCGAGCGCACCAGGTCCTTTGAGGCGAGCACTTCGCCGGGTGCGACCTCGCGAGCCAGAGCGTACTCACACATCATGTCGAACGCCCGTTCAGCCACGCCGATCCATCGCGCGCAATGGTGGATCCGTCCGTGGGCCAGCCGTCCCTGGGCCATCGCGAAGCCCGCACCACGATCCCCCAGCAGCGCCTCGTCGCTGACCCGCATGTTCTCGAGCTTGACCTCGCCGTGGCTCGGCCAACCGGTGTCGGCGGGGCCCATCACCGGGAGATTGCGCACCAGCACCCATCCCGGCGTCCAGGTCGCGACCACGAACATGCTGGCGCGCCGATGCGGCGGTGCGTCGGGGTCCGTGACCGCGATCACGAGCGCGAGCTCCGCGCCATCGGCCGAGCTGGTGAACCACTTGTGACCATTCAAAACCCAGTGGTCACCGTCACGCTCGGCGACGGTGTCCATCCATACCGGATTGGAACCGGCACGGCCCGGCTCGGTCATCGCAAAGCAGGACCGGAAGGTCCCATTGGCCAGCGGCTCGAGCCATCGTTCGCGCTGCAGGTCGGTGGCGTGCTGATGGAGGATCTCGATCGTCCCGGCGTCGGGAGCCTGGGCGTGGAAGGCGTAGTTGGCCAGCGGCGAACGCCCGAGGATCGCCGCCACGCGCGCGTACGACACGAGATCGAGCCCCATGCCTCCGAGCTCTCGCTGCACCGCCGGAGCCCACCAGCCGCGCCGCTTGACCTCCCTGCGCACGACATCGAGCTCCTCGGCAACCGCGGCGAAGCCTTCGGCCAGGAAAGTCTTCTCGAGGGGAAGGATGGTCTCGTCGACGAAGGCACGGACCTCGTCGCGCCACGGCGCCAGTCCATCGGGATCGCTCATGGGTGGAGCTTATCTCGGGGACCGGGGACCAGGGATCGGGGGCCAGGGATCGGGGATCGGGGATTGGAAACCGGGGACCAGGGATCCGCCGGAGGACCTTGCTCCCTCTCGCTCTGGTGTACGGGCAGCGGAAGGGCCCCAGGGAGCGTGTTGCGCGCCCACCTCTTGGCCTGTGCCCGAGATCGCTGCCGCAAGCCGCTCTCCAGCGCCCACCGCCAAAGCGGTCTTCTCGGCGGACTTGGGAGCCGACCCGCAGCCGGTCCGCGCCAGGGCGAAGGCTCCATCTGGTCAGCCGTCGTCAACCAGCCCAGCCTGGTCTCCCGCTTCTTCGCCTATCCAGCGACTAATACGCCAATTCGATCCAGCCCGCCGGGCCGTCACCTTCGGGCAGGGCGATGATGAACAGTCGGTGGTACTCGTCCTCGCCGAGCTCGGGTTCGCTGAAGTCGGCGCCGAGGCCCCGCAGGATCTCGGGCACTGTGTTGCTGTGACCGGCGACGACGGCGAGGCGATCGCGGCGCTGACGCAGGGTTTCGACCAGGGGTTTGGTGTCGCCGGCCGGCAGGGTCTCGACTTTCTGGCCGGTCGCGGCGGCCAAGGGCGCCAAGGTCAGCTGCGTTCGTTGGAGCTGGGTTGCCCACAGTGCCGTCGGCTTTGCGCCTCCGAGCAAGGTGGCGAGCCGCTGCGCTCGTTGTTCTCCAACCGCGGAGAGGACCGGATCACCCTTGGGCTCGGGGGCCTTCTCCGCGTGGCGCACGACCACCACCATCGCCGGGGCGGGTGGTGGCGGGGGTTCGAAGCCGGCCGGCACGGCGGCGGCGAGCGTCAGCGCGAGCAGCCAGCTCACACCGTCACTCCATGCTCGCGGCACACCGCAAACACCTGCTCGTCGGTGAGATTGTGCGTCGACGCCTTGGCGGCAGCGAAGATCTTCTGCGCCAACTCGTCGTCGGCCGGCATTCCGTGTTCCGCCATCCAGAACTGCACGTTCGACAGGCCACACATCGGCCCGACCTCGATCACCTGTTTGCGCCCGACCAGCGCCGCGGGTACACCGGAGTAGATACGGTCGGCGAGCCAGTCGTCACCCTTCCTGCGCGCCTTGATGATCGCTGCCGCGTGCACCCCGGTGCCGGTACGGAAGGCGTCACGCCCGAGCACCGGCCAGTTGTCGGGGAACGGCACGCCGGTGGTGCGCGCCACCAGTTCACAGAGCTCGGGCAGGCGCGACAGGTCGGCCTCGCGCCAGCCGAGCAGCACGGCGTTGACCAACAAGAGGTCGAGGGGAGTATTGCCGACGCGCTCGCCCAGCCCCAGGACTGTGCCATGGAGACGATCCGCGCCGGCGGCCGCGGCAGCCAGGGCGTTGATGAGCCCAAGTCCGCGGTCGCGGTGGCCGTGCCAGTCGACGGCAACGTCCTCTCCAGTGGCGTCGACCACTCGTCGCACCAGCTCGACGACCCGCCGCACCCCACTCGGCGTCGCATGGCCAACGGTGTCGGCGATACACACCCGCCGCGCCCCGGCCTCGACGGCAGTGCGATACAGCGCCTCGATCACCTCCGGCCGCGCCCGCGTCGTGTCTTCGGTGACGAACATCACCGGCAACCCCTGCGAGGCCGCAAACGACACCGCATCAGCGGAAAGGTCGAGCATCCGCTGCAGCGTCCAGCCTTCGGCGTATTGGCGAATCGGGCTCGAGCCGATGAAACACGCCGCTTCGATCGCGAGGCCGGTGCGCTCGCTGATGCGGGCGATCGGCTCGATGTCGGCGCGCACCGTCCGCGCTGCGCAGTTGGCGGCAATCGGCAATCTCGAGGTGACGATCTCGCGCGCCAAGGCCTCGACATCACGCACCACGTGGGGTCCGGCGCCCGGCAGACCGAGATCGAGCGCGTCCACGCCCAGCTCGGCCAACATCTGCAGGATGTGGATCTTGTCCTCGATCGACGGAGCTGTCGCCGAGGGGCTCTGCAGGCCGTCGCGCAGGGTTTCGTCGTTGAGGTCGACGTGCCCCCGCAACGGCATCAGCGCCTCGCCGTCGTCGATGGTGTTCCAGTCGTAGACCAACTCCCGTTCGGGAGGAAGCTCGAGCTCACCGGCGTCCATCGGTACCCTCCAGTTCTCAGTCGCCCTCGACCAGGGTGGCGATGCGATCGCCGACGCCCGAGGTCGAGAGCTTGCCGCCGAGATCGGCGGTGGTTTCGCCGGCGCGCAGTGTCGTCGCCACCGCGTCCTCGACCGCAGCAGCGGCTTCGGCGTGGCCGAGCTCAGCCAACATCATCGAGGCGGTGATGATTGCGCCGACCGGATTGGCGCGACCGGTACCGGCGTACTTCGGGGCCGAGCCGTGCACCGGCTCGAACAGCGACGTGCGGCCTGGGTGCAGGTTGGCCGATCCGGCCACGCCCAGGCCTCCCTGCAGCGCAGCTCCGAGGTCGGTCAAGATGTCGCCGAACATGTTGTTGGCGACGATTACCTGGAAATGCTCCGGCGCGCGCACCAGCTGCATCGCCAAGGCGTCGACGAACATGTGGCTGGCCTCGATCTGCGGGTATTCGCTGCTGATCTCGGCAAACGCTCGCTGCCACAGATCGTGGCCGTAGCGCATGACGTTGCTCTTGTCGCTCATGCAGACCTTGGTCTTGCCGTTGGCCAGCGCCCACTCGAACGCCGCACGGATGATGCGCTCGACCCCCTTGCGGGTATGGATCTCCTCCTGCACCGCCACCTCGTCGGCGGTACCCTTCTTGAAGATCCCGCCGACGCCGACATACGCGCCTTCCGTGTTCTCGCGGAAGACGGTGAAGTCGACGTCCTCGACGCGTTTGCCCTTGAGCGGGCACAGGCGCTCGTCGTAGAGCTTGACCGGCCGAAAGTTGATGTAGAGATCGAGCTGGAAGCGCATCCCGAGCAGGATGTCGGCGGCGTGCTTCATGTCCGGGATGCGCGGATCGCCGAAGGCACCGACGTAGACCGCGGCGTATTCGGTGCGCAGCCGATCCATCATGCCGGGCGGCATCGAAACGCCGGTGTCGAGGTAGTGGTCGGCACTCCAGGGGAAGTGCTCGAGCTCGAGCGGAAGTCCAAAGCGGCGCATTGCCACCTCGAGCACCTTGACGGCCTCGCGGGTGACGTCGACGCCAATGCCATCACCCGGCACCACGGCGATGCGCTGGGGACGACGAACAGCTGGGGAGGTTGTATCCATGGCGCCATCGTATCGCGACGCTGGCGCCGACCGAACCGACCCGACGCGTGCGGGTGCCTGGTACGATAGCTTTCCCGCCGCCCTCCCGCGGCCCCTTCCAATCCCCACTCTGGAGGTCTCATGCCGACGATCCGACCGTCCCTCCCCCTGCTCGCTTCGGCGGCTGTGCTCGCAGCAGCGAGCGGCTGTGCCAAACCCGAACCGGCGCCTGCGCCGCCGCGAGCGGCCCTCACCGTCGAACAGGCCGAGGCGGCAGCAGCCGGTGCGATCACCGCCGAGGCCCTGCGCTCGCGCATTGCCGCGTTTTCGGACGACGCGCTCGAGGGTCGCGGCCCGGGAAGTGCCGGTGACGTCGCCGCTCGTGCCTGGCTGATCGAGCAGATGCAGGCACTCGGGCTCGAGCCCGCCGGAGACAACGGCACCTGGGAGCAAAAGTTCGCGATGGTCGGCATCAACGCCACCATGCCCGAGACATGGAGCTTCTCCGGCGCCAAGGGATCGGTGGCGTTGAAGCGCCACGACGACTTCATCGCCGGATCGGGCGTCCAGCGCGAGCTCGCCAAGATCGCCGACGCCGAGGTGGTGTTCGTCGGCTACGGCATCGATGCCCCGGAATACGGCTGGAACGACTTCGACGGCGTCGACCTGAAGGGCAAGGTGTTGTTGATCATGAACAACGATCCGGACTGGGATCCCACCCTGTTCGAGGGTCCCAAGCGCCTGTGGTACGGCCGTTGGGATTACAAGTACCTGCAGGCGGCCAAGCAGGGGGCCGCCGGCGCGATCATCATCCACACCGTACCGTCGGCCGGCTACCCCTTTTCGGTAGTCCAGACCTCCTGGTCCGGCGAACAGTTCGAGATCCCGGCGGGCGACGAGCCTCGCATCGAGGTTGCCAGCTGGGTGACCGAAGACTCGGCGCGCACGTTGGTGGCCCTCGCCGGCAAGGACCTCGACGAGCTCACGAAGGCGGCGCAGTCGAAGGACTTCTCGCCGATTCCGCTCGGCATCACCACCAGCATGGAGATGCCCGTTGCCCTGCGCCAGACCGAAACCGCCAACGTCCTCGGGGTGTTGCGCGGCGACGACCCGGAGCTCGCCCAGCAGGCGCTGATGCTCTCTGCCCACCACGACCACCTCGGCGTGGGCCTCGACGACGGCAGCGGCGACACCATCTACAACGGCGCGGTCGACAACGCCTCCGGCTGCGCACAGGTCCTCGCCATCGCCGAAGCTTTTACCAAGCTGCCGCAACGCCCGCGCCGTTCGATCCTGCTGAACTTCGTCGGTGCCGAGGAGCAGGGCCTGATCGGCTCGAAGTACTGGGCCGCTCACCCGACCTGGAAGCCGGGCCTCGTCACGGCGGCGATCAACATCGACGGCGGCAACATCTGGGGCCGCACCCGCGACACCACCTCGGTCGGCCACGGCAAGTCCCCCGACCTCGACGCCCTCCTCGACCGCCTCGCCGCCCGCAAGAACCGGGTGGTCAAGCCCGATCAGTTCCCCGACAAGGGCTTCTACTACCGCTCGGATCAGTTCGCCTTCGCCCGCGTCGGCATCCCGGCGATCTACATGGACGGCGGCACCGACTTCGTCGACCACGAGGGCACCTGGGGCCGCGAGCAGATCGAGGCCTGGGAGGCCGAGAAATACCACCAGCCGGGCGACGAGCTCGACGACACGTGGAACTTCGACGGCATGGTCGAGGACGCCACCCTGCTCTTTGCCGCCGGTGTCGAGCTTGCCGAAGCCGACACCATGGCGAGCTGGCGGGCCGGCGACGAGTTCGAAGCCGCTCGCGAGGCGGCGCTGGCCGAGGTCGCCCCTCCGACTCCCACCAACTGATCGGAAGACGGGCGCGACCTGCGGCCCGACGACGATGGTCCCCACCGGCTTCATCGCCAACTGGCTGGTCCCCCGAGAGCTGCTCCCGACGCTCTCGGGGGCCGACTACGAGCTCGTCACCGGCTGCGGCGACACGGCGATCTCGGCGTGTTTCGTGCACCAGCCGATCTCGCGACGCGCTCGGGCCCTTACCATCCCACAGTTGACGTTGCGGGCCCCGGTGCTGGTGGAGCGGCGGCCAATGAGCCTCTTGCTCGAGCTCGACGTCGCGCCGGTGCTCGCCCACGCCGCCCACTGGCTCGCCGGGATCCCCACCCGAGCAGCAGCCCTCGAGCTCGGTGTCCCCGACGACGGCGACCAGCGGTGGGGTGCCGCTTCGGGAAACCTGGCCCTGAGCGTTCGGGCCCGGCCCGGTCTCCAGATCTCGAGCTACCCGGCACTCGCGAGCGAGCAGGGCTTCCACCGCCTGATCGCGGGACGACCGACGGTGGTCCTCGCTCGTGGACGATTGCGCAGACTCCCGGTCACCGGTGGGTTCGGAGCACCGGTACCCGCCCGGGCCATCACCGACCACGCAACTCTGCTCGAGGCCCTGATCCCCGGCATCGACGACTGGCCGGGTCGGCTGACGGCGGCGTGGACGATCACGCCGACCCCACCGACGACGGTGCGGGTTCCGGAACGCAGTCCGCTCGTCGCTGAGCCGTGTTGATGTCGGGTTCAGCCGAGAGCAGCGGCGCGGCGGGACCCACGAAATCTCAGCAGAGCAGCAGCCGCGAGCAGCAGTGTCAAGGTCGCGATACCAACGTCGTTGGCCGTTGGAATTTCCAGCGGGCTCGGGTTGGGTCCCGTGAGGGTCAAGTTGTCGAAGTAGCAGGTGTTCTCGCCATGGGCGGGCTCACGCGCCTGGATCATCGCCACACGAAAGGAGGGAAAGCTCGTCGCGTGTATCTGGTGGTGCCACACGCCGACAGGTTGGTTCGGACTCAGCCCGCTCCCCCGCTCCCCAGTGCAGCCCGGTTCCGCGTAGAAGGCCATCTCGAGGCGACACTCTGCGCCTGGACTAGCCTGGTAGACGTCACCTTCGATCGAGTAGACACCCGGGATCTGGGGAGTGATACACGCCCCGGTGGCTTCCACGAAGTAGAAGAGGTCGGGGCTTGGATCGTAGCTACTCGTGATACGCAAGGACCCGTCGGGATTGCCGAAAGCGTCCCAAGCTGAGTTGGTGTTCGCCTCGGTAGGCAGCGTCCATCCGGCAGTGTCCGTGTCGAACGTCGGATTCGGGAGGGGCTGCGCGTGCACGCTACTTGCTGCGACCGTGCTCGCGACCAGAATTGCTATCGAGATCCTCATGCTGCGCTCCATGCGTGCGTTGATGGGAGTTCAGTTGACTACTTCGGACCACCAGTACGTGGAACCATCCTCGAAGCCGTCGAAGAAGATCAGGTCGGCGGCGAACGCTACTGCAGCGTCCAGACGGGGCAGACCCCAGCCGAATCTTGCGTCGGGAACGCTGGCACCGAGCGTGTCAGCCGACCGCTGAAGAACCCACTCCACCTCGGGGGGATCGAGGTCGAGGTTGGTCGCCAGAACCACCGCAGATGCTCCTGCAACGGCCGGGGTCGCGAACGAGGTTCCGGTAACGAGAACAAAGTTGTTCGATGGTGTCTGGCAGCTGACGTGGGCAGGCGCGGCAGGGCAGTCCCCGAGCAAGCCGGTCCGGTCCGTCGTGAAGATCTGCGTGCCGGGCGCGGTGAAGTCCGTGAGTGGACCGTAGTGGCTCGTCGAGTGCAGAGAGGCCGGAGGGCCCGAGTAACTTAGGTTGGTGACCGCGTTGAACACCGGGCACCGTGGCGGGATAGGTCGGGCCGGTGCCGGGTGGGTTGAGATGGTTTCCCGCACTGACAAAGTGCAGCGCACCCGCCAGCAATCGCGTATCCCAGAATTCCGCTTCCATCGAAGCGCTCGCGGTGAATCCGTTCTGGCTGAGGTTCGTAACGAGTCGCTTCGGCCCAGGGGTTCCCGCGGGAACCAGAAGACCGGCGGCCCAGGTAAGCGACTGGCGAATGTACGAACCAATGACCTGGCGCGAACACGTCCCCTGGGAGTTGATGACCGACGCGTCCACCCTGGCCGATCCAAACAGGGCGTTCGGCGCGATCCCAAGCGTTCCTGTAGCTCCCCCGGGAAGACTGAAGACTACGCCCGCGACTTCGGTCCCGTGATGGTCGCACTGAGTGGTGACCGGAGTCCCCGGTATCGGTGATCCTTGCCCGGTGGGATCGAACCCCACGTCGAAGTTTTTCAGGTCGGGATGCCCGAGCTCTACGCCCGTGTCCATGACGAGCACCAAGACCTCGGCGCTCGAAAACCGGAGGCTCGGCGGAAGGCTGCCCCACCCTTCCGGCGCGTCCACATCGAGGTCGGGAAAGCTCGCGTTCACTTGGCCGGTGTTGTTCCAGCCCCAGCTGGACGAGAAGTTGCCATCGGTCGGCACATAGACCTGAGACAACTCGACGAGACTGCCTACTTCCGGATGCGCGTACAGCACATCGTCGCGATTCGCCAACCCATTGGCCAGCGCCAGCAGCTCGCGAATGGAAGCCACCTCGGGACGTACGGCAAAGCCCCTGCCTGCTACTCCGAACCGGCGCTCTACGAAATCGCCGAACTGACTGAGCTGGCGCTCTGCGGCATCAAGGGGGACCGAGTCGTGGAAACGAACCAGGAGCAGGGGTTCGAAAAAGTGGGTTGTTCCGGCGGCATCTCGAAAGAGGCCCGAAACGAAGCCAAGGCTGCATCGGCGATGGCGTCGATAGTCTCACCCATCGGCCGGACCATCGCTGCATCGGAGGCATTCTGGCGCGAGAACAGCCAACCGGTACCGATCCGATCGCCGGATGCAGAAAACTCACCGAATCCGACGCGTCGCAAGGCAACTTCCAGGTCCTCGGCAGAGGACTGGCTGCCGATCAGCAGGGAATCTTCGTCGATCTCGAGTGGGATTGGCCGAGCGAAGTTGTAGTACTGCCAACTACCTTCGCCGACTTCACTCCCTACATTTGTTTCCGGGGGGGGGGACAGCGCGTATCGCCTCGACCGACAAGACCATCCAGCAGAACGAAACAACGAAGGCGCGACTCCAGTGCATTGAACCCTCCAGCACGGCACCCAGAATAGCACAATGACAAGGCCGACCCAGCTTCTAGCCGCTTAGGCTGCCTCACGAGCGCCCACCGCCCGCCCGAAGGCCCAACACGCCGCCTCGCCGGAGGTCGAGCCCCAGCGGCGGATGGAGTGGATCGCCGCGGCAGCGGCACGCGGTGACCTGGCGTGGGCGAGTTGGTGCCAGGGGATGGCGGCTTCTCCGCGCCCAGCGGCGTGGATCCACTCCGCTGACAGGGTGGTCGTGCGTGGCGTGACGTGCTCAGCCAGCCCTTGGGCCTTCGTCGCCCAGGGATGACAAAGAACGTGCAGGGCGAGCAAGACGCCGAGGATCAGGTCGTCACCGAGGGGCGTCAGGCCCGGACCACGGCCGGCCAGGTAGTGCGCCGCACCGAGGGTAGCAGGCCAATCGTTGGATTGCACCCCCGCGATCAGTGCCGAGGCCGCTTCTGCCAGAGGTGGCTCCGGCCCAACCGGTGCAAAGTCCGCCGGCACCGGCGGAACGCCTCGCCACCGCACCCGGGGGTCCCACGGAATCGCGTTCGAGGCCTCGAAGCACCACTCTCCGAACCACAGTTGCCCTGCGCGAACCTCCCCAAATCCCCTCTCGCCGGCATCCCTCTTCCCTACTCCCCATTCCCCACCCTCCACGACCCCGGCAAACGGCCCAAGTCCTCGAGTCGCGCTGACCAGCGAGCAGACCTCACCAGCCTGGTCGACCAGCGTCAGCATCTCGGCGTTCGAATGCAGCACCCGCACCGGTCGGGCGTGGACCAACCAGCGCACCACCGCCGGCGCTGCCAGCTCGATCTGGAACACCTGGGCTCCGCTGTTGGGCGGCAACACACCGGCCCGAGTCCGGACGGATCCCGGATCCCGGATCCCTGGTCCCGGATCCTCACGCAGTCTTGGCGCGCCGCCTGGCATCCTCGACCCGGTGCCACAGAGTGCTGGGCTTCAGCGGCATCTCGAGGATCTCGAAACCCGGAATCCCGAGAGCACTCTCGAGCGCCTGCGCAAACAGAGCCCCGGTAGGTATCGCCCCGGCTTCACCCGCACCCTTGGTACCGAGGGCGTTGAGCGGTGATGGTGTCTCTTCGTGGCCAACCTCGACCCGCGGCACCTCGAGCGCCGTCGGCAGCAGGAAGTCCATGAAGGAGGCGTTCAGGAGCTGGCCGTTGTCGTCGAACACCAACTCCTCGTAGAAACAGTTGCCGAGCCCTTGCGCCACGCCGCCGTGCACCTGCCCGTCGACCAGCAGCGGGTTGAGCACGGTGCCGCAGTCGTGGACGACGACGTACCGCTTGACCTCGACCAGGCAGGTTTCGCGATCGACCTCGAGGATCATCGCGTGGGCACCGCTGGCAGTGGCGCCGCGGTGGGGGCCAAAGTATTTGGTCGACTCGAGGCCGGGTTCGGCACCCGGTTCGACCGCACCCCGCATCGGATTGGCAGCGGCCGCGAGGTCGCCCAAGGACATCTGCCGATCGGGCTCGCCGATGACCCGTGCGGCGCCGCCCACGAGCTCGATCTGCTCCTCCTTCACTCCCAGCAGCTTTGCCGCGAGGCGCACCGCCTTACCCCGCACGTCCTCGGCCGCCGCGTTGACGGCATTCCCGGCGACCACTGCGCCGCGGCTGGCGAAGGTGCCGGTGCCCCAGTGGAATTGGTCGGTGTCACCCGTGACGACGTCGATGAGGGCGATGTCGACCCCGAGGCGTTCGGCGGCGATCTGCGCCAACACCGTGTAGTGCCCTTGGCCCTGGGTGCCGATGCCGGTGGCGATGGTGACTCGCCCGCTGGTCTGGACCTGCACCCGCGCTCCTTCGAACGGACCGATCCCGGTGCCTTCGACGTAGGAGACGATGCCGATTCCGAGAGCCCGGCCTTCGGCACGGGCCGCGGGCTGCAGGACCTCGTGGAAGTGATCCCAGCCGATCATCTTCTTGGCCTTCTCGAGCAATGGCTGATAGTTGCCGCTGTCGTAGTAGAGCGGTGCGAAGTCCTGGTAGATCACCCCCTGCTCGAGAGGGAACACGCTGGGATCGAGGTAGTTGCGGCGCCGGATCTCGATCGGGTCGAGGCCGAGCTCGCGCGCCGCCAGGTCCAGCAGGCGTTCGATCACGAACACCCCGTGTTGGCGCCCGGCACCGCGATACGGCGTGACGATCGGCTTGTTCGTGAACACCGCCCGCATCTCGCTGTCGTAGGCCGGTACGCGGTACGGACCGAGCAGAGTGCACTGGCTGTTGAGCGGCACCGTCAAGCCGTACGGATCGTAGGCGCCGGTGTCGTGGAGGAACCGATCGCGGACCCCGAGGATGTGCCCCTCGGCGTCGACCGCGAGCTCGGAATCGTGGATCTGGAGGCGCTCCTGCGTCGTCGCCGAGAAGTTCTCGAGCCGATCCTCGATCCACTTGACCGGGCGGCCGAGCCGTATTGCGAGCCACGGAATCAAGACCTCTTCGGGGTAGAACATCATGATCTTCGGGCCAAAACCGCCACCGATGAACGGCGCCACCAACCGCACCTGATGTTCCGAGAGGCCCAACATCGCCGCCAGGCCGTTGCGTACCGGAATCGGCGCCTGAGTCGTGTCCCAGATCTCGAGCCGATCCGCCCGCGCGTCCCAGTGGGCCACGACACCGCGGTTTTCGATCGCCGCCGAGGCGCCGCGGTCGTAGCGGAAGCGCCGCCTGACGACCAGATGGGCTTTCGCTGCGGCGTCCTCCCAACTCCCGCCCGAGAACTGCGGCACGAACGCCGCCAGGTTCGATTCGAGGTCGTCGTGAACCCTGGTGCAACTCGGATCGAGAGCCGCTTCGAGATCGACCACCGCCGGCAGGGGCTCGTAGTCGACCACCACCTGCTCGGCGGCATCCTCTGCCAACGCTCGGCTCGTCGCCACGACCGCCACCACCGCCTCACCCACCAGCCGGACCTTGTCCTTGGCAAGCGGAACCTGAGTTCGTTGGTGGAAGGTCATCCCCGGCACCGGCGGCGGCGGCACCAGCAGTGGGCCCGGCTGCCAGTAGTCGCCGAGGTCGGCGGCGGTCACCACCGCCACCACGCCCTCGAAGCCGGTCGCAAAACTCGTGTCGATCCCCTTGATCCGGGCGTGGGCGTAGGGGCTGCGAACGAACGCCACATGCACCATCCCCGGCAGCTGCAGATCGTCGATGAACAAGGCCCTACCGGTCAACAGCCGGGCATCCTCGTTGCGGACGACCCGCCGTCCGAGCCACTGCGTGTCGGCCGTGTGCCGTTGCGGTCGCTTCGCCCTGCCCTTTGCTACCATCGAACCTCCCCTGCACTGCGTCTACGCGATCAGACTGTACCAAGTCCGCGCTTCGCGTGTCCGCCCACTGCGGTGACCATGGGCCACCGTGCCCGGTGGATCATCAGAGCAGTTCCTCATGCACCCCTCCGTGGTGCACCCCGGAGGATGAAGATCACGTCCGCCGTCCGGTCTCCGTTCCGGCCTGGTCCCGGGTCCCTGGTCCCGGGTCCCCATTTTCTGAGCAGGGTCAACCTGCCTCCACCCGCGACCTCGCGCAGACCAAGCCGCGCCGAACCAAGGACCGCGAGCCGGATGGTCGCCAGGTCCTCGGCACGCTTGAAGTCGAGGCTCGGCCAAGCCGCCACCGCTCAGGTCACCCTGTACTCGCAGGGCATGGCTACCGAAGGAATCCCGGCCGGTGGCCCCTACGTGCCGCCCGGCAGCTTGTACGACAACGAACAGAGCAATGGCTCCACCTCCCTGCTCTCCCAGAACGGAGCAACAGTCGCTCGTTCGGCCGACGACTTCACCCTCGACGGGGCCGCTTGTCCGAGCGGTGAGTTCGCCATCTCCCAGGTACGACTGCATCAGGTGATCAACGACGGGGCACCCCAGTCGGTGTCGGTCGACTTCTATGACGACAATGGCAGCGGCACGGCTCCGACCCCAGCAGACTCGATCGCGCCGATCGCAACCTTCCCACAGACGAGCCAGGTCAATTTCGGCCCCTTCGGCGTCGGAACCTCGATCTTCGAAATCACCATCGACACGCCGGGCTTGCTTCTTGCCGCAGACACGACCTACTGGATCTCCGGCTTCGGGACCGGGGCAAACCCGGCCTTCAGCGCCTTCTTCGCAGCTTCGGAGGGGGCCATCGGCACGACCGACAACGGCGTGATCATCGCGCCGACCGCCGGCGTTGCGACTTGGACCCCGGCAGATGTCGTGATCGGTCCACCGGCCCTGGCCTTCTCGTTCGCGATCGACGGCACCTGCGTGGTAGGGGCCCCGGCACCGAACCCGCTCGAGGTGCCGACGGCCTCGACGGTCGGTCTGATCTCGCTGGCTGCGGTGCTGGCGCTGCTCGCCGTCGCCACCCTGGTGCGGCGCCGCTCGTCGAACTGAGCTCGACGCCGCTGAAAGCACAAGGGCGTGCCCTCGGGCACGCCCTTTTCGTTTTGGGCCGGAGACCGGCCGTCAGCCCATCCGCTGCCGGAGGTAGAGCTCTTCGATCGCCTTGAGCCCATCGGTTTCGCCGGCATCCTTATCGGCGCGGATCGCCACCAACTTGGGATCGCGCAGGTGCAGGGTCTCCTCGGCCCCTTCCCGCGTAATCCCCTCGAACCGAACCGTCACCACGGTCGCCGGACGCAACTCGAGACCGGGGCGGAGCCCGGTCGAACCCTGCCGTTCGATTCGCCGCCCCGTGATCAGGCCTTCGCTCATGATCAGCTGTTGGATCTCGGCGTCGCGCACCTGGTCGACCCCGGCGACGTCACCGACGTCGACCCAGGCGCCGTCCGGCCCCCGCGCGCCGAGCACGTAGGAGCCGAACATCCCCGCCTTCTCCTTGGTGGTGATCGCCCAGCAGGCGCCGAGCAGGACCAGATCGAGGGTGACCTCGGGCTTGCGCTTGCGCCAGCTCGGATCTCGGGTTGCCAGGTGATAGGCCCCGGCGGGATCCTTGGCAATGATGCCTTCGTACCCTTGGGCGCGGAAGTGCTCGTAGAGGCGGTTGAGGTCGACCTTCGAGCTCGCGCTCTGGCCTTCGGAGAGATGGATCGGCACCGGCATCGGCAACGAGCCGAGCGATCCCACCAGGATCTGCAGGGCCTGGCGACGCTCGGCCAGCGGTTGACCGGTGAGGTCGCGCCCGTCGAGATACAACAGGTCGAAGGCGGCATACCGCAATGACACCGGACGCACGCCGTCCCCCTGCATCGCTCCCATCACTTCGTACACCGTGGCCGGCCTCGGCCCGCGCCCGTCGACAACCATGCCGTGGAGCTCACCGTCGACGATCGCCGCCCGAGCCGGGAGCATCTTGATCGAGGCGTCGAGGCCTCGCACCAGCTCGAGGTAGTCCTGGCGGTTGCGCGAGTAGGCCCCACACAGCACCGCCCCCCAACGGTCGCTCGCCTTGTGCAGCATCAGCCGGATGCCGTCGTACTTGCGCTCGACCCACACCGGGTACCGTTCGAGATCGGCGACCGAGCCGCCGGCCAGGCACGGCCTGAGGGGCACCAGCGGCTGCAGCTGGATCTCGTGGAGCCCGGCGGCGCCCTTCTCGTCGAGGATCCGCACGACGTGGAAGGCATCGGTCAGGGCCATCGCATGCGTGACCTGTTCTTCGGCGACGCCGAAGGCTCGTGCGATCAACCGCGACAACACCGCTCCCTCGTACATCAGGCCTAGGGAGAGCTTGCGCAAGACCAACTTGCACAACACCCAGGCTTCGAGTCGTCCGCAGCGGGCAAGCAGGCTTCGCAGC
Organism: uncultured Thermoanaerobaculia bacterium; assembly: GCA_964599475.1. Classification (GTDB taxonomy): domain Bacteria; phylum Acidobacteriota; class Thermoanaerobaculia; order Multivoradales; family CAZRFU01; genus CAZRFU01. The sequence continues at coordinate 27,398 of CAZRFU010000022.1, forward strand.
AGCTCGAGCTTGGTCCCACGAGGGACGTCGGGCAGGAGCTCGAGCGTGGCGAGCACTTCGGCGGCACTCAGCTGCGGGCTGCCTCGCAGCTCGGCCCGGGACTCCGCGAACACGGCGGCGACATCACCCACCACGGTCAGGCGATCGAGTAGCTCACGGCGAGTGCGCAAGGTCACCGTCGCCAGCAGGTGGATCAGGCTGTCGCGCTGCAGACCACAGGCCCGGCCGTGGAACGGGTCACCCATCAACAGCCCGACCTTGCGCAGCACGGTGAGGCCGAGATCGCGATCCATGAAGCGCTCGAGCAGAGCGAGCCGGGCTGCCCCGTCACCCGCTGGGCCGCCGACGATCCCGAAGAGCTGCCCGATCTTCTCCGCACGCAGGCCACACAGCGGCACCACCAACCCTCGGCACAGCGAGTGGAAGGGAATCGAGCCGAGGTCCTCGCCGACCACACCGCGCTGCTCGAGCAGGGTGGCGAGGTGGTACGGCAGCCCCAACTCCTGCTCGAGGAAACTTCCCTCCGGCCGGGTCGTGCCGATTCCCCGCGCCGCCTCGTCGAGGGCCCCGGGCTCGGCGATCCAGTGCCGGATGTCAGCTCGATCGACGAAGTGCATTGGTTGGGAAGAAGGTACCCGGGACCAGGGACCAGGGACCGGGAATGGGAGAAGAGGTATCGGGTATTACGTATCGGGTCTCGGAGACGAGGGACCGGGGATGGGAGAAGAGGGACCCGGGACCGGGGACCGGGGACCGCGGAATCGAAGAGCGGTATCGGGTACCGGGTAGCGGGTAGCGGGTCGGGAGGGGCAATGCGGCCAACGTGACGATGGCGCTGGCAGCATGTCCGAACGGGTCCCGGGTCCCGGGTCCCGGGTCCCTTCCGGCGGCTCCCGGAGCCCGCCATCGAGAAGCCCTCACCCTCTCAGCTCCTCGCTGCGGGGACTGGGTAGATTTCCGGCTGGTCCGAGTGGACCTGCAGCACTCCCGACACCGCGTCGCGGGCGACCCGCACCGGATGCGGCACGATCGGGGTGGTGACACTCTTGACGGCCCGAATCACGTCGATCACGTCGCGGTACTTGCCGCCCCACAGCTCGGCGATTTCCTTCGAGCCGAGACTCATTTCCTCGATCAGGAACACCGCATCCGCCGTGTGCTGCAGTGCCTCCCCACCCACCGGCGCGCCGGTGTCGCGGATCTGGCCGATGCACAAGGCCGTCACCCCACGGCTGTGGTTGTAGGTCTTCAGCGCCGAGAGGTTGTCCGCCGTCCGGTTCTTGGTGGGATCGAGCATGTTGAGCGAGTCGATCACCACGAAGCGAATGCCTTCGCGCTCGACCAACCAGCGGTACTTGTGGATGAAGTCGTCCCAACTCTGACCCTTGTGGTACTGGCTCTCGAGCACGTAGACGTTCTCGAGTACCTTCTTGGCGAGGGTCTTCTCGTCGAAGCCGGTCGCTGCCATGCCGATCTTGGTCATACGCGAGCACAAGTCGTCGCGACCCGAATCGGTGGAGTCGTGGAAGCCCTCTTCCGCCACCACGAACGCGACCTTTTCGCCGCCAGCGGCAACCCGCGCAAGCCCAGCGAGCGCGGTGCGGGTCTTGCCTTTGCCCGGAGGGCCGGCAAGTGCCATCGTGCACCCTCGTGGTACTCCCCCAAGAGCGTGTTGAGCGTCCTCGGTCAGGCACAGGCGGTCGAGCACCGAGCCAAGGGGCAGCGGCTGCTGGGTCTTGACCCGTTCGGTGAGCGTCGCCGGGCGGATGATGTCGGCGTCGAGCCCGGCGTCCTCGTCGGCGACCGGCGGCGTGGCGGCAAACGGCATCGCCGAGGGGTCGACCGCCATCTGCGGCATGCCGCCCCCCATCATCATCTGCATCATCTGCATCATCTGCATCATGGGGTTCATCTGGGGCAGGCCACCCTGGGGCATACCCATGCCCGGCATCCCCATCGCCTGCATGCCCGGCATCATCCCCGGCATCTGCGGCATCCCGGCAGTCGGCGTGCCCTCGTCCTGCTTCTTGGTCGGTGCCACGGCACATCTCCTGCAAGGTTGTTGACCTGCCGATGCTACCCCCAAAACGAGACCAGGTACTCGTCGCTGCCGGCTGCGGAGTCGAACACCACCCGTCGCGGACCCGCCTCACCGGCCGCGCACGAGTAGGTCCCCCACTTGGTCCCTATCCCCCTTTGACGATCCACCCCTTGGCCAGCAACACCTCGCGAACCCGGCCGCGGCGATCCCCCTGAATCTCGACGCCGTCGTGCGTCGCCGTGCCGCCGCTGCCACAGGCCTTCTTGAGCTCGGTGGCGAGGGCTCGGAGCAGGTCACGATCGGGCGGCAAGCCGAAGACCACGGTGACCTCCTTTCCGCCGCGGCCAGCCGACTCGAGACGAATCTTGGCGGTCAGGCGCCGCTGCGGATCGACCGTCGCAGCTGTGGGAGCACAGCGGCACTTCCCCGTCGGCTTGCCGCACGCTGCACACACCGTCGGCCCTTCGCTCGACCACACCAACCGCGTTCCCTTCGTCATCGAGGGCAGTCTACTTGGGGTTGAGGCTGAGCCGATTCCCCGCAGTCTTTCGCCATCTCATCCGGAAGCGACGACGATGCACGGCACCCCCCCCACTACTTGCCAGTTGACCTGCGGTCACAGGCACGACATCATTGAGGGACGTCGCCCTGTCGTATCGCCGCCGCGCCGCCACACTCAGGCTCGTCCCGGCACCCCCTCCGGCGCCTGCTGGGGCCACCGAGGACCTCCTGAGTCCGGCGCACCTCGAATCGAGCCTTTCCTTTCACGGATCGTTTTTCGCAGGTAGGAGGTAGATCATGATTCTGTTTCTCGGTGGAATCGGCAAAGCGCTGAGCTCGGTGGCCAAGGCGGTCACCCAAACGGTGGGCGGTATCGCCCAAGGCGTCGGCCAGATCGCCGGCGGCGTCGGCACCATCGGCAAGGCCCTCGGAGGCTTGGCCGACACCTTCGGCAAGATCGCCGGTCCATTCCTCGGCCCGCTCGGCGGCCTCCTGGGCGGCCCGCTCGGCGCCATCGCCGGCAACATCCTCGGCCAGATCGCCAAGCCCGGCCAGCTGCCGCTGCCCGGCCCCTTCGGAGGCATGCTCGGCCAACTCGGCAACCTGATCCAGGGTGGCCTGCAGAACATCCTGCAGAAGGGCGCCGGCATGCTCGGCCAGATCGGCCAGCAGGCGGGACAGATCGGCAAAGGCCTCCAGGGCGTGATGGACCAGATCGGCAAGCTGCTCGAGAAGATCACCGGCAAGCCGCAGCAGCCTCCCCAGCCGACCGTCATCCAGCTGCCCGGTGTGCAGATCACGATCAACGTCGGCGGTCCGAGCCAGGCAGGTGGAAGCGGCGGCACCGGCAACACGGGCGGAACCGGTGGGACTGGCGGCACGGGCGGAACCGGTGGGACTGGTGGCACGGGCGGTACCGGTGGAACTGGTGGCGCCAGCGGCGGTGGTGACGGCGCCCTCCTCGACGCAGCCGGCAAGGCCTACGACAACATGGCCTCGATCGAGAAAGAAATCGCCAACCTCGACCCCAATGCCCCGGACTACCAGAAGAAGCTCATGCAGCTGCAGATGAAGATGCAGAAGCTGACCGAGATGATCAAGCTGATCTCCCAGGTCATGACCATGAAGCACGACACCAACAAGCAGATCATCGGCAACATCCGCTGAGCGGCATCGAAGGAGAAGGCAAATCATGGCAAACAACGAAATCCAGCAGATGCACGCCGACATCGTCTCGTCCGTTCAGGAGATGCTCCAGGGCCACGAGACCTTCAAGGACGCTCTCGGCCTCGACAACGACAACATCCTCGCGCTCGCCGTCTACGCTCGCGAGTTGGTCGACAACGGCCGCCTCGACGACGCGCAGACCCTGCTCGAGGGCCTGGTGGTGCTCGACCCCCAGAACGCCTACCTCCACACCTGCCTCGGCGCCCTCTACATGCAGAAGGGTTACGCCGAGCACGCCAAGGCGGAGTTCCTCTACGCGCTGTCGCTCGACGACGCCGACACCGCCGCGAACACCTATCTCGGCGAGCTCCACGTCGAGGGCGGCAACCTCGAAGCTGCGGTGAAGTACCTGACGCGCGCAGTCGAGCTCGATCCCGAATCGCGCGACCCCTACGCGAACCGCGCCCGCACTCTGGCTGCGATGGTCTCGACCATTGCTCGGGAGGTCGCCCAGAAGGGTGAAGGGGCACTCGAGGACATCCGCCGCCGTGCGGCCGAGCTCCAGCAGCTCGGAGAGAACTGAAGGAGGAGCGGGCGATGGCGAACGACGAGCTCATCGACTTCCCCACCTTGGCACGGCTCGCGAGCCTGCCGTCAGCGGAGCTCACGCGCGAGCTCGATGCGCTCACCGCCCTCGCCCGCACCCGCGGACCGAAGGCGCAAAAGGCCGCCGCCGAGGCGGCGGCCTTGATCCAGGAAACCCACCGCGCGCAGCAGCCGCGCTGATCGGAGAACACCATGACGATCGGAAAAGTTCAGGGATCCGGGGGCTACACCGCTCCCACCAACCAACTGCCGGGCGACGTCGCCGAGTTCAAGGCTCCGACTGACGCCACCGGCGCAGGTTCGAGCGACATGATGGAGTACTTGAACGTCATGGCGCAGATGCAGGCCGAGAACCGCAAGTTCACGCTGCTCAGCCAGATCCTGACCATGCGCCACGACGCGGCCAAGAGTGCCGCCAAGAACATTCACTGAAGGGAGGCGAGGGGTGTCGAACCAAGAGGATCGCCCTCTCGCCGAGCTCTTCGCCGAGCTCGGCCTCTTTGCCATCAAGCGGGGCGCCTTCGACCGCGCCCACACGTTGCTCGCCGGTCTGCAGGAGCTGCGACCCAACGATGCCGGCGTCGATGTCCTGCGCGGCCTGCTCGCCTTCAGCCGGCAAGAGGTCCAGGCAGCCGAAAAGGCCTACCGCGAGGCCCTGACCAAGGACGCCGATCACCTGCTCGCCAAGGCCTTCCTGGCCGAGTCGCTGATCCCCCAGAAGCGCTTCCGGGAAGCCGAGCAGATCCTGGGTCAGGTGATGGCGGGTCAGGGCGATGCTTCGGCCGTCGGCTTCGCTCGGAGCCTGCACGAAGGAATGCGTCAGGGCGTCTTCACCCGCACCTGATCGCGGAGGATCACCGATGAGCCTCGCCACGGGCGCCCTCGGGGGTGCCGCCAACATCGCCAAAGCCCAACAGCTGCTCGAGCAGGGCCCGCAACAGCTTCAGGGCTTCGAACAGGTGCTGCAGGACCTCCAGCAGCAACACGGCGCCCAAGCCGATCAGATGCTGCAGCAGGCCGCCGACGCCAGCGGCAAGGGCCTGGAGATCCAGGTGACCACCGCCGCCCAGGCCGAAGGCCTCTACGCCCAGAAACTCGAGCAGGCACGCGAGCCGGGCGGCGTCGAAAAGCTGCTCGGCGAGGTCGAGTCCGGTTTCGGGCGAATCCAGGGTATTCTCGACGAGCTCCACGGAGGCAAGACCTTCCGCACTCAGGAGATCATCGGCCTTCAGGCGGAGCTGCAGACGGTGTCGCTCAACGTCGAGATCACCACGAAAGTGGTCGGCGAACTGGTATCCAGCGTCAAGCAGGTGATGCAACAGCAGCTATGAAGAGCCCAAGCAGCCCCGGCGTCCGATTGGCCCTGGTTTTGGGCCTGCTCCTGGTGGCCGCGTGCCACGTTCCGGTGGTCCACAACCTCCCCGAGGGCGAGGCCAACCGCATCATCGCCACGCTCCAGAACCACGGCATCGTCGCCCGCAAATTGGTGGTCGACCCCGACGCCAACACCTGGAGCGTCGAGGTTCCGCGCGACGCCACCGCCCGCGCCTGGTCGGTGTTGGCCGAGTACAAGTTGCCGCGCACCCCGGACCGCCGCTTCCAAGACGTCTTCGGGCGCTCGAAGCTCGTCGTCACGCCGGTCGAAGAGCGAGCTCTGTACCTCGAGGCCTTGCAGGGTGAGCTCGCCCGGACGTTGAGCACCATCGCCGGCGTCATCGATGCGCGCGTCCACTTGGTGTTGCCGGAGAAGGACTTGACCGGTCAGCTCAAGGGCAGTGCCAAGGCCTCGGTCGTGGTCGAATACCAGCCGACTGCGCAAGGTGTGGCGCCGATCCAGCCGGTCGAGGTGCAGGAACTGGTCTCCCACGCGGTCGATGGCCTTTCCGGTGACGCCGTCTCGGTGATCCTCAAGCCGTCCTCGATTGCCGCACCCAACACTCAGGCCGGAACCTTCGACCTCGTCAGCTCGGCCGGGCTGGTGCTCGAGCGCAGCTCGGTCTCGCGCTTCAAGCTCTACGTTGGAGCCGCCACCCTCGCGCTGCTGGTGCTGGGAGCTCTGTTCTTCCTCAACGGGCGTCAGATCGCCCGACTCCAAGAGGAACTGGCGAGCACGCGCGCACAGGTTCGCTCACTGCAGCGAAACGCCGGGCCGCCGCGGGCAACCTGAGGCGCATCGTGGGGGCGACCAGCTGGGCCGCGCTGCTGCCGGACCTGATCGCCGCCTGGAGCGGAGCCCCGCCCGGCGACTGGCCGGATGCCGAGAGCCACAGGCTCGCCGAGCAGCCTGCGGACCACCGCCGCGCCTTCCTCGAGCTGTCGCGGCGCGAGCTCGGCGGCTTCCCCTTCGACCGCATCCATCCGCGCTGGGTGGCACGCGTGCTGCCGGCCGACCCCTGCCTCCAACACTGGGCGATGCAACTCGCCCCCGCTCCGCTGCAGGCAACCCTCGCGCGCTCGTTCCCGGACCAAACCCGCCCCGACCGCGGCCGTTCGTGGATCGAACCGACCGGTCCGCCGAGCTGGTTCGAGGGCTGGTGGATCGCGACGCTGCGGGCCGCAATCCCCTGGCCGGACGAGCTTCCGTGGCGGCGCAACGACCCCTTCCCCATCGCGCGGCTGTCCCGGCTCGACGAAGCACCGCTGCTGGCGGCTCTCGATCGAATCGGCACCCGCGGCACCGCGGCGGCCGTGCACACGATGCCGCCGCAGGATCTGGTCGCCACCCTCTTCGCCCTCGACGAGCCCGTGCGCGAACGCGTCGTGGTCCAGGTCCGCGAACGGGCGTTTCCACCCGAGTCTTGGTGGCCGCAGCGCTGGGCCGCCCTCTCGGGCTCGAGCGTGCCGGAGCGGGTCCGCCACCTCGGGTTGACCGAAGTTGCCGCGATTGCCCGGGCGACCGCCAGACTCGACGATGCGCGTCGGTTGGCGTGGCACCTCCCGCCCGAGCTCGGAGAGGTGTTGCTGGGCGAGCTCGGCCGCGCGGAAGCGCTCGGCGAACCGGCTGAGCAACGGCTGGCGCGGCTCGAAGGAGACCTGGCGTGAGCAAGATCATCAAGGGCGGGGGCCCCCCGCAGGTTCGCGACGATCAGGATCCGAACGCGGTCAAGGTGATCGAACGCGAAGTGCTGCTCGCCCACGGAGAGGCGCGCGCCATCGTCGACAGTGCTCGTTCGCGCGCCCGCGCCATCGTCGAAGAAGCGGAACGCGAAGCCGAAGCGCGGCGCACTGCGGCGCGCGAGGAGGGCTACGCGAGGGGCCTGGCCGAGTGGGAGCAGCGCATCCTCGCCGTGGGCGATGCCGTGCGCGAGCGCGTCGAGGCCAGTCGCCAGGACGTCGTCCACCTGGCGATTCGAATGGCCGAGAAGATCCTGCGCCGACGCCTCGAGGAAGACCCCGGCGTGCTCCTGCCGATGCTCGAGGAAGCGCTCGCCACCCTGCGCAGCTATCAGAGTGGACAGGTTCGCGTGCGGGTGCACCCCTCCGACCGCGAGGCGATCGAACAGCGCCGCAGCGAAGCCGCCGCACGCGACTCGCGCTGGCGTGCCCTCGATCTGGTTGCCGACGACAAGCTCGAACGCGGCTCGTTGCGGGTGGAGACCGACTTCGGCACCATCGAAGCCGACGTGACCACTCAGCTCGCGGCGATCGAGGCGGCCTTCCGCCGCGGAGGGTTGGTGTGAGCGGGCTCGACCTCGTACCGTTCCTCGACATCCTCGACGACGTCACCACCGTCGAGGTGCGGGGGCGGGTGACCGAGGTCACCGGTCTGGTGATCCGTGCCCGCGTCCCCGGCGTGCGCATCGGCGAGCTCTGCCTGATCCGCACACCGCTGCGCGATCGCCCGGTCAAGGCCGAGGTCGTCGGCTTTCGCGAGCAGAGCGTCTTCCTGATGGCCCTCGGTGATCTCGAAGGGATCGGGCCGGACAGTGAAGTCTGCCCCACCGGCGACGTGATGGCGGTGCCAACCGGCCCCGGACTGCTCGGCCGTGTCCTCGACGGGTTGGGCGAGCCGATCGACGGCAAGGGCCCGATCACCCCGGCTCCCCGGGTCCAGTACCCGGTCTACGCCCCGCCGCCCGACCCGATGAAACGCCAGCGGATCGTCAAACCCTTCCAGGTCGGAATCCGCGCGATGGACGGAGTCCTCACCGTCGGTGAAGGCCAACGTATCGGCATCTTTGCCGCCGCCGGTGGCGGCAAGTCGACCCTGCTCGGCATGTTGGCGCGCAACACCGAAGCCGACGTCAACGTCATCGCGCTGATCGGCGAACGTGGTCGCGAGGTGCTCGATTTCATCGAGGAGAGCCTCGGCGAAGAGGGTCTGGCGCGCTCGGTCCTGGTCGTGGCGACCTCGGACAAGAGCTCGCTGGTGCGCCTCAAGTCGGCCTACGTCGCCACCGCGATCGCCGAGTCCTTCCGCGACGAGGGCCGCAAGGTCCTGCTGATGATGGACTCGGTCACCCGGTTTGCGCGCGCGCAGCGCGAAGTTGGCCTCGCGATCGGCGAACCGCCGGCACGCGCCGGGTTTCCGCCCTCGGTGTTCGCCACCCTTCCGCGCCTGCTCGAACGCACCGGCAACTCCGACCGTGGCTCGATCACCGCGGTCTACACCGTGTTGGTCGAGGGCGACGACATGACCGAGCCGGTCGCCGACGAAGTGCGCTCGATCCTCGACGGCCACATCATCCTCACCCGTCAGCTCGCCCAACGCGGCCACTACCCCGCGATCGATGTGCTCAAGAGCGCCAGCCGCGTGATGACCGCGGTGGCAACACCCGACCACCTCGCCGACGCCTCACGCCTGCGCGAGTTGCTGGCCGCCTACGAGAAGAACCGCGACCTGATCCTGATCGGCGCCTACCAGCGCGGCGCGGACCGCCTGGTCGACGAGGCGATCGCGCGCGTCGGCGACCTCGACGGCTTTCTCCGGCAAGGCCTCTACGAACAATGCGGCTTCGACGAAACGCTCAAGCGCCTGCACGAGGTCGGAGGAGGGTCGTGAGCAAGACCCCGTACCCGCTGCAGACCGTGCTCGACCTGCGAGAGCGCGAACGCGATCAGACCCAGGAGCTGCTGGCGACCAGGTTGCGCGAACAGGTCGAGGCGGCCGCTGCGCTCGAACAGCGGCGAGCCGAAACCACCACCGCGGCACAGGCGGTCGCCTCGGCTCTGGCAACCATCGACGCACCCCCGACCGACGGTTCGGCTCTCGACATACGCGAGATGAACCGCCGCGCCGACGAAGTGACCTGGCTGCGAGGGCAAGAGGCAGCCGCACGACAGCGCGAGGAGCAGGCCGAAGCCGCCCTCCGTCGCGCCGGCGAGGCAGTCGAGCAGGCCCGCGCCGCGCTGATCGAAGCATCGCAAGCGCTCGGTGCCATCGAAACCCATCGCGACCGCTGGCGCGAGGAGCTGCGCAAGGAGCTGGAGCGCAAAGAAGAAGCACTGATGCAGGAAGTGGCATTGTCAGCGTGGGTCCGCGGCAGTGCCGAGGAGAGATCATGACCAAGGTCGACGGTCCGCGCGGCACGCCTCCGACCGGAGGAGATGCGAAGCCGGGGGCGAACGAGCCCCGCAAAGGCGAGTTCGATCAGGTGCTCGGCCAACAGGGGCAGCAGGGCCAGGCCCCACACGGGACGGCGACGGCACTGCCGACCGCCGTACGGTCGCGCGGTGCCGGCGACGGCCAGTCGGGCTCGGGCAGTGGCTCCGCAGATGGTCAACGGGGCACCCTGGTGGACCAGAGCCTCCTCGGCAACGCCGGGTCGGGGTTGGCCGCGTCGACGTTGCCGCTTGGCCAGGGAGCAGTGCCGCTGCGCGCACGCGCGGCCGGTTCGATCGATCTCGGCGGCGCAGTAGGCGCCAACTTTGCCCCCACCACCACGGCTCAGCCTGCGGTCACGGTCAACCCGCCGACAGCACAAAGCGCCGACCAACCCGGCGACCACCTCCCGACCAAACACCTCGACGACGACGATCCGATCGCGGCGCTCGCCGGCCACGGCCCTGAAGCCGGCCAGCCGCTGGTGGCGGTCGCGCTACCCTCACCCGAAACCACCACCACCCCTGCAGTCGACGCCGGCGCCATGCGCCTGCTGGCCGACAAGCTCGGCGCGGCGATGGATCTGCACCTCGCCGTCGACCGGCCCCAGCTCTCCATCGGCCTCGACCTCGGGGCGTTGGGCCAGGGTCAGGTGTCGATCGAGCGCAACGCCGACGGCGTAACCGTCGCCTTCCAGCTCGCCACTCCCGAAAGCGCGAGTTTCCTCG
>CAZRFU010000022.1:37992-72365 GCA_964599475.1 uncultured Thermoanaerobaculia bacterium
GCCGAACGCCTGCCCCATCTCGAACAGGCCCTCAACGATCGCGGCATCGCGGTGGCGAATCTCGATGCCGGAGTCGCCCCCCGTGAGGTGGCCAAAGGTGCGGGTGCCGAGGGAGCCGGCGGCCACGGCTCACAGGGCGAGGGCCAGCGCGAGCGTCGCGGTGACGGCCAGGGCGACGGTCGTTCCCGCGGCCGCTTCGACCAGATTGTCGAGGAGCAGGAGTGAGTCCTTCGCCCCTGCTCGATCGTCGCTGGAGCTTCGAGGCGCAGGGTCCGCCGCAGCTGCCATCGTGGCGGGTGATGCTGGCACCCGCCTCGGCTGCAGACCCACAGCGCGAGGCGGCCCCCGCCCAGGTGCGACAACAACTCGACACGCTGCCTCCCGAGGTGCTGCGCGAGGCTGCCGAGGCGCTGCGCCAGTGGTGGCCGCTGCGTCCCCGCAACAGCACCGGCTTCGAGCTGGTGGTCGTGCACCCCGACGGCACCCGCGAGAAGCACCAGGTCTACCACCGCGTGCTGCGCATCGGTCGTGATCCTGCCAATGCACTCCAGCTGCGCAGCGAGGTGGTGTCCTCGGAACACTGCGAGATCCGGGCCGACGATTCCCGCCTGTGGCTGGTCGATCTCGCGAGCTCGAACGGCACCCGCGTCGACGACGTCAGGGTCACCGCCTGGGAGCCCAAGGCCCTCGAACCAGGCAGCCGCATCGAGCTCGGCCCCTTCCGCCTGGTCGTGGGCCAGGGCCGCACGCGCTTTCCCGACCCACCGTTTGTGGTGCGAGTCGTCGGCACCAGCGTTCATCGCGGGAGCTTTCCAAGCTTGCTGGGAACCCCCGACAGTCCGTGGGTCGAGCTCGCCACGGCGCCCGCCGTCGGGGGGTTCAGTGGATGGTTGCGGCTGCCGACGACGTGGCTGCGCCATGCCCGCCACGGTATCGCCGATGCACCGGCTGTCGCTCCCACCGCCGCGCTCGATTCACCCCTCGACTACGCGCTGACCGGATACCTGCTGTCCCAGGTTGCGACCACCTTCGAGTCGCGCACCGGCATCCCGCTCACCGTCTCGGCGCCGATGCCTCAGGCGGTGTTGCTCCAACGGCGCCCCGAGGCCGAGGCCTTCGCGGTCGCCCGGTTCGAGGTCGCCGTCGGCGACAACGGTTGGCTGTGTGACGTCGTGTGGCCGATGCCGGCGGCTCCCAAACGGCGCAACCCGCTGACCGAAGGACACCTGGGCGAGCTGCCGATGCCGGTGGCGGTGATCCTCGGGGCGATGTCCCTGACCCCGGACGATCTCGCCGGACTCGATCGCGGCGACATCCTGGTGCCCGACCGCTGGTACCCGGAGCACTGGATCGAGGACGGCTCGGAGGCCGCCGACCTCGGCGAGGTCAGCCTGCGCGTCCAATCGTGGGAGGCGCCCGGCAGGCTACGATTCGAAAAAGGATTCTTCCACCTGGAGCCGACCTCGGCCTGGACCGTGCGACCCCAAGGAGACGCTATGCCCCCCACCCGCGACGACCGCCGCGACGACACCGCCGAGCACGACCTGGCGGCCGCTGATCCGACGCGGATGCTGGACGAGCTCGAAGTGACCGTGGCCTTCGAGCTGGAGCGCTTCCCGGTGCCGCTGCGGGAGCTCGCCGACTGGCGCGAAGGAGGCCTGGTCCGCCTCGACCATCGCCCCGAGGACCCCATCCGCCTAGTCCTGCACCACGGTGGCAAGAGTCGGCTGCTCGGCTACGGTCGGGTGGTGGTGGTCGACGAGCGGCTCGGCGTCCAGATCGACCGCTGGCTCGGGGCCGAGGAGTCTCGATGACCGACGTGTTGCTGCTCGCCCGGGTCGCCGCCTCGTTGCTCGTGGTCCTGGCTCTGGTGGTGATCACCCTGAAGCTCGCCGGGCCGTGGTTGCAGAAGGTGGCACGCCCCAAGTCCGGGCGCATCGCCGTCGCCGAAGTGGTGCCGCTCGACCGCCAGCACCACGTTGCGCTGGTGCGCGTCGATCAGCGCGAGCTGCTGGTTGGTTTCGGCTCGGGGTCGATCACCCGGCTGGCCGACTGGCCCGCCGCCCCCCCGCTGTCGCCGTCCACCGCCCCCGAGGAGGCCGAATCGTGATCGTGCTGCCGCTCGCCGCTCAGATCGGCTCGAATCCGATCTCGACCGTGATCATCCTGGGGTTGCTCTCGTTGTTGCCCTTCCTCCTGATGATGAGCACCTCGTTCCTCAAGTTTTCGGTGGTGCTGTCGATCCTGCGCAACGCCATGGGGACCCAGCAGATTCCGCCGAACCAAGTCATCGTGGGCCTGGCGGTGATCTTGTCGATCTACGTGATGTCGCCGGTGGGAGCCGAGATCTACGCCGCCCTCGAGCCGGAGCTGTCCCAGACCAGCTCGACCGAAACCCTGTCCGGGCAAGGCGCTCGTTCGGTGCTGCGGGGCATCGAGCTCGCCACCCCGCCGCTCAAGACCTTCCTCGCCCGCCACGCCCACGCCAAGGAGGTTGACCTGTTCCTGCACTGGGCCCGAACCATGGGTCCGGAGTCGTGGAAGGAGATGCCGCGCGATCACTTCCTGGTGTTGCTGCCGGCGTTTGCGGTCAGCGAGCTGACGGAAGCCTTCGCCATCGGCTTCCTATTGTTCCTGCCGTTCCTGGTGATCGACATGGTGGTTTCGAACATCTTGCTGGCAATGGGTATGCACATGCTCTCGCCAGTGGTCGTGTCGCTGCCGTTCAAGTTGTTGTTGTTCATCATGATCGACGGTTGGAGCCTGCTCGCGCGAGGACTGCTCCAGAGCTACATGGTCGTCGGGTGAGCTGATGGAAGCCGACTTCATCCACCTCGCCCAACAAGCGATCATCTTGACCGTGCTCGTGTCGGCGCCGCCGATCGGCGCGGCGCTGGCAGTCGGCCTGGTGTTGGCGGTTTTCCAGGCCCTGACGCAGATCCAGGAGCAAACGGTGCAGATGGCCGCCAAGATCGTCGCGGTGTTCGGGACCATCCTGCTCTTCGGCTACTGGATGGCGGCGCAGGTCTACCGCTTTGCGCTCTACATCTTCGAAAACTTCGGGAGCCTCGTGTGAGCGCACCGGATCTCGACGGCTTCCTCGGCCCGATCCTGGCCGAGATGGGGGTGCGCCACGGGCCGCTCGACGCCGTCCAACTCTTCACGCTCGGCTTCGCTCGTTGGGCACCGATCTTTGCGATCACGCCCTTTCTCGGCGGCAAATTGGTCCCCAATTCGATCCGCGTCGGCCTGAGCCTGCTGTTTGCCATCGTGGTGTTGCCGTGGCAGAGCCGTCTGGCGCCACTGCCGCTCGATCTGTCGGCGATCGCGTGGTGGACGATCCTGCTGCGCGAGGTCTTGCTCGGGTTCGTGGTCGCCTTCGCGGGCTCGTTGGTGTTCTGGGCCGCCGACATGGCAGGCCAGTTCCTCGACAACGTTCGCGGCACCACCACCGCCAACCTGTTGGTGCCCCAGCTGCAGAGCCAAAGCTCGCTGCTCGGCGCCTTCTACGTGCAGCTGTTCGTCCTGCTCTACATCGCCGCCGGAGGGCATCGGCTGTTCCTCGACGCCGCCTTCCGCACCTTCGACCTGGTGCCGCCGACCCGCATCGGCCTGCCGCTGGCGCTCACCGCCGACGCCTTCCTGCTCGGCACCGGTCGCCTGTTTGCGATCGCGTTGCAGATCGTCGCCCCGGCGTTGGTGGTCCTGATGCTGCTCGACGTGATCTTGGGCGTTGCCAACCGCATGGCGCCGCAGCTCGATGTCTTCTTCATCAGCCTGTCGATCAAGGCGAGCCTCGGGGCGCTGGTCGCGGGCCTGGCGCTGTGGTCGCTCTCGGCCTACGCTCCCGAGCTCTTCCGCGAGCACACTCAGTGGCTCCAGCAGACCCTCTCCACCCTCGGCACCGAGGGAGGTGGATGAGCGATGTCGGAGAAGACCGAAGAACCCACACCGAAGAAGCTGCGCGATGCCCGCAAGAAGGGCAACGTCGCGATGTCCAAGGATGCCAACAGCGCCCTGACCTACCTGCTCGCGATCGCGTTGCTCTACCTCGGGCTGCGCGGCCTCGGCAAGGCCTTCGCTCGGCTGTTCCATCAGGCGGTCGACTTCGGCAGCCGCGAGAACCTCGCCTCGGACGTCCTCGCCGGAGCCGCCATCGGCGCGATCCAGGACACCTTGCGGGCGCTGGCGCCGGTGATCTTCCCGCTTGCAGCCTTCGGCGTGCTGGTCGCGTTTGCTCAGGTCGGCCCGTTGTTGTCGGCCGAGAGCATGAAGCCCAAGTTGTCGAAGCTCAACCCCCTGGCACAGCTCAAGAACATCTTTTCGGTCAAGGGACTGTTCGAGTTCGCCAAGACCGTGCTCAAGCTCGGCGTGGTGATGTTGCTCGGCTGGCTGGTGATCAAGGGGTCGCTTGCCGACATCCTGAGGCTCGGCCTGGTGCCGGCCGAGGCGATCCTGCCCGAGGCGGCGCGCATCGCGAGGCACTTTCTGTGGGTGGTGGGAATCGTCTTCGTCGGGCTCGCCGGGCTCGACTTCGGCTTTCAGCGCTGGCAGTGGAAGAAGGGTCTCAAGATGACCAAGGACGAGGTCAAGCGCGAATACAAGGAGCAGGAAGGCGACCCCGAGATCAAGGCCGAGCGGCGGTCGATCCATCAGGAGCTGATCAACCAGGACGTCCCGCGGGCGATGGCGACCGCGGACGCCGTGGTGGTCAACCCCACCCACTTCGCGATCGCGATCGAATACAAGAAGGACCGCATGGCGGCACCGAAAGTCACCGCCAAGGGACAAACCCTGCTGGCCCGCCGTATCGTCCGTCTGGCCAAGAAACACGACGTCCCGATCGTGCGCGACATCAAACTCGCGCGTGCCCTCTACCGCGTCAGAATCGACGACTACGTTCCCAAAGAGCTCTACGAAACCGTGGCCGAAGTCTTGATGTTCGCCTGGAAAGTCCGCCGTGAGGCGGGTGGCGACCGTTTCGGCACCGGTGGTTGATCGCTGCCAGGAGTACCCTCACCCGTGAAGATCGCGCTGCCCGATTTCGCCTCGCTCAAGAAGCAGTTGATGGAAGGCAACATCGACACCGTGCTCACGCGCTACAGCGACATCCTCTTGGCGCTGTTGGTGATCGCGATCATCGGCATCATGATCGTGCCGCTGCCGCCGTTCCTGCTCGACCTGTTCCTGGCGACCAACATGACCCTCGCGGTCACGTTGTTGATGATCTCGCTCTACCTCCCCAACGCGCTATCGCTGGCCTCGTTCCCCAGCATCCTGCTGATCACGACGCTGTTTCGACTCGCCCTCAACGTCTCCTCGACCCGTCTGATCCTGCTCTACGCCTACGCCGGTGACGTGATCGAGTCCTTCGGCCAGTTCGTGGTCGCCGGCGACTACATCGTCGGCTTTGTGATCTTCCTGGTGCTCACGCTGATCCAGTTCATCGTCATCGCGAAGGGTGCCGAACGCGTCTCCGAGGTCTCGGCACGCTTCACTCTCGACGCCCTGCCGGGCAAACAGATGTCGATCGACGCCGACCTGCGCGCCGGGCTGATCGACGCCGACGCCGCCCGTCACCGCCGCGACTATCTCGGCCGCGAGTCGCAGTTCTACGGGGCGATGGACGGCGCGATGAAGTTCGTCAAGGGTGACGCCATCGCCGGCATCATCATCTCGGTGATCAACGTCGCAGCGGGGCTCGCGATTGGCGTGGCGGTGCGCGGCATGAACTTCGCCGATGCCGCGAAGACCTACACCCTGTTGACCATCGGCGACGGCCTGGTGTCGCAGATCCCGTCCCTGATCATCGCCACGGCTGCCGGCATCATCACCACGCGGGTCGCCGCCAGCAGCGACGACGAGAGCTCGCTCGGGCGCGAAATCGGCAAACAGATCCTCGCCCAACCGAAGGCAATCGCGATCGCGGGCGGCATGTTGATCGCTCTCGGGATCATCCCCGGCCTGCCCACCATCCCGTTCTTCGCGCTCGGCGGCGCCGCCTGCGGTCTGTCGTGGTCGCTCGGGCGCACCAAGGAGAAGAAGGACAAGGAGGAGATCAAGGCCAAGGTGATGGAAAGTGCGGCTCCCACCTCAGCGCCCCGCAAGGCCAAGGAGGAGGAGAGCGTGCGCCTGCCGATGGCGGTGCCGGTGATCCTCGAGACCTCCCCCCAGGTCACGCCCCTGGTCGACATCGAGGCCGACGGCAGCCGTTTCATCCAGGAGCTGATCCCGCAGATGCGTGACTGGATCTTCCAGGATCTCGGGGTGTTCTTCCCGGGCGTCAAGGTGCGCGGCGACGCCCCCTACCTCGAGCCCGACACCTACATGATCTACGTCAACGAGGTGCCGACCGCGAGCGGCGTCGTCCACCGCGGCATGGTCTTCGTCGCCGACAACTTGGAGCAACTCGCGATGGCGGGCATCCAGGGCACACCCGGGCCCCACCCCGACGGCACCCGCCGCGGCATGTGGGTCGACGCCGAGGACGCCCAGCGCCTCGCGGGTTCCGGCATCGTGCAGCCCGACGAGTACATCGCGGTGCATCTGGCCAACGTGCTCCGTCGCCACGTCGATCAGGTGTTGGGACTCCAGGACGTCCAGAACATCCTCGACCTGATGGAGCAACAGGGCTACGACGCCCTAGTCAAGAGCGTCGTACCGCGTTTGGTCAGCTTGCAGCGCCTCACCGATGTGTTGCGCCGACTGCTGCGCGAGGACATCAGCATCAAGAACATGCGCGCGATTCTCGAAGCGCTGGCGGAATGGGGTGCTTTCGAGAACGATCCGGTATATCTCACCGAATACGTGCGCATGAACTTGAAGCACTACATCGCCTTCAAGCACACCGGCGGGCGCCCCTTGTTGTCGGTGTGGTTGCTCGATCCCCAAATCGAGTCGATCGTGCAACAGGGGATCCAGCAGTCGGCCTCCGGCAGCTCTCTGTCACTCGATCCCAACCGCTCGCAGCAGGTCCTGCAAGCCTTCCGCAACGCCTTCAGCGGCCTCGGCAAGGATCGCCCCCACCCGATCGTGCTGACCCAGATGGAGCTGCGGTACTTCGTCAAACGCATGCTCGAGTTCGAGTTCCCACGGGCTCAGGTGCTGTCCTTCCAGGAGCTCCCGAGCGAGCTGCAAATCCAGCCGCTTGGCCGCGTCACCCTGGCCGCGAGCCTCAATCCACCGGGTATACAATGAGTTGCGTGTTGCGCAGAGGAACCGCGATGGCTGGGAATCGGGATCCGGGATCCGGGATCCGGGATCCTCACGGAGCCATCAGGTCGAACGCCGTGACCAAGAGCCGTGCAAGAACGTCATCCCGCGTAGCCACAATACCCACTCTCGAGTCCGGGATCCCGAGTCCCGGGTCCCCGGTCCCGGGTCCCTGACATGGCCTACCAAGTCCTCGTTCGGTACCCCAACGGGCAACAGCTCGACTTCCAGTTCGACAAGGACGTGGTCGTCATCGGGCGGGTCGACGGCTGTGACGTGCGCCTCGCCCACACCTTCGTTTCGAGCCGCCACGTCCGCATCCAGCGCCAGGCCGGTCGCTTCTACGTTCAGGATCTGGGATCGACCAACGGCACCCTGATCAACGGCACGCAGCTCGAACCTCGTGTTCCTCAGGCCTTCGGTTCCGGCGACAAGATCCAGCTCGGTTCGCTCGAGATCCTGGTCGAGCCGATCGTCGACGCCACCGTGATCGAAAAGACACCACCGGCGGCAGCCGCGGCGGCAACCAGCAATTACAGTGCCGACGACGGCAAGACGCTCAACGAGCCCGGCGGCCTACCTCGACCGCGTCCGGTGAGTGCCGACATTCCGATCGACGAGCCGGCACCGATGTGGCAACTCCAGACCGGCATGATGGACCTCAAGTCGGCGGTGATGCGCATCGACGACCAGGTCGTCTCGCCGCCGCGCGGAGAGGTCGTCTCCAGCAGCAGGCGGCCCGACTTCGAAGCCTCGCTCCGAGCGCGGCGGGTCGCTCTCGAGCCGGTCGCCGACGATTCCGGCCCGGGCATCGTGCCATTCGGCATGATCGTTCAGGCCCTCGGTGCAATCCTGGTTCTGGGTGGCCTGGCCGTCCTGGTCGCGATCATGGTGCTGTGAGGCGGTCGGCATGACCGAGATCCCCAATCCCTACCTCGACCTGCGGCACGGCTCCAAGATCGTCGGGCGGTTCGAGGTCCAGGCCGGCGGTGAGGTCGTCGCCGGTCGCACCGGCCAATGCCCGATCGTGGTCGACCACGCGTCGGTATCCCGCATGCACGCCCGGATCTTTCGCGACTCCCACGGCGTCTACGTCGAGGATCTCGGATCCGCCAACGGCACCTTCCTCAACGGCGAGCCGGTCACCAAGCCGACGACTCTGGCCGACGGCGTCACCATTCAGCTGGGACAGAAGACCGTCCGCGATCCGGTTCTGTTGATCTACCACGATCCCGCCAGCCGACTGTTGCGTCAGATGGGTCTGCTTCCAGCCGGGCCGACGCCGCCATCGGCGCCGGCCGGGGCGCTGCATCCGGCCAACCTCCCGGCCACGACCCCCACGCCGACGATCGAAAGGGCGCCGGAGCGGCCTCCTGAACGCCTCGCCGAACGGCCTCCGGCTCCGCGCCCCTCGGCCTCGCCCAGCGGCTCGACCACCGCCCTCGAGGACGCCGGGGACGAAGCCATCGACGGAGTCATCGAAGTCGTCCCGCCTCGGCCCGCCTCGACCTCGACGGCCCGCCTGGTGATTGTCCTCGCGGTCCTTGGCTTGGCTTTCTTCGGCGGGCTGCTGTTCTTCGCGACTCGCTTCCTCAAGCCCGCCTCGACGCTGTGGAACACCGTCCAGGTGACGCCCGCCCAAGTCGCCGCCGGCAGCCTCCTGACCTTGCAGAGCCCCGACATCCAGCCTGCCGACGACCTGGTGGCCATCTTCGGCGGCCAACCGGTCGACTCGCTGAACGTCTCCCCCGGGCGGCTCGAAGCGCGACTGCCGCGCCTGACCGACCGCGCGGCCGGACGTTACGAGATTCCGTTGCAGGTGCGGCGCGGGGAGCTCGATGTCTTCCAGACGATGCTCCAGTACCAGGTGATTCCTGAGATCACCACGGTGCCGGATCGAGCCACCGTCGGCGACGAGATCGCAGTCGAAGGCACCGGTTTCGCCCAACGGCGCACCGGCGTGACGGTGTTGTTCGGCGATCGCGAGGGTGAGCTCGTGAACGTCACCTTGACCAAGCTCGTCGTCAAGGTGCCGGTCATCGCGCGCACGGAAGACGTTTCCGTGCCGTTGCGCGTGCGCGTCGGCGCCTTCGAGGCGAGCGCCCCCGGCCGCCTGACTATCGCGCCGAGACCGCCCGAGCCGCTGGTCGTCAGCTTCCGCGCCGAAGCCAAGGGCGAGGGCATCTGGGAGGTGTTCCATCCCTTCGGGCGAGCCTTCATCCTGCACCGCTCGGGTGATGCCGCCGCAGTCCAGGCCGAGCTCGACCGTTTCGCGGCGGCCTTCGCCCGTGCCTCGGCCGAACCGACCCTGCGATTCGAGCTGCGGCCCGGTGGTGGCCGCTGGGCCCTGCTGGCTCGCTCCAGCACCCGCTCCCAGGGCGACACCGTGATGTCCTGGAGCAGTGCCGACCTCGAGTCGACCGCCGCCGCCGCCAACGCCAAGACCCCGGCCGACATGGTCGCCTACTGGCTCGCGAGCGTAGCCAACGACTTTCTCCAAACCCTCGGCCGGGGCCGCGCGCTCGACGCCGGCGTCGACGCTCCGGCCTATCAGCGCGCCCTCGACGCCCTCGTGGCCGGCGCCATCGCCGCCGGAGGCACCGGGCGACCCGAACAGTCCGACCTCGACACCCTCGACCCTCAGGCACGTGACGCCATCGCCAACGCCTTCGCCGCCATTCCGAGCGGCTGGGGCCGGGTCGCCGGCCAGTGGCACCTCGTGCTGCAGAACCTCTTCACCCCCGAGGACGGCTACGAGACCCACCTGGTACTCGATCTCGACCAGCGCGACCGCACCCTGAGCGGCCAGGCAACCCTGTCCTTCCGCGGCGAAGCGGTCGAATACGGCATTCCCGTCGCCACGGTCAGTGGGAGGCTCGAGCCCGGCCTGCCGCCACGCGTCCGCCTCGAGGGCACCTTCAATCGCCCGGTCGGCCGCCTGGTGATCGAAGGAACCCTCGGCACCGACGGCATCGAAGGCACCTTCACCTCCTCGATGGCCACCGGCCAGGGCGCGTTCCGCGGGCGACGGTTGAGGTAGAGCGAAGGTACCGGGTACCGGGTACTTCCGGAGCGCGAGAGGCGTTTTCTGAGCCGTGCCATGCACCACGGCGTGGTGCACCCCGCGGGATGCGATGGGCCGGTTGGCCTAGCCACGCGCAACCCGCCACGCGGACACTCCTCGGACGTCCGCGGGCGCAGGGTGGACACCCTTGGCCAATGAGCACGAGCGCCGAGAACCCTTGCAATGCTCTGACCGCGCCACACCGAACGACCAACTCGAAGGTGGCACGCTGGGTGCTAAGGGCTGGGGTATGAGCTCCCGCCTATCCCTGATCCCCGACACCTCCGGGCAAGACCGCGTGGTCGAGCCCACTCCCCCCGGTTCCCGCCGTCGCCTGGCACTGATCGCCGGCGCTGCACTGGTCGCCCTGATCCTCGCGATGCCGATGGTGCTGCGCTGGGTTGGTGCCGAACGTTCGGTTGCGGCCGATCGACTGCGCTTTGCCATCGTCGAACGCGGCACCTTGGTGCGCGACGCGCCGGTGCAGGGCCGGGTCGTCGCCGCCGTGAGTCCGACCCTGTACGCTCCGGTCGCCGGCACCGTCACGCTCCGCGCTCAGGCGGGCCGCACCGTCGCCACCGGTGAGCTGCTGGCGCAGATCGACTCACCCGAGCTCGAGAACGAGCTCGCCCGTCAACGTGCGACCCTCGAGGAGCTGGAGGTCGAGGTAGGTCGTCAGCGCATCGCCAGCGCGCGCCAGGAGCTCGAAACTCGGCGCAATGCCGAAAGCTCGGAGCTGGCCCTCACGGCCGCGCAGCGCGAGCAGGCACGCGCGGAAGACGGCTGGTCGAAAGGCACGATTCCCCAAGTCGATCTGCTGCGGGCGCGCGACGTGGCTGAAGAGGCGCGGATCGCGGCGGTCCACGCCCAACGGGACGCTGAGCTCGGGGTCGAGGCGATTCGTCTCGAGCTGCGCGCCCGCGAGCTCCAGCTGTCGCGTCAGCGGCTGTTGGTGGCCGATCTCGAACGGCGCGTCGGCGAGCTGTCGGTGCGCTCCCCCGTGGACGGCATGGTGGGCAACGTCGCGGTGGTCGATCGAGCCGTGGTGGCCGGTGGCTCGCCGCTGCTGACGGTGGTCGACCTGCGACACCTCGAGGTCGAGCTCGAGGTGCCGGAGTCGTTTGCCGACGACGTCGGCATCGGGATGTCTGCCGAGGTGCGGATCGGCACGGCGGTCGTTGCCGGCACCGTGACCTCGGTTTCACCCGAGGTCGTCGGCAATCAGGTGCTGGTGCGAGTGGGGTTTGCCGGCGACCGACCGGACGGTCTGCGGCAGAACCAGCGCGTCAGCGCTCGCATCGTGTTCGAGGAGCTGCCGGACGTTCTGACCCTCACCCGTGGCCCCTTTGTCGAGGCCGGTGGCGGTCGCGTCGCCTACGTCGTCGAGGGCGACCAAGCCGTCCGCCGGCCGATCCGCCTAGGCGCTGCCAGCGTGGCTGCCGTGGAAGTGCTCGAGGGCCTCGCCGCCGGCGACCAGGTCGTGATCGGCGGCAGCGACCACTTCGAGAACGCCGAGCGCGTGCACCTGATTCGTTGATCGCCCCTCTCCCCTCTCTGCCAACTCGGAGGTTCGCTGATGCTCAAGATGACCGCCCTTTCGAAGATCTACCGCAGCGGCATGATCGAAACCCACGCCCTGCGCCAATTCGACATCCACGTTCGCGAAGGTGAGCTGGTCGCGGTCACCGGACCGTCCGGCGCGGGCAAGACCACCTTCCTCAACATCGCCGGTTTGCTCGAAGAGCCCAGCGGAGGCGAATACCTGCTCGATGGCGTGGCGGTGAGTGGACTCTCCGATGATCAGCGCTCGCGTCTGCGCAACGAGAAGATCGGCTTCATCTTCCAAGGCTTCAACCTGCTGCCGGATCTCGACGTCTTCGACAACGTCGATGTCCCGCTGCGCTACCGGCGCTTCCCCGCTGCCGAACGCAAGCGGCGGATCGAAGAGTCGCTCGAGAGGGTTGGGCTCGGCTCGCGGATGCATCACTATCCGGCAGAGCTCTCGGGCGGCCAACAACAGCGAGTGGCGATCGCGCGGGCCCTGGCCGGTTCACCACGCCTGCTTCTCGCCGATGAGCCCACCGGCAATCTCGATTCCCAGATGGCCAGAGGGGTGCTGCAGCTGCTCGAGGAGATCAACGCCGGGGGAACCACCATCGTGATGGTCACGCACGACCCGGAGCTCGCGCGGCGCGCGCAGCGCAACGTCCACGTCGTCGATGGTCAAGGTATGGAAGTCCCGACCGAGCTGGGCCGCGTGCGCCCGCGAGCCGCAGCTCTCGAAGCCGTCGCCGGCCACTGAGGAGAGTCGAGTGTTCCACTACTACCTCCGCCTTGGTCTGCGCAGCCTGCGCCGCAATCCGATGCTCACCGCCCTGATGATCATCACCCTCGGTGTCGGGGTCGCCGCCACGGTGTCGACCGCCGGGGTGTTGTTGGTACTGTCCGGGAACCCCATTCCCCACAAGAGCGACCGCCTGGTGGTGCCGCTCCTCGACAATCGGCCGCCTGACGGCTCCGGAGAGTTCGACTTCCCGGATCAAATGACCTATCTCGACGCCTCTCAGTTGCTGGAGGATGCGCAAGCCGAGCGCCAGACAGCGATCTTCGGTGTGTCGGCGATCGTCGAAAGTGGCCGTGAGGACCTGCCGCCGTCCTTCGCCGACGGCCTCGCTGTGACCAGTGACTTCTTCTCGATGTTCGATGTCCCCTTCCGCTTCGGAGGCCCGTGGGACCCGAGCGCCGAGGATGGCCGCGCGCAGGTAGTGGTCCTGAGCTCGGAGCTGTCTGAGCAGCTCTTCGGCGAGGACGACCCGACCGGCACCACCCTACGGGTCAACGACCGTGACTTCGTCGTCTCCGGGGTGCTCGACCAATGGTTGCCGGTGATGCGCTACTACCGCCTGATCGGCGGCAATCAGACCTTCCGTGCGACCGAGGGGGTGTTCATGCCCTTCCACACCGCGATCGGCCTCGAGTATCGGAATCAGGGATCGACCAGCTGCAACGGCGGCCGGGTCGACCCTGGCTACGAAGGTCTGCTGCGCTCCGAGTGCGTCTGGATCCAGTACTGGGCGCAGCTGCGGTCCGCGGCCGAGCTGGACGCCTTCGGCGACTCGCTCAGCGCCTACCTCGCCGCCCAGAAGGAGCTCGGCCGCTTTCCCCGCGAGCCTGCCTATCGGCTTCATCCGCTGATGGAGTGGCTCGACGAGCGTGGCGTGGTGGGACGCGATACGCGACTCCAGGCCTGGCTCGCGTTCGGCTTCCTGTTGGTCTGCCTGGTCAACACCGTCGGGTTGATGCTCGCCAAGTTCACCGCCAAGGCGGGTGAAGTCGGCGTCCGGCGAGCCGTCGGTGCTACCCGCACCGAGCTCTTTCACCAGCTGCTCGTCGAGGCCGGCGTCGTCGGCTGTGCCGGGGGAGTCGCCGGCCTGGTGTTGAGCTTCGGTGGGTTGTGGCTGATCGGCCGCCAGTCCCAGAGTATGGCCAACATCGCCACGATGAACATGCAGATGCTGGCGGGAGCGCTGGCTCTGGCCCTGCTGGCGAGCCTCCTTGCCGGCCTGCTTCCCACTTGGCGTGCGGTGCAGGTGCGCCCGGCTCTCCAGCTCAAGTCTCAATAGACGAGGTCCCGCACATGGAAGTCCGACCGATCCTCTCTTCCCTGCGACGCAGCAAGACCGGCGCTATCCTGATTGCAGCTCAGGTCGCGCTGACCCTGGCGATCCTGAGCAATGCCGCCTTTGTCGTGCGCGACCGCCTCGAGCTCTCGGCTCGCCCCACCGGCGCGGTCGAGTCCGAGGTGTTCGTGATCCGGGTCCTGGCATTTCGCCCACCTCCCGACCTCGAGCACATGCAGCGGGAGGATTCCCGCGCGTTGGCCGCCCTTCCCGGCGTCGAGTCGGTCGCCTGGACCAACCAGGTTCCGCTCGGCCGATCTGGGTGGACGACCGGCATGGCCGCCGATCGCAACCAGACCGAGGCGGTGCCGACAGCGCTCTACTTCACTCCCGACTCGCTCATCGAAACCCTCGGGCTCGAACTGATCGAGGGGCGCGACTTCACCCCCGAGGACATCGTCGTCGTCGATCCAGCCCGCGAGAGCCCCAATCCCGACGTGGCGATCGTCACCCACGAGCTGGCTCGCAGGCTATTCCCCGAAGGAGGCCCGTACGTCGGCCGGACGATCTACCAAGGCACCGGCGACGATGCGCCGGCGGCGCAGATCATCGGCGTCGTCGAGCTGCTGCAGCAGCCGTGGGCGCGGCCGCCGGGCCGCGATGGTGAAGTGTCGGCAATCCTGCCCCAGCGCTTCCTCAGCGAAACGGCCTCCTACTTCGTGCGGACCAAGGCCGCGGCCCGCGATCAGGTGATGGCCCAAGCCGAGGAGCTCCTCACCGGTCGAATCGACGGGCGGCTGCTGATCGCAAATCGCGGCCTCGAGGAGATCCGAGCCGACTACTTCCGCTCCCACCGGGCTCTGGCGGGAATGCTCAGCGCCGTGAGCGTGTTGCTGCTGCTCGTGACCGCCAGCGGGATCGTCGGCATGGCGAGCCTGTGGGTCAACCAGCGGCGCAAACAGATCGGCGTGCGCCGTGCCCTCGGGGCCTTGCGGCGCGACGTGCTGCGCTACTTCCTGGTCGAGAACTTTCTGGTCACCAGTGTCGGCTTGGTGGCCGGCGTCGCGCTGGCATTGGGGCTCAACGAGCTCTTGGTGCGTGAGCTCGAGATGAGTCGCCTGCCGTGGGTGTATCTGGTCCTCGGCGTCGGATCCTTGTGGCTCCTCGGGTTGGCTGCCGCGTTCGGGCCGGCATGGCGGGCTTCGCTGATCTCGCCCGCGATTGCGACCCGCAGCGCGTGAGATCTGGGGATCGGGGGCCGGGGGTCGGATCCAGAACCCCAAACCCCGAACCCCGACCCTTGGACCGTGTATCGTTGACCCGCCAATGAGCACGATCCTGGTCGTCGACGACAACCCCGCCGTGGCAGAGGCCCTCGAGCTGCTGTTTTCGCTGGGTGGCTGGCGCACGGTGTCGGCGGGCTCTCCAGCCGAAGGCCTTGCCCTGATCGACCGCGAGCGCGTCGACTTGGTGGTCCAGGACATGAACTTCAGCGGCGACACGACCTCGGGCACGGAGGGTGTGGCCTTGTTCCGCGCGATTCGGGCCCGCGACCCCGACCTCCCCGTGATCCTCCTCACGGCCTGGACCGACCTGCCCACAGCGGTCGAGCTCGTGCGCGACGGAGCCGCCGACTACCTCGCCAAGCCATGGGACGACCAGAAGCTGCTGGCAACCGCGCGCAACCTGCTCGAGCTCTCGGAGTCGCGCCACGAGGTGGCGCGACTCCGGGCGCATTCGGCCCGTGCACGGGCCGAGCTCGAGCGCGGCTGGAACCTCTGCGACCTGGTGTTTGCGTCCGACGCGATGGAGCGAGTGGTGTCGCTTGCCTGTCGCGTCGCCCGTGCCGACGTGCCGGTGCTGATCACCGGACCGAACGGCGCGGGCAAAGAAAAGATCGCCCAGATCGTCCAAGCCAACAGCGCCGTCAAGGACGGCCCTTTCGTGCAGCTCAACTGCGGCGCGATCCCAGGCGAGTTGGTCGAGGCCGAGCTCTTCGGCGCCGAGGCCGGAGCCTACACCGGTGCCAGCCGCTCCCGCGAAGGCAAGTTCGAGGCCGCTCACGGAGGCACTCTCTTCCTCGACGAAATCGGCACGCTGCCGGCCGCCGGCCAGATCAAGCTGCTGCGGGTGCTCGAGACCGGACGCTTCGAGCGGCTCGGGTCCAACCGCGAGACCAAGGTCCGCGTGCGGGTGATCAGCGCCACCAACGCCGATCTCCACCAGATGATCGCCGAGGGTCGGTTCCGCGAGGACCTCTACTACCGCCTCAACCTCATCGAAATCGAGATCCCGCCCCTGAGCGAGCGGCCCGAGGACATCCTGCCCTTGGCCGAGCACTTCCTCGCCGGTCGAGCGCATCTCAGCGCCGCCGCGACGACGGCGCTGCTCGCCCACGACTGGCCCGGCAACGTGAGGGAGTTGCGCAACTGCCTGGAGAGGGCCGTGCTGCTGTCGAGCACCGAGGAGCTCGATCCGGCAGCGCTTGGTCTTCCGCAGATGGGCGGCGCACTTGCGCCCCCTTCCCCCGAACCCGACCGCGAGGCGATCGAGGCAGCGCTGGAACGAGCCGGTGGGGTCCTCAGTCAAGCAGCGAACGCGCTGGGCCTGAGCCGACAGGCCCTCTACCGTCGGCTCGATCGGCTCGGAATCCCTCGCTGAGCGCCACCGTGGCGAGGGGACACAGCTGATGACCAGAGGCCTGTCCCTCGATGCCCGGCTGGCACTCCTGCTCGGAGTCCTGGTGCTGGTCAACACCGGGGTGTCGCTCGTGCTGGCCCGCTGGCTGGGCCTTGGATCGGCGGCGGCGCTGGTGACCCTGCTGGTGATGGTACCGATCTCGATGTTCGCCGTGCGATGGTGGACGCGGCCGGTGTTTGCCGTGTTCCGGGCGCTCTCGGGCTCCGTCGGCCGGTTCCGCGACGCCGACTACTCCTTCACCCTCCACCAGCGGGTCGCCGACGAGCTCGGCGAGTTGGTGGCCGCCCACAACCGGCTGGCCGACACGCTGCGCGAAGAGCGTCAGAGTCTGGTCCAGCGCGAGCTCCTCCTCGAAACGGTGATGCAGAACACCCCGGTGGCGCTGGTGCTGACCGAAGGAAGCGGCGTCGTGGTCTACGCCAACATCGCCGCACGGCAGATTCTGTTCGAGGGCAGGCGGCTCGAGGGCGCGAACCTGAGCCAACTGGTCGCTGCGGGCCCAGTGCCGCTCCGGGAGGCTTGGGCCTCCTCGGCGGATCAGCTCATCACCTTCGAGCAGGACGGCGGCGAAGAGACATTCCACCTGGCGCGCCGGGGGTTTCGCCTGAACGGGCAACCCCACACCCTGCACCTGCTGCGGCGTCTCACCCGGGAAATCGCCCGGCAGGAGGTTGCCACGTGGAAGAAGGTGATCCGCGTGATCAGCCACGAGCTCAACAATTCGCTGGGACCGATCTCCTCGATGGCCCACAGCGGCGGCCAACTGCTCGGCCGCGGCGAGCTCGATCGCCTGCCGCGAGTGTTCGAAGCGATCGAAGAACGCGCCCGCCATCTCGATCGCTTCGTGCGCGGCTACGCACGCTTCGCCAAGTTGCCGAGCCCAACCCTCGAGCCTGTCGAGTGGGCGAGCTTCGTCGATCGACTCCAGGCCCAAGTCGATTTCGCCGTTGTCGGCGAGCTGCCGGAGAGCCCCAGCCACTTCGACGCCGCCCAACTCGAACAGGTTCTGATCAACCTGTTCAAGAATGCCCGCGAGGCGGGCTCCCCTGCGAACGAGGTCACTCTCTCGGTTCGGGAGGATCATCGGGGAGGCGTTCGGCTCGAGGTCGCCGACCGCGGCACGGGCATGAGCGAAGCGGTCCTGCAGCAGGCCCTCCTGCCCTTCTACTCCACCAAACGCACACCCGGAGGATCCGGCACCGGCCTCGGGCTCGCCCTTGCGCGGGAGATCATCGAAGCCCACGGCGGGCAGATCGCCCTCGCCAATCGCGAAGGCGGTGGGGTCCTGGTCTCGATGACGCTGCCGTCCGCGTGAGGCGCCAACCCGGACGATGTCGACCTGTGGCGCCGTCGCCCTCAACCTCTGACCACGCCGGCGTGCGCCCTTTGCGGCTTCACCAGTAGAGTCGCTGCAGCCGTCGCGGCGAGACTCCGAGGGCGAACAAGGCCAGGATCAGTTGATTCCTCGCGGCGTTGGCAACCAAGCCGCCGCGCCGATAGCGGCGGGCCGAGGTGACGACGGCCTCCGGCAGCACCACCACACGACCCAACCGTCTGAGCCTCGCCACCAACTCGACATCCTCGAGGAAAGGCCAGTCGGGAAAGCCGCCGCACTGCTCGAACGTGCGGCGACGGCAGAACTGCGCCTGATCCCCCCAGGGCCTCCCCAGCGCCGCAGCCCGAAGATTGGCCAACCCGGCAGCGAGTCTGTAGCGAAAGGCGGGCGCGTCGAAGGTCAGGCGGAACGCACCGCCGACGACCTCGGGCCGGGCCAGGGCTGCTGCGATCAGCTCGAAGGCGTTCGTAGGGATCAGCGTATCGGCGTGCAGGAAGAGCAGAACCTCACCCTGGGCTGTCGTCGCCCCGCGCTGCAGTTGCCCACCCCGACCTCGGGGTCCAACGATCACCCGAGCCCCCATCGTCGCTGCGATCGATGCCGTCTCGTCGCAGCCACTGTCCGACACCACGATGTCGACCTCTCGCGAGCCGGCTGCCGCCGCCACCGCCTGAAGGCAGCGCTCGATCGTTGCCGCCTCCCCGCAGGTGGGCACGACGATGGCGAAGGAGGGCGTTGTAGTCGCCATCACGAAGCACCTGCGGGCAGTGAGCCGCTGCGGGTGTACGGGGTACGAGGTACCGGGTACTCCGGAGGGATATGCGGATCCGTGGTCGGCCGAGGCGAGCCCAAACGACGAACGGCTCCGGAGCTAACCGGAGCCGTTCCCTTCGCCGTGGCTTGCGCCGGGCGCGAACCTTAGTTGAGGGCGTCCTTCAACTCCTTGCCCTGCTTGAACTTGGCCGAGGAGCTCTTGGCGATCTTGATGGTCGCGCCGGTCTTCGGATTGCGGCCCTCGCGCGCGTCACGAGTGGCGACGGCGAAGCTGCCGAAGCCCGGGATCTGGACGCGCTCGCCAGCCTTCAGGCGGTCGGTGATCGCTTCGAAGATCGCCTCGAACGCCGCCGTCGCCTGCCGCTTGCTCATTCCTGCAACATTGTTCACCACGTCTTCGACGAGGTCAGCTTTTCCAGCCATGGGTACTCTCCTTCGAGTTTGAGGTCCAACTCGAGACATCGGCTGAGTCCGAAGTCACGAACATCAAAGGAATATAGCACAAGTGCGATCCGATCAAGCCCCTCACTTTGGTGGGGATTGCTCGCGATCTGCGGCTCCTCGGCACAGGACGTGGACGGTGAAGCCGTCATGGTCGGCGGCCGGGAGGATCCGCCATCGGCCCGGAGCCTCGATTCCCGCCGCCAAGGGCTCGGCCAGGTATCCCTCGAGGGATTCGAGCTCGAAATCAGGGTGACGGGCCAGGAAGTCCTCGACCACTACCTCGTTCTCCTCGGCCTCGATCGAGCAGGTGATGGCGACCAGCCTACCGCCCGGTGCCACGCACTGCGCGGCGCCATCGAGCAGGGCTCGACCACGAGCAGCCTGGCGGCGCAGCTCATCCGGGCTCAGCCGCCACTTGAGCTCGGGGTGTTTGCGCAACGTGCCGGTTCCGGAGCACGGCAGGTCGACCACCACGCGATCGAACCGGCCAGTCACCACCGGCGGTGTCCGCGCATCCCCGGCAAACAGCGCCACCGTACGACCGAGACGGTGGAAGTTCCCCCGGAGGGTTGCGAGGCGCGCCGGATCGTTGTCCGCGGCGGTGATCTCGACGGTGGGCTCGAGCGCAAGGAGGGCGATCGACTTGCCTCCCGGGGCGGCCGCGAGGTCGAGAATGCGCTCCCCCGGTCGCGGCGGCGGGATCCAGGCGGCGACTTGGCCGGCCTCGTCGGCGATGTACAGCAACCCCTGGGCGAAGGCCCGAGATGCGAGGGGATTGCCTTCGCGCACGACCAGGCCCATGGACGACAGCTGCGACGGTTCGACCACCACTCCGTCCTCGATCAGGTGCTCGGCCAGCTCGTAGCGCCCGCCGCGGTCGCTGAAGCTCAGAACATGGAATGGCTTGGGCCGGTTGTTGTCCTCCAGGAGGCGGCGCGTGCGATCCACTCCGAAGCGTTGGATCCATCCCTCGACCAGGAAGTCCGGATGAGACCACTCGATCGCCAGACGACGCACCGGATCGGGCTCCTCGATCGGCCAGGCCTCGAGCGAGCGCTCGCGGGCGATCCGGCGCAACACCGCATTGACGAAGCTCGCAGCGCCGCGGTGGCTGCGCTGGTGGGCGAGCTCGACCGCTTCGTCGACCACCGGATGCGAGGGCATGCGGTCGAGGAACAGCAGTTGGTAGACGGCGACGCGGAGCACCGGCAGCAACGGCGCCTCGATCTGATCGAGCCGGCGACTGCTGGCTCGTTCGATGACGTGATCCAAGCGCCGCAGCCACCGCAAGGTACCGAGCACGAGCTCGCGCAGCAGACGCTGATCGCGTTCCTCCAGCCGCTCGAGGACTCCGGGCAGGAAGGCGTCGACGCCGGCGCCGGTCGAAAGCGTGCGTTCGACCACCCACACCGCCGCGCCCCGCAGGGATTCCGAGGAACCGCGGCGAACGCTCACACGCCGGCCGGCGTGCGGTCGAGGAGGCATCGGGCGATTGGGAAATCGGGCCATGGATCAGCGGTCGATGATGGTTAGGGGGCGACGGCGTCGAAGCGCATTCCCGCTTCGAGGTGCTCGCCATTGGCCAGGTCCCGCGACGCGACGGCGCGACGGCCCGGTCGCTGCACGGTGCCGATTGCCAGCAGGCTACCACGGCCGCAGGCAACGACCATCGCCGCGGTTCCGATCTCGACGATCGATCCCGGCGGGTGTTCGGTCGAACCATCGACCGCCACCGCTTCGAGGAGACGCAGGGGTGCTGCCCCGAGCTCAGCCACCAGCCCCGGCCACGGCGTGTAGGCCCGAAGCTTGCGATCGAGCGTCACTGCCGTGTCGTTCCAGTCGACCCGGCCGTCCTCCTTGCGCACCAGCGGTGCCACGGTGACGCCCTCGATCGGCTGCGGTATCGCCACCAGCGAGCCATCTATCCAGCGAGGCAACTCTGCGGCGACGAGGTCCGCGCCGAGCCGAGCCAGGCGCGGCCCGAGCTCACCGGCGGTCTCGCGCGGACCGATCTGGAGGCTGCGACAGGCGATCACCGGGCCGGTATCGAGGCCGGCCTCCATCAGCATCAGGCAACAGCCGGAGATCTCGTCACCGGCCAGAATCGCTGCCTGGATCGGCGAGGCGCCGCGGTGGCGCGGCAGCAGCGAGGCGTGAATGTTGACGCAGCCACGACGCGGCAGGGCGAGGAGGGCGGGCGGAAAAATCCGACCGTAAGCCAACACCACCGCGACATCCGGGGCAAACGCCGCCACGCGATCGAGGAACGCCGGGTCGCGCACGCTTTCGGGCTGGAGCACCTCCAGCCCCCGCGCCCGTGCGGCCTCGACGACCGGTGGCGACGCCAACCGGTGGCCCCTGCCGACCGGCCGATCAGGGCGGGAAACCACCAACCCGGGACTCATGCCGGCGTCGCAGAGAGCCTCGAGGCTCGGCACGGCGAGCTCCGGGGTGCCGAAGAAGACGACTCGAGCCACTAACGCTCCGCCTCGTCGACCTCGTCGAAGTAGTCGGGTGGGACCAGCACGTCGCGCGACTTGCTACCCTGCGAGGGTCCCAGGAGGCCATCACGCTCCATCAGGTCGATCAGGCGGGAGGCGCGGGAGAAACCGATCCGCATGCGGCGCTGCAGAAAGCTCGCCGAGGCCTTGCGTTCCTTGACCACCAGCCGCGCCGCTTCGTCGAAGAGGTCGTCGTCGCCATCGCCGCCTTCCCCGGCCGCCGCGCGCTCCCCGGCGCCGGCGAACTCCAACACTGAGGCGTCGAGCTGCGGCTGCCCTTGGCGCCGCAACCACCGCACCAGGGCGGCCGTCTCCTCCTCGCTGACGTAGGCGCCGTGGAGCCGCATCACCCGCGACGTCCCCGGCGGCATGAACAACATGTCACCCTTCCCGAGCAGCCGTTCCGACCCGACCTGATCCAGGATGGTCCGCGAGTCGTGGCGCGACGCCGTCGCAAAGGCCATGCGGCACGGGAAGTTGGCCTTGATGGTCCCGGTCAACACGTCGACCGAGGGCCGCTGCGTCGCCACGATCAGGTGGATACCCACGGCTCGAGCCATCTGCGCCAGACGCGCGATCGAGGCCTCGACTTCCGCAGCGGCCACCATCATGAGATCCGCAAGCTCATCGATGATCACGACGTAGTACGGCAGCGGCTTCAAGTCGTCGAGGGAGATGCCCGAGTCATCGTCCTCCTTGAGTCGCAGGCGCTGCTGCACCTCGGGATCGCGGACCGCGCGGTTGTAGTAGTCGATCGAGCGCACGTGGACCTCGGCCAACAGCCGATAGCGCCGCTCCATCTCGGCCACCGCCCAGCGCAAGGCATTCGCGGCCTTCTTCGGCTCGACTACGACCTCGGTCTTGAGGTGTGGGATGTCCGAATACACCGACAGCTCCACACGCTTGGGGTCGATGAAGATGAACTGCACCTCCTCGCGCGTCGCCTTGTAGAGGATCGAGGTGATCATCGTCTGCAACCCAACACTCTTGCCGGACCCGGTAGCGCCCGCCACCAACAAGTGCGGCATGGTTGCGAGGTCGGCGTAGTACGCCTCGCCATGAATGTCGGTGCCGAGAGCCATGGTGAGCGGCGAAGGCGCGCGGCGGAAGGTCTCCTTCTCGATCAGGGCGCCGAGGCGGATCATCGACCGTTTGGCGTTGGGCAGCTCGATGCCGAGGGTGGAGCGGCCCGGCAGCCGGTCGATGCGGATCGACTCGGCCTTGAGGGCCAGCGCGAGATCGTCTTGCAGATTGACGATTTGCGACACCTTGACGCCCGGCGCCGGCTGATACTCGAACACCGTGATCACCGGACCGGGACTGATCGCCTCGACCGTTCCCTCGACGCCGAACTGGGCGCAGCTGGCGCGGATCACCTCTCCCAGGCGAATCAGCTCCTGCTCGTCGACCGCTCGCTGATCGGCCTCCAGTCGCAGCAAATTGACCGGTGGCAGCTGGACGGCAGCGTTGCCCTCGAAGAGCCGGGGCTGATCTGGAACGATCGCCGCCGGCAGCGGCCGGCCGGACGCCTGGCGTGGAGCGGGACGAGCCGGGGTCGGCACCTCGCCGACCGGTTCGTCCTCATCGAAGAACGGTCCAGGCGGTGCACCATGCACCCGGCGCACCGCAAACGCACCGCGACCGGGCTTCTCGACCACTCGCAGCGGCGCCGCCGGAGTGGTCGTCAAGGCCGCCTCTCGGTCTTCGATGCGCTGGCGCCGATGTTTGTCGACGACCCGCTGGCGCTGCCGTTCCTTTTCGGCCTTCTGCCGACTGCGCGACCACCACACCACGACCCGGCCCCACACCTCGCCCGCGCGGCCTTGCCAGCGCTCCAGCAGCTCTCCGAGTGTCGACTGGACCACCAGCGACACCCCTGCAGTCACCAGGGCCAAGGCGACGACGAACGCGCCGGTGCGGTTGAGCGCCGCAATGAGCGCCACCGACTCGAGCCGGCCCAGGAGCCCGCCGGCATCAAACGGCGCGCCCCGCCAGACCCGCTCACCCAGGGACAACTGGAGCAACAACGGCAGCGCCAC
The DNA here is from genome assembly GCA_964599475.1 of uncultured Thermoanaerobaculia bacterium. Lineage (GTDB taxonomy): Bacteria > Acidobacteriota > Thermoanaerobaculia > Multivoradales > CAZRFU01 > CAZRFU01. The sequence goes on from CAZRFU010000022.1 coordinate 61,683, forward strand.
CAACAGCAGGGCAGCCCCGAAACCTCGCCCGAGCACGTCGCGGCGCGGCAGGCGGCGCAAGGATCGCCAGGCTGGAATCCACACCATCAGCGGCACCACCAGGGCCACCCAGCCGAGCAGAGCGAAACTGGCGGCGGCGACATGAGCGCCCAGCCGACCGATCCAGTTGCTCGGACGGGCGGCCGGATCGGCGACCTCGCGCAGCAGGCTCGGATCGGCCGGGTCATAGCTGGCCAACGCCGCCACGAGCAGGATGGCGATCGTCGCGAGCATCAGCCCGACGAGCTCCCGCCCTTTGGCCTCGGGAAGCGCCTCGGTGGTTTGCGCCTCGCTGCGCGCTGTCTCGGATCCCGCCGCCATGGTTGCCGTTCTCGCTGCGCGACCCCCGAAGAGTCGCTGAAAGTCTAGGCAAGAGTATCAGTTGCCGCCAAGGCAGATGCTCGTGGTTGCGCCGGCTCGCTCGGATGGGACGCCGAGCGCACGCTTGCGACGAGAGCAAGCCAGCCGTCGAGCGGCACCTGCTCGGCGCGGGCCCCCGGGTCGATGCCGGCGTCGCGCAGAATGTGCGTGGCACGCTCGCGCGACAGCTCGCCGCGCAGGGCGTTGGCCAGGGTCTTGCGCCGTTGCTGGAAGGCCGCCTTGACCAGCCGCTCGAACGCCGGATCGAGGGCGGCTGGATCGACGGGCCGCGGCACCAGTCCGACGAACGCCGAATCGACTTTGGGCGGGGGTCGAAAAGACCCAGGTGCGACGCGCCCGAGCAGATGTGCCTCGGCACGGGCCGCGACCAGCACCGAAAGCGCGGAGTAGCTCTTGGTCCCCGGCCGGGCCGTCAGCCGTTGCACCACTTCCAGTTGCAGCAGGAACGCCGCCCGCTCCCAGCCCGGCTGGAGCAACAGGCGTTCGAGGATCACCGTGCCGACGTTATACGGCAGGTTGCCCGCGACCAGACTCCCTTCGGGAAGCCGTTGCCACGGCGGCGCCAGCGCATCGGCCACCACCAACTGCGCCGGCCTGAGCGCCGCGGCCGTGCCGAGCGCCCAACTGGGGTCGAGCTCGACCGCCCACACCGCACGCGGCGCCGCGGCCAGCAAGGCGCGAGTGAGCACACCACCCCCACTGCCGATCTCGACCACGAGGCGATCAGCCGGCGCGAGGAACTCGACTGCCGGCCGGCACGCCGACTCCCGGATCAAGTGATGCTGCCCGAGGGCCTTGCGCAACAACGGTCGCGACCCCGGCTGTGGTTTTGATATCTTCACGGCATAGCGCCTTTCGCGCGCAGTCTAGTCCCAAAGGAAGTAAAGGGCGTGAACGACATGCGCCAGGAACTCGAAGCACAGGAGCTCGTCAGGGTCGTGGCCATCGCCGCACCCGTCGGTGAGCCCGGGCCGAGGCGCTCGTGCACCACACCACGTCCTCGACCTCGACGGGGCCTCGAACCACAGGCGTGGCGTACCGCGTGAGCCGAGCCCGCCCCGACCGCGACGCCCCCAGCGTCTTCTGCCTCGAGGCCGGAGAGCTCGAGGGCTTTCTCCTGCGCCGGCGCGCGACCGGATCTGCGACCACCGGTGAAACCGGGCTTGCCAGCAACCTCGCCGAGATCCTGCGCAAAGCCAACGAGTTCGTACCGTCGAGCGCGGGCTCGATCTTGCTCGACGATCCCCGCATCAAGGTCGCGGACCGAGCCCAGAACCGCCTGACGTTCATCGCCGCCTTCGGTGACAAGGCCGACTCGCTGCTCGGTCAAGGCATCGACGCTGCCGACGGCATCGCCGGCCACGTCTACCGCACCGGCCGCGCCTACTTCACCGGCGATGCGACGGTCGACGAGTTCTTCTATCGCGGAGTCGACGAGCTGATCGAGCACCGGACGCTGTCCTTGGTGGCGATCCCAATTCGGATCGAACGCGAGGTGTGCGGTGTGCTCGAGCTCATCAACCGCCACGGCCAGCCGCAGTACACCGCCCAGGAGCGCGACCTGCTGGAGATCTTTGCGGGATACCTGGCCGTGTCGATCCAGAACGTGCTCGATGCCCGTCAGGCCCAGGAGATCGCCAAGCGCGACAACCTCACCGGGCTCTTCAACGACCGCCACCTGCACACGGCGCTGCTCAACGCGATCGTGCGGGCTCGCGCCGCCCAACGTGACCTCGCATTGATCTTCCTCGACCTCGACTACTTCAAGAAGGTCAACGACACCTGGGGTCATCTCGCTGGTTCCCACGTGCTGCGCGAGGTTGGGGAGCTGATCGCCGAGTTGTTGCCGGAGGGAGTGTTCGCGGCCCGCTACGGCGGCGACGAGTTCGTCCTGGTGGCGCCGGATCGGGACCTCGAGGAAGCGGTCAAGTTCGCGGAACAGATCCGTCTCGAGGTCATCGGCCACACCTTCAGCACCACCCCCGGAATCCAGCCCGACCCGATCCACTTGCGCGGCCTGACCTGTTCGATCGGCGTGGCGACGATCGGCCGCCACGTTCCCGACTCCTCGACCGACGAGCACACCAAGAGCACACTGCTGCGCCTGGCCGACCTGGCGATGTACGTCGCCAAGGAGACTGGACGCAACCGCACCGCCACCGCGGGCGAGCCGGTGCCGCGGCACGACGGCCCGCTGCCGATCACGCCGGCGCGTTGACCCCCTCCGAGGGGGGGTGGTATCCTCGGGCTCCACCCGCGATTCCTTCGCGTGCTTCCCTTGCGCCACCCCGGCGCTCCCAGCTCTGCCAGGAGATTCCGTCATGCCGACCGTCCACGAGCACGTCCACGTCGCCCCGCGCGAAGTCCATCCCACCATCGGCCGCCACATGCTCGCCGACGGCTTCGAGATCGTGCTCGATCTGCGCAAGAGCCATGGCGTCTGGCTCCACGATGCGCTGTCCGGACGAGATTTTCTCGACTTCTTCACCCACTTCTCGAGCTACCCGATCGGCTACCACCACCCCAAGCTGTGGACGCCCGAGTTCCGCGAGGCGATCCTCGAGTCGGCGATGATGAAGCCGGCCAACTCCGATCTCTACACCACGGACATGGCGGAGTTCGTCGAGACCTTCTCGCGCACCGTGCCGGACGCCTTCAAACAGCATCTCTTCTTCATCGAGGGTGGTGCACTGGCGGTCGAGAACGCCCTCAAGACCGCGATGGACTGGAAGGTCCGCAAGAACATGGCGGCCGGCAAGGGCAGCGACAAGGGCAAGCAGATCATCCACCTGCGCCACGCCTTCCACGGCCGCAGCGGCTACACCCTCAGTCTCACCAACACGGCGGATCCGCGCAAGACGCAGTACTTCGCCAAGTTCGACTGGCCCCGGGTCGGCAACCCCAAGCTCAGCTTCCCGGTCACCGACGAGGTCCTGCGCGAGGTCGAGGCGGCGGAGCAGGAGACGCTGGCCGAGATCAAGGCGGCACTGGCTGCCAATCCGGACGACATCGCCGGACTGATCATCGAACCGATCCAGGGCGAGGGCGGCGACAACCACTTCCGACCCGAGTTCTTCCGCGCGCTGCGCCAGCTGGCCGACGAGGCCGAGTTCCTGTTGATCTACGACGAGGTGCAAACCGGATTCGGCATGACCGGCACCTGGTGGTGTTTCGAACAGCTCGGCGTCGCTCCCGACGTTTTTGCCTTCGGCAAGAAGACCCAGGTGTGCGGGATCGCCGCGACCTCTCGGATCGACGAAATCGATTCGGTGTTCAAGGTCAGCAGCCGCATCAACTCGACCTGGGGAGGCAATCTCGTCGACATGGTTCGTTGCCGGCGGATCGTCGAGATCATCGAGGAGGACGACCTTCTCGCCAACGTCCGCAAGGTCGGCACCCAGCTGGTCGATGGTCTGAAGCACATCGCCCAGGGAACCAGTGGTGCGGTGACCAACGTCCGTGGACGCGGCCTCTTCATCGCCTTCGATCTCGAGACCCCCGAGGCCCGTGACAAGGCGCTTGCCGCGATGCGCAAGGCCGAGCTGATGGCTCTGCCCTGCGGCGCTCGCTCGATCCGCTTCCGGCCGGCCCTGATCCTTTCGCCCGAAGAGGCGCAGCAGGGTCTGGAGCGCGTCCGCACGGGCCTCGCGACCATCCTCTGAGGCGCTCCCGGCGCCGTCGGCCGTGATCTGCGCGATGGCGCCAACAAACTGGTACCATCGAGAGACTCCTGCTGACTCGGTCGCGTCTTCGACGACGCGGAGGCTTCGATGTCGATTCCCTACCCGTTGGTCGCTCCGGTCGACGACTTCGACCGGGCGTTGGTTGCCCACACTCGTCCGGCAGACTGGAAGAACCCCGATCCGCCGCGCAAACCGTACCCCTTGGTCGTCGTCGGCGGCGGCACCGCCGGGCTGGTCACCGCGGCCGCAGCGGCGATCCTCGGCACACGGGTCGCCCTGATCGAGAGACACCTGCTCGGCGGTGACTGCCTGGTCAGCGGCTGCGTACCCTCCAAGGGCGTAATCGCGGCGGCGCGTCGCTGGCATGGTGTCGAGGTCGGGCGACACTGGGGTGCCCCCCCGCACGTCGGCAGCGGTAACTTTGCCGCGTCGATGGAGAGAATGCGGCGCCTGCGCGCCGACATCGCGACCCACGACTCGGCGGCACGCTTCACCAACCTCGGCGTCGACGTCTACTACGGGCAAGCGAGCTTCGTCGCCACCGACGCTGTCGATGTCGGCGGTACCATGCTGCGGTTTCGCCGAGCGGTCGTGGCTACCGGCGCCCGGCCCTCCATTCCGCCGATCCCCGGCCTCGCCGAGGTGCCGTATCTCACCAACGAGACCTTCTTCGCCCTGACCGAGCTCCCCCGACGTCTCGGCATCATCGGCGCCGGACCGATCGGCTGTGAGCTGGCCCAGGCCTTTGCCCGCTTCGGCTCCGACGTGACCGTGATCGACCAGCTGGACACCGTGTTGCCTCGGGAAGACTCCGATGCCTCGGCAGCGGTCCGCTCGGCCCTCGCCGCCGACGGCGTGAGCTTCCGCCTCGGGGCCCGGGTCGAACGAGTCCGCATGGATAAGATGCGCGCCGTGGTCGCCGTCGGCACCGCCGAAGGCACCGAAGAGCTCGCCTTCGACCGGCTCCTCGTCGCTGCAGGTCGCACCCCCAACGTCGACGGGCTTGGCCTCGAAGCCGCGGGCGTCGCCTTCGACGAAGGCGGAATCCGGGTCGACGACAAGCTGCGCAGCACCAACCCCCGGGTGTTCGCCTGTGGTGATGTCGCCTCGAACTTCAAGTTCACCCACGCCGCCGACGCCCTGGCCCGCATCGTCGTCCAGAACGCGCTGTTCCCCATCGCGGCGAGTGCTGCCAAGCTGGTGATCCCATCGGCAACGTACACCGACCCCGAGGTCGCCAGCGTGGGGTTGACGGCGGCCGAGGCCACGCGCCGGGAGCTCAGGCACGAAGTGGTCACGGTGCCCCTTGCCGACGTCGATCGCATGGTGCTCGAAGGCACGACCAACGGCTTCCTCAAGGTGGTGGTCGAGCCCAACGGTCGGATCCTCGGCGCCACGCTGGTCGCGCCGGGCGCAGGAGATGTCCTTGCCCCGATCGTGATGGCGATGACCCAGGGCATCAAGCTCGGGGCCCTCGCGAAGCTGGTGCTGCCCTACCCCACTCTGGGCGAAATCGTCCGCAAAGCCGCCGACGCCTGGAGGCGTGGTCGCTTCACCGGGGTGTCGCGCGCGGCCGTCAGGGCCTGGCTGAAGCTGGCGCGGTAGGAACCTGGGACCAGCTAGTGGGGATCGGGGATCGGCGCGGGCGCGTCGACCACCTCGACCGCCGCTCTCTGCGGAACGACGCCCTGCTGCGAGAACCATCCGACGTGCTCGAAGACCAGGTCGACCTCGAGGTGCCATGCGCCCGGGGTCGCCGGCGCCTCGAGGGGCAGCTCGACCAGCACTTCGTCACCGGGCTCGACGGTCCGCGGGAGCTCCACCCGTGGGGCGTCCCACAACGGGGAGCTACCATCGGCGTCGATCCACCGCGGCACCAGCTTGACCCTCGCCGCGCCGCCGGCCCGGTCGGGGCCGAGCCAGGCGACTTCGGAAGCGTTGACCAGGCGGGCGCGACCGACCGTCTTGGCTCCGGGCTCGATCGGCGATGGGACCACCAGCCGCTTCCAGTGGACACCGAACGGCTGGGTGTCGACATCGAGCGGACGGCCGAGGAGCACGACCTCGGCTCCCACCCAGAAGTTCTCCTCCTGACTGGCGTTCCAGGCGAACCCCTCGCAGCGACGGGGCGGAAAGAAGCGCTGCCACAGGCGCGAACGCCCACTCGAGGTCTCGATCGTCAACGTGCGCCACCACTGCGTTCCGCCGCCGGTGCGATCGACCCGTCGCCCCGCGGAAGCATCGAAGTCCAGCCTGCGGCCTTCACCTTCGGCCAGGGTCAGCTCGTGCACCCGACCCTCGAGGGCGATGGAGACTCGGTTGTCGGGCGCAAGTGATCGCACCCACACCGCCAGGTCCCGGCGAGGCTCCTCGCTCGCGAGCTCGAGCTCGACCACACTCGACCCCTCGACCCAGAACATCTCACCGCGCGGAACCATTTGCTCGCGTCGCCCCAGGACGAACGTGCCGCCGGTGCTCTCGCCGTGGTAGCCGGGAACGTTGCGCAACTGGACCTCGACCGGCAGGAACCGGTACGGCCAGCCGCGCACGTGGGCCTGGAGAGTCGGTTCGGGAACCGACAGTCCGAACGGTGCGAACAGGATCGTCGACAGGAACAGGCCACCGAGGCCAAAGCCGAGCAACGTTGCCCAACGGGGCGTGCGCGGTGCCAGCAGCAGAAACGCCGGATAGGCGATGACGAAGTAGCGGTTGCCGACGAACCCACCACCGCCGTGCCAGTTGAAGGGGATGAACAGGAGGGTGAACAGCCCGATCGCAACGATAGCGGCCAGAATCGCCCACGCTACCGGGTCACGCCGCCGCGTGCCGAGGAACAGCCCCACGGCGATCAGCGCAAATGGCATGTAGGCCAGCATGCCCGTGTGCCGACCCCACAGGAAGGACCCGGCCGACGCGAGGAAAGCCCGCGGCTCGATCGGCGGCACACGGAAGATCCAACTCCACGCGCCACCCGTGGGACTGGCAGTGGTCGCAACGCTGGTCGCCAGACGCGGGGCCGCGACCGCTGCCGGCGGCGCTTCAGCGGTCGCCGGCGCGGGCGCGACTACGGCGGCAACATCGTCCAGGGGGAGGCGGCCGGGCTCGCAGATCGTCACACCCTGCCGCACCACGCCGAGGTAGGCGCTGAGCGTCCCGGTGGCCTGAAGCGAGACCACCATCACCCCAGCCAGACACGCGCCGAAGCCCAATGCCCACGCCAGAGTGTTGCCCACTCGCCCACGCGACCGCCACGCCGCCACCACCGCCGGAAGGGCAAAGGCCGCCAGCATGGGCTTGTGGTAGGTACCAAGTGCCAGCACCACACCGGCAAGCGCGAAACCGAGCCGTGGCCGCGCCATGGACCCGGAGCCGGCGCGCATCGCCAGGAGGCAGGCGAAGAAGGCACTCGCCCCCATGAAGATCTCTGGCTGAAGCCAGAAGACATAGGCCCAGGCGTTCGACAGCAGCAGGAACCCGGCGGCGAACACAGCCGCGGGACCGGCGGAATCGCGCTCCTGCAGCACCCGCGCCCCGGCCAGGATCATGCCGACGAACAGCAGCATGTTGAAGACCACCAAGCCGTTGCTTCCGAACAGCCGCACCAGCGGCGCGGCCAAAGCCGAGTACACCCAAGGCTTGCCGTAGGTCACGGTCTGCCAGCCGTCGGTGGTCGCGAGCACCACGTTCGACGTGGGCAGGTAGTGGAAGTCTTGGAACAGCCGGTCGATATCGGCGACCTCGACCCGCAGATCGCGATCGAAGGCAAGCGACGACGCCATCATCAGGTACGCCGCCTCGTCCGCCTTGAGATTCGGCGGCAAGCCCGGTTTGCCCAGCGTCAGTGGGAGCGCCAGGAGCACCAGCGCGAGCGCGAAGAGAGGAGTGCGAGCGGTCATGGTTGGCGGGCCCGGCCCGGTGGGAGTGTATCTTGGGAGGGGACCGGGTATTGGGGACCGGGAACCGGGGATTCGCTGGGGGAGCGAAGGTGAGCCGGGACGGCCGGGGACCGCGCCATCCACTACGATCGCGACACTCGGAGGGTCACGGCGTGGCGGGTCGTTGGGAAGGTCTGTTCGACGAGTTGGTCGAGCTTGATGCGGGTACACGCGAGGCGCGGCTGGAAGGGCTGCGGGCCGTAGATCGCCAGCTTGCCGATCACCTGGCACGACTCCTCGCGGCCGATCGAGCCGACCTCACCCTGGCCGAGCCGATGCTGGAACGAGCGCCGAAGGTGGTCCTCGCCGCGCTGGCGGAGGCCCGTGCCGAACTCCGCGCGGATGCCTGCACCCTCGGCCCCTACCGGCTACTGAGCTCGCTCGGCACCGGTGGCATGGGCGAGGTCTTCCGGGCCGAGCGGTGTGACGGCGAGTTCGAGCAGGAGGTGGCGATCAAACGCATCCGCTCGGGTGCCGGCTCGGAAGCGATCCTCGAACGTTTCATCCGCGAGCGTCAGATCCTCGCGCGGCTGCAGCACCCCGGTATCGCCCGCCTGCTCGATGGCGGCCGCGACGAGGAAGGTCAACCCTACTTCGTGATGGAGCTGGTCGAAGGCCGGCCGATCACCGAATGGTGCCGCGAGCGCGGCGCGGACGTGCGCGAGCGCGTCCGGTTGCTCGCCGAGGTGGCTGACGCGGTTGACGCCGCCCACCGCTCTCTCGTCGTCCACCGCGATCTCAAGCCCTCGAACATCCTGGTCGACGAGCACGGCCGCCCGCGCCTGCTCGATTTCGGCATCGCCACCATCGTCGACGCGGAACGCGACGCCGCCCTGACCGATTGCGACCACCGCCCGTTTACGCCCAACTACGCCGCCCCCGAGCAGATCCTGGGGGAGCCGATCACCACCGGTACCGACGTCTGGGCCCTGGGGGTGTTGTTGTTCGAACTGCTGGTCGAACGCCTGCCCTTCCCCGAGCGCGGCCGTCGACTGCCGGAATTGGTCCGGCTGGTCACGACCGAAACCGCACCACGTCCGTCGGCAGCCGCCGCCCACGACCTGACGCTGCGCCCCCGGGCGCGACAACTGGCAGGCGACCTCGACGCGATCGTGCTGACCGCCCTCGACCGTGATCCGCGTCGGCGCTATCGATCCGCTGCCGCCTTGGCCGACGACTTGCGCCGCTACCTCTCCGGCCTGCCGGTTGAAGCGCGCGAGCCCACGCTGCTCTACCGCGCGCGCAAGCTGGTGGCGCGACACCGTGTCGCTGCCGCAGCGGCTGCCCTGGTGTTGGCCTCGCTGGTGGTCGGGCTCGGCATGGCCCGCTGGCAGGCCCACGTCGCGGCGATGGAGGCCGAGCGCGCCGAGGCGGTGACCACCCTGCTGATCGATCTGTTCCGCGCCTCGGATCCGGCACTCAATCTCGGCGCCACGCTCACCGCCCGCGAGATCCTCGACGAGGGTGCGAGGCGCGTCGAAACCGGGCTCACCGAGCAGCCCCTGATTCGGGGACGAGTCCTGGATGCGATCGCCCAGGTCGAACGGCGCTTGGGGCAGACGACCGCAGCGCTGCGTCACACGCAAACCGCTCTCGAGCTCTTCGCAGCCGAGCCACGGACCCGCGCCGCGGTACGCGTCACCCTGGCGGAGATCCTCATCGATCAGGGACTCTTCGCCGAGGCGCAGTCGGCCCTCTCGTCGGCAGCGGCCGAGCGCCCGGAGCTGCGACGGCTGGTGCCACGGGAGCGGTCCTGGAGCGGCGGTTCCCCTCGGATCGACCCACTGTCGCGCCGATGGCACGATGCCCAGGTCCAAGCGGCATGGCGTCAGCGCCAACTCGGCGACGCTCGATCCGCGCTCGAGGGCGCCCTGGCCGAGCTCGAGGGGGTCCCTGGGCACGATCTCGAGCGCGCTGTCCGCCACGTACAGCTGGCTGCCGTGATCAGCGACGCCGGCGAACCGGCAACCGCGGCGACCCTGCTCCGCCGCGCAATGCCCGCTCTGCGCGCAGAGGGCGGCGATCCGCTGACCCTGGCCTCATCCCACTACCTGATCGGCGAGGTGCTGGACATCTCCGGAAGCCATGACGAAGCCACCGGCTGGTTTCGCTCGGGGCTGGCGAAGCTGGTCGAAGCCCTTGGCCTCGACCACCCCGAGGTAGCCCTCCGCGAGGTCAGCCTCGGCTACATCCTCCACCAGCGCGGCGAGCTCGACGAAGCCGATCGTGTGCTGCGCCACGCCATCGCGATCCTCGAGCCCCTCGACCATCCCGACGCCGGAGCCGCCCTGCGCTATCTCGGCTTCGTCGACATGTCGCGCGGCCACCTGGAGCAGGCTCACGATCGATTCGCCGCAGCCGAGGCGCTCTTCGCCGCTCGGCCCGACCAGTACTTCCTCGCCGTTGCCTCGCGGCTGTCCCGAGGTTGGGCTCTGCTCGACCTTGGGCGCACCGTCGAAGCGCGCGACCTGCTGACCACAGTCGTTGCTGACCTCGAGGCGATCGAAGGCGCCGACGGCAACAGCGTGCGGGCGGCGCTCAAACACCTGGGCCGAGCACACCGCGAGCTCGGGGATCCCACCACCGCCCTTGCCCTCCACCAGCGAACACTCGGGATCGAACGGCGCCTCTTCGCCACCGACGAG
>CAZRFU010000023.1:0-13055 GCA_964599475.1 uncultured Thermoanaerobaculia bacterium
GCGCGTCGCTCTGCTCCGAACCAAAGAATTCTTCTTCCGAGTCCGGGTCTGGGTTTCGTTTGAGTTGCGGCCGCCGCCTTGGTCGTTCCTCGTTCCGCCACCGATTCTCGGTGTACACCACCGAGTCTTCAGCCTGGCCTTGGACGAGGCACGGCTTTGGGCTGCGGCGGGTGGTCAGCGGTCCCCAGCAGAGCCGTCAGGCCAGGCGCAGATGCAGACGCGGTTCCCGGCGCGGTCGGAGAGGGTCCAGTGCAGCGGAGCATGGGTGTCGTCGACGATGCGCCCACCGGCCGCGAGGGCGGCTGCGAGGCGGGCCTCGACGTGCTCGCGCGCGACCGACACATCGAGGTGCATCGCGTGCCGCAGTGGCTTGCCTTCGGCGAGCTCCTGCATCCACACCGTCGATCCGTGCCCGAGCGGGTCGACGGCATTGTCGGGCGCCATCGGGACGTACCCGAGCACCGCGCGCCAGAAGCCGACGTCGATCTCGGCGGGCCTGGCAGCGACCGCTACCTGCACTTCCTGGAGGGCGGCCCGGTCGGCGACGGCGTCGAGCTCGCGCGCCACCGCGGAAATCGCCCGGGCCAGGTCGACATGGCCGGATTCGAGCGCCCAGAGATCGCGCGTCAAGCGAACCGTCACGTGCAGGTCGGCGAGACTCAGCAGGACCCCCGCACCCGGTACCCCAGGAGCGCCTACGATCGCGTCGGCCAGCCGGACCGCTTCCGCAAGCGACTGGACGCGAAACACGGCGGTTGCGCCGCCGTGCAGCACGGCCCAGTCGCTCAGTCCATCGGCGGCCAGAAAATCGCGCCAGCCCTGTTCGCTCATCGTCTCCCCCTCGTCGGACGGCTCGGGCTCGCGACCCAGCCGCAAGGCCTCTGCGACCGCTCGGCAGTGGCTCGACCGGCCTCGGTCATCCGTCGAGCTCCTGCAGGCGAAGCAGATCGGCACGATCCCGGTCGCGACCGGCGGCCAGTTTGGGCCAGACCGCCGACCAGGGCGTAGGCCAACCCCGGGTCCTCGAGGGCACCGAGCAGCTGTTCCAGCTCTACCGCCAAGCCCATCTTTTGATCCTGACAGATCCCCGGGCGACCGACACCGCGAGGCACGGCACCTGGTATACTCCAGCTGCCCACTCGTATCTGCTCCCACGTGAGACCCTTGCCGCCCCATTCGCCCGATCGGGATGAGCTCGATGAGCTGCGTGCGTCGTCGAGCAAACCACCAATGCCTGAGACTCGCCAAACCCGACCACTCCTCGGTCGCTTGGGCCGCAAAGCGGCCCTCCTGACGGCAACCGCCGCTGCACCGCTCCTTGCCATCGACCCACCTGCACCGGCGTTGCCGACCCAGGCCGAACAAACCGCCGTCGAGCTGATGCTGCGATGGTCGGTCGATGGAGCACCGAGCGTGCGCGCCGCGTTGGCGGGCGATTCCTGCTTCGGCCACCTTCCACCCTCGACCATCGACGCCGAGATCGAAGCTCGACTCGGCTCCCCCGACGCCGATCGCAGCTGGGAGCTCCAGGGCCTTCCATGGAGCGACGAGCCACGCGCAGTGCTGCGAGCCCGACACGCTTCGGGCCTCGACGAGTACGTGCTCCTCACCTTCGTGGAGGACGGCCCGGCCACGCAGCTGTCCTGCGTGTCGACCTGGGGCGAACCACTGGGGGCCGCCTGGGCGGGGCCGCAGACAGCCCCTGCCGCCTCGCCGGCGCAGGCCTCGCTACCCTCAACCGCGTTCGGGCTGACGTGCCTGCTGCTGGTGGTGATCGCGGCCCGTGCGGCGGGTACCCGCCGCAAACGGGCAGCCTACCCTGCTGCCGCTCTGGCCTTCGCCCTCGCCCTCGCGTCCTGCCGGCGGAGCCCCGAAGCCCAGGATACGGGTGCCGACGCAGCCTGGCAGCCGAGTCGCCTCGCGGCGGCGTTGGCAGTTCGCGACGCGCTCGATGCGGGCCTGGGACTCGATCACGTGGCGGCGCGGGTGGCCGAGCTCGAAACGGGCCAGGCCCGGGAGTTGGGAGAACGCTGGCTTGCCCAGCTCGAGGTGCTGCTCGGGCGTTTCGACGACGCCGAAGCGCGGCTTGCGACGATCCCCGACACCACTGCCCTCGACGCCACCTTGCGTGGACGCCTGGCTCTGATGCGCGGTGACGACGAGGCAGCCGAGGCTGCCTGGGATCGCGCCTCCGAGCGATTCCCCGCCATCGACGGCCTCCGCGCCGAGCTGGCGGAAGCGCTCTTCATGCTCGGTGCGGAGGTCTCGGGCCAAGCCAACCTCCGCTCGCTGGTCGATGCCGGCACCCGCCTGTCGAGTGTGTGGTACACCCTCGCATCGTTGGTGGCCCTCGACGGCGACATCGACGGGGGAGCGAGGGTGTTTGCCCGTGCCTGGGCGCTCGAACCCATGGAGCGAGCCGACGTGGTGCGCAATCCGATCCGCACACACCTGGCAGCACAGGCGGAGCTCGTCGAGGCGCTGACCCTCGGTCCGGCGATCGAGCCGCCTCGCCCCGGCCAACGGCAACGCGATCCGAGCCGCAGCCCGATCACCGCGGTCGATGGCGTGGACGCCACAACCACCGGCGAGTTGCTGCGCTTCCATCGGGCGGGCTTCGAGCTCCTGGTCCCCGGCGGCGCCGCCCTCGCGCCCAGCGGGAGCCAGGTCGTCGACGCCGCAGCTCGTCGACGCGAGGTCGAGGCGCGGGCTCTCGCTCACGTCGAGGCAGCGCGGCGCGAGCTGGGGCCGGCAGCGCTGCTCGCCGGCCCCAGCCAACGCGACCAGGTCCTCACCGCCAGCCTGGGCTTGGCACGGTCACGCAACTGGCCCGCCTTGGTCGCGCTCACGGAAGGGATCGACGGTGACCGCTCTGTGTTGTTGCCGCCCGAGCTCGGCCAGCTCCGCGCCGCGGCGCTGCGCCACGAGGGCAAGCCGGCTGCGGCCCGCACCCTGTTGGTCCGGGTGGCGGGTGAGGCCGTCAAGGCACGTCGACGCGATCCCGCTCTCTACCTCCAACTCGCGGACCTGCTGCTCGACCTGGGAGCTTTCGACGACGCCGAGCGCGCCGCCGCGATCGCCGAGAGCCAACTCTCCTTCCTCACCATTCCGTCGATGAAGCCGCGTATCGAGATGGAGCGCCGCCTGGCCGAGGACTTCGCCACCATCGAAACCGACCACTTCCTCATTCGGTACCCTCCCACGGGCGACCCGGCGATCGCCAAGACCATGGGCGGGGTGCTCGAGACCGAAATCACGATCCTGGCCCCATGGATCCCCTGGAAACCCGCAGCCACCGACCGCATCGAGGTCCACCTGCTGCGCTTCGACGATTTCATGGAGCACTATTCGATCGGGGGTACGGCCATCGCCAGCTTCGATGGCGCCTTGCGACTGCCCCTCGCCGAGGTGCGGGAGATTCCGCCCTTGGTTCACGAGATCCTGGTCCACGAGCTGGCGCACGCCCTCCTCGACGGCGCCACCCGCGGCCGCGCGCCGGCCTGGCTGCAGGAGGGCCTGGCCCAGCACTTGGAACCGGCGCAACATGCCAGCAATCTCCTGCCCGACTACACCAACAGCAACCGTCGCATCGCGGTGCCGTTGATCGAAGCCGTGTTCGGTGGGCGTCCACGCCAGGATCTGGTGGCGGTGGCCTACGATGAATCGCTGTGGGTGGCACGGTACATCGAGCACCGATGGGGCCGCGAGGGATTTCATCGGCTGATCCAGAGCTTCGCACGCGAGCCGAGCCCCGAGCGCGGCCTCGAGCAGGCTCTGGGCGTGAACTTCGCGACTCTCGACGAGCAGACCTGGAAATGGACCCTCGAGGAGGTCCCGAAAGGGTGGAAGCCGCGGCCGGATCGTCGGGTACGAAGCCAAGTGGTGCGCCAACCGACCACCGAAGCGGCAGCGGTGGCCCTGCGCCTGGAGGGAGGAGAGGGGTTGGATCGCAGACCGGATGCCCCTGCAACCCCTCGCGAGGCTGCCGCGCTGCGCCAGGCACTGACGGACTTCGAGCGCTCGTTGGTCCCGCTCGCGCGTGCCCTCGTCGCCTGGCGCCAGGCCCGTGCCTCGAGCAACGGCGCTGCCATGAAGGAAGCGTGCTCGGCCATGGTGGCGGCACCGCTCGTTCCGCCAACTGCCGCGCACAACCGCCACGAGCAGCTGCTGCGGCAACGCATCGTGCAAGCCGTGAAGGCCGCCGAACGCCTCCAATCCAGCTGCCGGACCTCGACGTGGAGTCATGTCGACGTCGGCATCACCAACGTGGAGCGCGCGATCGGCGAGGCTCAGGCGTATGTAGACAAGATGGCGCCGACTCGGCGGTAGCGGCAGTCGCGAGCTGATCCCTGAGGTTCGACGCCTGCACGGCCAGCGGCTCGTCTGTGCTTGGCCGTGGGGTCGTGCGCTCCGGCGAGTACCCGCTGCCCGAGACCCGGGACCTCGATGGTCGCTACTCGAGCACCCAGGTCGGCAACTCGAAGCGGCGCTGCAGGTCGCGCGCGACGGTCTTGGCTTCGGACTGAGCGCCGTAGGTCCCAACCCGAACCCGATGCCAGGTCAGGCCGTCCTTGCGGGTCGGTGTCACGAACACCGGATAGCCGGCGGCCTCGAGTTTCTGCACCAGCAACAGCGCCTCGCGCTCGTTCGGCGTGGCCAACACCTGCACCGCCCAGGACCGACCTGCACCGGGGGGCGCCGGGCGATCGCCGCCGAGCTCCTCCCAGCCCTTCGGCCGCGTCTGCCTGCGCTCGAGGTCCGAGGCCTGCATCTCGGCACCGGGCACGCCCGCGAGATCGTCCTCGCGAGCCTCCGGAGGGGGGGTCTGCGCTGGCGGCGTCGGAGAAGCTTCGGCAACCGGGTCCGCAGGCGGCGCGGATCGCGGGCGGCGCTGTGGCTTGGGCTCGGGAGCCAGCACCTGCTCGGCCGGAATCGAGGTCGGCATCATGCGCGCGATGCCCTCCTGGACACCCTGCCGCCGCCCTATTTCGAGGCCCGCCATGAACACGCCAACCCCGGCGAGGATCACACCCACCACCATCGCGGCCAACAAACCCGCGCGGATCCGCACCGTCCCACCACCACGACGAGGGGTTCCGGCTTCTTCGCCGAAGACGCTCACGAGTCCCCCCCCTCTCCGAGGTCGCCGGCGAGTGCCAACAGCCGCCCGCGCAGGATCCGCCGACGCTCGAGCAGACGCTCGCGGCGGCCGGCCGGGGCCACGACCAGCATCGACCGCACCAAGCCCCGCAATGACGCTCTGCGGTCGAGCAGACGCAGGGCCGCCAGCCCCAGCAGCGGACCCACGAGAACCGCCGTCGTCACCCACGGCCACGCGGCTCCGGTCGCGGCGACCGCAACCCCGAGCACCAGCCAGGTCAGAGGAAAGAAGATCAAACCACCGAACACTTTATACGTTGCGGGAAGGTCCGGCTCGGCCTCGACGCGCTCACCGATCGCCGCCACGGTGCGATAGGCGGGCCAGTGCAGCAAGCCACCGAGGATCGCCAACGGCGCCTCGACGGTCATCCGCACCAGCAGCTTGATCACGGTCCAACGCCGTCCCGGCAGCGGGGCTCGCGCCAGCTCGTCATCGCGCAGGCCCACCACCGCGAGCAGTCGATCCCACGCGTCGAGCTCGCTCTCGAGGGCCGCCAGCTCAGCGGGCCGTTCGAGGCGCAAGCGCTCATAGGCGCGGCTGACCCGCTTGCGCCATGCAACCTGTTGCTCGAGGAGCGGACGCCTGGCGACCTCAATGCCGTCCGGGTCCAGCAGAGCGATCTCGACCGCCCGCTCGACCCGCCGAGCCACCTCGATCGAGGGATAGGACAAGGTCACGGCGTCGAGCGCCGCAGCGATGTGCTCGGTCAGTCGGCGGGCGTCGGCTTGCGTGTCGACCGGAAGGCTGCCGACCTCGAGCGGTTGCCCAATTCGTACCAACGCCCCCGAACGGAACCTCCCCTTGTCCTCGAAGTGCAGGCCGACCGGCACGATCGCAAGCTCGGCTCGAGCCTGCGGATCGAGCCCTGCCGCGATCCGCGCCGCGCCCGTGCGGATCTCGACCAGGCGCGGCTCGCTGTGGCTCCGCCCCTCGGGGAACAACGCAATGGCACCGCCGCTCTCGAGCACCACCCGCGCCGCATCGAAGGTCTCCTCGTTGCGGCCGGGGTCGAAGCCTGGATCGTGGCGCCGGTGGACCGGAATCACCCTGCCGTAGTGGAGGAAAGGCAACAGAATGCGGTTCTGCCACAGCGTTGCCTTGCCCAGGAACCTGGGCGCTCGAGCGAGATAGGCGACGATCAGGATCGGATCGATGAGGCTGTTCTGATGATTGGCGACGATCAGCAGCGGCCCCCGCTGCGGGATCGCCTCGTTGCCGACGACCTCGATGCGGCGAAAGAACACTCGTGCCGCCAGCCGCGCGAGCCACGCCAACACTCGTGGAAAGGGTTCTGCTTGACCACGGGTCGAGCGATCGATGTCGGCCTGGAGCTCCACGGGGGAAGTCTACGGGAGGGATCGGGGATGAGGTATCGGGTATCGAGGAGCGGGGAGCGGGTACCCATCCCAATGGACGCCGAGGCGCCGCGGTCCGTACAATGCCCACACGCGCGACCACCCGCGCCTAGTTCCGCTGATCACCGAGAGTACTCATGACACCATCGACCCTCCTCGACCCGCCGGCCGCCACACGGCCACTCCTCGAAATCCGTCCCACCGAGATCTTCGAGCGGCTTCGCACCGGAGTTTTGGGTCAGAACGAGGCTCTGCGCTACGTGGCGGTGGCGGTCTACAAGCACACCACCGGCGCGGCGGCCGGCAACCTTCTGCTCGTGGGCAGCTCTGGTACGGGCAAGACCACCATCATGAACAACCTCCAACGGCTCTACGACGAGCTGCCGGAGTACCGCCCGTTCCGAGCGGTGACGATCATCAACGCCAACTTGCTGGTCGACCCCGATCGGCTCGAGTTCCGGCCCGATCGCCTGCTGGCCGCGGTGGAGCAGCGGGTGCGAGCCGTGCTCGGTGAAGGGGCGAGCCCGGAAGCGCTGACCGAAGCCCTGTCGCGCGCCACCATCTGCATCGACGAGATCGACAAGATGTCCACCGTGGTCGCGGGCAAGCCGAACCCCCTCGGTGTGGTCCTGCAGCAGGGCCTGCTGACGCTGCTCGAAGGAGAACGCCTGACCTGGTCGACCCATGCCACGGTGAATGGGGCCGAGAAGGACGTGCGGCTGCCGATCGACACCAAGGGCATGATGTTCATCTGCGGCGGCGCCTTCGAGGGGTTGTACGACCAGGTCTACCTGCGCGTGACCAAACCCGGCGCGGGCGAGCGCCTGCGCACCCACACCGTTCGCGATGCGAGCGGCCAGGTGCGGATCGAAGAGCGGTTTTCGCTGGGCGACTTCCTCAAGCCCCGCGATCTCTTCGACTACGGCATGGTGCCGCAGTTTCTGGCCCGCTTCGACAAGACCGTGCTGCTGGCCGACCTCGGCTTCGATTCGCTGCGCGAGATCCTGTTGCACTCGCACGATTCGCCGTTCGTGCGCTCGAGGCGCTTCTTCGCCACCCTCGGCATCGACTTGACCATCGACGACCTGGCAGCAAGCCTGATCGCGGAGCAGGCCGCCAAGGACCCCCGCACCGGTGCCCGGGCGCTGCGTCCGCTCTTCAGCGAGATCGTCAACCCGCTCGAATACGACCCCTGGGACCACCCGGCGCTCGAAGGAGTCGCAGAGGGCCGCTGGCGCCTGCACATCGACGATGCGATGGTGCGCGAGGCGAAGCACTGAGCAGGGACCAGGGACCAGGGATCGGGAACCAGTGAACGGAGATCGGGAGGTCGGTGGCGGGCCAATCGTCTTCAGCGTGCCGCAGGGTCGGGTTGCGGTCGTGGCCGCCCCGGGGAAGCCCGAGGCCGTCGGCAGCGAGACCCTCTCCCAGCTGCACCCGGCCGAAGCAGCCTTCGCCGACGGTCTCGCCGGCTGGGCACGGCACGACTTCGTCTCCGGCCGGCTTGCCGCTCGGCACCTGCTGGGTCCGAGGCCAGGGCCGGTCCTGCGTCGAGAGGGAGGCGCCCCAGACTTCCCCGACGGGCTTCGCGGCTCGATCACCCACAAACGCTCGCTTGCTGCAGCCCTGCTCGCCCAGTGCGGCGACTGGGCCGTCGGAATCGATCTGGAGCTCTGCAGGTCAGCGCCGATTCCAGCTCTGAGGAAGAGGGTCGCGACGCCCAAAGAGCTCGAACGGCTTCCCGAACAGGCAGACCTCGCCCTGGTGGCGACGTTTGCGGTCAAGGAGGCGGTCTACAAGGCGCTGTGGCCATGGGTCGAGCGGTTCGTCGCCTTTCGCGAAGCGCATGTGACCCTTGACCCGACCATCGCCGGCTCCGCCGAGGTCGAGCTCGAGCTCGCGGGTGCTGAGGGCCCCTTCGAGGTCGAAGCGTCGGTGGTGCTGCTGGACCACGACCTCCACCAGTGCCCGAGCAAATCCACCGAGGCCGAAGTGATCATCGCCACGACCGCCATCCGTCCCCGCCGGTAGGCTACCGACCCTCCCGAACCCCGATCCCTGGCCCCCGAATGCCACTACGGCCAGCGACATGGTCCCCGATACCCAATAGCCAGTACCCAATACCCGATACCCGATACCCGATACCCAATCCCTCCTCCCGCGATAGTCTCGCGGCATGGCCGCCGCGCGTCCGAGCATCAGCGTGGTGATCCCAACGCTCGACACCTGGGATCTCACCGCCGCAGCCATCGCGTCGGTCGCCGCCGACCGCGTCGCAGCCGACCGCGTCGCAGCCGAGATCGTCGTGGTGGACGATGCAGGGTCTACTGCGCCACCAGCGGACCTCGGCGACGTCGAGCTCGTGCGCCGGCCAACCCGCGGCGGGTTCTCGCGCGCCTGCAACGACGGCATTCGCCACAGTCGCGGCGACGTCGTGCTCCTGCTCAACAGCGACGCCACTCTGCGGCCTGGCGCGCTCAGAGCCGCTCTCGCAGCCTTCGACGCCGAACCCCAGCTCGGAGCTCTCGGCGCAGCACTGTTCTACCCCGACGGTACGCCCCAGTGGAGCGGCGGCCCGGAGCCGTCGGCGCCGTGGCTGTTCGTGCTCGCCGGGGACTTGGCCCGCTGGCGGCGAGGGGCGCCGCCGAGCGGGCACCGCTCGACGGCCGTCGCGTGGGTCAGTGGGGCCGCCATGGCGCTGCGCCGCTCGATGCTCCAGCAGATCGGGCTGTTGATCGAAGAGGTCGAGTTTTACGGCCAGGACGTCG
Source organism: uncultured Thermoanaerobaculia bacterium (assembly GCA_964599475.1). Taxonomy (GTDB): domain Bacteria; phylum Acidobacteriota; class Thermoanaerobaculia; order Multivoradales; family CAZRFU01; genus CAZRFU01. The sequence continues at coordinate 9,285 of CAZRFU010000023.1, forward strand.
AGTTGTGCCTGCGCGCCCGAGCTGCCGGTTGGCGGGTGCGACTCGAGCCGCGGATGCAGGTCGAGCACCAACTGGGGGCAACGATCGCCGCAGATCCGCAGCGCCTGGCGATGATGTGGGCAGACCTGGTGCGGGTCGTCGGCCGGACCCGGGGGCCGGCCGCAGCTCGCCGCGCCGCGTGGGCGATCACGGCCGGAGCGTGGATCCGGGCGCTCCGGCCCGGAGTCGCTCGACCACCGCGTGGTACGCTGCTCCAAGCAGCACGACGAGCGCGAGGCGCAGCTCGCCAGGCTTCTGGTACGATTCCGCGTCTTTCGGAAGAACCCTGCTCGTGACTTTCCTCGCCACCGTCCTCGCCTCCCGCGATCTCGTCCACGAGCTGGTCTCCCGCGACCTCAAGGTGCGCTATCGGCGGTCGGCCTTCGGTTTCCTCTGGACCATGCTGCAGCCGCTGATGACCATGGGCGTGATGACCGTGGTCTTCAGCTCGATCTTCCGCTTCGACATTCGCAACTTCCCGGTCTACGCCCTGGCCGGGATCTTGTTCTACAACTTCTTTCAGCAGACCATCATCGCCTCGATGAACAGTCTGAAGGCGAACGCACCCATTCTGCACAAGCTGCCGGTGCCGCTGATCGTGTTCCCGGTGGCGACGACCATCTCCGGCATCATCAACCTGGTTTTCGCCCTGGTGCCGCTGCTGGTGATCATGATCGTGACCGGGCACCCTCTCACGTGGGCACTGCTCTTCGTACCCGTGGCGGCCCTGATTGCAGCCCTCTTCACCCTTGGCGCGGGCATGCTGCTCGCCCCGCTGGCGGTGTTCTTCCACGACACGGTCGAGCTGGTCGGCGTGTTGCTGATGCTGGTGATGTACCTGACGCCCACCTTCTACCCGATGTCGATCCTGCCCGACAAGTTCCGGCCGTTCGTCCGTTTCAACCCGGTCCGTTCGATCCTCGAGATCTTTCGCGACCCGATCTACTACGGCAAGATCCCACCACTCTCCCATCTGTCGGTGGCAGTCGGCATCACGTTGTTGGTCCTGTGGGCGGGCAGTGTGGCCTTCCGGCGCTCGATCGACCGCATTCCCTTCTACGTCTGATGGCCGAAGCAGCAGTCGTCGTCGATGGAGTCTCGCTGTGCTACCGGCTGGCCCGGCAGCGAACCCACTCCCTCAAGGAGTACGCGGTCCACTGGCTGCGGGGCGCATTGACCTACAGCGAGCTATGGGCACTGCGCGACATCTCGTTCGAGATCCCCAAGGGCGCGCAGGTGGCGTTGCTCGGCCGCAATGGCGCCGGCAAGAGCACGCTGCTCAAGGTCATCGCCACGGTCCTGAAGCCGACCATCGGCCGCAGCCGAGTGCAGGGCAAGGTGGTGCCGATCCTCGAGCTCGGCATGGGCTTCGACTACGAGCTCACCGGCATCGAGAACGTCTACCTCAACGCGCTGTTCCTCGGCCAACGACGGCGCGAGATCGATGCCAAAATCAACGAGATCATCGACTTCTCCGGCCTCGGCGAGTTCGCGGAGACGCCCATTCGTAACTACTCCTCCGGCATGCTGGCGCGCCTCGGCTTTTCGATCGCGACGGCGTGGAAGCCCGACGTCCTGATCCTCGACGAAGTCCTGGCGGTCGGCGACTTCGCGTTCCGTGCGCGGTGTCGCGATCGCATCTCCGAGCTGCGTTCCGGCGGTTGTACGGTGTTGACGGTGCTGCACGGTTTCGACGAGACCGATGGCGCCACCGAACGATGCTTGTTGCTGCACGGCGGCCGGCTGGTCGCCGACGGCGAGCCCGCGGCGGTGGTCGAGCAGTACCACGAGCTGCTCAACCAGCCGGGGGCGGTGGAGCTGAGTGCGGCGCGGTGAGGAAACCGGGATCAGGGATCAGGGATCAGGGATCAGGTGGAGAGTAGGCCAGACGCTGCGCGGGAGAAGATGGGGTAGGGGGTTAGGGGTTGGGGGTTAGCTGGGACCCGCGAATCGCAATTTGCGCTCGGATGAATGCCCGAGCGCGATCGGCGAGCTCGTCGGTCCATTCGTGGCCGCCGTCGAGCTCGAGTGCCTCGACCTCTCCCCCCAACTCTCGCAGGAAGCTCTGATCGCGGCGCCACACCGGCATGCTGTAGGCCTCGTCGGAGCGGCCGCGCACCAGCAGGGCCGGAGGCAGGGGTCGGCCGAGATCACTGAGCTCCGCAGGGACGTCGGATCCGGTGATCACGAGCGCGACGGCAGGCACCCGCCGCGCGGCGCGGCACGCCATCGCCACCCCCTGGGAGAAGCCCGCCAGCACCACCGGCACACCCTCGAGTCCGTGGGCGGCGATCACCTGGCGCCACGCGGCCTCGACGTAGGCGGTGTTGTCGGCGATCGCCAGCTCGCGGTCCACGCGGGTCATCCAGCTCGCCACCACCGCACGATCGCTGCGCCGATAGAACGGGTGGAGTGCTTGGATGGAAGCCAACGACCACGGCTGGTCCCCGCGCGTCCTCTGTAATCGCTCCAGTTGTTCCTCGGCCGTTTCGCCGTAACCATGAAAACCGAGCATAAGAGCCTGCGGCCGATCGGCAGGCGTGTCGGTCAGAATCCGCCCGTGGACGGTCGTGGCAACGTGCAGCAGCTCTGGAGTATTCATGGGGCGAGGTTATTGCAGTTCGGAATGCGCCCGGTGTTCGCGCGTAGTGGTGGGCAATGATCACGCCAACACCGAACGGACGAGCCCGCGCCGGATGACCTTCCCCACGAGTACTCGGAAGCGGCGTCAATGAATCCTTACGATCTCACCGGACCGGAATTCCTGGGGCTCTACTTGCCGGTACTCGTCGCGGCTCTGGTGCTCGCTCCGCTGCTCAGATGTCTGCTTCGAGCCCCTGGTGCCTCGGCTGGGAACGCCACCTTCGATCTCGACTGGTTGGAGACGGCCTACCTTGCCGGCGGTGAGAAGCTCGCTGTCGAAGCCGCCTTCGCCCGGCTGGTCTGTGACGGCGTGCTGGCTCCGCGCGGCTCGGTGCCCCGGGTGCGCGACAAGGCAAAACTGGCGGACGACGCGGGAGCACTCGAACGGGCCGTGCTCGCCGGCACCGGCGACCCGCGCGCAAACGCCACGCTGTCTGCCCAAACCGACGACGCCCTAGCCGAGGTCCACGCCCGTCTCGAGCGCCTGGGGCTGGTCGTCCCCGCCGATCGTCGTGGGCTCGCCACGCTGGCACCGCAGCTCCTGCTGGTCGCGGCGGTTGCCGCGGGAGTCGTCAAACTGGTGATCGGTCTGGTGCGCGACCGACCGGTTGGCTTCTTGGTGCTCGCAATCGGCGTTGCACTTGCGCTGGGCTGGCCCCTGGTGGGCAAGCCCGTGGTCGCCAGCAGACGCGGGTCCCGAGTCTTGCGCACCCTGTCGCGGACCAATGCCGGTCTTCGCCTGCAGGCCCGCAACGCTCCGAGTGGCCTCGAGCCTGCCGACGCTGCGCTCGCGGTCGCGCTTTGGGGACCGGCAGCCTTCGCCGAGGTCATCTGGGCTCCGGGAGAGCGCGAGCGACGTGGGGTCGGCACCGATCCCGGCGCGACCTGCGGCGGGGGATGTGGTGGTGGCAGTGGCTGTGGCGGCTGTGGAGGGTGCGGCTCATGACCCCAACAGCGTGGCCGAGCCTTGGCATCGGGGTTGGCTGGCGTCCCGGCCTGGCGCGAGCGATCGAGCTGCGACAGAAGCTCGGGTTCGTCGAAGTGATGGTCGAGGGTATCGACCCGCAGGCGCCGCCGGACGCATTGTTG
>CAZRFU010000023.1:13065-70623 GCA_964599475.1 uncultured Thermoanaerobaculia bacterium
CCTGCAAGCGCGCGGGGTGCGGATCATTCCGCACAGTGTGTCGCTCTCCCTCGGTGGTGCCGAGCCCATCGACACCCGCCATCTCGATCGGCTCGCCCGTGCCGCCGAGGCCTTCGACGCACCCTTCGTCAGCGACCACATCGCCTTCGTGCGCGCCGGAGCACTCGAGGTCGGCCACCTGCTGCCGGTGCCACGGACCCTCGCCGCCCTCGAGGTCCTTCTCGAGAACATCGCTGCCGCCCAGACGGTGCTGCCGGTCCCATTGGTGGTCGAGAACGTCGCCACCCTGTTCGAGTTTCCGGATGCAGACCTCGATGAACCAACCTTTCTCAGGACCGTGGTCGAGCAGTCCGGTGCCGGGCTCTTGTTGGACCTCGAGAACGTCTACGCCAACTCCATCAATCACACCTTCGATGCAGTCGCATTCCTCGACCGGCTCCCGCTCGAACGAATCGCCTACGTCCACGTCGCCGGCGGTGTGCTCCGCGATGGGCTCTACCACGACAGCCACGCCCACCCGGTCGACCCAGCGGTCCTGGAGCTCGTCGCCGAGCTCGCAGCACGGATCGAGGTGCCGGGGGTGATGCTCGAACGGGACGATCACTTCCCGACTCGGGCCGCGCTCGATTCGGAGCTCGACGCACTCGGGGCGGCGGTTGCGTTGGGCTCGGTACGACGCCTGGGCCGAGCGATGAGCACTGCGTCGGGCCGCCCACGTGCTGCACTCGCAGCGCAGCAGCGCGCTCTGGTGGAAGCCCTGCTCCATGGCACGGCGTCCGAGCTCCTCGCCGGCATCGACTCTCAGCGCCTCCACGTCGCTGCCCGCCAACTGGCGACGAAACGCCGCCGCGCCGCCCAGCGAAGTTGCCCTGGGCTGTTCACTGCACTCGGCGCAGACGCGGTCGAGGCCTTCGAGGGCTACACCGAAGAAGCCGGCCTACCCGGCACGGGCGGCCCAGTGGCCGACGCTCGAGCTTTTGCGAGGTGGCTCGCTCGTCGGCACGAGCTGCCGGTCGTTGGGTGGTTCGAGGCCTTCAGGATCGACCTGCTGTGGCGCTCGACGTCGTCCGGGCTCGCACCTCGACGGCTGCCGGTGATTCTGCTGCGACGAGTCCCTGGTTGCGGCCTCGCCTTCGGCGCGGCGTTTCCCGGGCTCGGCGCGACGGCACACTTCCTGCCGTGGTCGGCCCGACGACCGCCTCGTCCACCAGCAGGCTGATGAAAAGCGCCTTGTGCCGCGAGGCGAGCGCCGCGCGGCGCACGAAACTCGTGGATCGCGGCCGAGGGAGTTTCTCAGCAGCCTGCCTGCAAGCGTCAATCGAACAGGCCCAGCTGACCGTCGAGGCGCGGCCGTCGGAAGGCCGCCGTGGAAAGCGCCGGAACCTGCCGTGCCAGCCCCACTCGCCGTGCGGTGACGTCGAAGAGCTGGCGGATCTGTTCCCCCCAGACGCCACTTGCCGACATCCGCTCGCCGTGACGCGTTTCGTTGAGCTTGCCATGGCGCAGCTCGCGGATGCGGCCGAGGACCTTGTCGCGGCGACCGGGTTGATGGATCGCGAGCCACTCGGAGAACACCTCGGCCACTGCCCCGGGCAGGCGCACCACCGTGTAGCTCGCCGCCTGCGCGCCGGCTTCGGCGGCAGCCTCCAGCACCTCGGCGACGACATGTTCGGTCAGACCCGGAATCAGCGGGGCGACGAACACCCCCACCGGCACGCCCGCGTCGGCAAGGATCCGGATCGCCTCGAGCCGCCGTCGCGGGTGGCTGGTGCGCGGTTCGAGAGCTGCCAGCAAAGACGGATCGAGCAACGTGATCGACACCCACACACGCGCCGCCTGATGCGCAGCGAGCTCGGCGAGCAGGTCCGCGTCCCGGGCCACCAACCGGTTCTTGGTGACGATCACCACCGGGTTGCGCGCTTCGACCAACACCTCGAGACACCGGCGGGTGAGCTGGAGTTTGCGCTCGACCGGCTGATAGGCATCGGTCACCCCGGACAACGCAATCACCTGGGGCGTCCACGACGGTGACGCCAGGGCTTCGCGCAACAACCGCGGCGCCTCCTCCTTCACCAGGATCCGCGACTCGAAGTCGACACCGGCCGAAAAGCCGAGGTACTCGTGCGTCGGCCGCGCGTAGCAGTAGGCACAACCATGCTCACAACCGCGATAGGGGTTGAGCGACGCGTCGAATGGCAAGTCCGGCGCGTCGTTGGTCGACACCACCGACTTCGAGCTGTCGGCGAGGAAGACCGTGTCGACCCGATCCGGCCCTGGTTCAGCGTCGACATCCCGTTCGACCGCGAGGCGTTCGAACCGGTTGTGGGGATTCGAAGCGGCTCCACGGCCGCGGAGGGCTGCCACCCATTCAGCGTAGCGCACAACGGGCCGACAGCGCGCCCACAGCGTGCCGACTCGCGCTCACCAGGGCTGGCGACAAGGGCGACGAGCCTGGTAAGACTCCAGCAGGCCACGGTGTCTTTCCAGCGCCCCCGATCCCGCCGCCTTCACGGCGGCCACTGCCGCTTGCTGATACTGCACCGCCTCTTCGAAGAGTCCGTTTTCGGCCAGGGCCATGGCAAGCGCCTCGACGTTGACCAGGGACGGGTCTCGTCCAAAAAGCGGGCGGGCCAGACCAAGAGCTCGAGCACCATCGCGCAGGGCCTCATCGGGGGCGGCGGCCAGGAGCCGGATCAGAGCGTTCTGGACGGGAGGCGCAGCAGGCAACTGCCCGAACGCGGCCTCAGCTTCGGCCCGGGCTTCGGCCCAGCTGCCGGCCCGAGCCAGGCCGGCGACCACGCCGTGCCAGGCGACGGCATTGGACGGATCCGCCGCGATCGATCGCCGATACCATTGCACCGCCCCATCGAAACGGCGTAGTCGATACAGGGCGTTGGCCAAGTTGAACATGGCGTCGCGATGATTCGGCTCGACCGCGAGAGCCCGCTCGTAGTACTCGACGGCCTGCGCATCGGCGCCACTGCGCGCGAGCAACGAACCCATTCCGAAATTCGCACGCGGCAAGGTGGCGTCGATCTCGAGAGCCGCCCGCATCGCTTCGATGGCGCCCTCGGTATCACCCATCTTCTCCAAGGCAGAGGCGAGATTGGTCCGGGCCAGCGCACTGCTTGGGGCCGACTCGACAGCCATACGGTATTCGCGAATCGCTTGATCGTAGTCCCCGCGCTCGAGCGCCGCCGTCCCGCGATTCAGAGCCAAACGGGTCCCGACTTGGAGCTCGGCCAGGCTCGACATCCACGGGTCGGCAATCGCAATCCTGCGCTCGCCACGACGAGCCAGCGCCTCCACCGCTTCCTCTCTCTGCCCGAGCTCTCGCAGCGCCAGTGCCAGGGGGTAGTAGGGCTCGTTGGCATCCGGCGCGAGCCGTAGTGCTTCGCGAAGCTCGGCAACGGCTCGCTCAGGGTCACCTCGCGCAAGCGCAACCCGACCGAGCCCGTCATGCGCTGCCGCCGCCGCCGGCTCGCGCTCCAGCGCGCGTCGGTAGACCGACTCGGCCAGATCGAATCGGTCGAGTTGGCGTGCCACCTCGGCCAGCGTCAACAGGCCAGGCAGGAAGCCGGGGTCGAGCTCGACGACCCGTTCGAGGCTCCCCAGCGCAGCCTCGAAGTTTCCCAGCGCGATGCGCACGTGGCCGGCGTGGTACGGCCATTTGGACTCGGTTGGCAGGAGCTCGGCCGCCAGATCGTAGTAACCGACGGCCGCGTCGTGGAATCCGTGAGCGTGGAAGGCCCGGCCGGCCTCTCCCAACGCCTCTGCCCGCTGCTCGGCGGTCATGCCCTCTTTGCGAAACGCGGTCTGGGCCTCGGCGTGGACCGCGCGTAGGTGATCCGCGACCATCGGCTCGACTCCGGACAGATCCGGCAGCGGAACCTCGACTGAGGCATCCGGCCCCGGCGGGCGACACCCGCCGATCGTCACCGCCACGAGCGCCACCAGCGCGGCTCCCAGCGCTCTGCTCCGCGACGCGTCAACCATCTGGTGTCCCGGTCCCGCGGTGCACCACGTGGTACCGATCGACCCCGCGCCCCTGCCAGCTCCAGCGCTCGAGGGCTCCGTCGGCCCACCGCACCTCGACCGAGGCCACCGCACGCCCGGCCAGCCCAAACAACACCCGCGGATCGCTGGCCGAGAGGTACGAGCCATTGGTCGCGACTCGGCGCACCAGCTCAGGCCTCGGCTCTCCCACCGGCACGACCCGTACGGTTGCACCGACGGCATCGCGACCTCGCTCGACCACGCGAAGCCCCAACCATGAGCTGTCCTGCCCGACCTGATTCAGCAACACCCGGGCCGGGCCGTTGTTGTTGACCACCACGAGGTCGCTGTCCCCATCGTTGTCGAGGTCCCCCATCGCCAGTCCGCGGGAGACCTCGATCGCCCCAAACACCGCTCCGGCCTCGACCAGCTCGAATTCGCCTCTGCCGCGGTTGCGAAAGAGCAGGTTGCGCTGGCCGAGGGGGAACGGATCGCCTCGCTCGACCAGCGCGGCGATCGTCCGGACTGCGCCGTTGGCCACGGCGAGGTCGAGCCACCCGTCGTTGTCGAAGTCGATCGCCGCCACGCCAAAGCCGGTGTAGGGCCGACTCGGCTCAGCCAGTCCGGTCATCAGCGACCGGTCGACGAACGTCCCGTTTCCGTCGTTCTGATAGTAGGTGTTGGTCTCGCCATCGAGATGGGTCAGAAACAGGTCCTCATCCAGATCTCCGTCGAAGTCGGCCGCCACCACCCCCATGCTGGCCTCGGGACGACCATCGCGGTTCAAGGCGCACCCGCCCAGCAACGCAGTCTCGAGAAGCCGGGGTGGCCCGGCGCCGTGACTCAGCCACAACTCGTTGGCCATCGCGTCGTTCGCGACGTAGACATCCGGCCAGCCATTGCGATCGAAGTCCGCCGCGACCACCCCGAGTGAGGCGGCAGGGGCCGCTGTCGTCGCTCCGAACCCCGCCGTCGCGTCCTCGAATCGAGGCGCTCCACCACCGTCGGAACCGGCATTCCGGAAGATGCGGTTCCCGACCGGCGCGAAACTCTCCGGCCCACAGTAATCGCGGGCGCTGCTGGTGGAGAAGCACTCGGCCGGCCGGATCTCCACGTAGTTGGCGACGAACAGGTCGAGCCAGCCGTCGAGGTCGAGGTCGACGAACGATGCGCTGGTGCTCCAACGCGGATCGTCGACCTCGGCTTGCGCGGTCACGTCGAGAAAGGACCAGTGTCCTTGGTTTGCGAGGAGTTGGTTGTGGCCCCAATTGGTCACGTAGACATCGATGTCTCCGTCGTTGTCGTAGTCGCCGGTGGCAAGACCCATGCCGTAGCCGCGGCGCTCCGCAACGGCAGGCGGGGTCGCATCCTCCCAGCGCAACTCGCCGACCTCGACCAGCAGGTTACGAAACATCCGATCACCGGCCGGAGTGTTCGTATCGGCGCGGCCGGTGGCCGGGTCGAGCCTGCCGCTCTGCACCAGGTAGATGTCGAGATCACCGTCACCGTCGAAGTCGGCCAGGCCAACGCCCCCACCAATCACCTCGACCGGGGTGTACCCGCCGAACATACCGTTGACATGCCGAAACGCCAGGCCCGCCGACGGCACCAGCTCCCGAAACACCACGACGTGGTCCGCCGCGAGCGGTGGTGACGGGACATCGCTCCGGCAGGCCAGCCCAGCGGCGCACCCAATCATGACCAAGCCGGCACGCACCGCGCACCGAGCTCGACCTCGATCACCCCGTCCGCCGCGCCCGGAGCGCTTGCCCAACAGACTGTCGCCTGCTACCATCGGCGCACATATTAAACGGACTCTGAGGCCCCGGTGCTCGCCGGAGCCCCCACTCTGACCCGGAGGAGGAGACTCGATGCGTCCACGAAACTCTCTGCCTGCCCTCGCCGCTTCCCTGCTGATCCTGGTTTCGGCGTCCGCAACCGCGCAGACCAAACAGCAGCTCGGAGCCGAGATCGATGCCCTCGCGGCACAGATTCGAGTGCTCAAACAGGACCGCGCAAATCCCGGCGTCCAGGCTCAACTCGACAGTGCCCTGGCCAGCTACCTGAGCTTGGTGGATCAGATCTCCTACGATCCGCTCAACCTGCGGCCGGGTCGGCCGGTCTCGGCAAGCTTCGTGGCGCCGGCCGCCCCTCCCGGCGGCACATCACAGACCACCAGCTTCGCCAACAACACGCCCGTCGCGATCGTCGATCTCACGACGATCTCTTCGACGATTTCGGTGACGGGAGTCGACACCTACCTCCACGATATCGACCTGACCGCAGCCATCACCCACACGTGGAGCGCGGACCTGATCATCACCCTGACCTCCCCGGCCGGGACGACGGTCACGATCAGCTCCGCCAACGGCGGTTCGAACGACGACGTGTTCAACGGCACGATTTTCGACGACAGCGCCTCCGTGATCACCACCGACGCGACCTACGCCAACGGCGTGCCTCAAGCCGCGCTGGTCCCCGAGGGCGCGATGGGGGCTTTCATCGGTGAGGATCCGAACGGCACCTGGACCATCGAGATCGAGGATACCGCCCTTGCCGACACGGGCACGCTGAACTCCTGGAGCCTCGACGTCACGACATTGACTCTGCCCCCGATTGCGACGATCGCCAGCTTCAGCAACACCACGCCGGTTGCGATTGTCGACCTGACCACAGTCTCTTCGACCATCGCCGTCTCGGGAACGGACACGTACCTGTGTGATGTCAACCTCGATGTCGCGATCACCCACACCTGGACCGCGGACCTGATCGTCACCCTCACCTCTCCGGGAGGAACGACCACCACCATCAGCTCCGCCAACGGCGGCTCCAACGACGACGTATTCAACGGCACCACCTTCGACGACGACGCGACGGAAACTGTGACCGACACCACTTACGCCAACGGCGTGCCGTCGCCTCTCCTGGTGCCCGAGGGCGCAATGGGCGCCTTCATCGGCGAAGATCCGACCGGTACGTGGACCATCGAGATCGAGGATACCGCGCTTGCCGACAGCGGCACGCTCAACTCCTGGTCACTCGATGTCACCTCCTGCGTCGGCGCGGCTCCCGCACCGAATCCTCTCGAGGTCCCGGCCCTCGACCGCACCAGCTTGACCCTGCTGCTGCTGGCCTTGGCTGCCGCGGGCCTGGCCGTGATCAAGTCGCGACAAGGCTAGGTGGATCCTCTTTGCATCTGGTGTGAGGCCCGGAGGCAACTCCGGGCCTCTTGCTTTGTGCACCAGGTCCCGTGCACCGCATACCAGGCGGCGGCAGCGGGGCCTCCATGCAGTCGCCCCTGCTGCCGGGTGATCGGCTGAATCGTGAAGGAGTCCACCACCGCTGCGCCGGTGCTGCCCGAAGGCGTGACTGCTCCGTGTCCCTTTGCTCCCCACGATTCCGTCAAAAGACCAGGAGGTTCACCATGCGCACACTCTTGGTCATCGGGCATGCCACGCTGTTCTTGGTTAGTTTGGCCGAGGCCGCCCCCCGGCCGCGGCAGCTCGCGCTCGCCAACTCTCCCGAGCTCACCTCGGTCTTCGACCAGGTTAGCCCGGACGGTGAGTGGGTGGTGTTTCGCGAAGAAGCCACGTTCGATGGTTCCCTCGAGCTCTTCGCCGTCAAGCGTGCTGCGGGCTATGCACCGATCCGTCTCTCGCCGCCACCCTTCGCCGGATCGACGGTGCGCCGGGCGGTGGTTGGCGCCGCAGGCCAGGTCGTCTTCCTCTACCGACCCGCTGCGGCCACTCCAACCGAGCTCTGGAGTGTTCCCATCGGCGGTCCCGACACCGCGGCCGTACGCCTCTCGCCGACCTTCGCAGCAGGTACAGATTCCATTCTGTTCGAGATCACTCCTGACGGTCAGCAGGTCGTCTTTGCCGGACCAACCGGGGCTTCGGGTGCGGAGGAGATGTGGAGCGTGCCGATCTCCGGGCCGGCGGCTGCGGCCGGCCGCATCGGGCCCGTTGCACCCGTAGGTGCAGCAGGGGTGACGAACTTCGGGCTCACCGCCGACGGCTCGCGCGTCGTCTTCCGTGGCGACTTCGACCTCTCCGGGGTCTTCGAGCTGTGGAGCACCCCAACCGTTGGTCCGCCTGCGGCGGCAATCAAACTGCACCCCCATCTCTCGGGACAGCGAGATGCTTCGAGTGTCTTCGAAATCGATCCGAGCGGCAGCCGCGTAGTGCTGATGGGCGATTTCGACCTGGACGGCGTCAATCGCCTGCGTTCGGTTCCCATCACCGGCCTCGGGGGAGGAGTCGTCATCGATCCCGACCCGGCTGGTGGCACGGGTGCCCTAGGAATCTTCTCGATCACACCCGACGGATCACGGGTGGTGTTCCAGGGTCGGTACAACGGGAGCGCTGCCGAAGCGTGGAGCGTGCCGATCGAAGGCCCGCGCACGGCTGCGGTCCGTCTCCACGGAGCGCCGGTCGCCGGTGGTGAGGTCACATTCGGACAACGCATAGAGATCTCTGCCAACTCTTCGCACGCGATTCTGGTCGGCGACCTGCTCGAAGACGGCACCACCGACGTCTTCGTGGCCTCTCTCGACGGCCTCACGACCACCCCGCTCAGCCCCTACTTCGCCGGAGGTTTTGCGGATCCGGACTACCGCGAGCGCCCGCGCTTCGCCAACGATGGTGCCCGCGTGGTCTTCAAGGGCCGCTACGCCGCCGGCACGGATCGCCTCTACGTTGCCGACACCAACGGACCTGCGAGGGCTGCAACCCCGATTTCCGGCACGATCGCCACCGGCGGCGAGATCGGCACCTTCGACATCGACGACAGCCTCGACCGCGTCGTGTTCTCCGGCGACCTTTCCTTCGACGAGCGGATCTGGCTCTACAGCGCGACTCTCGACAACCCGTCGACACGTACCACCTTGACCACCTGGGCGATCTTCCCCAACGCCGATGTCGGTGAGTGGCGGCTCTCGCCCCTGGGAGGTTGGGTCGCCTTTTTCGCTGATCTGACCGAGGACAACTTCCCCGAGCTGCGCCGCGTGGCGAGCGGCGGCGCCAGCGGATCGAGGATCAGCCACGACGCTCCCGGCCTCCTCCTCGAGGGTTCTCTCCAGTGGACGTCGGACGGCCGCGGCGTGGCCTACCGAGAATTCACCGACTCCCAAGCGTACGTTTTGTGGCTGACCGACGAGTGGATCTTCGCCGCCGACTTCGAGGAGGGAAACTCCAGCGAGTGGTCGACCGCGATCCCCTGACCCTGCGGTCGGAGTCGCTACTCCACTCCGAGCGCCCGCTCGAGGAAGGCGAGCACATCGCGCGCCTCCTCGATGCGCTTGGATACAGGTGTCCCGGCGCCGTGACCCGCCGAGGTCTCGATGCGAATCAGGGTGGGGTTGGCGCAGCCCTGCGCGTGCTGGAGCGCGGCAGCGAACTTGAAGGAGTGTGCCGGCACCACGCGGTCGTCGTGGTCCGCAGTGGTGATCAGCGTCGCGGGGTAGCAGGTCCCGGGTACGAGGTTGTGGTACGGCGAGTAGGCCCGCAGGGCGGCGAACTCGGCCGGATCGTCGGGCGAGCCGTAGTCCGAGGTCCAGGCCCAGCCGATGGTGAAGAGGTGGAAGCGCAGCATGTCGAGCACGCCGACGCCGGGCACCGCCGCGCCGAAGAGATCCGGGCGTTGAGTCATCGCCGCACCAACCAGCAGACCACCGTTGCTGCGGCCGTGGATCGCCAGCCGGTCCGGGCGGGTCCACCCACCCTCGCCGGTCAACCATTCGCCGATCGCGATGAAGTCGTCGAAGACGTTCTGCTTCTTCAGCTTCATGCCGGCTTGGTGCCATGGCTCGCCGTATTCGCCGCCGCCGCGAAGGATCGCGTGCACGTAAACGCCACCGCGCTCCATCCACACCAGGTTCGACGCCTGGAAGAACGGCGACAGTGAGATATCGAAACCCCCGTAGCCGTAAAACAGCGTCGGCCGTTCGCCATTGGCCTCGACGCCCTTCTTGCGCACCACAAACGCCGGAATCTTCGTGCCATCCTTCGACGCGACGAATACCTGCGTCGCCTCGAACGCGTTCGGGTCGAAAGGTAGCGTCGCATGCCTGAACGGCGTGGTGTCGCCGCTCGCGAGCTCGTAGCGGTAGACCGCTGCGGGCTGCGAGAAGCTCTCGAAGGAGAAGAAGGCGGCGCGGTCCTTGCGCGTCCCGGTCATGTCCCCCACCGAGCCGAGGCCGGGCAGCGTGATCTCGCCGGCCGGTTGGCCGTCGAGAGTCGCCAGGGAGACCTTGGCGTGCGCATCCTCGAGCCACCGCAGCACCAGCCGATCGCCGACCATCGACGCCGCCTCGAGGGTCGCCTCATCCTCGGCAACGATCTCGCGCCAGGCTGTCGGCTCCGGTCGGCCAAGCTCGATCGCCACCACCCGGCCCCGCGGAGCGCCGTTGGTGGTGCGGAAGTAAAGCCAATCACCCTCGTTGCCGAGGAAGTCGTAGGCCGCGTCGAAGCCGTCGAGCACCATCTCGACGGGCGCGTCGGCGCGGTCGAGACGCTGCACCGCGATGCGGTTGCGCGAGTCGGTCCCCTGCCAGACCGAGATCACCAGGAACCGACCGTCGTCCGAGACCGTCGGAGCAAAGCCCCACTCCTTCTGATCGGGGCGCTCGTAGACCAGACGGTCCTCTGCCTGGCTCGTCCCGACGCGGTGGAAGGAGAGCTTCTGGAAGTAGTTGATCCCCTCGAGCTCACGACCTTCCGCCGGTGCGTCGTAGCGTGAGTAGTAGAACCCCGAGCCGTCGGGCAGCCACTCGGCGGTCGAGAACTTGCTCCACTCGATGCGATCGGGCAGATCGGTGGCGGTGTCGACGTCGCGGATGCGCCACTCGCGCCAGTCCGACCCCCCCTTCGACAGTGAATATGCCATCTTGGTGCCGGTGGGATCGATCGTGACCTCGGCGACTGAAACCGTGCCGTCAGCCGACAGGGTGTTCGGGTCGAGGAGCACCTTCGGCTCGCCCTCGAGACCCTCGGCGACCATCCACACGTCCTGGTTCTGGAGGCCGTCGTTGCGGGTGAAGAACAACCGCTCACCCCTGGCGATCGGGGGGCTCACCCGAGCAAAGCTCCACACCTGCTCGAGCCGCTGTGCGATCGCGTCGCGGCTGGAGGCCTCGGCCAACCACCCATTCGTCACGATGTTCTGGGCCTCGATCCAGGTGCGGGTGGCGGGAGCGTCCGGCTCTTCGAGCCAGCGGTAGGGGTCCGCGACCTCGACACCGTGCAACACATCGACCTGGGCACTGCGCTCGGCGGCCGGGTAGGTCATTGGCGGCGGTTCGGGCGGTGGAGTGCGCGCACAGGCGGTCCCGAGGGTTGCAGCAAGCGTCAGCGCGGTCGGAATACGCATGGAAGTCTCCTCGCTCATCGATATCCTGGGTCGCAGGGAAGGGGTCACGAACAACGCCCCGAGATCCCCAACCATACGGGAATCTCGCCCCGAGGTTGTCGCTCGAATCACACCACACGAGCCCCGGCGCCGAGATCGGAGTGAAGGGCGACCACGGCATTGCCAAACCGCCGGCCGAAAGCCTCGCGAGCCCGCACCATGATCCTCTCGGCAGCATCGGAATCCCGTTCGACCACGGCCACCACCCACCCGCCGAACCCGCCTCCGCCGAAGCGTGCGCCCAGGCACCCAGGCGTGGAACTGGCGACCTCGGCGAGCAGATCGAGCTCGGGCAGGCTCGACTCCCACAGCTCCCGCGAGCTCGTCTGCGACGCACGCATCAGGGCCGGGAGCTGATCGAGACTGCCCGACTCGAGACCGGCGATGCCCGCCGCGGCTCGCTGATCCTCGGAGATCACGTGGCGCGCGCGCCGCGCAAGCACGGGGTCGAGCTGCGCCAACGAGTCCTCGATATCCAGTCGGTCACCGAGCTCGCGCCACGATGCGGCGGGCGCGGCGACGGCGGAGCGCAGCTTCGCGAGAGCCGCCTCACACTCCGCCCGACGATCGTTGAATGCCGACGCCACCAGGCGACGGCGCACGCCTGAGTCGAGCAAGACCAGGGCGACCTCATGCGGAGGGCGCAAGGGCCACACCGCCACATTCCCACCCGCCGCAACATCGCCGAGATCGAGGCCGAGGAGCCGGCCGCGCTCGGCAGTCGCCGAAACCAGCTGGTCCATCGGCCCACTGCGCAACCCGAGACGCGTGTTCTCGACACGCCGCCCGAGCGCAGCGCGCCCGAGCGGCCCCAGGTCCACATCGAGGTGGGCCTCGATCGCACGGCACACGGCCAGCTCCAGCGCGGCCGACGACGACAGTCCCGCCCCGATCGGGATGTCACCGCCGAACACCAGCCGCAGCGGTGGAAGCGTCCCAACCGCCGCGGAAAGCTCGGCGATGACCGCGCGGAGATAGTCGCGCCACGTCCCTTCGAGCTCCACCTCACGAGGTGTGTACCGGTCCCACTCGTCGCGGTCGAGAGCCAAGATCTGGTGCTCGCGACCGCGCGCCGCGCCAACGGCGCAGGCGATACCGAGCTCGAGCGCACCGGCCAACACCCGACCACCCTGGTGATCGATGTGGGCGCCCAACAGGGTGGCACGGCCGGGAGCGAAAGCGACCTGCGTCGGCAGCTCAGCGAAATGGTCGGCGAATGCTGCGGCAACCCGCTGCGCCTGCTCCGACCGCCCCCTGCCCGCCGTCTCCACTCAGGGGCTCGCCGACTGCACGCTCAAGGCGACGCTGCCGCGGAATGGCCCCTCGAAGCCACCACGGGCCGCCGGTCCCAGGTCCTCGACCGGGTGGAACTTGGTGCCGATGGCCGGAATCTGGTGCAACACCGTCAGCCCGGACTTCGGCACCTGTGCCACCGCCTCCTTCGACCCCTTCGGGAACTCGGGCTCGCCGACCCCGACGAAGAGCCCAGCTTCCGGCTCGACGCGCACGCGGGTCGAGCCGAGTACCAACTCCATCCACTCGACCTCGCGGAAGAACCCGACCGGCTGGTTGCAGCCGAGCCCCAGACCAACGGCCGGCTGGCGCCAAGCCCCTGGCCGAGCCCCGGCCAAGCGGTTGCGCCACACTGGACACGGCCCGCCTCCGACCCAATCGATCGAGTCGAGCGTGCTGGGGAGCTCGAACCGAACCCCATCGAAGGCACGCAGCTCTCGCGACTCACCGAGCCAGGAGAAGTGCAGGCGTCCATCGGCTCCCAGCCGCCAGGTCGCCGTGCGCAGGTATCCACCAGCCTCGAAATCGAGCTCCAGCCGGGCCACTCCGGCACCCTGAGACGGTCTCGCAGCCGCAACAGTGGCCGAGCTGCCGTCAGCGCGACGAGTGCCGCCGCGCAGCTCGACTGCTCCCCCGGTCGTCGTCAGCCGCACCAACTCTCCGCTGCGCTCGTCGATGCTTGCGGCGATCCTCCCCACCCGCAGGAGCCACTCGCCGCCGCGCAGCTCGACCGACGCCGGCACCGATCCGCCCGCGGGCACACCAACCCTCCCGTTGCGAGGCAGACGCACCACCGCGGAGGCGACCTCACGCCCATCGAAGGAGCGCTGGAACACGAGCTCGACGGCATCGGCCCCGGCCGGAGGAGGTCCGATCGCAAGTTCCCCACGACGCCGCGCAGGCGTGGGCGCGATCACTCCTCGGCTGCCGCCGAGGTCGCGTCTGGACTCGGCGCTCGACTGCGGCAAGTCGATCCAGCGCCACGACGAAACAATCGTGGCCAGATCGGTGTGATCGAAGCGATTCTCGAGCTCAACCTCGCCACGTTCCGGGTCGAAGCCGACGACCCGAATCGGTGCAATCAGATCGCGCACGGCAAATGCACTCGCCTCCCACTCGCGCCACGGCCCGAGGATGCCGTCGGGCGCGTAGTTGCCGGCAGCGTCGAGCTCGCCACCCCGATCGGCCCGCACCACGGCCTCGTCAGCGAAAGCCCAGAGGAAGAACCCGACGCCTCGCGGCTCACCGCGGAGGCGCTCGAGGTAGTCGCCAAGCGACGCTGCACCGCCCCCATCCCACAGGGCATGAAGCATTTCGGTCGGCATGATCAGCGGGGGACGGCGCCGCAGCCGTTGCATCCAGGACCACGGCGCTCCGGGATCGACCCGCGACTCGAGCTCACCCCAGCTCGGGTAATGGCGGGTGTCGAAGTCGCCGAAGATCTCGTCGGGCAATATGACCGCTCGCCGCTGAGGATCGTGCAGGGCGAAATCCTGGTTGAGCGTGCGGTTCCAGCCACCTTCGTTGCCGTTGGCCCACAAGATCACCGAAGGGTGGTTGACGTCACGGCGGACCATCTCGGCCACCAGGCCTCGACCGACCTCGGTGTCGTAGGCGTCGTGCCATCCCGGCAGCTCGTTGATGACGTACAGGCCGAGCTCGTCGCAAGCATCGAGGAACGCCCGTGACGGCGGGTAGTGCGACATGCGCACGGCGTTGAAGCCGAGCGCGAGCAGCGCTTCGGCGTCGGCGCGGGCGCGCTGGCGGGCCATAGCCCGGCCCGACGCCGGCCACGAGTCGTGGCGGTTGACGCCCCGCAGAAACACCCGCTGACCGTTGATCCACAAACCCGGGCTGAGGCCGATTCGACCCGGTCGAGCGACCTCGACCGTGCGAAAGCCGAAGCGCTCCCGGGTGGAGTGGAGCACTTCACTGCCGCGTCGCAGGCGCACCTCGACCATCGCCATCGACGGTGTTTCCGCCGTCCAGGGCAAAAAGCCCGCTGCCTGCCCCACCACCTTGGTGCGATGCCCACCGCTCGCCTCGACCGGACCAACCGGCGCGCTGGCGACCATCGAGCCGCCCTCGACCAGCTCGACGTCGACCCACCACACGCCGGTGGTGTCGTCGAGGGCCGAGGTTTCGACCTCGAGCACGATGGCGCCATCGTGGCGCGCGTCGATCGACACCTGGCGCAGGTGGAAGGCCGGGAGGATCTCGAGCCGCACCGGCCGGTAGATGCCGCCGAACACCCAGTAGTCGGCGTCGCGCTCGGCCAGGTTGACGGAAGTGTTGGCCGAACGTTCGCTGACGATGACGTCGAGCGTGTTGATCTCGCCGAAACGCACAAACGGCGAGAGGTCGAAGCGGAACTCGGTGTAGCCCCCCTGATGGGTCGGGCCGACCGCCTGACCGTTGAGCAAGACCGTCGTGTCGGTCATCACCCCTTCGAAGACCACCTCCACGCGGCGTCCCCGCCAGCGCTGGGGCGCGACGAAGCCCGTGCGATACCGACCGCGGTCGGCCGAGTCGGCTTCGTCGTGACCGTAGGTGTAGGTGCCGAAGCCCGCGGTCTCCCACTGCCCCGGAACCGCAATCGGAAGTTCCTGGCCGGCCCGGGGGCCGGTTTCCATCAGCACCGACCACCAGCGCGGACTGGCCGAGTCCTCACCCGACAGCAAGAGGTGCTCGGTGTGCTGCTCCGGTGCCGTGGGCAGCGGCTCCACCACCGGGAAGGGGGCGGTCGTCGCCGCCGCTGCGGACGCGGCCACCAAAGCCGACGCAAACCACTTGGATCCCATGCGCTCCCCGGGCTACCCTTCGGTGCGCCGTTCGATCTGCCCGCCAACTGCGGCGACTTCCGCCAATCGCTCGGCGGTCATGAGTCCGGCGATCCGCCCCTCGTGCATCACCACCAGGGCACCGCTGGACTCGCCAGCCAGTGCCTCGGCAGCACGATCGAGGGGTGTGGCCGCGTCGACGACCCGTACTTCCACACTCATCGCATCGCTGACCGCACCATCCGGGCCGAGGCGATCGAGCGCCGCGAGCAGGGCATTGCGGGTCAGCAGGCCGCTGAGTCGTCCCCACCCGTCGACCACCGGAAATGCCCGTTGGGGGGAGCCGAGCAGCCGTTCGCCGGCACGGCCGAGACTCTCGTGGGGAGGAACCACCTCGAATCGCCGCATCATCGCGTCGGCGACGCTGAGATGCCTCAGACTCCGGGCGCGGCGGATCGCAGCGACGTCCTGCGTCGACCCCAGGAACAGCACGCCGCCCAGCAGGATGAGGGGTGGCGCAAAGACCCCTGCCAACGCAACTGCCAGACCAAAGGCCTGACCGACGCGGGCACCTGCCAAAGGTGCTCTGTCGGCGCCAAGGGCCATCGCGAGGACCCCACGCACCAACCGACCACCATCGAGCGGCCACACCGGAGCGAGATTGGCGAAGAGCACGATTCCGTTGGCGACCAGCAGCAACATCGCCAGTCCGTCCACGCCAAACAGCGTCGCGTTGCCCTCGGGCACCACAGTCGGTCCGACCCGGAATGCCAGGGCCAATCCGACGATGACCCCGAGCTGGGCGAGCGGCCCGGCGGCGGCGACCACCACTTCCGCCGGCGGCGTCAACCCCCGACTCAGGCGCGCCACGCCGCCGATCGGGTACAAGACCACCTCCGAGGTGCTGGAGCCGAAGAGCTTCGCCCCCACGCCGTGCGCGGCTTCGTGGACCACCAGGCTCGCAATCAGCCCAACGGTAAAGGCCAAGCCAACCACTGCCCCCCGCATGCCGTCGCCGGCATTGAAGCCGACGTAGACCATCAGCAGCACGAAGGTCCAATGCACCCGCACGTGGGTCCCGAACAGGTTACCGATCGGCACCGACCACCGCCCCATGCCGCCGCCGATCATCGATCCCTCCCCGGAACGCCGCGCCTCACGCGCGTGCCATCCGGCCGGCCAGAGCTGCGGCCAGTCGCTCCATGCCACGCTCGATGGTCTCTCGCGAGCATGCGAACGACAGGCGCACATGCTCGTCGGCCCCGAACGCGATTCCGGGCACCACCGCGATCCCGGCATCTTCGAGCAGCCACTCGGCGAAAGCGATCGACCCGGAACACCCCGGCCCGTAACACGCCGAAACGTCGGGGAAAACGTAGAAGGCACCCCCCGGCGGTGCACAGCGGATTCCCGGGATGGCGTTCAACCGCGCCACGATCAGCTCGCGCCGCGCTTGGTACTCGTCGATCATGCGACGGACCTCGGGCTCGGCGTGCTCGAGGGCGGCCAGCGCACCCTTCATCGCAAAAGAGGTCACGTTCGAGGTGGCGTGACCCTGGATCGTCGCCACCGCCGCCATGATGTCGCGGGGGCCCGCCGTCCAGCCGAGTCGCCACCCGGTCATCGCATAGGTCTTCGAGAACGATCCGACCACGACACAGGTGTCGGGGAACCGCGACGCCAGGGCGGCGATCGAAACCGGTTCGCTCGCATACACGAACCGCTCGTAGGTCTCGTCGGAGATCACCACGATGCCGCGGGCATGCGCCCCGAGGACCAGCGCTTCGAGCTCTTCGCGCGCCATCACGCCACCCGCCGGATTCGACGGCGCGTTGACGATGATCACCCGTGTCCTTTCGGTGCAGGCGGCGAGCAGCGGCGCGGCGCGGATCGCAAACCCCTCATCCGGCGCCGTCGGCACCAATACCGGGCGCGCCCCGGCGAAGATCACCTGTTCGGTGAAACTGACCCAATACGGCGAGGGCAGCACCACCTCGTCACCCTCGTCGAGCAGGGCCAAGGCCAGCTCAAACAGGGCCGCTTTCCCGCCAACCGTCACCACCACGTCGCTCGCACCCCAGGGTGCTCCCTGGCTCGCGTAGCGCGTGGCCAAGGCGGCCCGCAACTGCGGAATTCCAGTCGCGACGGTGTAGCGCGTAAAGCCCTCGCGCAGCGCCGCCACCGCTGCCTCGACGGCCACCTCGGGCGAGCGGAAATCCGGCTCGCCGGCGCCGAAATCGACGATGTCGCGGCCCTGAGCCACAAGCTCCGAAGCCCGACGCGAGACCTTCAGCGTCGCCGACTCCGACAAGGCGCGGACGCGGCGTGAGAGGCGAGACGCGGAGTCGGCACACATGGGCGGCATGGTATCATCGCGAACCGGCCTCGCAGGCCGCCGAGACCATGCGAATCACCTCTCTCAGCCCCTACCTCCTCGTAGCCAGCCTCACCCTCGCCGCCGCGTCCCCAGCTGCCTCCGGCGGCTCGGCGCAGACGCTCGGACCCGAGTGGCACAGCTCGATCCAGTCGGCACGCGCCGCCGCCAAACAGCAGAACAAGCTCGTCTTCGTCGACCTCTACGCCGACTGGTGCGGTTGGTGCAAAGAGCTCGAAAAGAAGGTCTTCTCGACTCCCGAGTTCAAGCAGTGGGCGGCGCGCGAGGTCGTCCTGCTGCGCGTCGACACCGAAGACGGCGGCGACGGCACCATGCTCTACCAGCGCTTCGGCCACGGCTCCCTGCCGACGACCCTGGTGCTCACGCCCGACTTCGGCGTGGTGGCTCGAATCCAGGGCTTCGCTCCGGCTCCAAAGTTCTTGACCCAGCTCGAGGGCGACGTCTCGTCGTGGCGCGAGCTCGGAAAGCGCTTCGAGGCCCTGGTCAACAGCAGCGATGCCGAGCAACTCCGCCAGGTCGCGGAAGCCCTGCACGCCCGGGAGGACGGGCACCGGGCTGCAATTCTCTACCGACGGCTGGTCGAGGTCGGCAAGCCCAATCCCATCAAGCGGGCGGAGCTCCTGACCCGCGCCGCCGACGCCCATCGCCTCGCCGCGGAATACGACCAGGCGCTGGCGGCCCTCGATCTCGCCGCGCCACACCTGCAGGCCGCAGGGGAAGCCGTCAGCGCCAGAGCCGAGCTCCTCCGCTCGGAGATCGCCCACGAACGCGGGGACTGCTCGCGTGCCAAAGCCTCGCTCGAGCAGTTCCTCGCCACGCGCCCCAGCAGCAGCCTCGCCCGTTCGGCGCAGCGCCTGCTGGACTACATCGAGAGCGGCCACTCGCCGGCATGCGCATAGTCGGGTATCGGGGACCAGGAACCGGGGACCGGGGACCGGGATCAGAGCGACGCTTTGGCCTTCTGCTGGCGATGGCGGGCTTGGCGGCAGCCTCGGCGCTGGCGTTCGAGGTACCGGCCAAGCTCGCGATCGAGACCGTGCGTGTGGATCGCACCGCCTACGAGCCGGGATCGCAGGTGCTGCTCGAGGTCGCGGCCAGGATCGACGACGGCTGGCACGTCAACTCCAACACGCCGACCTACGACTTCCTGATTCCAACCACTCTCGAGCTCGGCCTGCCGGCCGACTGGCCGAACCCTTCGCTCGAGTGGCCCCCGGCCAAGGAGCAGTCGTTCAGCTTCGCCGAGGTGCCGTTATCGGTCTTCGATGGGCGTTTCATCGCTCGCGCCCGCGTCGACATCCCGGCCACGGCGGCGAGCAGCAGCATCACGGTGCCGCTGACCCTCGCCTATCAGGCCTGCGACGACAAGAGTTGTCTGCAACCGACCGAAGCTCGGGGCAGCATCGAAATCGTCGTCGGTTCGGGCGGCGTCGAAACCCAGCCGCTCGAAACGGCTTCGGTGCCGGGATCGGCATCGCCCGGCCGTGCCACGACATCACTCCTCGCGATGATCGCTTTCGGCGTGCTGGGCGGCTTGATCCTCAACCTGATGCCGTGTGTCCTGCCGGTGCTGTCGCTCAAGGTTTTTGCCCTGGTCCGCGCAGCCGGGCAGGGGCGCTCCGAAGTGCGTCGGGGTGCGCTCGCCACCAGCTTCGGCATCGTTGTGTCGTTCCTCGCGCTGGCGGTAGTGGCGGTCGGCTTTCGCGAAGCCGGTGCTGCCGTTGGCTGGGGAGTGCAGTTTCAGCAGCCGAGCTTCCTGGTCTTCCTCGCGGTGGTGATCGTGCTCTTCGCCCTCAATCTCTGGGGAGTCTTCGAGATCACGCTGCCCGGAGCCCTGGCCGACGCCGCCGACGCAGGCAGCGCCCGTGAGGGCCTTGCCGGCCACTTCGCCTCGGGCTTGTTCGCGACGCTGATGGCGACCCCCTGTTCTGCGCCCTTCCTCGGCACCGCCGTCAGCTTTGCCCTCGGCCAACCGGCGAGCAGCACCCTGGTGGTGTTCGGCGCGGTCGGCATCGGCATGGCGCTGCCCTACCTGCTGCTCGCTGCCTCTCCGGGAGCGGCGCGCTGGTTGCCCAAACCCGGCGCCTGGATGGAGACCCTCAAAGGGGTGATGGGCTTCCTGCTCGCCGCCGCCGGGGTGTGGGTGCTCTACGTTCTCGGGTCTCTGGTGTCGGCCGAGAGCCTCGCGCTGGTCCAAGCGGGCCTGTTGCTGCTGGCCCTCGCCGTGTGGCTGCGCAGCCGGGCGCATCGCCCAACGGCACGTTGGGTGTGGTTTGCCGTCGCAGCGGTGACCGCCGTCGGTGCAATCGCAGGCGTGACCCCGGATACCTCACGGCCGAGTCTCGAGACCGCGGGTGCGACCGGCGGAATCAGCTGGACGCCCTTCGATGAGGCCACCGCCCTCGGGCTGGCAGCGGAGGGCCGGTTGGTCTTCGTCGACGTCACCGCCGACTGGTGCCTGACCTGCAAGGTCAACGAGAAGCTGATCCTCGCCCAACCCGAGGTAGCTGCAGCTTTCGAGACCCATGCAGTGGTGGCCATGAAGGCGGATTGGACGCGCCGCGACGACACCATCGCCGCCTACCTGCAGCAGTTCGGACGCAGCGGCATCCCGTTCTACGTGCTCTACCGCCCCGACGGCAACCACCACGTCTTCGGCGAGGTGCTCACCGTGGGCGCCGTGCTGGAAGCGCTGACGGACGCGGCGAATCGGTAGTCTCGTCGGCAGCACTCCCCGGTCCCAGTACCCAGTACCTTCCACCCGATACCCGATCCCCGTTCGACCCCGAGTCGATCGGCGCGGCGAGCACCCGTGGTAGCGTCCTCGCGCACCATGGATCGCCGCGACGACGCTGCTTCGCGCCCTCTCGCAACCGGTCTCCCACCCACGGTGGCAGGGGGACGGGCTACTCGCCCCGTCGAAAGTCAGGAGCTCGACGCCTCCCAGGCCGATCCGGTGATCGGCGACTACCGACTGCTGCAAGTGCTGGGTGAAGGCGGCATGGGGACGGTCTACCTGGCCGAGCAATCCGCCCCGGTTGTCAGGCGGGTAGCTCTCAAGCTGATCCGGGAGGTGATCTCGAGTCCCCGCTCGGCGCTGCGCTTCGAGGTCGAGCGCGCCGCCCTGGCGCGCCTCTCGCACCCCAACGTCGCCCAGCTCTTCGAAGCGGGCCGCACCAGCGGCGGGCAGCCGTGGTTCGCCATGGAGCTGGTCGATGGCGCTCCGATCACCGAGGCCTGCGATCGGCACCAACTCTCGCTCGAGGAGCGGCTGGCGCTGATGGTCGACGTCTGCGCCGGAGTCCACCATGCGCACCAGAAGGGGCTGCTGCACCGCGACCTCAAGCCCTCGAATGTCCTGGTGACCACGGTCGATTCCAAGTTGGTGCCGAAGGTCATCGACTTCGGCATCGCCAAGCTCGTCGATGTTCCCACTGAGGAACGTCCCGGTCTGACCCGCGCGGGGCGCCCGGTGGGCACCCCCGGGTACGTCAGCCCCGAGGCGTTGGGTCTCGAAGGCACCGCCGACATCGATACCCGCACCGACGTCTATTCCCTCGGCGTGATGGTGTTCGAGGTACTGGTCGGCGCCCTGCCGTACGCCACCACATCCTCCTCGTTTGCCGAATACGTCCAGGTGCTTGCCCGGCACGAGCTCGAACCGCCCTCGAAGTACTTCGAGCGACTGCCGCGGGCAACCGCAGAAGCCGTCGCCGAGCGACGGCGCAGTACCCCTGCACGCTGGCAACGCGCCCTGCGTGGAGATCTCGATGCGATCGTGCTCAAAGCCCTGGCGCGGCGTCCCGAGGATCGCTACGGATCCGCGGTCGATCTGGCGCGCGACCTGGAGCGGCTGCTGGGCCATCAGCCGGTCTTGGCCACGAACCCGACCTGGTGGGATCGCACGCGCAAACTGGTTCGTCGCCGGCGCGGCCCCGTAGCCGCAGGCGTGCTGCTGGCGCTCGCGCTGATCGGCGGCTTCGTCGCCCGTGGCATCGAGGCTGATCGCGCTCGTGCCGCCGCGGCCGAAGCCGAACGCGCCAGGCAGCAGGCGGAGCTCGCTCGGGCCGAGACCGAACGCGTCGTGGCCTTTCTCGCGGGACTGTTCCGCAACGCCGACCCGGGCCAAAGCCGCGGCGCAGCCGTCACCGTGCGGGAGGTCCTCGACCGCGGGGCCGCGCAAATCAGCGCCGATTTGAACGAAGCCCCGCTGGTGCGGGCCAGGCTGTTGCACACCATCGGCGACGTCTACTGGAAACTCGGCCTGGTTCAGGAGGCACTTCCCTTCGTTCAGGAGGGCCTGGCGCTGCGCGAGGCCGAGCTCGGCCCCAACCACCTCGACGTCGCCACCAGCCTGCGCCTGACAGCCATCCTCGCGACCGAGCTGGGCGATCGGGGCCAGGCCGAAGCCAGCTTCCGGCGGGTGCTGGCGATCCGCGAAGCGGCCTTCGGCCCGGACCATCTCGATGTCGCCAACAGTCTCGGAAACTTGGGCTATTTCCTGATGGAACAGGATCGCTTCGACGAGGCAGTCCCTGTGCTCGAGCGGGCCATCGCCATTCGCGAACAGCTCCACGGTCCCGATCATCCAGACCTCGCTCCCTCGCTCTACAACCTCGGCCTGCTCCACCAGCAGGTCGGGGATCTCGAGCGCGCCGAACCGCTGCTGCTGCGGGCCCTCACCATCGATCGCCAACACCGCGGCGAGGACCATCCCGAGTTCGCCCACTCTCTCTACGGCCTCGGGGACCTCTACCGCGAGATGGGACGCCATGACGACGCCGAACAGTACTTGCGCCAGGCCCTCGAGCTCCAGGATCGCCTGCTCGGCGTCGACAACGTCCTCAGCGCTCCGATCCTCCGCTCGCAAGCCCGCGTGGCCCTCGCCCAGGGAGATCGCGCCACCGGCCGCACCCTGGCCGAGCGGGCTCTCGCCATCGCCACCCGCTCCCTGCCGGCCGACCATCCCGACCAAGCGGGCTACCGAGCGGTAGTGGCCGAGGCCCTGGCGGAGCAACCAGAGCCCTGACGCGGCCGCTGACAGCCCGTGGACAACTCAGCCGCGTTCGCGGGCGTTTTCCCACGGGCCGCTACGCCGGGACCAGGTCGGCGACGACGCCGAGATGATCCGAGAGCGGCCGGCCGTGAGTGCGGTAGGCGAGGAAGCGCAGCTCGGGGCTCGCGAAGATCCAGTCCAGCCGCAGGCGCGGCCGGCGCGACGGGAAGGTGGCCTCCCCGCCCTCCGGCTCGTGCGTATGCAACCCCAGGCGGCTTTCGATCCGGTCGTGGACCTCGGGATCGATGGCGCTGCAACAGTTGAGGTCGCCGAGCAGGATCCTCGGCCGTTCCGGACGATCGGCGAGGATGTCGGCGAGGCGATCGATCTGGTCGAGGCGACGCGAGGGAGCGAGAAAGTCGAGGTGGACCGAAATCAGATCGACGTCGATGCCCCACTCCACCACCGGCAATCGGGCGACGACGAAGCCCTTGGTGTCGCGCCACGAGGTTCCGAAAGCATGGGAGCCGGCGTCGGCAAGCTCGCCGCGAGCCAGCAGCGCCGTGCCGGACGCGAGCGGCGTGGCGGTCGAGCCGAAGGGGTTGTGATCACCGCGGAAGGCGCTCGAGTACCCGGCGAGATGGGCCAGGCGCGCCACATGGTCGATCTTGCCCGACCACGCCGAGGGTCCGTCGGCCTCCTGGAGTGCCACCACGTCGGCTTCGTGGCTTCGCATCCATGCCGCGATGGTCTCGAGATTGCGCAACACCGTCTCGCGCCGCAGCAGCGCCTGGTGCGAGGCCAGCCGTCGACCGTGGGCGACATTGAGCGTCGAGACCCTGAGCGCTCCCGGGCTTCGCGGAGTCACCGCGTGCCACCGAGGCAGCCCTGCAGCCACGCCACCGAGGGTGTACCCCACCGCCGCTCGGCTACTGCGGCGCAACCGCTGGGTCAAGGACTCGACTGTCGCAGCGGAAGCCGCCGGAAGACGGGCCCAGATCGACGGAGGGGGGCTGGCTGACGCCACAGTGGGAGTGTAGCAGGGCGTGGTCTTCCCGCCCCTGCGGATGGCGCGCCACGATCAAGCTCGACCTACGCTGATCTCGGCGGATCAGACCGCTGAGGATCAACCATTGGTCGTCGAGAGCATCATCGCCCTGGGAGGCATCACGCTCGGCCTCACCACCCTTCTCGCCATCGCCGATCGGCGACTGCAGGTGGTCGAAGACCCTCGACTCGCCGACGTCGAAGCCCTGCTGCCGGGCACCAACTGTGGCGCCTGCGGCTATCCCGGCTGTCGCGCCTTTGCCGGTGCGCTGGTTGCAGGCTCGGCGGTGCCGGCCGGGTGCAGTGTCAGCAGCGACGCCGGCCGCGCGCGCATCGCGCAGTACCTCGGCGTCGGCGTGGGCGAGGCGGTCAAGCGAGTGGCCCGACTTGCCTGCGCCGGCGGCTCGAACGTCGCCCGCCAGCGCGCGCACACCGTCGGCTTGTCGACCTGCGCTGCTGCGGCCTTCGCCGGGGGCGGAGCGAAGGGATGCGCCTGGGGGTGCCTCGGCCTCGGCGATTGTGAGGTCGCCTGTGCCTTCGACGCCCTGCACCTCGATCGGCACGGCCTGCCGGTGGTCGACGAGGCCAAGTGCACCGCCTGCGGCGACTGCGTCGACGCCTGTCCCAAGAATCTGTTTTCGATCCAGCCGGCAGCCGCCCGCCTGTGGGTCGCCTGCGCGGCGAAACTCGGCGGGGACGCGATCCTGGCCGAGTGTGAGGTCGCCTGCACCGGTTGCTCCCGCTGTGCCATGGACGCCCCGGATCTGGTCACCATGATCGGCGGATTCCCGGTGGTCGACCTCACCCGACCCGCCGACGACCGCGCGATCGAGCGCTGCCCCACCGGCGCCATCGTCTGGCTCGACGCCGACCGCGGCCCGCGCCGCGGTGCGGCCGCACCTCGTTTCCACCGCGATCAACCGCGACCCATCGCACCCTCCTGAGAGGACCTCGCCGATGCGCAATCCGTTCAGCTCGACTCCAGCTCCTGCTCCGAAGTACCCCGGTGTCCGCCAGGCGGTCGACGGCAACACCGCGGTGATCCTGGTCGAGCGTGAGGCCAGTGACGCTGCTGGCGCCTACCCGATCACACCGTCGACGCAAATGGGTGAGTACTGGGCCGAGGCCGCCGCCGCTGGCCACCTCAACGTCTCCGACCGGCCGCTGATCTTCATCGAGCCGGAGGGCGAGCACGCTGCTGCCGCCGTCACCGCCGGCTTGTCGATGACCGGCCTGCGCTCGGCCAATTTCTCCTCGGGCCAAGGCATCGCCTACATGCACGAGTCGCTCTACGCCGCGGTCGGCAAGCGCCTGACCTACGTGCTGAACGTCGGTGCGCGGGCGATGACCAAAGCCACCCTCAACGTCCACGCCGGCCACGACGACTACCACGCGATCGACGACACCGGCATCTTCCAGCTGTTCGCACGCAGCGCTCAACACGCCGCGGACTTGAACCTCATCGCCCATCGCACCGCCGAGCTGGCGCTCACGCCAGGAATCGTCGCCCAGGACGGCTTCCTCACCACCCACCTGATCGAATCCGCCCACATCCCCGAGCGCGCGCTGATCGCGGAGTACCTCGGCCGCCCCGACGACATCATCGACACCCCGACCGCCGCACAACGCCTGGTCTATGGCCCGACGCGGCGCCGCATCCCGCTGTTGTGGGATGTCGACAATCCGCTGGCAATCGGGCTGGTGCAGAACCAGGACAGCTACATGCAGAGCGTCGCGGCCCAGCGACCGTTCTTCTTCGACCACGTCCGCGAGCTCACCGGCCAGGCAATGGCGGAGTACGGCGCGCTGACCGGACGTCCCTACGCCCGAGTGATGGCATCGCGCCTCGACGACGCCGACTGGATCATCCTCGGCCAGGGCAGCGTGATCCCCACTGCCGAGGCGGTTGCGGACTACCTGCGCACGACTCGCAAGCTCAAGGTCGGTGTGGTCGACCTGGTGATGTTCCGGCCTTTCCCCACCGACCTGTTGTCGAGACTCCTGCTCGGTCGCAAGGGTGTGACCGTGCTCGAACGGCTCGACCAGCCGCTGGCCGTCGACCTGCCGCTGATGCGCGAGGTCCGCGCGACGGTGTCCCGCTGTCTCGAGAACGGTCGCTCCCCGGCCGCGCTGCCCCACCCCGACCTCGAGCCCTGGCAGCCGGCCGATGCCCCGCTCCTCTACTCCGGCTCCTTCGGGCTCGGCAGCCGCGACCTCCAGCCCGAGGGGATCATCGCCGCGGTCGAGAACATGATCGAGGGTGGCAAACGTCGCCCCTTCTTCTACCTCGGGATCGACTTCCTGCGTGCCAAACCCACGCCGCGCGAAGCCGTGCGCCAGGATGCCCTGATCGAGGCCTACCCGCGCATCGCCGAGCTGTCACTCCACGGATCCGAGAATCCCAACCTCATGCCCAAGGGTGCGATCGCCGTCCGCTTCCACTCGATCGGAGGCTGGGGTGCGATCACCACCGGCAAGAATCTCGCGCTGACCCTCTTCGACCTGCTCGGCTGGCACGTCAAGGCGAACCCCAAATACGGCTCCGAGAAGAAGGGACAACCGACCACCTTCTACCTCTCGGCCGCCCCCGAGCCGATCCGGGTCAACTGCGAATACCTCTACGTCGACGTGGTCCTGTCACCCGATCCCAACGTCTTCGGCCACACCAACGCTCTCGCCGGCCTCGGTGAGGGCGGCGTCTTCGTGATCCAGAGCGATCTCGGATCCGGCGCCAAGGTGTGGGCGGCGTTCCCGCAGCACGTTCAGAAGACCATCCTCGACAAGAAGTTGCGCGTCTACGCCATCGACGCCTTCAAGATCGCCCGCGAAACTGCCACCGACGCCGAGCTGCAACTGCGCATGCAGGGAATCGCCTTCCAGGGCGCCTTCTTCCGCACTTCGGGGATCATGCAGCGCGCCGGGCTCGACGAGCCGCGGTTGGTCGCCGCCATTCGCGATCAACTGCAGCACAAGTTCGGCGCCAAGGGAGCACGCATCGTCGAGGAAAACCTCCGCGTGGTCCAACGTGGGTTCGACGAGGTCATCGAAGTGCCCCACGGCGAGCTCGGCAGCGTCAGCGCCAACGGCAAGTCTCGGACCGAGCCGGCGGTACCAGAGCTCGTCGCCGGGAAACCCGTCTCCGCCGACGCCCAGAGCGACATCCATCGCTTCTGGGAGCAGATCGGCAGCTTCTACGCTCGCGGCGCCGGTAACGACACACTCACGGACCCATTCATCGGCCTCGGCACCATGCCGGCCGCAACCGGACTGTTCCGGGACATGAGCGGCATCCGCTTCGAGTTCCCCGAATGGATCGCCGAAAACTGCACTGCCTGCGGCAAGTGTTCGACAATTTGCCCCGACACCGCCATCCCGGGCCTCGTCTCGGAACCCGGTGCCGTGCTCGACGCCGCCCTTGCTCGCGTCCGTCGGTCGGGGCACGAGCCGCAGATCCTCCAGAAGGCCGTGCGGGTGATCGAGGCCGAGTGGCGCAGTCGCCTGCGCGAGGCCGCTCCCGGCGATCGCGTCGCCGAAATGCTGGCCGACGCCATCGCGGCCGCCCGCGCCAAGGGGCTGGGTGACGCCACCGTGCTCGCCACCGAGCTCGGCTGGCTCGACCAGGCGATGGCTGGTTTCGAGATGGCGATCACGCGCCCGTACCACGGCGTGCACGAGAAGCAACAAGCCGGCACCGGGGGCCTCTTCTCGATCACCGTCAACCCAATGGCCTGCAAGGGTTGTGGCGAATGCATCGCGGTCTGCGAGGACGACGCCCTGCGCTCGAAGACCCAAACCCCCGACGCCCTGGCTGACCTGAGACGCAAGTGGTCCTTCTGGAACGACCTGCCGACCACACCCGAACGCTTCCTGCGGATCGACGACCTCGAGGAAGGCATCGGCGCCCTCGAGACGCTGTTGCTCGACAAGCAAGCGTATTCCGCCTTCGTCAGCGGCGACGGCGCCTGTCTCGGCTGTTCCGAAAAGACCGTGATCCATCTCTTCACGGCGACGGTGGAAGCATTGATGCGCCCCCGCGTCAGCGCCCACATCGCCCACCTGGATCACCTCATCGCCGACCTGCGGCGCCACCTGCAGCTGGCCCTGACCCAGGATCTCGACCTCTCGGACCCGAGCACCATCGGCCGCCTCACCCGTGGCGAGGGCGATCTGCGCCTGGCCGACGTTGCCCGCGAGGCTGCCTCCGAACGCGGCGGGCGCCCCCTCGACCGGGCCTGGCTCGCGCGCACCGGCAGGATCCTGGCCGGCCTCGAAGCCCTGCGGCAGCGCTACCTGACCGGAACCACCGGCCAGGGCCGGACTTCGATGGGGATCGTCAACGCCACCGGCTGCACCTCGGTGTGGGGCAGCACCTTCCCCTACAACCCCTACCCCTTCCCGTGGACCAACCACCTGTTCCAGGACTCACCGTCGATGGCGATGGGCGTGTTCGAAGGACACATGGCGAAGATGGCAGAGGGCTTCCGCGTCGTGCGGCTGGCCGAGGCCGAGCTCGCCGGCACGGCCGATCTCGAGCGCCTCGAGCAGGAGCTGCGCCACTTCGGCTGGCACGACTTTACCGACGCCGAGTGGAAGCTCTGCCCGCCGGTGGTGGTGATCGGCGGCGACGGCGCGATGTACGACATCGGCTTCCAGAACCTGTCACGCGCGATGATGTCGGGCAAGCCGCTGAAGATCCTGGTGCTCGACACCCAGGTCTACTCCAACACCGGCGGCCAGGCCTGTACTTCCGGTTTCCTTGGCCAGATTTCCGACATGGCCCAGTTCGGTGCGGCGATCAAGGGCAAACAGGAGGTGCGCAAGGAGATCGGGCTGATCGCCATGGCCCACCGCACGACCTGGGTGATGCAGAGCACCATCGCACACTCGGCCCACCTGATCGAAGGGTTCATCCGCGGCCTGTCCGCTCGGCGACCAGCCCTGTTCAACATCTACGCCTCATGCCAGCCCGAGCACGGCATCGGCGACGACATGGGAGCGCATCAGGCCAAGTTGGTGGTCGAATCGCGAGCCTACCCGCTGTTTCGCTACGACCCCGATCGCGGCGTTCTGCCGGAGGAGTGTTTCGACCTCGACGGCAACCCGGCGATCGACCGGACGTGGCCGACCTACACCCTGAAGTACCGCGAGGCCGGCCGCGAGCGCACCATGGAGGTGCCGATGACCTTCGCCGACTTCGCCATCACCGAGGTTCGTTTCCGCAAGCACTTCCGGCGCGTGCCGCAGGAGGCCTGGCACGACGACATGATCCCGCTCGCCGAGCTGCTGGAGCTCGAGCCGGCCGAACGCGAGGGCAAGTACCCCTACGTCTGGTCGGTCGACCGCGAAGGTCACCTCGAACGCCTGTTGGTCGCCCAACCCATGGTCGCCTCGTGCGAGGATCGGCGCGACTTCTGGCGGCAGCTGCGAGCGCTCGCCGGCGTCGGCCGGCAGACCGCGACTCAGGCCACTGCGGAAATCGAGCAGAAGATCCGCGGCGAGGTGATCGCACGCATCACTCAAGGGCTCTTCGAGCTCGCCGGCGGCACTGGCGCTGCTCCTGCAGCGCCGACTCCTGCTCCGGTGGCAGCGGCACCGACCGGCAGCAGCGAGAGCGAGCTTGCACCCTGGATCGACTCCGCCGAGTGCACCTCGTGCGACGAATGCATCAAGATCAACCCTCAGATCTTTGCCTACGACGCCAACAAGAAGGCCTTCGTCAAGAACGCCGACGGCGGACCCTACCGCGACCTGGTCAAGGCCGCCGAGCGCTGCACCGCTCAGGTGATCCACCCGGGCCTGCCGCGCAACCCAGGCGAAAAGGACATCGACAAGCTCGTGGCGCGGGCGGCGAAGTACAACTGAGAAGAGGGGTATCGGGTATCGGGTACTCGAGACCGGGGGCCAGGGACCAGGGATCGGGGATCGGGGATCGGGGATCGGAGGGCGGGTGCTCCGGCCGATGCCTGATACCCGATACCTGATACCAACTCGGGCCCCAGGCTACAATCGGACCATGGACCTCGACCCGAGTTTCCTCGACGAGCTCGATCGGTTGATCGAGGAACAGCGAACCACCGCCTTGTGGTCCTTGCGGGTCGACTACCATCCCAGGACCCCCGCCGAGGTCGAGAAGGTCCTGCGGACGATCGAACAACACGCCGATCTCGCGACGTTTCAACGCGCCCGAGCGCTGCGCACATGGCTCTCACGGCTCACCAGCGTCAGCTCTGCCGCCTCCTAGCCGATCGGCGAATTGCCGGTGGCGAGCGCTACCTCGCCGGCGGCTCGGCGCTGAACGAGAGCCTCGCGGCACCAAGGCAGTCGCGCGACCTCGACCTGTTCCACGACAGCCAAACCGCAGTGGCAGAGTCCTTCAACGCCGACGTGCAGGTTCTCGAAGCGGCTCGCGCCTGCCGGGCTCGCCCTCGCCCCCCCGACCCTGCGGTTCCACCGTGGCAGCATCGGTGGCTCGCTCCCGGTCCCGGTGGTGCGCTGACTCCGCGGCGACGGCAACGTCGACGGCTCGCCTCTGCCGGGTCGTGAGGTCGTTCGCTCCGCCCGCCGGCTCCCTTCAAGCCCCAAAAGGGGCGCCAGGAGATAGCCCAGGGCAGAGCGAAGCGACGCCCTGGGTAGGGGGCACCACCGAACGCCTCCTGAGCCCTGAAGGGGCGGAATACCGCTGGAGCCACAGCCCCGATCAACCGGCCGGCACCACCTCGAACCCAAGCGCCCGCGCGAGCGGCTCGAAGTGCCGACGGTCACAACTCGCCACGCGGCGGATCGAACGGGCCTCGGCCAGCGCAACGATCGCGCAGTCGACGAAGCCGAGCTCGAGGTCGGCGAACTGTTGGTCGAGCTCGGCGATGCGCCCACACAGCTGCTGCGGGACCTCTGCCAGGAGGTAGGCGGCCTCGACCAGACCGCGGTAGAAGGCACGGCGCGCGGCGGACCCCAGACGGCGACCGAGCAGGTGGTCGACCTCCGGTACCACCGGGCTCGGCACGATCAGTCCACCGGCCTCCGCCGCGATCAACGCGGCCGCCGCCGCGTGCCAGCGATCGCTGCGGTCGTAGTAGGCGTACAGGATCCCGGTGTCGAGGAGGATCGCCACGTCAGCGCCCGAAATTGGTTGCGGCGAGCACCTCTTCGGCGGTTTCGGCGGTGTCTTCGAAGCCGCTGGCGAACTCACCCGCCCCCGGCGGCGCCGTAGGCCGCGACTCGACGAGATAGGCGCGAACCGCCTCGCGCACGATCTCGGCCATCGGCCGACCCCGTCGCAGCGTCTCCGCCTGCAGCATGGCCTCGAGCTCGGCGTCGAGATAGAGGGTCGTGCGCTTCATGGCGTATATGGTACCATACATAGATTCAAGAGGGACCAGGGACCCCCCTCCCCTGCTACATTCCCTCAATGACCTCGCCCTCGCCCTGGTCCTTCCGCGCCGGCCCCGCTGCCCTCGAGATCCTCCGCGATCGTGGCCTCACTCCGGAGACCCTCGGTGGAATCGTCGGCCCGGCAAGTGGCCCGCGTTGGTTGGTGCTGGCCGACCTCGACCGGGCCTTGATGGCCTCGGGCTTGCTCGACCGCGGAGCCAAGGTCCTCTCGGGGGCCTCAGCGGGAGCCTGGCGCATGCTGGCACTGGCGAGCCCCCGGCGCCTACAGGTCCACGCCGAGCTGCTCGAGCGCTACGTCACCATGGCCTTCCCGCCCAAGGTTCGCCCGGAGGTGGTCAGCCAGGCCTACCGCGACATGCTCGACGACCTCTTCCCGGCCGCCGATCGACCCGCGCTGCTCGGCGATCAAGACCTGACGCTGGCTCTGCACGTTGTGCTCGCTCGCGGACCGGCGGCTTCCAGCGTCCGCTCGCTGCACCTGGCCGGGGTCTTCGCCGCGGGTTTCCCGCGCCTCCTGAGTCGTTCGATCGAGCGCCTTCCCGGCCTCACCCGAGTCGTTGCCTCGAATCGCCCACTCGGCCAACTCGCCGGCCTCAGAACCGCTACCCTCGATCCCGACACCTTGATCGATTTCGCCCTCGGGAGTGGCACGGTCCCCTGGTACATGGAACCAGTTACCGCGCCGGCACCTCTGCGCGGACGCCTGCTCGACGGCGGCCTCACCGACTACCACTTCCGCACCCCACTGGCGCCCGAAGGCATCATCCTCGTCCCCCACTTCACCGGCCGCCTGCTCCCCACCTGGTTCGACCAGTTCCGCGACGGCCGTGCCCCCGATCGACGGCTTCTCGACCGCGTCCTGCTCATCTCGCCGAGCCCGGAGCTGATCGCCACCCTGCCGGACGGCCGCCTGCCGGACCGCAACGACTTCGTCACCTACGCCAACGACCCAGCGACGCGAATCAACCGCTGGCGCCAGGTCCTCGACCGATGCAGCGGCAGCGGATCGGCGACCTTCGACGTCACACCGGAGCGCGTCGCAACCTTCGGCCCGGCGTAATCGACCGCTCAACGAGACGAGTCAGGCGGGTGCACCCGACCGCAAGAGCAACTGCCGGACCTGCTCGACGACCTCGGGACGGTGCGGATACCGCAGCCGAGCGCACCGTACTCCCCGCACGAGCGCAGTGCAGGCATCCAAGTGCCTCGCCAATGTTTCCGGGCCAAACAGACGCGTCGCCACCGAGTGTTCGACCACCTGCGCAATCGCCTCCGCACCGGCGATCGGCAACTCCTCCAGATCGCGCCCCTCGGACTTCTCCACCACGAAAACCGCCCTGAGCGGGATCGTCTGGGGTAGCTCGAGCACTCGACGACCAGCCTCGACCGTCAGCTTCGGCTGCGGAAACCGCGGTAGCACGGCGACCTCGGACGGATCCGCCCCGCACCGAATCAGCACCAGGTCGTCGGCGACCCGACTCCACCCCGGCCTGCCGTCCGCCAGCCGCGCGGCCAGGGTCGACTTGCCGACGCCCGAATCCCCGAGGAAAACGAACGCACCCAGCCCTTCGACGGCGACCGCACTCGCGTGCCAGCAGAAGTCGCCACGTAGCGCCATCGCCGAGATGAGGACCGGCCCGGCCAGGGCCAGGCCCACACGATCCCACGGCTCGGGGTCGTGATCCTTGCGCCAGAGGCGGATCCGACCTTCGGAGATCCGATAGCACCCATGTCCGGCGATTTCGAGCTCGACCGTCTCCCCGTCATGCTCGACGCTCGCGTCCACCACGCGGTCAGCGAGTATCAGTTGCACGTAAGCCGCTGGGAGACTCGGCCGGACGTCACCTTCGCTTCGCGGGGCCGAGACATCCTCCCTTGCAACGGGCACCCTGAGGGCGGAGAGGATCTCGCAGGGTCGGTCGGCCAGAATCGCGGTGGTTCCAACTGCGTACCCGAAGATCCCGGTCGGCTCTGTCGTCCGCAGAAGCAAGAACCCTCTAGCCTCTCCGTTATCCGCAACCCGCTCTGTCATCCTCCGTCACATCGGCATGTTCTGCGGAACGTTGATGCTATCCCCGAATCCGGGCGACCCACCCAGGGTCAGCGTGCGGATGTCGCCGAAACACTCGAGACGAGGACTTCTGTACGCGCGGCGCGCCGTCCCCTGCGCTTCGGGCGCGACCGCGGACTGCTGCTTGACCGACGTGGCGAGCAGTCTCGGGTTGAGGGTTGCGCACTTCTTCATGGTATTCCTCTTGGGTGCCTTCCGCCGACTGGGGAGGGGATTCCCACCAAACGATTATTCAGTCTACCCTGCCACAGCTCGTGCATGACGCAGTTCCACACGACGATCCACTCGGCACCATCCCGCCCGGAGTGAGGCAAACGCTCCAGCGTGTCGTTCATCCAGTCGCGACGCACCCAACGCTGCCAATCGGAACCCGACGCCTCGAGGATGGCCCGGACCTCAGCCAACGAGTCGACCAGGAAGCGGCGCGAGGCTGCAAGCAGCCGGCCCCGCCGTGGGGAGTCGAGCACGGCGTCCGGCATCATTCCCCTCCAAGCCCGCCGAGCGAGCCGTTTGGGTTGGCCCGGCTGGAACAGCAAATGCGGCGGCATGGTCAGGAAATACTCGACCAGACGGCGGTTCCGGAAGGGATGGCGCACATCGATTCCCTGACCGTCCAGCTCCGACCGTCGACAGATCTCGACGAGGTCAGTCCACGCTGAACGCGCCGCCAGCAATCTCGACTCACCAGCCTCCGCCCAAAGACGAGAGAATCGGCCCCGCATCAGACCACGAGCCTCAGGGGTGAGCCAGGGACAGGCAGCCCCGTGCCGAGTCGCGCCGCGCCACGCCACCGGAACCACCTGCCGCGCCACTACTCTTCCCACTGCCATCAAGCCGGATTCCCTTCGGACTCGGGCCAAGGCCACGCCTGCCCGTGCCACCGCTCCGCGGCGCACCAAGCCGGTCAGCCAAAGATCATGGCTGAGGTACAGCGAGTCGGCGCCGTCCCCGGTCAGAACCACGTCGACGCCACGTTCGGCGGCGCGGGCGTAGGCGCGCCGCCGAAACCCCCCAAGAGCCGGAGACAACGGACCGAAAACCGGCGGCAGGTACTCCTCGACCGGATGCAGCGGCCACACTCCATCCGCTGAAACCACCTCCCAGCTCAGTCCGACCTCAGAGACGAAGTCGCGGATCCAGGGGGTCTCGTCGACCTCGGGCACCGACTCGACCGACCACGAAATCGCCTGCGCATCGCGCCGATTGTGAGCGAGCCACGCCGCGATCCTCGACGAGTCGAGACCACTGCTGAGCAAAATCGCCGGCTTCGTGGCGTCGGCGACACTCGCCGCGACCGCTTGGCCGAACAGCTCGCGATAGCGCTCCTCGGCCTCATCCTCGCGGCGGTTCCACTCGGGTTCGGTCGCCGGCTCCCACACTCGTCGCAGCGACGTCGAACCGCCGGCGAGGGTCACGACACACCCCGGAGGGACGACATTCAGGCCCTCGAAGAAGGTTTCGCCCGACTCCGGCCACAGGTGGACCGAAAAGAACGCCGCCAGCGTCTCGTCGCGGACCGAGCGGCTCCAGCGAGGATCCGCCCACGCCGACTCCCAGTCGGTCGTCACGACCGCCCCACTCGCTACGGATGCCCACATCAGGGGCCAATGGCCCATGGGATCACGGGCGAGGTGCACACCCCCCGCGGCGTCGGCCCACACCAGCGCCCAGCTGCCGAAAACGTGGTCGAGCCCGGGGGTGCCGTATCGATCCAGCACGGCGGCCACGATCTCGGGCTCCGTCGCATCCGCCGCCACACCCGCGGTCCCGCGGAGCACCTCGGCGTCGTCGATCCGGCCCGACCAGTAGAGCCACGAGCCGTCCGGCCGCACGACGTCGGCGGCGCGGCCGGCTCGAACGATCGACGCCCGCTCCCCTGCAGCGAGGCGGAGCTCGAGCTCGAACCCACGCCGCCGCACTCCCGGCCGGCCGGAATGCCCGAGCGGCCCGCCGATCAACCCTTCGGGCATGGGAGCCGGTGCGAGGAGGGTCGCCCCCGCCGTCACCCCGCGCTCCACTCCGAGGTGTCGCCGCTCTCGAAGCCGTCCGAGAAGATCTCCTCCGGCGCCGCACCGCAGACGCCGTCGCCGTCCGGATCGCCTTCGCCGTCATCGCCGAGGCAGAGGTCACACCCATCCGGCACGCCGTCGCCGTCGGCGTCGGCGCTGTCCGGGAAGCCGACGCAGAGGTCGAGGTCGTGACAGACGCCGTCGCCATCGATGTCGCCAATCATGTCGGAGCCGACGCAGACGTCGATGTCGTCACAGATACCGTCGCCGTCGCCGTCGCCGGTCGCCGGATTCCCCTGACAGGAGCCCGGACCGAGCGGCTCGAGCACCAGCAGCGGATCGCCCAACAAGGTCCAGCCACGCTGCACTCCCAGGTGCTGGCCGGGGGCTGCGAGCGCCAGGCTCCGCTTGGACGCCACGAGGACATCACCAACGGTGCGACCGGGTTGGGTTACCAGCGGTAGGAAGTAGTTGCCCAGCGCGAGATCACCGGCCGTGGTGGTCCAAGTCGATGCACCGAGGGCCGCCGCGGCACCCCGGTCTTCGGCCGTCAGCAGTGCGCTGCCGAGGGCCGTCACCGCCGGGTCGACGAAGTAGTTGTTCCAACAACCCCACTGGGCCACCAGCGAAGGCCGGCCCGAGTTGGTCAGGGCCGGCACGTCCGACACCTGGAAGAGACGGTCGAACGACCACAACGTCTGGCTCGAGTGACCGAAGTACTGGGCATAAGCCTGACCCTGGTTCAGCGCATTCTTCACCGCCTGCTTGGCGGCTTCGATGCCGATGGTTTCGACATCCGCGTGAGTGATGGTCCACGTAGCGGCCAAAGGCTGGAGCATCTGGTCCGAGAGGTTCTTGAACGAGACCCCTTGGTTGATGTCGTACTTGTCGGTCGCCGCCAGCAACGTGCGACCGTAGTCCTTCGACTCGAACTCGATGACCTTGTCGATCACCGCGGCGAGCTCGGCGTCGGTGCGCACCGGCAGACGACCGACCGGGATCTCTGCGGTGCCGTCACCGTCGAGATCGCCGAAGAGCGGGTCGGACGGTGTGTGGGTGATCAGCTCGTCGGTTGCGGTGTAGATCGTCGGCACGAAGCTCAGCGAGCCGTAGCCGAGACGGTCGCGGTAGTCGTAGCTGTCACCGCCGACCAGCAACACGTAGCCGGTGGCGCGATTGGCCACCGCCTCGGCGATGTACGCCCGGATCGCCTCCGGGTCGACCATGCCGTTCGAGTAGGTCTCGTAGATCGCCTCGACGTCGACCACGTCGGCCGAATATCCCTGGGAGGTCCGGTAGTCGACCAGCGGCTGCACACCGGCGATGAAGCTCGGGTGCGAGATCACCAGGTACTTCGCCGGACCGGCGCCGAGATCGACAGCGTCCGGCACCGGCGCGAAGCCGGGTTGGTACATCTCACTACGGGCCGCGACGAAGTACTCGGCCGGACCGCTGCCGGGGAAGCTCACCTGATAGCTCGAGCCGTTCCATGCCACCGTGGCGCCGGACAAGCGAGACACGCTGCCGCCACCACCGCGCCGGTAGACCACCAGGTCGTCGGTCGCAAAACCGTCGACGAGGTAGGCATCCGCGCCCTCGTGGCTGAAGTCGAAGCGCCCGGGCGAGCCGCTGCGCGTCGTCAAACGCCGTGGGTAGCTCAGGTGGTAGCTGTCGACCGCCACGATGTCGTAGGCGACACCCGGCAGATCCCGCGGCAGCTCCAGCTGCAGCGTGGCGTTGCCGCCGATGTCGAGGATGTCGGCATCGAAATCGACACTCGCCTGCCAGGTCGTGTGGCCGTCGAACACCTCGTCGAGGAGCTCGACCCCGTTGATCCGCGCCTTCACTCGGTGGTCGGGTGCGGCGGGCCAGTAGGTGACGCCCCAGAGGTCGAGATCGAGGGTCGCCGGGCCCTCGCCCGGAACCAGATCCTCGACCACGATCGGACGAGACAGGGTCGTGGCTCCCGAGATCGCCTGCACCCAGGTGTCGTACCAGGGGTCACCGTTGGGTGAGCCGAAGGAGTACTTCGAGTCGAGCTCGATCCGGGTGGTCTCGCGATAGGTGGTTGTTGGGGTGCCGAAAGGCAACTTGCCGTCCTCGGCCACGATCGCCCCATCCTGGTCGTTGCGCAGGGTGTAGTGGTTGAAGCGGTTGTAGAGGCTGTTGGTGGCCTCACCGAAGAACTCGATCGCCACTCCCGGCCCAAAGGCCCCCACCGCCGGCACGACCGCGATCGGCACGGCACCCTGGCGGTCGAACAGTGCGAGCGACGATGACGGCACACCGGACCAGTCGAACCCGGCCGCCGCCAAGGCCTCGTAAGTCAGACGATGCAGCCCCGAGCTCTCGACCAGCACGCGCACGGCGCTCGCGCCACTCTTGGCGCGTGCATGATCCTGCCGCGCCGCCGCCTTGGCTGCGTGCTCCGCTCGGACCGCGTTCCAGTCGACTCGCTTCTGCACCGGCGGCGTCGACACCCGTGACGTCCCCACCGGGAACGGACCGTGGTAGCGAGCCTCCCCGCGCACGTCGAGGTCGACCAACATGAAGGCTTCGTAGCCGGCGTCGTCACTTTCGAACACATAGCTCTGGCGGCCGGTCGAGTCGATCGCACTCGACGGGATCAGGTCGGCACTGATGTCGACCCAGTCCTCCCCGACCAGGCCGAAGAGGAAGAAGCCGATATTGCCGACCTCGGTGTCGGTGGTCCAGGTGAACCGCACCCCCGCTCCACGGCGCTCGGCGTGGAAGGACGAGAGGCTCACCGGCAGCGGCACCACCGGCGGGCGGTAGTAGCCGAAGTTCACCCCGGTCGCACTGCCGCTGGTGACGTCGATGGTCTCGAAGCCGTTGTAGGGGCTGTTGAGTCCACCTTCGCTGAGCTCGTAGGTCGTCGTGTAGCCGTTGAGCACGCCGTTGGTGTCGGTCACCGTGACCCGGTAACCCGAGCCCGCGGCCAAGCCCGCAAAGGTGTAATTACCACTTGCGTCGGTGGTGGTCGTGGCGATCACCACGTTGGAGGCGTTGCGCAGCTCGATCGTCACGTTGGCGAAGCGCCCGACGTCGTCGAGCGTGCCGTCGTTGTCCGCGTCGTTCCACAACGTGCCCGAGATCGACCGCGGCGTGACTGCCTGGTAGCCGAAGTCCGCGTCGAGGTCGGCGCCGCCCGCGGTGACTGTTGCTGCGAGCTGGTGGCCGGTCGAGGACGTGACGTCGGAATCGATGCCGGTGAAGTTGTACCCGCTC
The DNA here is from genome assembly GCA_964599475.1 of uncultured Thermoanaerobaculia bacterium. Lineage (GTDB taxonomy): Bacteria > Acidobacteriota > Thermoanaerobaculia > Multivoradales > CAZRFU01 > CAZRFU01. The sequence continues at coordinate 51,701 of CAZRFU010000023.1, forward strand.
GGCGGCGTGCCGATGCTGACGGTGTAGTTGCCGTTCGGAACACCAGCGAAGAGGTAGTTGCCGTTGGAGTCCGTGACCACGGTCGCAACCAGGGTGTCGCCCGGCTCGATGTCGCCATCACCGTCGGCGTCGGTGTAGAGCGACACACTCACGCCGGCGATCCCGGGCTCGCCCGGATCCTGGGTGCCGTCGCCGTCGAGGTCGTTGAACACCGTGTCGCCCACGGCGCCGTAGGCGTTGTAGCCGAAACTCGGCTCGGTCGGCTCGACCGTGTTGTCGATGTCACCGGTCAGATTCGAGAGTTGGATCTCGCCGGCAACCGCCTCGGCGGTGGTCCCGAAGAAGTCCGCCAACACACCACCGGTGTCGGAAACCTCGACGTAGTAGAACGTGCCGCCGGAAAGACCGGTGAACTCGAAGTAGCCGTTCGCGTCCGTCATCACGGTCGCGATCACGTTGCGGCTGGCATCGAGCAGGTTGACGCTGACACCCGCGATGCCGTTTTCGCCGTCGTCCTGCTCGTCCTCGTTGGGATCGAACCACACCCGGTCGCGGAAGTCGTAGCGCGGCGCCGAAGTCGGGTAAAAGCCGAAGTCGTTCGAGAGTCGAGCTTCGTTCGCACCCAGGTTCGGAACCGAGGTAAACGCGAAGGTGCTGGCGGTGTAGCCCGTGAGAGCCGGTTGACCACCGTCGACCAAGACGAAGTAGTCGTCGGTGCCGGTACCGTCGGTCGCGTCGACCCCGAAGAAGTGGTAGCTACCGTCCGCGGCGGTCACGGTCGAGGCGATCGGCGGGCCGTCGTCCGTTGCTGCCCATTCGATCACGAGCTCCCAGCTGTTCAACGTACCAAGGTCGGCGCCGGCGTTGTCCGAGACGTTCAAGGTCCAGACACCATTGGCATCTTCGCCGTTCAGGGTCGCCAAAGCCGTCACCGGGGCTGCAAGCGCGACGGGCCACGAAGACCCGCTTCCACCCGTACAGACGCCCTCAGGGTTCGGCTCACCGTCGGCAAAGGTCACCACGACATTGTTGTTGTTGCAACCGCTGCCCGGTGGGGCACCGGGCCGATCGAGCAGCGTGATGACGGTGCCGTCCGCGCTGGTCAGCGTGAAGATCAAGTCGCCGACCCAGGTGTGGGTGGCGTTGACGCTGACCGTGACACCGGTGATCGGACCGGGAACCCCCGAGACCGTGGCGGTGGAGGACACACCGGCCGGAGTGTTGTCGGGAATGGCCAACGGCAAGCCACTGTAGACGATGCTCGGAGGGGAGCCCGCCCCCGGCTGCAGGATGCCGTCGCCGTTGGTGTCGCGATACAACAACACCGTCACGCCCCCGAGACCAAGCTCTCCCGGATCCTGCACGCCGTCCTGGTCGCTATCCTGCCACACATAGTCGCCGATGGTGCCGGTACCAGCCGGCGCCCGATACCCAAGATCGGCGTCGAGGTAGATCTCGCCTGGGCCGAGGTCGAACAGATCCGAGCGGTTGTCCGAGTTCCCGACAGGAGCGGTCTGCACCAAGCCTGCCGGCAGACCGCCGGTGACTTCGACGAAGTAGTCGACTCCCGGTGCGATGCCTGTGAATCGGTACGCGCCGTTGGCGTCGGTCAGCACCACCGCGATCGGCGTGCCGAACTCGTCCTTGAGGGTGACTTGGACGTTGGCCAATCCCGGCTCGCCGGGGTCCTTGATCCCGTCGCCATCGAGGTCGAGCCACACCAGGTCGCCCACTTCGCCCGCGTCGGCGGAGGGATTGAGCACCGGATCCGTCACCTCGGCGCACAGCGGCAAGAGGAGTTGGGTCGAGGTCGTGCAGGCCTGATTCGTCAGCAGGGCGATATCGGTCGCAAGGGGGTCGTCGACAGTGACCTGGAAGGTCAGAGTCAGAGTCCCACCCGGCGGAATCGAATAGGCGTTGCCCGCGGCGATGAATCCCGGCGGGCTGTTCGGCACCGCGGCAACGGTCGTCGACCAGCGGGAGACGTCGACATCGTCGATCGAAATGTACTCGCTCAGGTCGTTGACGCCGCCGGTGACGCGGAAGCGAAGCACCGGCGCAGCCACCAGGTGCCCAGTCAAACTCAAGGACTTGACTCCCTGACTGGTCGTATTGTCGTAGCTCGCCAGAGTGACGAAGCCGGCACCACTGTTGACTTCCACGACCATGGTGTCGCCAGCCTCGAGCGCGTTCGAGCCGAATCGGAACGTCAGGGTTGCCGCGCCCGCACCGACCAGCGACGCCAGCGTGCGAGTCAGCGCCGCTCCGTTGGCCGCAGTCAACGCACCGGTCGTGTAGGCGATCTGGACGTTGTCGAAGGAGAAATACTCGTCCGTGGCGTTGAGGTTGCCCGTCACCCGGAATCGGACCGTAGTTGCGGCCGAAACATACGGCGTGAGGTCGTAGGTCTTGGTACCCACCGCGGTCGCGCTGTTGTAGGTCTCCAGAACCGTAAATGGACCGGCGGCGCTCGTCGCGGCTTCGACCACCATCGTGTCGTTGGTCTCGAGCTGCGCGCTGGCGAAGGCGAAGCTCAGGGTAGCCTGGGTGGCGCCGGTGAGGTTTGCACTGCGAAGGATCTGCGCGCCAACAGCCTCGTTGAAGTTGACATTGACCCCGTCAACACCGACGTTGTCGTTGGCGTTGGTCCAATTCCCGAAGGCGCGAAACCGCACTGTGAGGGTCGACGCCGCGGCGGTATTGACCGTCACCGAGCCCGAACCCGTGATGCTCCCGCCGTTGACGGTCTGCATCACGATGAACGGCCCGCCGTCGAGTGAATACTCAGCGACGACACCTTCTCCCGTTTCGACCCCCAAGCTGGTCATGGTGAAGCTGATGGTCGCGCTCGGGCTGGCAACATTGACGCTTCGAGTGAGGGTCCGTGTGCCGTTGCCCTGGCCAAAGTTGACACGATTGTTGTTGCCGGCGTCGACGGTGATCGTGCCGGAGCCCGGGAAGCCGTTGTCTCCGATTTCGGTCCAGTCCCCGCTCCAGTTGTTCGAGCCATCCTGGCGCGAGTACGAGCTGGTGGTGAAGTCGTCGCGCACGTTCATGGTCTGGTACCGCAGCCGCAGCGCGTTCGAGACCACGGCCACGAAGCCGGCCCCTGCACCGGCTGTGGTGCCTTGGGTGTCGCTTTCGACCCACGCCCCCGACCAATTCTGCGTACCGTTGTTGTTGGTGTAGGCGACCGCAGAGAACTCATCGCGCACGGTCGCGTTCGTGGCGCTGGCGGGTGCAAAGAGCGCGGCACCCGAGGCGATGCGTGCGAGACCCCCGGTCGCGCCACCGCCGAGGCTGTCGGCCTCGGTCCAGTCGCTGGCGAAGTTCTGGCTGCCGTTGTTGTTGTTGTAAGCCGCCACATCGAACTGGTCGCGCACATTGCTGACGCTGGTAGGCCGGCTCACCTGCCCGCTGCCCGGCACGTACTGCACTCCGAGCGGCAAGGCGTCGTAGAGGGAGACGTTGGTCAGCGGCACCGCGCCGTCGTTCACGATGCTGACCGTGTAGTTGATGGTGTCGCCGGGGTAGGCCAACGGGTCGACGTCCGAGGTCTTGGTGATCGCAGCCGAGGCGCTCGAGAAATTCACGAACGCGAAGTCGCTGGCTGTAAACGACTGTTCGTTGCCCTGCAACTCCCGAACGCCGGTGGCAGTGACATTGTTGATCGCCAGCGCCCCGGTGTTGTACGTCGCGACCGTCGTCCGAGCGCGAAAGCGAATCGTGATCGCCTGGTTGGCCTGGAGGTCGGCGTAGGCGCCGAAGACATCATTACCGCTCCAGGCCGGGTCGGTCGCACCGGTCGTGTTGCCGTCGTCCGCGGTCCCTCCGGTGACGGTCGAGCCGTCCGGCAGGGTAACGGTGGTGAAGCCCGCGACGTATTCGAAACCCGCCGGAAGGTCGTCGACGATGGTCAGGTCGTCGACCGAATACGCACCGGTGAAGGCGCGAATGGTGAACTCCGTGATCGCCCCGCTGGTGTTCGCCGCCAGGAGCGACGGATCGGCCGACTTCTCGACGTCCAGCACCAGGTCGAACCAACGATCGGTGGTCGGCAGGACCGTGTAGCCGAGGTCCAGCGCCGGCGCATAGCTCCCCGCCACATTGTCGGGATTCTGCCCGTACGCCATGGCGTAGGGCGCCGTGGCGTAGACCCGGGCGCGCGAGAGATCGTGGTCACCGAGCGAGTCGTTGACGTAGGCGACCTGCAACCGATTGAGGTTCAGGGTCTGATCGGGCACGCCATCGACGTCCTCGTCGACGTAGACGACTGTGTTGTCCTGCACCGCGGTAATGAACAGGCCCGAGGCATCGGGCTCAGGGTTGGCGGGGTTGAACGGAAGAATCGCAAAGCTGTAGGACGGAGCCCAACCCATGAAGTACTCGTAGTCGAGCAGACCTCGAGGCACCAACGAGTAGCCCCAGTCGTTGTCCTGGCCTTCGGCGTCGATCGACGACACACCCCAGAAGACGTCGTTCGCGCGGAGGTAGACGGCACTGTTGTTGGGCGCTTGGCCGCCGATTCGCTCCCGGAACGAAACCGTGGACAGAGCCGGCACGTTGAACGATCCGGAGCCGCCGGTCGTCTCCCAATCGACTGCAAGCGCCGAGGAGTGGGGGTTGTAAATGTAAATGTCGGTGGCGGTGCCGGCGCCGCTGGTCTCGTCTGCCGGAGCGTAATATTCGCTATCCCAGAACCCCTGGGGGAAAGCGCTCATCGCCCGCATCTCGAAGCTCGCGCCCTCATCGCCGACGATGTATTGGACCTGGAGGGTTTCCGAACCGAGGATGGTGGTGCCGGTGTTGAGCGTGCCGCCCGGACCGTCGCTCCTGCGATCGAGCAGGTAGACCTCGCCGCGGTCCAGGATCAGCTGGGTGCCGTCGAGGGTCCCGTCGTAGTTGTGGTCGAACGAGTCGTAGATGCCGTCGTTGTCGAAGTCGATCTGCAGCACGGTTCCGTCGGCAGTCGCCTGGACCAGAGCGTAGACGCGATCGAAGTCGCGAAGGTCCGTGTCACCCGGGTTGGTCCCATCGTTGCCTGTGGTACAGGTCGCGCAAAGGTTCTCGCCGAAGGGCAGGATGTACTTCAGCAACTGCGGGCGAACGGGATAGACCTCCCACGCATCGGCCTGGTAGGTGTTGCCGACCTCGGCCCAGAACCCGCGGGTGATCGTGGCCGAGGTCCCGATGATGTGGATGATGTCCCGGCCATCGACTTGACACGGGCTGTCGTCGACCTCGTCCGCAGACGCGTCGCAGAAGGTGGGATCGGGATTGACAGTCCGCCCGAGCGGAATATTGGAATCCTCGAACACCTTCGCGTCGCCGGCCGCCGCCAGGGTGAAGTACTCGTCATACGTGGAGAGAGCGTCCTGCGGATCGAACTCGTATCCGTCCTCCCAGTGATCGACGATGACGATCGTGTTGGCTGCCCAAGCGGTCGCCGCCACGATCGAGTGCATGTCGTAGGTCCCAGCCGCTTCGTTCCTCAGATCCGTCAGGACGTACTCGAGCAGGTCCTCGTCGCCGGGGATGTAGAACTGGCTGTAGCCGGCACCGGCTCCGTAGACCTTCGGCGCGGTGGCAACGAAGAGTCCACCGATCAGACCTACCGTCGCCAGGGCCCGCAATGCCGTCCAGTTCTTCATCACCAGAATCTCCTCATCAAACGCCAAACGGCCGGTTCTACTGCCACGCCACCCGCGGATCCCGACCGACTCGACTGCTTGGTCGAGCACTGGATGCAGGTCCGGCGACATATCACGCCCTAGCCTATCATGAAGTGGGCCTCAGCACAAGCCCCAAAGCCCTGCATTTCCATGGGTCTGCGAATACAGACCTGCGTACGTGCAACACCCGCGCGAGGGTGTCGGATGCACACTCGCTGGTGCAGCTCAGGAGCCGGCGTCACGGCGAACTGCCGACGTGCGCCCTACTTGGGCGCGGCCACGATCAGGCCGTTGGCGGCAAGCTCGGCCACCAGCCCCTCGAGGTCGGCGCGCAGCCGCTCCGACTCGACCTCGAACTCTCGCGCCAACAGCTCGAACGCCTGAGCGAACGAGTGACCGGCGGTCAGTACCGCCCACATCCGCGCGCCGACGGGATCGAGACCGAAGTAGAAGTTCCGCCCCAGATCGAGCAGCACCAACTCCTCGCCGACCTCGCGGACGACCACACCGGGCGCCGGGGAGAAGGTGTCGTCGGGGTGCACAACGATCTCGGCCATCGGGTCGAGATTGTGGCATGGTAGGTCGGGGAGCGGGGGTCGGGCGTCGGGGATCGGGGGTCGGGGATCGGCCCAAGCTCGTCCCCTTCCGGATCGGGTCCCCGGTCCCCGGTACCTGGTACCTCTTCGCCCCTACGGCACCGTCGCCGACCACGCCGCCGTGTTCCCACTCTCGAAGCCGTCGGCGAAGAGCTCGATGTGGACCACGAACGGCTCGCGCGCGGTCGCGAGGGTGACGCCGGAGAACACGACCCGCGAGCCGTCGGGCGCAACCGAGAGGTGATCGGGATCAGAGCCACCGGAGCCGATCCAAGCCTCGGGTAGGCGCGAGACGCCGCCGGCCTCGCGCGTGATCCACAACTCCTTGCCGCTGACACCGTCGTCCGCCACGAAGACCACGAGATCACCCACAGCCTTCAACTGCCCTGGACTGCTCGAGTCTTCACCGGGTCGCAGGTCGGCGACGAGCTCGGCGCCGGTGCCGGTGGTGCGGTAGAGCTCGTAGCCCGTGGCGGGCGCGTCGGCCTCGAAGTAGAGATAGCCGCCGGCGGCCGTCAGCCAGGAAGGGTACGAACTGCTGTCGCCGGGGTCGATGTCGGCGACCAGGGTCGTGGTCGTGCCGTCGGTGCGCCACACCTCTTGTCCGGTCGAGCCGTCGTCGTGCACGAAGTACAGGCCCCCAGGCCCTGGCACCAGCTCGGAGGTGTACGACGTCGTCATGCCAACCAGGCCCGTCACTGCCTCGACCGTCGCTCCGCTGGTCCGCCAGATCTGCAGGCCACTGCCATCGTCGGCGAGAAAGTAGAACCAGCCGTCCCAGCCCACCCCAATCTCGATATCGCCCGGCTCGCCCACCCCCGGCACCACCTCATGACTGGTAGCCACGACCTCGGTCGGTCCGACCGAAAACCACTCGTATCCGGTCCCGCTGGTCCAGGCAGTGAAGTACAGGCGGTCCCCGAACGGGACCAGGTACTCCGGGCCGATACCGGTTTCGCCCTCCGCGGAGATCACGACCGGGCTCGATCCGTGCCCGTCGAAGCGGGCGAGGTAATAGCCGATCGTCTCGTCGTAGGCGGAGAAATAGAGTTTTCCTCCGGCGACCACCGGCTCGACGTCGAGGCCACCGGACGTCCCGGGCTGGAGGTCGTACACACTCGTGCCGACCTGGGTTCCGTCAGTCGACCACAGCTCGTAGCCGGTTGCGGCCGACGACGCGCCGAACCACACGTGGCCGTCAAAGGCAACCAAGTCTCTCGGGCTCGAGGACGGCGTACCTGGGTTGAGGTCGAGCTGAGTTGGGGGGTTGTTGGTGCCATCCCACCACCACGGCTCCCGCCCGCCGACGCCGGAGTCGGCGACGAACAGCACTCCCTCACCCAGCCACGTCGGCTCCGCCGGGTCGGAGGAGAAGCTCAGCAGGTTGGTGCGCTGGCTGACGGCGTTGGACTGGTCGATCGACCAGAGCTCGGTGTCGGACGAGATCGAGTCGGCGTAGAACAAGGCACCGGCACCGATCGCGAAGGTCGAATCGGAGCGACAGCTGGCCCACTTGATCGTCCCCCCGGCCGTGCCGTCCGTGCGCCAGCACCCACTGCCCTCATAGAAGTACACCTGAGTGCCCCAGGTCACCGTGTGCTCCGGGTTGTTGGGGACTCCCGCGGTCGATACTGTCACCAGGAAGCTGACGGTTGCGCCGTCGTAGGAGTACAGGCGGGTCCCGCTGCCGGTGGCGCCGGGCGTGGTGAAGACCAACCGAGACGGCAAGACGCCGAACCCTTTGGGGAAGGAGCCGGTGGTCCCGGCCAGGACGTCGGAAACCCGGCTGGCGCCACTGCCCGGCACGAACTGCCACAGCTCGTTGCCGAAGCTCCCATCGTCGGCGGAGAAGAACATCCGCCCCAACCCCGGATGCCACACGAAGTTCGCCGGAGTGGAGCTTCCGCTCGGGTGGATGTCGACCAGCAGTTGGGTGCCGCCTGCCGACCCATCGCTGCGCCACACCTCACAACCCTCTGGGGCACGGCAGGCGCGGAAAGCGAGGTAGGGCGTCGGCGAGGTGTCGATGACTGCGAGCCCGGTCGGGTTCCCACTGGTGGGGCCGGGCTCGATGTCGAGCACCAGCCCGGTGACGCCCGTCGAGCTCACTCGCCACAATTCGGCACCGTTGGTCGCGTCGGAGGCGCGAAAGTACACCTGGCCGTTGTAAAGGACGAAGTCGGATGGTGAGCTACTCGCGGCACCAGGGTTGATGTCGTCGATCAGCACCGTGCCGGCCGGAGTACCGTTGGTGCGCCAGAGCTCGAAGCCGCTGACCCCGTCGTCGGCGCGGAACAGAACGCGTGCGCCCGTCGCGCTGTACAGCCCGGCCGGAAAGGAGCTCTCCGGCCCGGGCTTGATGTCGAGCAACAGCTGGGTGCCGGCGGGAGTCCCGTCGGTGAACCAGAGCTCGGTGCCCAAGTCCGGCGTCGTCGCGACGAACACCACACCCGAGTCGATCGCCACGAACTCTCGAGGGTTCGAGCTCGCCGAGCCAGGAGCCAGGTCGGCGAGGGGCTCGGCCACGCCGGTGTCGGTGTCGAGGACCCATGGCTCTCGGCCCAGAATCGGCTCGTCGCCGCCAAAGATGTAGTAGCGATCGTCGAAAACCACCGCGTCATCCTCGAAGCCGTCGAACTCACTCGCTTTCCCGAGGACGTTGAGGTCCGCGATCAACTGCGTGGCAAACACCGGGCCCGGCCCCAGCAGGAGAAACAAACCGGCGAGTCCCGCCCCACCGGCCCTGCTCCAGTGGCTGCCTTCGAGTCGATTGCGTCGTCGTGAGCTCATGGAACAGTCCTCCTCGGTCCAAGTCCTTCAGCTCATGGCGCAGCATCGTGGGGAAATCGGACATAGGCATTCCTGCACGGCTTCTGCTGACGTACGATCACCACGATGCATCACGACAATCCATCACCTCCCTCTCAGGGGGACGTCACCCGCGAGCTCCGGGCTCTGAGCCACGGCGAAGCAGGTGCTTTCGAACGCTTGGTGCCCTTGCTCTACGACGACCTGCGTCGCCTCGCCCGGCAGCGCCTCCGGGCCGAACGCGACGGCCACACGCTCGACACCACGGCGCTGGTCCACGAGGCCTACGTCCGGCTGGCGCAGCACCACCACCTCCCGGCAGAGGACCGCGGTGCGTTCTTCGCGGCGGCGTCGAACACCATGCGTCGAGTGCTGGTCGACTACGCTCGCGCCCGCAACGCCGACAAGCGCGGCAGCGGGGAGCAGCCACTCCCCCTCGACAGCGTCGCGCCGTTTCTCTCGGACCGCGCTGCCGCCGAAACCCTGCTGGTCGACCAGGCCCTCGGGCGCCTCGAGGCGGCCGCGCCGCGTGCTGCCCGGGTCTTCGAACAGAGGCTCTTCGGCGGGTTGACGGTCGCCGAGATCGCCGTGGCCATGGAGCTTTCGACCAAGACCGTCCAGCGCGACTGGGAAACCGCCAAGGCGTGGCTCCGCAAAGAAGTTGGGCGGGATTTGGCTTTGGTGCCGTAGCGGTCGATGGGACTCTTGTGGTACGCCCCGGCTGGCCGAACATCGCGGCTCCTGTGCACCGTGTGCAAGGTATCGGGTATCGGGTACTGCCGGAACTTTCGTCCCTTGCCCAGGCTCCCTCGTCGCCCACACCGGGCACAAAGGGCTGGATCCCGGGTCCCGGGTCCCGGGTCCCCGGTCCCCAATACCCAATACCCAATACCCACCCAGTGTCTGACCAAGCGCCCATTCGCCGCCATCACTCCCAATGACTGATCCCACCCGACTCGAAACGCTGCTGGCGATCTTCGGCGACGCGATCGAGCTGCCTGCCGAAGAGCGCGCTGCATTCGTCGCGACCGCCTGCGCGTCGCACCCGGACCTGGCCGACGAGCTCGAAGCGATGTTTGCTGCCCTCGAGCCCGGGGCCGAGCTCGAGCTCGAGCGGGAGCTCGTGAAGGAGGCGCCGGACGCCCTACGCACAGGCGCTGCCATCGGGCCGTTCAGGATCATTCGGGCCCTCGGCCGAGGCGGAATGGGTGAGGTCTACCTTGCAGAACGCACCGACTCCGACTTCGAACAACTGGTCGCGATCAAAGTCCTCCGGGCGGGGCTCTACGGCGAGGAGACGGTGCGACGGTTCGAGCGTGAGCGGTCGATCCTCGCCCGGCTGCGCCACGCCGCGGTGGTCCCGCTGATCGATGGCGGTGTCGCCGACGACGGGCGGCCGTACCTGGTCATGCAATACGTCGAGGGCGAACCGATCTGCGTCTTCGCCGACTCCCACCGTCTTCCCCTGCAGGCTCGCCTCGAGCTCTTCGTACGGGTCGCCCGCGCCGTCGAATACGCCCACTCGCGCCTGGTGATCCACCGCGATCTCAAACCCTCGAACATCCTGGTGACGCCCGAAGGGGATCCGCGCCTGCTCGACTTCGGCGTCGCAAAACTGCTCGAGGAAGAGGACTCCGGCGCCGACCTGACCCGCCAGGGCCGGGTTCCCCTGACGCCGGAGCGCGCCGCCCCGGAACAGTTGCGCGGCGAGCCACCGGCAACGGCCACCGACGTCTGGGCCCTCGGCGTGCTGCTCTACGAGCTGCTGACGGGCAACCTCCCCTACCGCGCCACCACACCCACCGACCCACTGCGGCTGCTCGCCGAGATCACCACTCGCGACTTCGACCGGCCGAGTCGGGCGATCGCAGCCGACGCCCAGGCCGCAGCCCGTGCTGCGGCCCGATCGACCTCACCGGCGGGGCTGCGCCGAGCGCTGCGCGGCGACCTCGACACCATCGTCGCCAAGGCACTCCAGCCCGAGCTGGAGCGCCGGTATGCCGGTCCCGGCGCGCTTGCCGACGATGTCGAGGCCTACCTCGCCGGCCGGCCGATCAGCGCGCGACCGGACACCCTCGGCTACCGCCTGCGACGTCTGGCGGCGCGCCACCGGGCCGCGACCGCTGCGACGGTGCTCGCGGCGGCGTCTCTGATCGGCCTGGTGGTCGTGACCACTCTGGGGCAGCACGAGGCGCGGCGCGCGGAAGCGGCGGCCCGCGAAGCCGCCGAACGCGCCGAAGTGGAACGGGCTGCCGCTGCGGCGACCTTGACCTTCCTCGTCGATCTGTTTCGCGCAGCCGATCCACGTCGCAATCCCGGCCTCGATCTGACCGCGCGGGAGCTGCTCGAGCGTGGCGTCGAACGCCTGGCGGAGCTCGACGACCAACCTGCGGTTCAGGCCCAGCTGTTCACGTCGCTCGGCGATGTCTACTGGAGCCTGGGCGAGTCAACCCCGGCCGAGGACCTCCTGCGTCGGGGGCTCCTGTTGCGCAGCTCCGGTCCGGCCGCCGATCCCAAGGAGCACGTGGCGCTCCTCAGCCGACTTGGAGGGCTGCTGCGCGAGCAGAGCCGGTTCGAGGAGGCCGAAGCGAGGTTCCGCGAGGCCCTCGCGATCCTCGAACGCGAGGGCCGGCTCGGCACTCCCGAGGAGGTGACGATCCTCAACAACTTTGGCATCGTCCTGGTTCGGACCAACCAGCTCGACGAAGCCGACGCCACCTACCGTCGTGCCATCGAGCTGATGGAACGGCACATGGCCGAGGACCCGGACGCCCATCAGGGTTGGAGCAGCAACATCGCCAACCTGTGGGTCAACCTCGCCACGGTCGCCAACAGCCGTGGACGCTTCCAGGAAGCCGAGCAGGCGACCCTCCGGGCGCTCGAGAAGCTGGAACAACAGCTCCCGGAGAACCACCCCAACTTCGCGGTGATGCTCAACAACCTCGGTCATTTCGCCGCCGCCCAGGGCGAGCTCGCGGTGGCGATCGCTCGCGGACGGCGGGCGGTGGCAATCAACCAGGTGGCCCTCCCCCAAGACCATCCGGCTGCCGCCTCGCATCGACTCAACCTCGGTCGCTTCCTGGTGCGAGCGGGGCGGATCGACGAAGCCGAGCCCGAGCTGCACGCGGCGCTCGAGGTCTTCGAGGCCAAACTGGGAAGCGGCAGCTACGATGCCACACGACCCCTCGGCTGGCTCGGCATCGCTGCTCTCGTGCGCGGCGACGCCGACACCGCGGGAGAGTTCACGGACCGCGCCATCGCCATCATCCGCGCCTCACCCGACCATCCCTCCGCAGCGCGCGATCTGCCACTGCTGCTGCGTCGGCGCGCAGCCATCGCCCTGAGAGCCGTCGACCTCCCGATGGCACGCGCACTCGCCGCCGAGTCCGCGTCACTTTCGACCGCCCTCGAACGCAACGAGGACACCGCAGTGGCAGAGCTGATCCTGGCCCTCACCGAACACCGCGCCGGCGCGCACAACCTCGCTCGCACCCATTTCGAGCGAGCCGAACGCCTCGCGGCGTGTGCGAGCGATCAACCCTGCGCCCTCGACCGCGCCGAGGACCTGGTGCTGCAAGCGGACTGGTGGCTCGCCGAGCAGGACCCGGCTCGCGCCCGCGCGGCGCTCGAGCGCGCGATCGGCCACCCGGGGTGGACGAGCTGGATGCTCGAGGGTCGCCTCGAGGGGCTGCCGGCCGCAGAGGCCGCATCGCTGGCGCAGCGGCTCGAGCGAAGGTCGGAGGAAGGGACCGGGGACCAGGGACCAGGGACCTGAGCCAAAGCTGCCAAAAGGTATCGGGTATCGGGTATCGGGTAGCGGGTACTCGTCCGAGCGCGAGAACCATCTTCTGAGCAGTTCCCCATGCACCCCTCCGTGGTGCACCCCGGAGGACGAAAATGAGGAGGGACCAGGGACCAGGTACCGGGGACCCGTCGGAGTGCGGGGTGGTTCCCTCCGAGTGGGTCCGGCTCCTACTCGGGTCCCTGGTCCCCGGTCCCCGGTACCTTCTTCCAGTCCCCGATACCCGATACCCAATACCTCCTTCGTGCCCATGCCATGATCCGCCCATGATCGTGCGGCGGATTCTTGGCGGGGCGGTCGCTGTGATCGGCTTGACGGTGGTTGCCGTCTTGGTGGCGGGGAACTGGCGACCGCAGCGGATCACCACCTTCTCGGGCTCGCTGCGCGACGCCGACGGCCACTTCGTCCATCGCGCCGAGGCGGTCGCCCGCGCCCGCGACGGCAGCGCTTTGGCTCACTTGGCCCTAGTCGGGGCGAAGTGGACGGTCTCCGAAGCGGCGAATCCCGAGTGGGGTCGGTCGATCGAGGTGCTCGAGATCGACGCACCCGGCTGCCTCCTGACCACGACCGCTGCGGCTGAACGCACCGTGCACGGCTCACCCTACTCGCACCTTTCGCCCCACCCGAATACCTACCGAGTGGAGTGGCGAACCAAGGCGCAGTCCGCTCTGTGCCCGGACCACGTGCCGCTCGACGCGCGCTGGGCCGATCGCTTGGCGACCGAGCTCGTCGACGAGGACTTGCCCACGCGGTGGGCCGCCCGCCACGAGCTGAGGCGTCTCGAGGGCCGGCTCGCCCCGTTCGACCGCCGGCTGTGGTCTGCACTGCGCGAATCCCTCGACCACCTCCCGGCCGAAGAGCACCCTCAGATCGTGGAGACCTTCGGGGCCTTCGGCAGCGTCGCCGCCGAGGGTGTCCCACTCGTCAGTGCTTTCCTCGACGATCCGCGACCCGAGGTCCGGGCACTGGCGGTCGCAACGCTCGAGGAGCTCGGGGCCGAGTCGCCGGGAGTTGCAGCCGCCCTGGTGCAGGCCTTGGCCGACGCCGAGCCGGCCGTCGTCGTCGACGCCGCCGCCGCGATCGGCCGGGTGGCACCCGCCTTGGCACCACACGAAGCCGACGCGGTCGAAGCAGCCCTGATCGCCCTGCTGCAGTCCGCGGACGCCGACCTTCGCTGTCGGCGCGCGGCCTCCGCGGCACTCCACCACCTCGGCACCCCGACCGCCGAACGCGCACGCCAAAGGTGGGACGAGCAGCTGTGACGTCCAACGCCACAACTCCCGGGCGCCGGCGCCGACTGCTGCGCTGGGCGCTCCTCGGGTGGCTCGCCTGGTTGATCGGCGCCAACGGCCTGCTGATTTCGGGTCATGCCGAACGCTGGGCCAACCGCCGACCCGAACGCGTTCAGATCCGCGTCGGCAAGGCGTGGACCATCGCCCCGCTGCTGATCCACGTGCGCGAGGTCAGGGTCGACGGCCGGACGCGGGGGCGCACCTACAGCGTGCGCGTCGAACGCGCCGCGGGCCTGTGGTTGTTGCCCACCATGGCGGCCAAGCGCATCGACATCCCGGTGCTCCTGGCCGACGGCGTCGAGGCGGCGTTTTCCCGCGGCGGCCACGACCTGCCGGCCTCGACCAAACGCCCGTGGCGCTTCTGGAGCGGCTGGGCCGAGGCCGACCGGATTCGGCGCCTCGCCATCGACCGCGTGGCTTTCGAGCCGGGCTCGGCAGCGGCTCGCGGCCGAGTCTCGACCGTCGCCCGCGGCCCGGTCGCGTTGACGCGCCTGCGTGTCCGCGCCAGCGACACCCGCATCCGGCTCGATGGTGAAAGCATCGCCACAGGCATCGACCTTCGAGCACACGGTCGCATCGGCCCCTACATCCCGTCGCAACACCGTGGCCTCGCCATGATCCCGTTCGTTTCCGGCTCGGTCGATCTCACCGGAGCCGAGGCTTCGCTCGCAATCCTGAAGCACCATCTGGCGCCGCGACCGTGGCTCGGTTTCCACGGCGGCGAAGCCAAGGTCGAGGCTCACCTCGAGATCGTCCGCGGCGAGCTCCAAGCCGGATCGCGACTCACGGCCGTAGCCGAGGCGGTTGGCGTCGACGTCTTCGAGTGGCGCCTGACCGGGCCAATCGAGCTCGAGCTCGCGGTCGACGCCGAGGGACGCGAGCAGGTCGACGCCGAGCTCGCCAGGGTCATCGTCGAACGACCCGGCGTCGACCGCGTGATCGCCGAAGGCGAACGGGTCCACCTGGCTCTGGCTCTCGACGATGCGGCACTGGTTCGCAGCCACCCCTCCGGCACCGCCACCCTCGATATGCCGCGCGCCACCATCCCCGACCTCGCCGTCTTCTCGGATCTGCTGCCGGGCAAGGCGTCGATGAGCATCGACGGCGGCAGTGCCGAGCTCGCGATGCGACTCTCGCGGCGCACCAGGCCGCCCTCACCGTGCGCGAACGGGCACTACGCGCTGACCTCGCGCTCGAGCTCCTGCTGGCCGCCACGGGAGAGGACCTGCGGGCGGGGATCTTCGAGCTTGGCGGGTCGAGCCTGTTGATCGACCACGCCGGGCTCGACGCCCAGGCAGCGAAGCTCGGACACTCCTGGCGGGCCCGGCTCGGCGTCGATCGCGGCACTCTCGAGCTGCGGCGACGCGCTCTCCACGCCAGCGCGGAAATCCAGGCCCAAGACCTCCGCCCACTGCTCGCGCTCGCCTTCGAGAAAGAAAGGTCGATCGACCGCGCCGAGCGTTGGCTGAAGCTCTCAGATCTGCACGGCTGGGGCTCCGTGGTGTTCCAGCCGCGGCGTCTGGCTCTCCGGCACCTCGCGCTGGTCAGCGGCAAGGCCTCGATGAGCGCCGAGATGTGTTTTGCCGCCGAGCGCCGCTTGCTGATGCACGGTAGTTGGGGCAAACTCGACCTCGGTGTCGACAAGCGCAACCGCGCATCGACCTACAAACTGGTCAAGGTCGAGCCCTGGTTCCAGCAGCTCCAAGACCAGTTCGAGTGTCGTTGACACGCAACCTTGGGTGCCGATCGTCGTAGTTCCCACGGCGCACTGCGCCCTCCCTCCAGTTTCGTCATCCCGCCGTCCGAGAGGAGACTCCTTCCGTGTCGATCATGCCTCGCCTTGCCGTTTTCGCCCTGACCGTTGCACCCCTGGCTCCGAGCGCTCTGGTAGCCGGCGAAGGCATGTGGATGCCGCAGCAGGTCCCGGAGCTCGCCGCTGACCTGAAGCAGCGCGGGCTCGAGCTCGACCCGGCTCAGATCGCCGACCTGCTCGGTGATCCAATGGGCGCGATCGTTTCGCTCGGCGGCTGCTCGGCGTCGTTCGTTTCGCCCGAAGGGCTGATCGCGACCAACCACCACTGCGTCTACGGCTCGATCCAGTTCAACACCAGCCCGGAACGCGACCTGATCAAGAACGGCTTCCTCGCGAAGACCCGGGAAGAAGAGCTCGCCACCGCCCCCGGTACCTACGTCTACGTCACCTCGGCGATCCGCGACGTCACTCAGGAGGTCCAGGAGGCCGCCCTGCCGCGAGAGGGCGAGACGACCGTGCCCGATCACGAAGTGAGCCGGCGTATCGAGCGGGCACGGCGCGAGTTGGTCGACGCCTGCGAGAAGCCCGGTGGTGTCCGCTGCAACGTCGGATCCTTCTTCGAAGGGGCGATGTACCTGCTGACCACTCAAACCGAGCTGCAGGACGTGCGGCTGGTCTACGCGCCGGCCGAGGGCATCGGCAACTACGGTGGCGAGATCGACAACTGGATGTGGCCCCGCCACACTGGCGACTTCGCCTTCCTGCGCGCCTACGCGTCGGCCGACGGCAAAGCCGCCGCACCTGCGCCGTCGAACGTACCCTACCGCCCGAAGCACTGGCTGAAGGTTGCACGAGAGAGCGTCGACAAGGGCGATCTGGTGTGGATCGCAGGCTACCCCGGCCGCACCTTCCGCTACCGCACCGCGAGTGAGGTGGTCCAAGCGCGTGACTTCCAGATGCCCCGTTTCATCGAGCTCGCCAAGGAGGCGATCGCCCTGTTCGAGAGCGAAAATGCGCGCGGCAAGGAGGTCGAGATCGCCAACTACTCGCGCATTCGTGGCCTCGCCAACCCGATGAAGAAGTACGAGGGTGTGCTCGAGGCGATGCGGCCCGGGGTCGGCGCAACGGTCGAGCCCGTCGAGGCCCACCGCCGTGCCCGCGAAGCCGCCCTGCGGGACCGCGCCGCCGCCGGCTCCAACGCCGCCGCGGCGGCCGTCGAGGCTCTCGACGCCATGGAGGCGCTCAGTGCCCAACGCCTCGCCACCCGCGAGCGCGACTTCCTCCTCGGCTGGCTCGAGCGCAGCTCGACCCTGCTCTCTCAGGGCATGCGCCTCTACCGCAACTCGGTCGAACAGACCAAGCCCGACCTCGACCGGGCCAACGGCTTCCGCGATCGCGATCGCACCCGCTTCGACCAGGGGATTGCCAGGGCCCAGCGTTCGATCGACATCGGCACCGACCGTGCCGCCCTCACCTGGGCGATGAAGAAGGCCGTCGCGCTGCCGGCAGACCAACGCATCGTCCCCTTGGACCAGGCGCTCGCAGCCACCGGCAAAGCGACCACGGACGAACAAGTCGCGGCGCTGGTCGACAATCTCTTCGCCGGCACCAAGCTCCAGGTCCTCGCCGAGCGCCAGGCGATGAGTCGCGAGAGCACTGCCCAGCTCGAAGCTCGCGGCGACAGCATGATGGCGTTCGCCAAGAAGCTGTACGAGCTCGAAGCCGCCAACGAGCTCGAGGACGACGCTCTTGCCGGTGCCAGCCTGCGCCTGCGCCCGAAGTACCTCGAAGGGCTGCGCGAGCTCCAGGGCGGCACCCTCTACCCGGATGCCAACTCGACCCTGCGCCTGACCTTCTGCGAGGTCGAAGGTTTCCAGCCGCGTGACGGCGAGCGTTTCGTCGAGCACACCACCCTGCCCGGCGTGATCGCCAAGGCAACCGGCGAGGTGCCTTTCGACGCCCCGGCCAAGCTGCTCGAGGTCGCCGGCCTGCCGATCCCCGAGGCCTACGAGCTCGCCTCCCTCGGCACCGTGCCGGTCAACTTCCTCGCCACCTGCGACATCACCGGCGGCAACTCCGGCTCAGCGGTCCTCAACGGCAAGGGCGAGCTCGTCGGCCTGGCGTTCGACGGCAACTGGGAAGGTGTGGTCTCGGACTACCTCTTCATGCCCGATCGCGCCCGCACGATTTCGGTGAACGCGGTGTACATGCGCTTCGTCATGGATCTGGTCGACGACGCCGATCACCTCCTGCGCGAAATGGGACTCTGATCCGATCCGAGCGGGTGGCGCAGCAGCGGAACGTCGTGCCAATGCCTGGCAACGTCCGGCAAAGTGCGACAAACTCGGCGGGTCTCGCCGCGCGATCGCCGCCGGCGCCTCGATTCATTCGTTCAGGAGAACTCCCCGTGGCCAATCCCATCGCTACCTTCGACACCTCGCTCGGCTCGTTCAAGGTCGAGCTGTTCCAGGACTCGATGCCGATCACCGCCGGCAACTTCATCTCGCTCGCCAAGAGCGGCTTCTACGACGGCCTGCACTTCCACCGAGTGATCAAGGGCTTCATGTGCCAGTTCGGCTGCCCCTTCTCGAAGGACCCGGCGAGCCCTCGGGCCGGTACCGGCGGTCCGCCGCACGGCACGATCCAGGACGAGTTCCCCGACAACGCCAAGTTTTCGAACGAGGTGGGCACGCTGTCGATGGCCAACACCGGCCGGCCGAACTCGGGCGGCTCGCAGTTCTTCATCAACACCAACCACAACTCCTACCTCGACTTCTTCACCCCCGGCCAGTCCAAGCACCCGGTGTTCGGCAAGGTGATCGAGGGCATGGAGACGGTGCAGGCAATCGAGTCGACTCCCACCGGCGCCGGTGATCGCCCGCGTACGCCGGTGCAGGTGCGCAGCGTGACGATCGAGGAGTAAGGGTACCGGGTACCGGGTATCGGGTATCGGGTATCGGGTATCGGGTATCGGGTATCGGGTATCGGGTATCGGGTATC
>CAZRFU010000024.1:0-66363 GCA_964599475.1 uncultured Thermoanaerobaculia bacterium
GATACCCGATACCCGATACCCGATACCCGATACCCGATACCCGATACCCGATACCACCCCAGCGTCGGCGCTTTCGTACAATCGCAGCGCATGAGCGTTCGTCGCACCACGCAGCGTCAGGCGATTCGGCAGGTTCTCGAGGAAGAGGCCCGGCCGCTGTCCCCCAGCGAGATTCGCGACCTGGCGGCAGCCGGGGCGCCGTCGCTCGGGATCGCGACCGTGTATCGCAACCTCGCGCGCCTGCACGAGGAGGGTCTGGTGCGGGCGATCGACGTGCCGGGAGTGTCGGGTGCCCGCTGGGAGCTGACCGGCAAGGCTCACCATCACCATTTCCACTGCCGCTCGTGTGACGGCGTGTTCGAGGTCGCGGAGTGTCCCGGCTCGCTGGTCGACATGGCACCGGCGGGATTCCAGGTCGAGGCTCACGAGATCGTCCTCTACGGGCGCTGCTCCGCCTGTCTGGCGGTTCGGTGAGCTCGTCGATTTCGCTCGCGACTCATACCCGACGCCTGGCAGCCCTCGCGGGGCCCATCGTCGGCGCTCAGATCTTCGCGATGAGCTTGTGGATGGTCGACGTGCTGATGCTCGGGCACGTCGGCGTCGAGCCGCTGGGGGCGGCCTCGCTCGGCCGCCTGTGGGTGTTCGGCACCCTGGTGTTCGCCATGGGGCTGGTGTGCGGGATCGATCCGATCGCTTCGCAGGCGCACGGGGCCGGCGACGACGACACCCTCGGCCTGAGCTTCCAACGGGCGATGGTGCTCGCCGGGCTTCTGACCCTGCCGCTCGCGGTCTCGTGGCTGCTCACGGAACCGATGTTGCTGTGGAGCGGCCAGGAGCCGCAGCTGGCGGCGATGGCCAAGACCTATGTCTTCTGGCAGTTGCCGGCTCTCCCCTTCTTCGTCGGCTTCTTCGCGGTCAAGCAATACCTGCAGGCGCAGGGCGTAGTGGTCCCCGAGCTGGTTGTGGCGATGCTCGCCAACGTCTTGAATGCCGGGCTGAACTGGCTGCTGATTTTCGGCAAGTGGGGCTTCCCGGCCCTAGGACTGACCGGGGCCGCGATCGCGACGACGGTCACCCAGATCGCAACGCTGCTCGGGTTGCTGCTGTGGATGCGCCGGGATCCCCGCCAGCGTCAGCTCCTCCACCGCTTCGACCGCCGGGCGCTGTCGCTCGCGGGCCTCCGGCCGATCGTGCGGTACGGCTGGCCGGTGGCCACGCAGTTCGGGTTCGAGATGTGGGCGTTCCAGCTCGCCACGTTGTTGTCTGGCTGGCTCGGCGCCACGGCACTCGGTGCCCACACGGTGGCTATCACGCTGGCATCCGTCTCGTTCATGATGCCACTCGGGATTGCGCTCGCCGCGGTGACGAGAGTCGGCAACCTGATCGGTGCCGGGCAACCTGCCGAGGCTGATCGGGCGGCCTGGGTGGCCTTTGGCCTCGGTGGAGGTGTGATGGCGCTTTCGGGCCTGTTCTTCTACTTCTGCCGTGCCTGGTTGCCCACGCTGTTCACCACCGACCCCCTGGTGATCGCCACGACCGCCGCAATCCTGCCGGTGGTCGCCGCGTTCCAGGTCTTCGACGGACTGCAGGTGGTCGGCGGCGGGATCCTTCGCGGCATGGGTCAAACTCGCCCGGCTGCGCTCGCCAATCTGCTCGGCTACTACGTCTTGGCGCTGCCGCTCGGCTGGTGGCTGGCGTTCCGAGCCGGCCTCGGCGTCGTCGGCCTGTGGTGGGGCCTGGCGCTGGCGCTCGCGATCGTGGCGCTGTTGCTCGTCGGCTACGTTCGCTGGCGGGGCCCGCGCACGCTCAGAACGCCAGGCGCAGTGTCGATCGAGCTCCCGTCGACCAACTGACGTCGTCGATGCGTTGCCCGGCTTCGCCGGGGAGGTCGCGGTACTCGAGATGCAGCGTAAAGCCGATTTCGGCACCGATCGGTGTATGGGCTACGAGGGCGAGGTCGAAGGTGCCCAGGCTTTCGAGCTTGGCCGGCCGGTCGGCGCTTCCACCGCTGCGCTCGAGGCTCTGCTGCCACGACAGCCCGAGCTCGGCCGAGAGCACCGGGGCTCCCGCGACCTGCCACAGTGGCGACGACGCACCGAGCTCGACCTGCCATACCGGGAGGTCGTGGCGTTCGATCGTGGCGCTCGCGCCCTCTTCGTCGTTCGGCACGAGGTACTCGGAGCGGGTAGTGCCGAGCTTGGCGGCGCCGCGGAGCACCTGTCCGTCGATCTCCTCGCTCGTGCGCCGCCATTCGAGACCCGCGAGGGCAACCAACCGACCTTCGACCAGGTCTGCCTGATCCTCCTCCCACACGACCTCGACGGTCACGCCGAGCTCGCGCCGGTGGCGATCCCGTCCCAGGGTGGCGAACCACCCGGCGCGTGCTGCCGCGAGGCGGGCGTCGCGCAGGGTCTCGGCGGGCAGGTCGCGAAAGCTCACCAGCTCACCCGAGGCATCGCGCAGTGACTCGCGCGTGCGCTGTTCGGTCAGCTCGCGGCCGAGCCGCAGCGAGCCTTCCAGCCGGCGGGTGGGCTGCGGTTCCTCCCACGCTTCGAGGGAGATGGCGAGTGGCCAGGTGGTGATTTCGGTCGTACTGGTGCGCGCCCGTGAGAAGGTGGTTTCGAGACCCACCGTGAACTTGCCCGTATGAGGACGAAGCAGACCTTCCGCGAGGAGCAGTGCCACCAGCCGCGAGCCGTCATCGCGGGTGGTGACGTGGACCAAGGCTTCGCCCTCCTCGAAGTGGTAGACCCTCGCAAGCTCGGCCGGCCCCGTGGTGTCGATGGCGGCTGCGAGCGGCGTCCACAGCGTGCGCTTGACGAAGGTGGCCTCGCCTGCGTGGGGATGGGCCAAGGCCCAGCCCAGCTCCCAGCTCGCCGTGGGCGGTGCCGACACCAGGACCTCGACTCGACGAAGCCCTGGCGGGGCCTGCGACGGCATCGGGCGAGTGTCGGCAGAGGCGCTCAGCGGGATCGACGCGAGTGCGGCGGTGACGAGGAGGTGAGCCGAGAGCTTGGGCATGGGCGTAGGCCTCGGCATGAGTCAGCGGCTGAAGTCGACCAGTTTGGTAGCGGTGCTGGCACCGGCGCGGGCGACGAGCTCGCCCGCGGCACCCTGAAAGGCGACTTGGGTGGTCGAGTACATCGCGCCCTCACCCTGCTCGTTGCTGTCGAGGACCAAGCGCAGGTAACCGATCGCGGCACCACTGGCGCTGCCGCGCGAGCCGCCGGTGGCGAAGGGCTTGGCCGACGCCACGACGACGACCGACTTGCCACCGGCAGTGCCCGACCAGGCGAAGTCGACCGGAACACGGGTCGACCCGATGGTGACGCTGCCGTGGTCGTAGCTGGTGAGGGCGGCGAGGAATCCCTTGGTGTCTCCTGACTGGAGCAGCTTTCCGAGCTCATCGGCCTCGGCGGCCGTGGTCCAGCTCGAGACGTTGACACTCACGGGCGTACCGCTGCCGCCGGCGGTGGCGCCACTGCCGCGGATGCCTCCGGCTGCGCCCGTGCCGGAGGTCGTTCCGGCAGAACCGGCAGTTCTGCCCGACCATGTGCCGGGTGACACTGCGAAGCCGGCCGATGCGACCAACATCAGGGAAGCGACGAGGAGCGAACGAGGTGTCATGACGATCTCCTGTGAGGTTTCGACGCCGACGCTGGCGTCCTTCCGAGAGATCCCCGGGCTGGAGCAGCGGTTACGAGCCGCGATACGCTTCGGGCCGAACGAGGTGCACAGCGTGATGACCACCAAGCCCAAACTCCCGACCCGCCCACCGGCGCCAAGCGCTTCAGCTCCTGTCTTCCGGACCCCGGATCCCGGATTCCGGATCCCCTCCAGCGGCGTCCGGATCTGCCTGGCGCTCCTGCTGGGTACCTCCCCCAGCGTGCTGTGGGGCGCGGGGCCCTCGCCGCAGGCTCTGGAGCTGCGCGATCGCGCCATCGCAGCGCTCGAGAACGAGCAGCCGGCCGAAGCCGAGGGACCGCTGCGCGAGCTCGTGGCGCTGACGCCGAAGGATCCGCTGGCGTTCGCCAACCTCACGATCGTTGCTCTGCGCCAGCAGCAGGCGACCGATGCTGCCGCGTCGATCACGAAGGCGTTGGCGCTTGCGCCGAAGCGGCCGGACCTCCTCGCGCTGCGCGCCGAGGTCGAGCTCTGGAATGGCGAGGTCGATGCAGCCGTGGCGAGCTTCCTGAGTGCAGCACGGGCGGCCAAGGACGACCCCGAGACCTGGTACGGCGTCTTGCGCGCGACCCAGGCGGCGGCGGACGTCGAGCGCGTTGCAGGTGCGGCAGACGAAGCCCTCGAAGCGTTGGCACGCCTGCGGCCGGAGAACGCGGTGGTCCTGCTCTCGCGCCTGCGGTCCACCATCGAGGGAGGTGATCGGGCGGCGGCCAGCGCCACCGTGCTGAGGCTCGAGGAGCTCTCCTGGCAGCTTCCGGAGATCGGTAGGAAGACGCTTGCCGAGGTGCGCGGAGCCCTCGAGCGGGGTGAGCTCGCCGCGGCGAGGGTGCCGGCGATACGCCTCGAGAACGTCACCAAGGTGCTGCCGATGTACCAGCAGAGCCTGCGCGAGCTCAACACCGGGATTCTGGGCCTCCCGGTGCTGCGCTTCCAGGACGAGCCCGCAGTCGAGAACTTCGGCGATCCGGTGCCGATCGAGCTCGTGGCGCGTGCTCTGGTGCCGGGCGAGGCCGGCGGTGTGAGCGCGGGGGCGCTGGCCTGGGGCTTCTTCGACACCGACGACCTGCCGGACCTCGCGCGCCTCGCCGCCGGTGTGGTCGAGATCCGCCTCGGGGCGACGCAGTGGTCGATTGCCGGCCGAGTGCCGGTGGGGCAGGGCGCGGCCGGGCTCCTCGTCGCCGACCTCGACGACGATGCCGTGCTCGATCTCGTGGTCTTTGGCAAGAATCTGTGGTTTGGTCGCGGCGATGGCGAGGGCGGGTTTGCCGACGCCACGGCGGCGTGGGGGCTCGGGCGCAGGAGCGGCCAGGCCGCGGCAGTCGTCGATCTCGACATCGAAGGGGATCTCGACCTTGCGGTAGCCGGCGGCGAGCTCGAGATCTACCGCAACAATCTCTCGGGTCCGCTCGAGCCCGTTGGTGCGGCGATGAGCACCTCGCGCGGGCTGGAACACCCCGTCGACCTGATCGCCACCGACCTCGACCGCGACGGCGATCTCGACGTGGTCGCCCTCGATCGGCAGGGGATCAGCTGGTTCGAGAACCTGCGGCAAGGGCAGCTGCGCCGCAACCGGATCTGGACCGCGGCGGGTGGCCGGTCGCTCCTGAGTGCCGACCTCGACAACGATGGGCAGCCCGAGCTGGTGATCGCGGGTGATCAAGGCCTGGTGATTTTGGGACGGGCTGCAGAGCGCGCCGAGATGGTCCTGGAGCAGCGCACGGCCGTGGCTGGTGCGTGTCGACGCGCCGTAGCCTTCGATGCCGACAATGACGGCAGGCTCGATCTCGCCTGTGCCGGAGCACGTGGCGTCGTCCTATGGGGCAACCGGGGCGGCGACTTCGAGCTCGGCCAAGTTCCGGTCCGCGGGGGCGAGGGCAGCGCAAGCGACCTGGTCGCGCTCGATCTCGATGCCGACGGCGACCTCGACCTGGTCGCCGCAACCGCCCAGGGACTCGTGCGCTTCGACAACCGTGGAGGCAACCGCAACCGTTGGCTGGCGGTGCGCCTGCACGGCATCGACCGCGGCAGCGGCAAGAACAATCGCTTCGGGCTCGGCGCCACGATCGAGATCAAGAACGGCGCGGCCTATCAGTTCCGCGAGGCCGCCGGGCAGCTGACCCACTTCGGGCTCGGCAACCAGCCGCGAGCCGAGGTGCTGCGCGTGGAATGGACCAACGGCGTGCCGCAGAACCGCCTCGCGGTCGCCGGTCGCCAGACGGTGGTCGAAGAGCAGGTGCTCAAGGGCTCGTGCCCGTTCCTCTACGCCTGGGATGGTGAGCGCATGGCATTCGTCTCCGACCTGCTCTGGGGAGCCCCGATCGGCCTTCCGTTTGCGCCCGGCAAGTTCATTCCTGCCGACCCGAGCGAGCTGATCCAGATTCCGGCCCTCGCCGAGCGTGACGGAGCCTTCGAGCTGCGGGTCACCGAAGAGCTGTGGGAGGCTGCCTTCATCGACCACACGCGGGTCTGGGTGGTCGACCATCCGGCCGAGGTCGAGGTCGCGAGCGCCCTGCGGATGGGGGTGGGCCCGACGCCCGAGGTGGTCCTCGGCAGCCGCGGGCTGCGCGCTTTCGTCGAGGTGCGCGACCATCGGGGCATCGACCTGACCGAGCTCGCTGCTGCGCGCGACGAGCGCTACGCCCATGCCTACGAGCCGAGTCGGTACCAGGGGGTGGCGGAGCGCGAGTGGAGCCTCGAGCTCGACCTCGGCGAGTCACCGGACGCGCCGGTGCGCTTGCACCTCGACGCTTGGATCTTTCCAGCCGACGCCAGCTTGAACCTCGCGGTCGCGCAGCGCGGCGACCTCTCGACCTCGCCGCCGCGCCTCGAGGTCGAGGTCGGCGGAAGCTGGCAGCCGGTCGATGTCCCCTTCGGATTCCCAGCGGGCAAGACCAAGACGATGGTGGTCGATCTCCCCGATCTGCCGGCTGGATCACAGCGCCTCCGGATCACCAGCGGGCAGTGGCTCGGCTTCGACCGGATCGCCTGGACCACCGAGCCCGCCGACGCCGAGCCGGTGGTCGTGGCGCAGTTGCTGCCCCAAGCGGCGGAGCTGCGGTTCCGCGGCTTCTCCGCGCTGCGGCGCGAAGCCCCGAACGCTCCTCACAGCTACGACTACGACCTCGTCACGTCGAGCTCACCGTGGTTGCCCTTCCCGGGACGGTACACGCGCTACGGCGAGGTCACTGAGCTGCTCGCCGCCGCCGACAGTCGTTCGGTGGTGATGGCCGCCGGGGACGAGATCGCCCTGCGGTTCGACGCGAAGGGCCTGCCCGAAGTGCGGCCAGGGTGGCAACGCAGCTACTTCTTCGAAACCTGGGGCTGGGACAAGGACGCCGACCGCAACACCTTCGAGGCCGAGCAGGTCGAGCCCCTGCCGTTCCTGGAGATGGAGGAGTACGGAGATCCGCTGCCGGAGTCCCTGAGAGAGTACGAGAAGCGGTACCTGACCCGTGAGGTCGGCTCCCATGGCTGACCCGCCGGGCGCAGGTGCCGCGGCTCCCCTCGATCCGGGGGGCGCACCGTTGCCGCGGCTGCACATCGGCTCGGGGCGGGACCGTCGGGCCGGCGAGGTCAACCTCGACCTCGTTCCCCTTGCCGGGGTCGATGTCGTTGCGGATCTGGAGTACCCTCTACCGTTCGCCGATGGGACCTTCGGACGCATCGTGGCCCGTCACGTCATCGAGCACGTTGAGAACTACTTCGGCATGATGCAGGAGTTGCATCGGATCACCGCTCCGGGCGGGAGACTCGAGATCGTGGTGCCGCACTTTTCGTTCCCCGGAGCCTATGCGGACCCGACCCATCGCCGCTTCTTCGGCTTCTTCAGCTTCGACTACTTCGCCTCGGGGCCCTACAACTTCTACACCACGACGCGTTTTCGCATCCTCGAGCGGCGCTTGGTCTTCTACTGGATCAAGAATGAACGTCACCAGGTTCGCAGCTCCGTGCTGACGTGGCTGGTCAACCTGTGGCCGGCGTTGTGGGAGCGATTCTTCTGTTGGATCCTGCCGGTCCACGAGCTGCAGGTAACGCTCGAGCCGGAGCCGATCAAGCGACCCCGCAACGCGCCCCAGCCCGAGCGAGAGCACCCGTGCGAATCACCCAGGTAGTCGTTCGATTTCACCCCTACATCGGTGGGGTGGAGCGGTCGGTCCACGAGCTGAGCCTCGAGTTGCTGCGGGCCGGCCACCATGTCGAGGTTGTGTGCAGTGACGAGCCCGCGGAACCCGAGTCCGTGGATGGGATCGCGGTGCGGCGCCTGCCGACCCGGTTCAAGCTTGCCAACAGCAACGTGCCGCGTGGCGCGACAGCGGCGATAGCGGCCTCGCGGCCCGACCTGATTCACGTGCATTTCCCCACGGCACCGTGGCCCGAGCTCGCAGTTGCGGCGGGCCGGCGGCTCGGCTGTCCGGTGGTCTTGACCTACAACAACGACCTGGTTGGAGCGCGGTGGAAGGGGCGGCTGGCAGATCTGTGGGGTTGGGCCGTTCTGCCCAGGGTGATCCGCGGCTGTGCCGCCGTCGTGACACCGAATGCCGACTACCCGACCTTGTCTCGCCATCTGCCGAGCCTGGGAGCCAAGCACCACCATATCGAGTGGGGCGTCGATGTCGACCGGTTTCGGCCGCGCTCTCGCCAAGGCAATGGGACGTTGCAGTTGGCGTTCCTCGGGATCCTCGACGGCGTGCACCGCTACAAAGGTCTGGAGGTCCTGCTGGAAGCTCTTGCCGGAATCCCCGGGTCGACACGGTGTCGGCTGGCTGTGGCCGGAGCGGGCGAGGAGCGGGCGCACTACGAGGCCCTGGCGTCACGCCTGGGTCTGGGGGCGCGGGTGCAGTTCTTGGGGTTCGTCCCAGAGTCTGCGCTGGCGGACTTCTATGCCCAGTGCGACCTGTTCGTCCTGCCGTCGACGACCGTCGCACAGGAGGGCTTCGGGTTGGTGGCCCTCGAGGCCCTGGCGAGCGGGAGGGCTCTGCTGACCACTCCCGTCGCCGCAGTCTCGAAGGCCGTTCGCGAAGCGGGCGCCGGTGTCGTGGTGCCGGCAGGCGATCGCGCTGCTCTCGCCGCAGCCATCGTCGAGCTCGCGGCAGCGCGCGAGGAGCTCGTGCGAATGGGTGAGCGGGGTCGGACCCTGGTCGAGCAGTCGTACACGTGGTCGAGGGTTGCGCAGAGATATCTCGACCTGTATGGGCTCGTATCCAACGGCTGATCGTTGCCAGCAAAGCCCGCGCTCACAGCGTGGCCAGGCTCAACCAGAGTAGTGCGGCGAAGCACAGCTGTTGGAGACCGGCGACCCAGATCGCCCGGCGGACGTCGCCGACCCCCGACAAGTAGGCACCCAGGATCGAGACCAGGATACCGGCCACGCCGTAGGACACGATGATCTTGAAGGCGTCGGCAGCCGCAAGGTAGCGCGAGTCGACCAGCGAGATGGCGGGTCCGGCCAACAGCAGGATGCACGAGACTCCGCACAGCACGACTGGAGTGACGGCCAAGACGACGCTCCGGCGAAAGGACCGTGCCGAGCGGGAACCGGGCTCGAGTTGGGCAAAGCTCGGGATCATCACCAAGCTGAAGCGCGTCGCCAGTTGCATCAGCGTGCGATAGAACAGCAGGACGAATGCCAGACGGCCGAGCTCGGCGCCATCGAGAAAGCCGCTTGCCAACGGCAGGGCAAGGGCGTCGGCGTTGCGGAGGAGCTGCTCCAGGAGCATCGGAAGTCCATACCTGGTGAGCGCAGGCGGGGTCGGCGCATCGCTCCCGGATCGCTGGGAGAGCAATGGGACCAACACCAACCCAGGCAGGGCGCCAAGGATCGGTCCGAGGCTCCAGCCGAGGAGCGCTCCCTGTGCTCCTCCTGCATGCCCGAAGGCGACCGCGAGCACTGCGCTCGAGGCGAGGGCGCCACCACTCGACAGCAAGAACAGCCGGTATCGGCCGATTCCCAGCAAGGCGTTGGGAAGAATGTCGAAGTACAGACTGCCGACGAACAGGGCGCCGAGGACGAAGTACGGAGCGAGCAGCGGATCGCCAAGCAGATTCAGGGCGAGCTGCGAGCGAGCTATCAACAGCCCGATCGCCAGCACCCCAAACGACGCGAGCCGGAGCGCCAGAGCCCTTCGCAGCAGTCCGGCTCCGGCGTTCGCAGGCAGAATCGGGAGGTGGCGAATCAGGGTATGGGAAGTTCCGAGATCTGCGATCAGCGCCCCGACGCTTGCCAGTGCGATGACCAACCGGAGTCGGCCGAACTCCGTCGGCCCGAGCTGTGACGCCAGGAGGATGTTGGCCCCGAGCAGGGCAAGGCCGCCGAAGATACTCGTCGCAACGTGGCCGCTGGCCCGGAGCAGAGCGGGCCGAACGCCGAGGCTTCCATGGCTTTCGAGAGTCGTGCGCGCGGGTTTGATGCTCATCGAAGTCGGCAGCAGACGGCAGTGGCCCGCGGGATTGGGGGCGTGGGTCGGCGCTGCTGCCTGACGGTGGACACGCGCGAGAGTGTACTCGGCATGGTCCGCCCGACTGGTCCACGCGTGGTAGCCTCTCCTCATCAGCTCCATGACTCCGCGGCGATCCTCTCTCAGTCGAGGTCGCCTCGGACGCGACGGCGAAGCACGAGGTCGACGGTGGCGGCTGGCGGTGATGGAACGACGCACGGTTGTCTTTTTCGTCTGGGTCGCGACCCTCGGTGCTCTTGCACTTGGTGTGGTGGCGTACTGGCTGGCTTGGGTTGGGCATTCCGGCTGGCCGACCCCGTTTCTCGAGCTCGTTCTGTATGCGGAGCCGGCAGGTCTGGCCGCTGCGTTGCTTGTTTCGTTGGCATTTGCCAAGCCGGTGCCCCGGCGCATCCTCGGGATCATCGAGGCTCTTGGCGCGAGGCCGGCGGCGTTTTCGGCGGCGGTCGCCCTCGGCCTGGCTGCAGTTTCGTTCATGACGGCCAGGGGCTTCCCGGCCTCGATCGACGAGTACTGCTTCTGGTTTCAAGCGCGGTTGTTCAGCGCCGGCCACCTGGTGGCGTCTTTTCCTCCCGAGATCGTCGAGCGCGTATTCTCGAGCGAGTTCGCCGATGGGGCGTTTCTCGCCCGCTCAGCGGCGACCGGAAGCGCCGTGGTGACCTACTGGCCGGGCTTCTCGGCGCTGCTCGCGCCGTTCCTCGGCCTGGGAGCCCCGTGGCTTCTCAATCCGATTCTCAGTGCGTTGGCGATCCTGAGCGCGAGCTGGCTGGTCTCGGAGCTCGGCGGAGGGGTTCGCGCCAAGGGTTGGTGCATGGCCCTGGCGATCTGCTCTCCGGTCTTCGTCGTTGGGGCCACTACCCTGTACTCGACGCCGTTGATCGTCCTTGGCAACGTGTGCTTCGCGGCTCTGGTGCTGCGTCCGCGGGGCTGGCGTGCCATTCTGGCTGGAGGCGTAGGCTCGATAGCCATGGTCGCCCATCAGCCGGTGGCCCACCTCCTCTTCGCGCTGCCGTGGCTTGGTTGGTTGCTGTGGCGAAGGCAGTGGCGCAGCCTCGTGCTGATAGGAGTGGGATACCTCCCGGTCGTGCTGGTCGTGGGGTTTGGCTGGGTGGCTTTGCGCGGAGGCGTCGTCGCGGGATCCTCGGCGGCTGCCGAAACGGCCAGCGCTCTGCGCGGGTTGGTTTCCCTGTTTCAACTTCCGGTCGGGGAGGTGGGACTGGATCGGCTCCACAACGTAGTCAAGATCGTGTCCTGGTCGGTACCGGTCCTGCCTGCTCTCGCCGTGCTCGCGGTCCGGCAGCCCGGTGCGGCGTCGGTCGACCGTGTTCTCCTTGGCTCTGCCCTCGCTACGTTGATGTTCTCGCTGGCGATCCGATTCGATCAAGGGTACGGTTGGGGGAATCGCTACTTCCAGCCTGCTTGGATGGTGCTGCCGGTGCTTGCAGCGCTGTGGCTCGAAAGCCGAAGCGAGGATGGCACGAAGTGGTCCGTCGACGGCCGGGTCCTCGCCACCTGCTTGGCCACGCTCGTGGTCTTGGTACCGGTGCGGCTCTGGTACGTCGAGGACTGGACTCGCGCGAGAGCCGAGCGTCTCGAAGCGCTGCCGTCGGGTGACCGCATCGTGACCTTCTTGGTCGTGCCGGCCGGTTCGCCCTTGCGTGACTGGATCCGCGCCGATCCGCTGGGTGGCGGCATTGGCGCGACGCTCGAGAGCCGTGGGTGGTCCGCCGACCAAGCTCTCGTCCAGCAGGTGTGGCCCGGCGCCTCGTTGGTGGCGCGCCAGCAGTGGGGAAGCGCGTGGCGAATCCCGTGACCAGAAGCCTGCGCATTGCTTTGGTCTACGACGCCGTCTATCCGTTTTCGATCGGTGGGATCGAGCGGCGCAACTACGAATTGGCCCGAGCCCTCCAACTGCGTGGACATCAGGTGATTCGGATAGGTTGGTGCGAGGAGGACCAGGCCTCGGCCAGCTCCGGGAGGCTCGCCGCAGTTGGACCGGTTCGTCCCCTGCACGATTCGGGCGGACGCCGGCATCCGTTCGACGCTCTGCGGTTCGCCTGGGACGTCGCGCGGCTGGCGATGCCCGACGTCGACGTGGTGGAATCCGCGAACCTGCCGTATCTGCACTTGTGGCCTCTGGCGAGCCGCTGCCGAGCTCGAGGCGTGCCACTCTTGGTGACCTGGCACGAGTATTGGGGGGCTTACTGGGCAACCTATCGCCGCGACTACCTCGGTGCCTGGTTCGGCCAGGCCGTCGAGCGGTTGGCAACCACCAGAGGAACTTCGTTGTGCGCCGTCAGCGAGCTCACCCGAACCCGCCTCGCTTCCGCTGCCGGTCGGCCGGTCGAGCTGCTTGTCAACGGCATCCGCGAGGAGCTGCTGAGTGAAGCCCGAATCGAGCCGGAGTCGTCACGGGTCGTGGCGGTCGGGAGGTTGATCCCGGAGAAGCGGATCGATGTCTTGATCGAAGCTGTGGCCCAACTCGGGTCACGGCAGGTCGAGCTCGAGATCGTCGGCGACGGACCGGACCATGCGCGGTTGCTCGAGGTGGCGCGCCGGGCTGGAGTCGCCGATAGGGTTCGGTTCACCGGACGACTGGGAAGTGAGGAGGATGTGCAGCGGCGAATCGCCTCGGCGTCCCTGCTGTGCCACCCGTCGGCTCGGGAGGGCTTCGGGCTGGTGCCGCTCGAAGCGATGGCTCTGGGCGTTGCCGTGATTCTCGGCCGCTCGAGCGAAAATGCTGCGGCCGAGCTGGTGCGGCCGGGGGTCGACGGTCTTCACGCCGAACCTACGCCCGAGGGCTTTGCTGCCGCAATCGGCGAGCTGCTCGGAGCCCCGTCACGGCGAGCCGAAATGGGCGCGAGTGGGCGAGAGCGAGCCCGCAGCTTCACCTGGACTCGGGTCGCGGAGCGCTTCGAAGCCCTCGCCTTGGAGGCGGTCGCTGGGTGTTTGGGAGATCAGCGCGAAAGACGCGCGATCAGGTAGACCCCGTGCCGAGGGTCGAGTCGGCTCAATAGGCGAGCCAGGAATGTGGGAAATGGGTAGTAACCGGTCGAGCGGAGGGCTTCGACCCGGAAGCCGTGGTGCCGGGCCAGATCCTTGAGCGCCTGGAAGCTGAAGATCCGCAGATGAGAGTCCTCGCGGGCCTCGAACCGATGGCCGCGGAAGGGGTCGAGCCAGTTGCCGACGACCACCTCGTTCGAAACGTGCATGGGGGGTGGTTGCATGCCCAGAGCCAGCGAGACGAGATTGTGCCAGCTGGCGAGGTTGTTGGTCGAGATCAGTGCGTAGCCCGACGGGCTCAGCACGCGGAGGATCTCCCGGAGGAAGAGATCGGTGTTGCTCAGGTGCTCCAGCAGCTGATTGGACAGCACGATGTCGAAGGAGCCATCGCTGAAGGGTAGCGGCTGATTGAGGTCGACTTGCGAGACGATGATGCCACGGGCTTCGGCGGCAGCCACGCGCTCGGCCTGTGCTTCGATACCGTGTACCTCGGAGGCCTCCGCCCGGTCCGCCAGGACGCGCGTGAAGCTTCCATCACCACAGCCGCAATCGAGCATGCGGCCGCCTTGACACGGCTTGGTCAAGGCCAGCAAGGTGTCCTTGTTGAGGCGTTCAGCGGAGTAGTACAGGTGTTTGATGCCGTTGCGCAGAGAGCTCATCGACTGGTGGTCCGCTGTTCCGACACGTGCAGATCTGCAGAAGGGGAGCGGGGAGGGTTCCCTGGCGACGTCCGTTGCACAACGTCCAATACAGCGTATCGTAGAACCGGCCCCAGTTGCGGGGGCGCTCGCTGCTGCAAGGCGGCCTGTTCGAAAGGGCCTCCATCGCCGCCCGAGCCTCGAGTGCGCTCCCGGAGGCCCGTGTGGCAAGTGCTAAGCTGGCCGCTCGTCTCTCGGCTTGATTGTGGCGACGTGGAGTGCGCAACTTCGTGGCAGTTGACGGTTTGGTTGTAGGAAACGACACGAACGGTGGAGCCCCGGTGATCTCGGTGGTGATGCCGTGCCTGGACGAGGCGGCGGCCGTCGCGGGTTGCATCGAGCGAGCGCTCCGAGGGATCGCCGCTACCGGCCTCAGCGGTGAGGTCGTTGTCGTCGACAATGGGTCGTCGGATGGATCCGCGGAGATCGCGAGGGCCGCCGGGGCGCGGGTGATCTCCGAGCCTCGTCGCGGCTATGGATCTGCCTACCTGCGTGGCTTCAGAGAAGCGCGCGGCCAGATCATCGTGATGGGCGACGCGGATGGCAGCTACGACTTCGAAGACATTCCCCGCTTCGTCGAGCCGTTGCGCGCGGGAGCGGTCGATGTCGTGATGGGTACCCGGTTGAAGGGCGAGATCCTCCCCGGCGCGATGCCGTGGTCGCACCGATGGATCGGCAATCCGGTGCTATCGGGGATGCTCAAGCTCCTGTTTCGGACGTCGGTCTCGGATTCGCACTGCGGCTTGCGCTCGTTCACACGCGCCGCGCTCGACGAGATGGACCTGCGCACGACGGGGATGGAGCTCGCGTCCGAGATCGTGGTCAAGGCCCTCCGGGCCAAGCACCGGATCGCAGAGGTTCCGATCACCTACTTGCCCAGAATCGGAGAGTCGAAGCTCGAAGGCTTCCGGGACGCCTGGCGCCACGTGCGTTTCATGCTGTTGTTCTCCCCCTCGTCAGTTTTCCAGTGGCCGGGGCTGGTTCTCGGCGCGATCGGCGCCGTGTTGGTGGTCTTGTTGGCCGGGGGGCCGTTCGAGGCGTTCGGACGACGGTGGGACTACCACACGTTGCTGCTCGGGTGCATGATGCTGCTGCTCGGGCACAGTCTGGTGGTTTTTGACGTGATCGCCAAAGCTTTTTCGATGTTCGCGGGTCTCGCCCGGCCCGGCCATTGGTGGGCCCGCTGGCCGCGGTTCTTCACCCTGGAGCGGGGGTTGCTGGCGGGATCTCTCGCGGTGATCGTAGGAGTCGGTATCGAAGTCAAGATCTTCACCGACTGGGCTCGCAGTGGCTACGGGGCCATGATGGCAGTGCGGGGCATCACGGTGGGGATGACGGCGATGTTTCTCGGGTTCCAGACCATCTTCGCGTCTTTTGCGGTGAGTCTGTTCCAGCTTCGTGCTCGCGATCCCCGGGAAGACGATCCGGAACGCTGAGGCTCGGGCTGTCCGCGGCGACGCTGCGAGATCGCGGCGCCGGGAGCGGCTACCGCTGATGGATCTCGAAGGTTCGTCCTGTCGACTCGACCGCGATCAAGCCGACCGGGTCATCGGCGATCAGGCCGCGCCCCACTGTAGCTTCCGGCCCACCGTCCAGGTACTCGTTCCAATGCCAGGCGAGGACGATCTCGCCCGCTCGCGTGGGTGTCACCACGATGCGTCCGGGGCGGGCTTTGGCATCGGCGGGGCAGGCGCCGGAGGGATCCGTGAGAGCAAAACAGCGGCGCGGCGCGGTGATCGCAAACAGCGCAAACCTCCCGACAGTCTGGGGCAGACCGAGCCTGGGCAGGCGGCGCAGCCCGGCCACAGCATCCGGAGACCACGCCACGACGACGCCGATGTTCCACAGGTCGAGCTGGGCCTCGAGCTCTGTCGGTGGCCACTCCTGAACTCTGCGCCCGAAGAGGACTCCATCCAGAAATCCAGTGCGAGCCTCGAGCAGGCGCGAGTCGGGTAGGGGCCCCCCGATCACTTCGCGATCGAGTAGGTGGGGCAGGAGGGCGGGGAGAAGCACTGGACCCCAGATCGTCGCCCGGTCGGTCGACCAGGTGGAGCTTTCCTCGACCAACACGCGTGAGTCGAGCGGCGCTGAGCGAACGAGCGTGCTTGGGAGTGCCGTGACATCCCAGGCGAGGCGTTCGTCGCCACGGCCTTTGGTCCACGCGATCAAGGGTTCACGCAATCCCAGCAGCTGGCCGACCATGGTGCCCAGGCTCGGCACCACGATCAACGCAGCGGCGGCGACGGGAAGGAGAGGGCGGCGCACCGAGCGCGCCAGGGCAGCCACGCCGATCGGGGCCGCCGGGGCCAGGAGCCAGCTGATGCCGTCGACGAAACGCTCGGGTTGCAGTGCCGCGACCGCGGGCGCGGTCGAGAGGCTCAGGCCGAGGAGGGTCATGGTCCCAAAGCCGAGTGCGACGGCTTGCGGGGCTCGGCCGGCGCGAGCGGCGACGACGAGCCCGGCCACTCCCAGAAGCCACCCCAAAGCGAATAGCGAGCTCAACTCGCCGAACAGGGCACCCAGCCCGTCCTGCAGGAACCGGGGCGTGCCGAGGCGCACGTGGTCGCGGTAGCGAACGAGCGGGTACCAGAACGGACATGCCGCCGCAGCTCCAAGGGCGGCTACGGCCAGCGGCGCCAGCACCCGGCGCGGAGCGTTTCCGGTGCGGGCGAGCGCCAGCGTGCCCGCGAGGATTCCAGGGGCCACGAGGAGGGGAAAGAGAACGTGGCTGAGCCAGCCGAGCATGATCGTCACGACGGCCACTGCCGCGACGGCCACTGTCGCGACGACGGCCGATGCCCGAGCGCTGGCGATTGCGAGCGTGATTGCTGCCGGGGCGAGTGCGAGCCCGT
The DNA here is from genome assembly GCA_964599475.1 of uncultured Thermoanaerobaculia bacterium. Lineage (GTDB taxonomy): Bacteria > Acidobacteriota > Thermoanaerobaculia > Multivoradales > CAZRFU01 > CAZRFU01. Next base: position 16,690 of record CAZRFU010000024.1, read on the forward strand.
GCAGGTAGCCGTAGAGGCCGTATTCGAGGTACGGCCTCGGACCGCCCACGGCTCGCCAGACCAGGGCCACCCCGATCACTGCTGCTCCGGCGATTTCGGTGCGAGTGGCACCGAGCCGACGTGCCGCCACTGCCGGCCAGAGCGGCGCCAGGACGAGAAGGAGCAGCACCACGAGGGCAAACGTCTGCGGGGCGGACGGAATCGGCAGCCATGCCGTGGCGATTTCGCCGAGACGATTGCTGACGCTGTCGGCAGTCCCGAAGGGATAGCCTCCCATCGACGAGGGAACGAACCCGGAGAGCCGACCCGACTCGTCCCACAGCTTGCGCGCAGTCCAGGCGTTGGCGCTGTGATGGCTCCAGTCGTAGGAGGCGAGAGGAGCCCCGTCGATCAGTGATGCTGTCCCGATGAGGCGAAAAGACCCCAGAGCGTGGAACGCCATCGTCACCACGAGCAGGAGGATCAGTCCCGTTCCCAGCTTGCTGCCGGCCTGTCCTTCGGCGCTCACTCGTCCAACCGGTGGGCCTTGCGACCACCGCGAACCAGTGCGCCTTCCGGCACCTGGCCGGCGACGAGGAGTTTCGCCATCTCCACGGTGCGCTCGGCCAGGGCTCTGGCGCCGTCGTGGAGCCGTTCGCTCTTCTGCACCGAACGGACGTTGTTCTCCATGTCCTCGGCACTCCAGCCGCGAGAATGGGCGATGTAGGGGAACTGCGGGAACTGGCAGCCGAGCTCGGCGAAGAAGCCGAGCATCATGCCGGCCACGGCCTGAACGTTGTCCTGCCCACCGGTGATGATGAATCCCGCCGACTTGTTGCGCATCAGCACGCGGTTGGCGATGGTCTCCTGGTTCTGGATGCAGTTCATCCGCTCGACCATCTTCGAGTAGAGGCTCGACGGTGCACCCCAACGGATCGGTGTCGCGACCAGAATCGCATCAGCCCAGTGGACGAAGGACTCGTAGACGGCATCGAGCTCGTCGTTCGGGTCCATCTGCGTGATCGAGCACGGCCAGGTGCAGGCGTGGGCGCTCTTGGAGTAGAACCCTTCACACGGGCGAAAGGAGAGGTCGCGCAGCCGGATCTGGCGCGTTGCGGCTCCCAGATCGGCGGCGTGGGCCAGGGCGCTTTCGAGTAGTGCATCGGAGGTGCTGAAGCGGGGTTGGTTCGGCGTCATCGCAGTGGTCGAGATCCCCACTACCCGCACCGGGCCGGGCTCGCGCGCCACCCGCCGCGCCAGCGGATGTGGCTCGTGAGGCTTGCGGGTCCGCTTGGTGGCACTGGTGAGATCGACCAGCAGGCGCCCGTCTTCGACTTTGACCTCGTAGCGCGGGACCCGGTCGTCCTCGTAGCCCGGCTCGCCCTCCCCGGTCTCCCAATGAAACTTCCAATAGTGCCAGGGCAGACGACGTAGTCGCCATCGAGGTGCCCCTCGCCGAGGGGACCGCCGACGTGATTGCAGCGTCCCGACAGCACCGAGAATCTGCCGTCACGCCACACGACGGCAAGCGGCGTGCGGCGCGCGAGGACCGCGGAAATGGGCTTGGCGGCGAGCTCGTCGACAGCGCCGACATCGATCCAGTCCGCTTCGGCCATGGGTTCTCCTCCGGGGTCAGTTGGTCGGCAGGTAGAGCTGTGCCCCGGGGCCGAGCGGCAGTCCCAGCGCGAGCCACACGCCGAGCAGGACCGACCAGATCGCCAGGAAGACGAAGGTGTATGGCAACATCGTTGCCACCAGGGTGCCGATCCCGGCCTTCTTTTCGTAGCGCTGCATGAAGGCGATGATCAGGGCGAAGTACGACATCATCGGCGAGATGATGTTGGTGACGCTGTCGCCGACGCGGTAGGCCGCCTGAGTCATTTCCGGGCTGTAGCCGAGCAACATGAACAGCGGCACGAACACCGGCGCCATGATCGCCCACTTGGCCGAGGCGCTGCCCATCACCAGGTTGATCGTTGCGGAGAGCAACACGAATCCGAGCATCAGTGGGATGCCGCCGAGGCCCGTGGCCTTGAGTGCGTCGGCGCCTTTGACCGCAGTGATCAGCCCGAGGTTGGTCCAGTTGAAGTAGGCCACGAACTGCGCAGCGAAGAACACCAGCACCAGGTAGGAGCCGAGCGTCTCCATCGACTTCGACATGCCCTTGATGACGTCGGCGTCGTTCTTGAAGGTGCCGGCACCAAGGCCGTAGGCCACCCCCATGAGGCCGGCGGCCAGGAAGATCAGGGCGACGATGCCGCTCATGAACGGCGAATGCAGGAGCTCACCGGTTTGTGGGTCGCGCAGGAAGCCGTCCCCGGGGACGGTCCCCCAGAGCAGAATCGCAGCAAGGCCCACCGCTGCAAGCGTCGCCCACATCAAGCCGCGCTTCTCCTCGGCGCTGAGGGTCCGGATCTCCTCGGGCTTCTCATCGCCCTGGTAGGGGCCGAGCCGCGGGGCGACGATGGCTTCGGTGACCCACGTTCCCGCTGCCGCGATGAAGAAGGTCGACACGAACATGAAGTAGTAGTTGCACGCCGGGTTGACGAGGTAGGTCGGATCGACGATGCGCGCCGCTTCCTGCGAGAGTCCGGAGAGCAGCGGATCGATCGTGCCGAGCAGGAGGTTGGCGCTGTAGCCGCCGGAGACACCGGCGAAGGCTGCTGCGAGGCCGGCCAGCGGATGACGCCCGGCGGCGAGGAAGATGATCGCCGCGAGCGGCACCAGCAGCACGTAGCCGACCTCACTCGCGGTGTTGGAGATCACCCCGGCGAAGACGATGACGAAGGTGAGCAGGCGCTTCGGAGCCGAGAGCACCAACAGCCGCAGGGCCGTGCCGATCAAGCCGCTGCCTTCGGCGATGCCGATACCGAGCAGCGCCACGAGCACCGTGCCGAGAGGTGCAAAGCCGGTGAAGTTCGTCACCATCTTGGTGAGGATCATGTGCAGGCCGGGGATCGACAGCAGACTGAAGGGCCGGATCTCGGCGCCCGTGCCGGGGTGTGCAACGGCGATGTCGAAGGACGCGGCGATTGCGGAGAGCAGGATCACCAGCAGTGCCAGCGAGGCGAAGAGTGTCGCCGGGTGGGGGAGCGCGTTGCCGATGCGCTCGATGATCGCCAGGAATCGATCGAGTGCGCTCGCGCGGTGGGTCTTCGATGTCATCGAGCCTCCGACTCGGTTGGGAGTGTGGCCGGGATTATAGGCAGCTGGCTACAATTCCCGGCGATGCCACGGCACGTGAGCGACACTTGGCGCGACTATCTCGGACCCGGAGCAGTCACCACCCTGCTGTTGGCCGCGTTGGTGGCGATTGCCGGGCTCGGTGTGCCGGTGTTGTGGCGGCTGCGCCAAGTGCTCACGGAGGCCGCCCGCGCCCGCACGATACGCCCGGAGCCTGCAGACCTGCTGGTGGTGCTTGGTCGTGTGTTGGCTGATGATCAGCCGACCGGGGTGTTCGTCGGCCGGCTGGCTCACGCAGCGGCGATGTGGCGCGACGGCATCGCCCCGAAGATCGTCGTGACCGGCGGCCTGACCGGCAAGGCCAGCCGGACCGAAGCGGAAGCCGGCCGCGAGTGGCTGGTGGCGGCGGGAGTCCCGGCTGGAGTGATCGAGTGTGAGGGCGCTTCGCGGCACACCCTCGAGAATCTCTACAACGTGCGCGAGCACTTCGGCCGGTGCGCCATCGTGATCGTTTCCGATCCCCTGCACCTGGCGCGGGCACGCGCGCTGGCCGAAAACCTCGGCTTGAACGTGACGTGTTGCGGAGCTGCTGCTGCGGATCCCCCCACGAGCGGCGGACGGCTGGCGCGTGCGCTGCGCGAGGCGGCGCTCCTGCACTGGTATTCGACCGGCGTCTCGTGGTCTCGGCTGATCGGCTCCGAGCGCCTGCTCTCACGCGTCACCTGAAGGCTGCGCCGGGCGAGGTGGCGACACCCTCGGTGGTGGCGGCTTCGACGATCCTGGCGTGCTCGGCGACATTGAGAAGGAACGGGCCGCGGTCTTCCGCCGCGAGGAACCCGGTGGTGTGGACCAGGGCCTCCCAGGCTCGCTGCAGCGCCATGGTCGGGTCGGTGTCGAGCCTCATGCCGTGTCGTTCCAGGTAGCGGCCGGAACGGTAGAGCAGGTAGTCGAGCCGTTCCCCTTGTTCGGGACGGGGAGCCGCGAGCATTCGGCGCGCGAGGCGCTGACGCAGGTCCGCGATCTCGGCCGCTGCGGCGGATGCTTCCATTCGCACTTCCAGCAGGTCGGCAAGAGCAGCAGCGAAAGCTCCGCCGTGAACATCCGTGCCGAGAGCCAGGGCCTCGTGCAAGTGGGCCGTCGCGTCCTCGAAGCGCCGCCGCCGGGCCTCGACGCGGCCCAACAGGCGTTCCGCCTCGGCTCGCTCGCGACGTTGATCGGCCAGACTCAGGGCGAAGGTGGCCTCGCGCGCCAGGGCCTCGGCCGAGTCCACCCGGCCGAGCGCGAGCTCGTTCCACCCGAGCGCAGTGCGCGCGATCGCCACGGCGAGCGGATCGGCCTCGGCCAGCCGCAGCTCGAGGGCGAGCTTGAGGGGTGCTCGGGCCTCGACGTGCCTTCCCAGGCGCCCAAGCGCACGGCCGCGTCCGAGCAGAGGCCAGGCGAGGTCCGGCCCTTGGCCGTGCTCGCCGAGGATCACCTCGGCGGCACTGAAGGCCACCAATGCCGAGGGGATGTCGCCGCGCCTCAGGTGGGCTGCGCCGAGGGCGGTCAGGGAGATGCCCTGTGCGGGTCGAAGACCGAGCTCCCGCCTCAGCTCGAGAGCCCGTTCGTGGGCGGCGAGCGCGGCCTCGGCGTGACCCTCGTGGAGCTCGAGGTTGCCGAGGTGAAACAGACAGCTCGCGAGGGCTGGGGTTGGGCCGGCAGCTTCGAGGCGGTCGCGCAGGCCCGTGGCGAGCTGGCGTGCGGGCCCGAGATCGCCATGGCGCAGCAGCACCGGCAGCAGCGCCAGCGCGATCGTGGCGACCTTGGTCGGCGACTGCCCGAGGGCGAGCTGCAGTGCCGGCCTGAGAAGCTCGGCGGCAGCGCCGAGGCGTCCTTCCTCGCGTGCCAGCTGGCCGGCGAGCACCAGCAGCGCGAGCTGGCGTTCAGGTGCCTCGGCCAGCTCGAGGGCTCGGTCGAGCTCGTGGCGAAACTCGCGCAGCCGGCCGAGTGAACGAGCTCGCGGCAGGAGGATCCACAGCAGATCGAGCTCGATCTTGGGATCCTCGCCGCGGCGCCGGAGTGCGCCGAGCTCCTCGCGAGCGGCGTCGATCACATCACCGGCCGAAAGCTCCTTCGAGCGTTCCGCCACCGCTGCCAAGAGGGCGTGGGGGCCCTCAGCCGTGCCGCGCAGCAGCCGCCAACTCTCCCAGGCTTCTGCACCCGACTTGCTGTGGCCGGCCAGGATCACTCCCAGGGCCTCACGCAGCGCCTGCCGACCTTCGGCCAGGACGGGATCGAGCAACGTTCGCTCCCAGGCGAGGCTGCTCGGGGTGGAGCCTTGCCCCCAGGAGGTGGGTCGGGTCGTCAGGATGCCGAGCTCGCCCAGGCGTTGTGTCCAACCGTGGTTCGGCGACGGCAGTCCCAGCGCCGAGGCCGCCTCTTCGACGTGATCCGCCCGCGCTCCCGAGCTTCCAAGCGCGGCGACCAGGAGGGCGGCACCGAGGTCCGCCGGGTCGAGCCTGCCGGCTTCGGCGACAGCGTGGCTGGCCAGGCGCCAGGACGGGTGCCACTCACCATCACCGCCGCCGAGAAAAAACGGTGTTCCCAGCCGATCGGAGATCTCGCGTCGGTGGAGGATCTCGATCAGCCCCTCTTCGAGTGCCCACGGGGATCCGCCACAGGCCTGCTCGAAGGCCAGTTCGGCCGGACGTGGAAGCCCGGCGGCGATCGCCAGATGGTGCGCCAGCTTGCGGCTCTGGTCGGGCGCCAGCGGAGGCACCTGGTGGACCGACCAACGTGGCCCGAGGGCGCGAGCCCAGGGACCTGGCCGTCCGGCAAGGATCACCGATTCCGGGCCGTGGCTGGTCAGGAGCGCGAGCACGATCTCGAGGTCGGATTCGGTCGCGTGCTCGAGGCCGTCGACGAACAGCACGTCGAGCTCCGGCCGAGAGAGGGCCAGGAGCAGTTGATCGAGGCCGGCGCCGGTGGGCAGGCCGAGGATCTGGCCGAGCTGAATCTGAAGGGGCGTCGCGCGCGGAGCCGGTCGCAGTGCCACGGCCCGTGCGCCGCGGCGCGTGTGCAGGATCTCGACGACCGCACGCGTCTTCCCGCACCCGAGCGGGCCCACGATCGCGTGCCGACCCGGGTGCGCCAGGCCGGCGAGCTCCGCGCGCGGCAGATACCCGACCTGAAACGGCAACTTGCGGTTGCGGGGCGACGGTGCCGGTGTGGGCAGGGACGGGTCGTGCCGCCACAGCGGGGTGGAGTGTCGGGTGTCGAGGGCCAGGCGACCGGCCGGAACCAAGGCCCAGGGCTCGTCGAGGGCCGCGGCTGCACGTCCGGTCAACAGGACGCCCTCGGCGAGGCCGGGTGACGTGGTCGCCCGCTCGAGCGCTTCGAGGAAGGGTTCCTCCGTCAGCACGAGTGGTGCTCCGGTGATTCGAGCTCGCGCCGGAACCAGCACCGCGCGTCCGCCGTGGCTCGCCACACACTCGCTCGCAAAAGCCAGTGCGCTGTCGAGAATGGCGCCGTCACCCGGCAGCGGGAGCCGAGCCCACACGCCTTCGCGAACCCGCTGCACCCCATGCCGGGCCGCGATGGCCTCCGGTGAAGGGCCGAGCTGCGGCCACGCGAAGACCACTGCGGCAGGCAAACGGACGGGTAGACGAAGCGGCGTCATATCCAACATCCCCGACAGTGAGAATACGCAAAGTCAGCCGCGGAATCTGCCCACGAAGTGCGCAGCGATGTGCGCGTCGTTGCGGATCGAACTGGCCATGTGCGGCTCGAGGGTACCGTTGTTGTCGGCCGCAGCTCTGCGCGGCTGCCAACCAGGCGGGGGCAGCTGCTAATCTGCCCCGATGGAAACCCTGTCGGTTCGGGCGGTCCGCCGACTGGCGCTTGCTCGCGCCGGGCTGCTCGGCGCGCGCTGGAGTGGGCTCCCGGTCGCGGCCGGTCGCGGTGAGCGCGCCATGCGCCGTCGCGCGCACGAGATCATTCGGCGTTTTGGCTACCTGCAGCTCGACACCGTGTCGATCGCCGGTGCTCGCAGCCATTCGATCGTGCTGGCCGCCCGACTCGACGGCTTCGACCCCAGCCTCGGCGAACGCCTGCTCCAACCGGGTGAGCCGGTGTTCGAGTACTGGGGGCACGAGGCCTCGTGGTTGCCGCTCGAGTCGTGGCGGACCTTCGGCTTTCGCCGTCGCGAGCTGACGGTGCATCACTGGTGGGGCGATCTGCTGAGCGCCCATCCCGAGGTGGCGAGCCGGCTCGAGGGTCGCCTTCGCGACGAAGGTCCGTTGCCCGCGCGGGCGCTCGAGACCCGGCCGAGCCGCGGCTGGTGGGATCTCGGGGTGGTCAAGAAGGTGGCGGCGGCGTTGTGGTCGGCCGGGCGGCTCGCGGTGCGCGAGCGACGAGCGTTCGAGCGGGTGTGGGATCTGACCGAACGTGTGGTTCCGGCAGACGTGTTGGCCGAGCCCGACCTGCCCGAGGACGAGGCGATCGAAGCACTGCTGGTGCAGGCTCTCGACGGCCACGGGTGGGCGACCACCGGCACCCTCGCAGCGACCTTTCGCCTGCGCAATCGCGGTCCCCAGATCGCCGCGGCGCTGGCCGCCCTGGAACGGCACGGGCGGATCGTGCGTGCCGGTGTCGACACCGGCGGGCGCCGCATCACGGGCTGGATCCGCAGCGAGCACCTCGAGCTCGCAAGCCGCCTCGAAGCCGCTCGCCTCCGTGGCGATCGCGGGGTCCTGCTGTCGCCCTTCGACCCGGTGCTGTGGGATCGGCAACGCACGGCGCTGCTGTTCGACTTCGAGCAGATCCTCGAGATCTACACGCCGGCCCCGAGACGCAGGTGGGGCTACTTCTGCCTGCCGGTGCTGGCCGGAGAACGACTCGTCGCTCGCGTCGATCTCGCCACCGACCGTCCCCGCAGGCGGTTGCGGGTGCTCAGCTGCCACTACGAATCCCCCGATCCGACCAAGCCGGCACGGCCCGCTGATGCCGAGGCCGTCCGCACCGCCCTCGATCGTTGGGCCACGGCGCTGGGCCTCGAGCCGGACCTCGTTTCCTCCAACCCCTAACCCCCAACCCCTCTCTTCCGAGACGATTCCCGATCCCACCCCGTCTTTCCCGGCAGATGGCGGTTTCGAGGCCGCTGCTGCGATGAGCAAAGAGGAGGTGCCCATGCGCACGACAGGACTGGTCTGGATCACCGCGTCGCTGGCAGCGGCGGCGATGGGGAGCGCCGGCACGGCGATCTTCAGCGACGGCTTCGAGTCCGGCGGCCTGTGCGGCTGGAGCAGCGCCAGTCCCGTCTATCACGAGGACTTCGCCGTCGACGGCTCGGCCTGGCCGACGCCGTGGACCGCGGCCGGCAACGTTGCCGCCGCCGATGTGGTCGGCGGCCGGGCTCGCTTCCGGCCGGGCCCCACCACCTATTCGCTGGCGCGTCTCGTGGCGCCGATTGCCACCACCGACGTCGAGGTGCAGCTCACCCTCGAATTCGAGGACGTAGGCACCCAGGGTGTGGGCTTCTACGTGCGCCAGAACGGCGGCTACCTCGCCGAAACGACCCCGGCAGGCCAGGGCTATGCGGTGTTCGTCGAGGGCTTCCGAGGTGACGGCATCGGCGTCTGGAAAGAGATCGCCGGCGTCGAGATTCCGCTGGAAATCACCTTCGACCCCGGTCTCGGCCTGGTCGACGATGTGCCGTTTCGGGTGCGCTTTCGCGTCAACCAGGTCGGGGCGACGTCGACGCTGCTGCAGGCCAAAGTTTGGCCGGTCGGCGATCCCGAGCCCAACTGGCAGGTGACGTTCCTCGATTCGACCCCCGAGCTCCAGGGCATCTCCGGCGGTATCGCGCTCGACTCGTGGAGCTCGATCCAGACGCCCAATCCGATCACCGCGGTGACCTTCGTCGACGACGTCGTCATCGAGCCCCTCTGCAACCCCGTGGCAGGAGTCGGCGGCCCGACTCTGATCGGCGGCGGCTTCCAGTTCACCGAAGGGCCGCTGTGGAGGGGCGACCATCTGCTGTTCACCGACATCGACGGCGACGCGATCGAACGTCTCGATCTCCCGAGCGGGTTCTCGACCCATCGCACTCCGAGCGGGCGCGCCAACGGCCTGGCCACCGCGATCGACGGCGCGTTGCTGTCGGCCGAGCACGAGGGGCGGCGCATCGCCCGCGAGGATCCGGTGACCTCGGTCGTGACGAGTGTCGTCGAGACCTGGGCCGGTCTGCGCTTCAATTCCCCCAACGACATCGCCGTCCGCGCCGACGGTACGCTCTACTTCACCGATCCCGACTACGGCCTGGGCAACCCAGGCGACCGCGAGATCGCCTTCAATGGTCTGTTTCGACTGCCGCCGGCGGGTCCTGCGATGGCCGAGTGGCAAGGCGCAGTAGGCGTCAACCAACCAAACGGCGTCATCCTGTCCCCGGACCAGACCGTGCTCTACGTCACCGACACCCATCAGGGCCGCTTGCTCGCTTTCGACGTCGCCCCGGACGGTTCACTCTCGGGCCAGCGGATCCTGCGCTCGGGTCTGACCATTCCCGACGGCATGTGCGTCGATGTCAAAGGGAACGTCTGGATCGCGACCTGGGCGCCGAGCCTCGAGGTCGTCGGCGCGAGCGGCGTCCACTGGGGCTCGATACCCATGCCCGAGCCCGCCACCAACTGTACCTTCGGCGGCGCGGCCCTCGACACCCTCTTCGTCACGGCGGGTGACAGTCTCTACCGCCTCGAAGCGACCTACCCGGGCTTGCCGAGCAGTCCCTAGCAGTTCCTCGTGCACCCAGCACGGGGATGAGAATCCGGCCCTCCTTCCGGATCCCGGGTCCCGGATCCCTGGTTCCCGAGTCCCGGTTGAGCGCCGCGAGGGCGATCCTGAGCCTCGCGTGCTCCGGCGTGGCACCCAACGCCGCTGACTTGCGTTGTAACCAGCATGCGAGCATTCCTCAGCGTGTCATCGACTCTCGGCCTGGCCCTCGCGGCACTGCTGTGCGGCGAACCCCTTCATGCCGCCGACGGCGATCTCGACCCGACCTTCTCGAGCGACGGCCGGGCCCTCGTGCTCTGGGACGAGGACGGCCTGACCTTCGCCGAAGCCTCGGTGGTGGCGCCCCTCCCGGACGGCTCGGTGGTCGTCGGCGGCACGCTCGGGTGGGACCCGCCCGCGGCGCCGCTCGCGTTCGACTGGGTGTTGGCGAAGCTCTCACGCAGCGGCGTGGTCGACAGCGGCTGGGGCGACAGCGGGCGACGGCGGATCGCCTTTGACCTGGCCGAAGGTGGCGGCGACTTCCTCCACGGGCTCTACGCCGAGCCAGACGGCTCGGTCCTCGCCATCGGGGTGACCTTCGATGGCCAAAGGCGAATCCCGGCCCTCGCCCGCCTCACCCCCGAAGGCGACCCTGACCCAACCTTCGGCGACGCCGGTCTGCTCTACGTCCCGACTCCCTGGCCGAATTCGACCCTCGTCTGGTCTGCCTCGGCGCGGCAGCGCGACGGCAAACTTCTGCTTGCCGGCTACTGCCTGCGCTGCCCGTCGAACACGTCGCACTACAACCCGTTCGCGGTGCGATTCCACCCCGACGGTACGCTCGACACCACCTTTTCGTTCGATGGATGGGCGCCGATCTCCGACGGCGGCACCACCAACGACGCCTTGTTCGCCGTCGCCGCCACCGGCGATGGCCGCGTGCTCCTCGGCTTCGAGGCCGACGGCGAGCTGCGGATCGCCCGCTTGAACTGGATGGGGGGCCTCGACGGGACGTTCGGCGGGGACGGCTTCATCGACCTCGACTACGGTCTTGGGACCTACGACATCGCCGCTCTGGTCGTCGATCCGGCCAGCGATGAGACCTACGTCGTGGTCAACGGCACGATCTTCGACGGCAAACTCGCCCTCGTCGACCGGCGCGTCGCGAACGGCGCCGACGACACCGACTGGGGCGAAGGCGGCGCCAACATCTTCTCGTACGAGGAGGGGATCGAGCTCGAGAGCGCCGTCCTCCAGGGTGACGGCAGGCTCCTCGTGGCCGGCTGGATCAACGCCACCGGCCCACAGCTCGGCGGCTTCTTCCTCGGGCGCCTCGACCCCGACGGTCAGAAGGACGCATCGTTCGACGGCAACGGGGTCGCGCGCTACGAGTTCGACCGCACCACCAACGGCGAGGACGGCGCGCTCGCAATCGCCTTGTCCGGCGGCAAACCGGTCGTCGGCGGATACGCCTACGACGCCGCCGAAGAAACCGACATGGCGATCCTGCGGGTGCACAACGCCTACGTCTTTGCCGACGGCTTCGAGGCCGGCGACACGCTCTCCTGGAGCGGTTCCACGCCATAACGGCTTCTTCGACGGCAGCGAGAGCAAACCTCAGCGCGAGGGTGCTTCGTACCTCGCGCAACGCCCCCAGGAGCTCCTCGACGCGCCCCTTTGTCCGCTCTCTTGCCGGCTGCGGGCCCGCTTGGCAGGGTGAGTGGTCGGCGCAGGGCATCCACGAACCAATCGCCGCCCTCCCGCCTCGTACGGGCCGCGGGGGCGCCCGCGCCGGCCGGTCTTCGGCGAACCATCAACGAACCACGACGACATCGGTCCGACCGAAGTCGGTGCCCTTGAAGAGCAGCGGTTCACCCGACACCCGCGAGAGCGCGTACGCCGCGCAGTCGCCGAAATTGAGAGCGGCCGAGTGTCGGCCTTTGCCGAAACGACGAAATGCCTCGCGGGCCACCTCGGCTTGCTGGAGGTCGAAGGCAGAAATGGTCGCGCGAGCCTGGGCGAGGAGCGCATCGAGCTCCTGCGCCCCGGCCTCGCCCTTGCGAGCCTCCGCGATGATCCCCGCCTCGAGCACCGACACGCTCGAGATCAACCTGACTGGGGACACTTCGATCAGCGTCGCAAAGAGCTCGGCTTCGGGCTCGAGCTGAAGGATCGCCATGATCGCCGACGTGTCGATGACCATCAGCGGGTGCCGAGCTCGTCGAACCCGAGGATCTCGTCGTCTGACCGCGTGTCGAGCGTTGGCAGGCGGCTGAATCGTCTCGCGATCTCGAGCATGCGCTCCGAAGTCTGTGCAGGCCTGGCCCGGTGGCGCTCGCGTTCGAGCTCCGCTTCCAGAGCGCCCATCACCGCGGCAGTGATGGAACGCCCTTGCCGGCGAGCCAACTCACGAGCCATCCGTTCCGCTTCGGGATTCTTCAAATTGAGCGCCATGGAAGATTCTTCCCTTCGAGGCGGATTCTACCATCGGCTCATACACGTTCGTGCGAGCGGTACCCTCGACCTCGAGCTCGGTCAGCTCGAGCGCCCGCGCCAGTAGGTCGCGATCGGGTGCGCCCCGGTTGCGCCCTCATGCAAGTCTCCGACGCCCTCTTGGGATGTCGAGGCGAGTTGCCTACGAGGCGATGACGACGAACTCGGCAAACGACGTCGATTCGGGAATTGGGAGTCCCTCGGCGCGCATGCCCTCGACGTGGAAGTCGATCGCTGCGACCATCTCGCGTTCAGCCGAATCCCGGTCGTCGCCGGTGGCGACGCAGCCCGGCAAATCGGGGGAATACGCCGAGTAGTTGTCGCCCGCCTTTTCGATCACGATCAGAAATCGGTGCACGTGGCTACTCCTTTAGTCCTGCCTGCTTGAGAATGCTGTTGAAGGTGCCCGGCGCCAGGTCATCGCTTGGTTTGCCGGCAATCGTCACGAGCCCCTTCCTGGTGGGGTGCTGGTATTGCCGATGGCTTCCTCGCGTCCGGCTGAGCTGCCAACCTGCGTTTTCGATCAGCTGAATCGCTTCGCGTACCTTGGGCACATCCCAAGTCTAGACGCAATCAGGCGGTCCGGCCGGGTGAGTTGGATGAATTTCCGCAGTGCGGCGCATCCGCGCTGGGCTCGGTCTTGCGAAACTCAATTCCCGCACGCGGGCGGAAATTGCGCGGTCCCTGCTCGAGCAGCTCGAGCGCCTGCGCCGAAATCCTCTGACGCCTTCTTGGGAGGGTTGGTGGGTACAGCGGCATGGTTGGCAGTCCTTGGTTTGGCAGGCAATCAGAGCACGGACCAGGGGAGTGACCGGACCTGTGCTTCGACCTCGGGATGGAGCCGAATCACTCGATTCTCTCGGAGGAAGACGCGGCCGTATGCGTTGCCGTCGTTTCGGAGGAGGTTGGCAATGGCCCCGTAGGGATTCTTGGACCCGGTGACTGCAGCGATCCGAAGCTCGAGCTCGTCTTGGCCGATTCCATCGTCTGCTTGAGTCACGAGCGAGATGATCTTGTGCACCTTGAGGTGGGGGTTTCGGGACCAATGCGCGATCCGCTCTCGAATGATCTCGGCCCAGTTGCGCCCGTCGTCCGAGGATGTGGAGGCAGCTCGGCTACGCGCCGGCCTCGAGGGCTCCGGCTGCGGCTCGGTCCACTCCGCGGGGTAGAACTCCGGCCTTTCTGGCTGCACCTCACCCTCCGGCCACCAGCCGTAGAGCTCGAACGACCGGTATTGGAGCGCCTGCCGCACCTCCGGGTCGTGGTCCGAAAGACTTGCGATTGCCCGCGGCAGCAGCACCAAGTTGGCCGGGGCGGTGTGGTACCGCTCGTCGTAGCAGGTCTTCGGCCAGATGTGGCAGGCCTCGAAGCCCTCGGCTGAGCGGCCCAGGCCCGCTGCGCGTTTGATCGCAACATTTGCATAGCTGTTGCTATCGAGGCGGACGCCCTCGATGATCTGCAACACCTGCTCTCCCTGCCCGAGACGAGCACGCCGCACCTTCGGGAACATGGCAACGTGCCCGGTCTCCTCGAGCAATCTCTCGTGCACTCGCGGATTCGCCCAGATCCCCGTGGACGCCACCAGCAGCGAGAGATGGATGTTGTGCCGCCGAGTGGCCTCCTGCAACAGCGCCGACGCGTCGATGATTCGTTTCACCATTCTGCTCCTCGAGCTCTCTCCATCTTCGCGAGGCCCCCTAGTTTCAAGCCGAGTACGGCCCCAACACCTCGGCCAGCCGATCCAACGCAGCGGCGAACCATCGATTGAGGTCCGGCCACCCGTCTTCCTCCTTCAACTCCGCGCCACGACGTCGCAGGCTCAGGACGCTGCCTTTTCCATCGGGTTCGAGCCACACCACCTCGCCGTGAGCGGCGAGAGCCCCAGCAACCGATTCTCGGTGGTCGCGACGGACCACCGCTGCGGCCTCCTCGCCGTTCGAGCCGGAGATCCGCGCCCAGATACCGGACTCTCCGCCGCGCACGGCGTTCCACGCAATCAGCCGCAGTCGCCCCGGCCCGGCGATCGGCTTGGCCATCATCTTCGCAACCGGTTCGCCGAACGCGACCGTGCTCCCTGCCGCTTCGAGGTGATCGCGGAACTGCGACCAGAACCGGTAGTGCAGCTCACCACTCGCCCCGGTCGCCTGGCTCACGCGAGAGCGGACTTGCTTCTGCCAGCCGTTCGGCATCGCGACCACGTGGAACCTCGGCGCCAGCGCCGAATCGCCGATCCGCCACAACTCGACCTGCACGCCGAAGCAGTGGAAGTCCTCGTGGGTGATGCGGTTGAGCCAGTCGAGCGCGGCGCGGTGTTCCTCGGTGAACGCCGGCGCGACCCACACGACCTTCGACGCACCCAGCCCCGCGGCATAGGTCAGGATCTGCCCGAGGTGGCTGTGATCGGTGCGCTCGAGCTGGTTTTCGATCAGCACGAGCCCTTCCGAGCCGAGCTCGCGGCACAAAATATCTGCGCGAAACGGCCCGACGGCCTGCTCGGTTCCCTCGACCTCGAGCTCCGTCAGTTCGAGCGCCTGCGCCAGCAGGTCGAGGTTCTCCTTCTGCGCCAGCCACGGCGTGAACTCGAGCGCTTCGTGGCGCCAGTACTCGCGCACCGCGACCGGGACGAGGCGCGAAAGCGGGGCCTTCTCGACTGTCATGGAGTGGCCTTTCCCGGCAGAACAGCCCGAAAGGCTTCGACGAGTCTGGCTGCATGGGGTACCCACGCGGCTGGCTGGAACCCCTTCATCGTTGCTCCGAAGTCGGGCGGGATGCCGAGATCCGGCACCTCCGCACGGATCCTGTCGCCGAGCATCGCCAGCGCCGGATGCAGGCGGCCTTCGGCATCGTTGAACCACAGGAAGTTGATCCACAGCTCTCCCGTGGTCGTCACCTGGGCGACGGAGGGCTTCCCCAAGGCGCGATACCTCGGCAGAAAGGACCCGTACCGCGAGCCGCTTCCCCAGGTGATCGTGTCCGCATGCTCTCTGAAGAAGTCGTAGAGCGCCCGCAAAGCCGCCACCTCATCGGGAGCCAGTTTCGCCTGTGCCTCAGCGAAGAACGTGGCCTCGTCCCAGTGTCGCGTGGTCCGGGCACCAGCGCCGACCTCTTTCCGGGCCTCGGCACCGTACAGGCGAGGGATCGTGACCTCGTAGTCGTCGAAGCGGTAGTGCGGCGTCTCAATGGCGTAGACGTCGAACTTGCTGTTTTCGTTGATGAACGAGATCAGCCGCTTGAGCCGATCGTCGAGCTGATCCATCAGGACAACGAAACGGAACCGGCCGTCGAGCGCGGCTTCGTCGACGTGCTCGAGGACTTCCTCGATCTCCTCCGGGCTGGAACCCCAAGCCTGGCGAATGCGAGCCGATAGTTCTTCGCCGAAGGTCGCTCGGCCAGCCCGCTCCAGCCTCTCGCGAAATGAGTAGCGATCCCCATGGCTCTTCCACAGCGCCGCGCCGTAGTCCAGCGCCTGGGCCACGACCTCGCGCTTGTCGGCGTTGCGGAAGAGTTTGGTCTCGATGAGGTAGACGTTCCCCTTCGGATCGATCCCGACAATGTCGATCGGCCCGCTCGACGTATCGACCTCCCGCGCCACGACCAGGAATCGGTCACCTCCGTCGACATCGTCGAGAGGCAAGATCCCGGGGTTGTTGGTGATGAACGCCTGCAGAAACGCCTCGTCGACGAAGCCGCTCGGCTCGAGCCGGCGGGCGTTGCGGGCGTTCTTCGACACGATGATCCCCATCTCGACCTCCTCGCTGCTCGGGTCACGCGGGTCGCCCTACGCCTCGCTGACCTCGTCCGGCTCGAGATCGTCCGGGTGCAGCGTGAGGAGCTCGAACTCCTGCTTGCGCACGCCGATCTTGTATTCGATGAGCAGGTCCACGAGCTTGGCGCCGTCGATCAGCGTAATGGGTGCCGCGCCTCGTTCGAAGGCCGCGGCACTGGTGCCCTTGGAGAAGCCGCCGGTCGTGATCACGGTCCCTCGAACTGCATTGAACCGGTGGAGCGAACCGCGGAGTTGGTCGAGAACTGGCCGCCCCACGTTGCCGCGGATCTTCTTCGCCTGGACGACCTCATTGACGCTGGTGATGCCGAGCTCGATCTTCGCCTTGACGTCGACGCCCTTGTCGTTTGATGCCTTGGTGACCTCGACTTCCGTGTAGCCCATCGCTTCGAGAAGCTGCTTCACGAGATGCTCGAACGCGTACGGGTGCAGATCGTGGAGGAGCTCCAGCAGCTCGTGTCGCACTCGGTCTCGTTCATCCTTGATCAGCCGGCGGATCTTCTGCGCCGCGTCGCTTTGTTCCGAGCCGCGCCGATCGGCAGGCGCTGCTTCGATGTACTGCAGCCCTTCCTCGGTGAGCTCGTAGGCCCGCCCGAGCTTGCGCACGAGACCCCGCTCCGCCAAGTTGCGCAGACGATCCGAGAGGTACGAGCGGGCGGTGGTTTCACTAGCAATCCTGGTCTCTTGCGCGAGATACGCCATCCATGGGGCAAGCAGGTCAGCGGGCGCGGTAGCTCCTTCGTCTCCGAGGTGTCTGAGCAGGAAGAGAAGGCCTTCCCAGCCGTCGATCTGTTGGACGGTAGGGCCGGCAGCTTTGGCGAGGAACCCGCGTCCGGAGTCGGTCAGAGTGAGCTTCCCGCCTTCATCGGCCAGCAGTTTGTGTGTGCGACAGAAATACCAGTGGCCGCGACAGTACCGTGGGTTCACCACGCGGCCGCTTCCTTCCCAGGTCTTCAGCGCCAGGGCCCGTGATTCTCCGGCCAGTCGCTCGGGAATCCAGTCGTCGGGGTGGCTCCACTCCTCGCTCGCCTGCGGCGTTCCGGTCAGGTCCCAGATGGACGACAACATCCGCGGAATAGCGCCTGCTTCGAGCCCATCCCAGATTCTGAGGAGCGACCGAATCTCCTCGTAGGATGGATAGTGAGGGGTCATCGAGCGACCGGCGCCGGCCCCAGCGGCAAGGACCAACTGGCCGGTCTCGACCCACTCGCGCAAACCGTAGACTCCAGGGGCCACTCGGACGAACAGGCCGGCAGGGTCCTTGGCGATCGTCGAAAAGGTCCTTGCCATTGATGCCTCAGGTGTGTTGCCGTCGGATTCGAGCAACTTCTGGACGAGGGCCCGGGCGGTGACCTCGCGATAGTGGAGAGGCTCGCCGGCGGCTTTGAGGACTGTGGTGGCAGCGTCAGGGAATGTCACCGGGACCTCGTAAGACGAGAGAGGCAGCCGTGGTGCTTGGAGACCCGGCTCTGGCGACCTCGCCGGCGACCGTACTGTGAACGGCTAGATCCCGGGGGACAGGACCCCTTCCGCCGGATGGTCGCTGGCCAAAGGAATACCCGCCCTTCACAGGGGGCGAAGCGCGTCATCTAGGTTCACGAGTAGTTGGTCAGAGTCTTGAATCTGGGCCAGGGTGTCTATCGCCACCCTTCTTGCGTCGGCCAGCTCGCCGGCCGTGAGAGTGGCCTGCAGGGCCGTATCAGCGACGGCGCCAAGATCGGGGTTCCTTGCCCATGTGCTCCCAACCCTGAGGGCGGCGTTCTTCCAGGTTGGCCCGCCAGTAATGCTTCGGACCGACCAGAAGTAGGGGTTCGTGTAGTAGTAGGGATCGATCTTGAATTGGTTGCCGCTCATCGAGAGTGGTCCCCTTGTGTACACCTTTGTGGCTGGGTCAAAGTCGTAGTAGCTGCCCGCCGCGGGGAAAACTGTGGTGGCCAGCCAGCCCTTGAGCTGTCGTTCCACCTGCCCGCATCTTGTGAGGATGGCCGTGACAGCTAGGGAGTAGTCTCGATAGAAGCCGTGGCGGCTTGAGTCGACGACAACGTGGTTGGCGTCCTTGCTCTTCCAGACCCGTTCCGTCGTATCCCAGGTTTGTCGCCACAAGCTCACCCAGGGGGCAATGACCAGATGCTCATCTACCTTCGCTCCGCCCGCACCGCTGAGGAACGTGTTGACGGACCGCTGAATGTCCAAGAGAGCTGACCGAATGGCCGTCATGTTTTGCCAGGTTAGCTCTGCATCGCCCGTGAAGGTATCGATTGTCTGCCGCGCGGTGGCGAGATTGCCGAACTGAACACGAGCCAGCTGAGCGTACAGGGCCGCATCGACAAATCGCTTCAGGTCGGCGAAGAGTTCTGTCAAAGCCTTCGCGAGGTCGTCGAGCTTCTGCTCAATGGCGGTCATCCTCTGGCGCAGGTCTTGGAAACCCGCTCGCATTTCGTCAATTGCGGCGTTCTCGCTGCTTGCGTTCTTCGATCTCTGAGAGATTTCGTACGCCGACAGAACTAGGCTGCCGATCACCGCCACCGCAGCGAGCCACGTTAACGCTTCCGGGGAAGTGGGCGTGACGGAGCCTCGCAAGTAGCTCGCAACTCGGTCGTCCAGACTGCTGCCATTCTCAGCGGAAGGCGTATCCGGTGTTGTCGGGGGTAGTCTATCCATTGGGTTCCTCGCGTCTGCGCAATTCAGCGCTGTCCTCTTGGGGTTATCTGCGGGTGACTTGGCGCAGCCAGAGTCTCAGTTCTTGGCCGCTGGAGAGGGTCGGCGGACTGTCTCGTTCGGCTTGTGCTCGGCATCGTGGGTCGATTTGGCGTTCCGCGTACTCGCTCGGAAGGCCAGAACTAGCAAGAACGACCCATGAGTTCTGGTGGTTCTTCTCCAGACCATGCATCACGCTTCTTGGCGGTAGCCCGAGATACTCGCCGACTGCTGAGTAGGTGGCGCGCTGGCGATGCCGGTGCAGTAGTGCGGTTACATCTTCTACGTCCACTCTTCGCTCCTCGCTGGTCGTATTGTTTGTTGCTATCAGGCCTGGTTGGCAATCCCCACCGGCGGCGATTCCGAAAGCGTGGATCTCAGTAGGTCGCAGACCCCGTGAAGGTGCTTCAGCTGCTCCGGCGTCAAGCCGTCCGGATCGAAGTGCATCACCGCGTTGCGGATCTCGCGAGTTTGGTCCAAGTCGGCCACGAAGCTCGACCGGTCGAGCATTAGGCGAAGTCGCTGCCACCGCTCCTCGCTTGCCAGGATGCGCAGGTAGCTTCCGAAACTCAGATCATCGATTCGATTGATCTCGCCTGACTCGTATTCGCCGCAAATGTCCCTTAGCTCGGAAGCCGTGAAGGCCCCACGCTCGAGGATCGAACGGAGGAGATCCTCGATTTCGCCCAGCACGATGAAGGAGTCCGCGAGTTCCGCATAGAGATCCGCGATGTCTGCGCTGGTGAAGATTGCGACGAATTCACGTCCTTGCTTCACGAGCACCGCGTCATGAATCTGAAGGCTGCTGATCAGCTTGGTGAACCCGTCCCCGGCGTTGACCCAGACTGCCTCCTCGCAGCAGTCCTCGGCGCGCTCGGGTGAGCGGCCAAACGCGTACGCTTTGCCAATGGATCGCCAGCTCAGCATTCCAACCACCCGCTTCTTGTCAGGCATCACGGGGAGTTGGGAGAACTTGTGTTTCTCCATGATCTGAAGGCAGGCCTTGATCGAGGTGCCTGGAGCCACGCTCTTGACAGCGCTCCGTTTCTCCTCGGTAAGGAACCTGCTCACCCGATAGTTGGAGCCGTCCCGGCGGATGGAGGCGCTTGGGTCGTCCTCTCTGTGCGGCTGGCTGGACTCCGCGCCGGAATCGTCTGCTCGCGGCTGTTGCTCAACTTCCTCGCGTCCTGGCTCCGAAAGGGGATCTTTGCTCTCTTCTGCCAACTCGAACGTAAGGCGAGTCTGGAGGCTGGCGTCGCGGAAGTCCGGCCTTGTCCTGAGGCCAAACTCGTCGAGAAGCCGAGCCAGGCGTGCGTTCACCACGGCTCCTCGGCGCTTCTGGCCCAGGAGCTCTAGAAGTCGGTCCAGGTTCTTGGTTGGCTTCTTGCCGTCTTTGACCTTCGTGGCCAGGTCGGCAAGCGCTACTCGGGCCACGGCGTCGTTGACACCTGAGTTGGGAGCCATGTTCACTTACCTCCTGTCAGAAGTCGAGTGATGAACTCCCACGTCGACGGT
Source organism: uncultured Thermoanaerobaculia bacterium (assembly GCA_964599475.1). Taxonomy (GTDB): domain Bacteria; phylum Acidobacteriota; class Thermoanaerobaculia; order Multivoradales; family CAZRFU01; genus CAZRFU01. Next base: position 37,088 of record CAZRFU010000024.1, read on the forward strand.
GGCGCCGAGTCGTCGCCGACGATGGCCGAGTTCGCGGAGCGGAAGAGGTTGAGGAGTAGTGGATCCTGCTTTTCGACCGGCACGTGGCCCTGATCGAGAAGGGCCAGGTACGTTTCGATCAGGACGTGGCGTTCTTCCGCGTCGGTGTAGAGGTGATAGGCGGAGAAGAAGAGCCGGGCCAGGATCCGAAGGAGCCAGAACGGGATCGTGAGGATCAGGGCCAACGCGAGCAGGCCATGCAAGGAGAATGGGAGGTGCGATCCGGGGCCCGGGTTGAGGAGGTATCGCACCCAGTCGAGGTGGTACCAGCCGAGGAGGAACGAGGCGATGATGAGAGCCAGAAAACCACCCCCGGCCAAGCGCCAGGTGCCCTTCTGGGATTCGCGCCGTCGCTTCCAGTAGGTGAGCGGTGCCTGGAGAGCGAGCTTGGTGCTGTAGAGCTCGGTCTTGGTGGCCACCAGTGCCTCCAGTTCCTCGACCGTCTTTGTGACCAGGGACCGAGCCTCCTGGGTTAGGGTCTCGAGGTTTCCTTCGAGGCTGGCTGCGGTCGCTGCGAACTCCCCATGCAGGTCTGCGAGTTTCCTCTGGGCAGCCGCGTTCTGGCTCCCGGTGCGTTGGAGCTCAGCCTCGAGCCTACTGACAGTCTCTCTCGCCCGCTCCTCGTGGGCCCTGGTGTTGTCCTCGTCCAGGCCACGATCGAAGAGGACGACGTTCGCGGCAGCCACCGCGAGGGCCTGCGACACCGGGATCTGGACTTTCGCCTTCAGAGCTAGCGCCGCGAAGCCCTCTGCAGGCCCGTGCCGCTCGACTACGGACTCAAAGAAGCCTGACTCCGCAGAGCCGAGGGTGACCAGCCGGTTCACTGCCTTCGCCGGCGCACCGAAGAACTCATTCAAACGTGTGGGTAGTTCCTTTGCTGGGGAGGTCAGCTCGCTTCGCAAGGACACGAGGCTTCGTTGCAGCTCCAAGGTTGCAGCGTCCTCGCTTCTGTGCTGCCTGGCGCCTGGCGGACAGCCAGAAGCGAGGACCGCGAGAAACGCGGCCTGGCGTTCTACGAACTCTTGGGCTGCCTCCAAGGTCTCGAAGACCCTCCCGGACTTGTGCCGGTAGAAGGGCTCGAGGTTGGGAACGCCCGAATCATCGGCAGTTAGCCCGCTACTCACAGCTTTGGGCCTCGCCGGTCAGCACCTCAACCAGCTCAGCGACGACCCGCAGTGCCTGGTCGTCTGTGCGGTGGAGGATGATCTCCTTGAAATCCGGATTCATCGGTTCGAGCACGATCTTCTCGTGCTGCCACAACCCGTCCGCCGCAGCCTTTTCGCTTCGGTACCGCTTGACTGTGTAGCGCTCGCCGGACTCCGGGTCGAGTGAGTCTCGCAGCTCGACAAGGACCGTCTTGCCCTGCCGCGTGCCCTCCACTGGGGCTCGGAAGAGGCAGTACGCCCCGTCGGGGATCGAGGGCTCCATGGACTTGCCGGCGACCTGGGCGACGAACATCCCGGGTCGCAGGCGATGGCGCGACTCGACCGCGACCCACTCGAAGCCGTCGTCCTCGACTTGCTGGGGGTCGCCGAAGGCGCCGGCGGCGGCCCTGAGCGGGACGAGTGGGACGCAGGTGACGTAACGCTCCCCGGGCTTTGGTTCCACGGTGCGCGGGCGAAACGGTGCGACCTTGGCGGGCGCGGCCTTGGCCTCGCCGGTCTGGAACGCACCCGGCCACCCGCCGTGCTGCTCGATGACCTCGTCGATCTCCTTCATCAGGCGGATGGTCTCGGCGAGGGCGACGACGATCTTCTGATAGTGGGCGATGTCGTCCTTCGAGAGCGTGCGGCCGGGGCGGGGGTTCTTGCCGCCCCTTGCTTGCCGGTCCTTGAGCCACTTCTCGCAGACCTGGTAGCCGCCGATGCGGAACTTCCAAACCCCTTCGGGAACGCCCTTGAAGCCGGTGGTCTGGGCCTTGTCGATCCAGACGGTGTCCTTGGACCAAGATATCTCTTCGACCTCGGGGTTCCGACCCCCGATGAACTCGGTGATGGGCCTGGCAAACTTGGGCGATTCCAGCAGGTGCAGCGAAATGAGTTCGCCACCGAGCCGGGTCAGCGCGCGGAACAGTTCGGCCTTCCTGATTGGCGGCACACGCGGAAAATCCAGCTTAAGCAGCTCCTGATATCGACTCCGGTACGACGGCGATGACAACACCGCGTAGCTGTAGCGAAATGCGAGCAGGGCCGCCGCGTCGACTTCCTGATCGGAACCCTGCACGCTGGCTGTGCCGATCAGGATTGCGACGGCGTCCTCCCGTACGTTAAGGACGTGACCATCAGCCCGTTTGCCCGCACGCGGAAAGAGACCGTGCGCTGGGCCTGGCACATACAACGGAAATACAAATGCATTGTTGGATGTCTTTCCGGAGATGAAGATCTTCTCTGTTGGCTCCTGCACCACAAACAAATGGTGTGGCTCCTCACCCTTGATCATCCTGGACGCAACGATGGCAGGATTCTTCGAGCTTATGCCCCCCAATACCCTAACTCGCGGCCATGTAACAATGATATCGTCGTAGTGCGTAAAACGAAAATCGAATGGACGGTAACAGCAACTCCGGATCGAAGCGAAGGGCTCGCCGAGGGCGTGGAGCCGTGCTCGAGCGGTGGTGAGCTGCCAGTCGCGCTTATCATCGAGACTCCAGTCCTCGCGTATCGTTGTGTCGGACGCATCGCTCAGCAGTGCAGCCAACCGGGTGCGCAACTCATCGGCGCTGAATGCGATTGCAAAGTGGTCACGCGCGGTTTCGAAGCCAGTCGCCGCCTCTGTGAACAGCTCCCGCAGGCTGACGAACGCCTGGTATTCGTCCTGGTTCGCTGTGCTTTTCGGGGCGAAGTAGAAACGGTCTGGCTCGGCTAGCAGTTCGTGCCAGCCAGTACTCGACGCGGACTGCTGACCAAGCCACGCATACTTCGCTTCTCTCGCACCCCATAGATCGGCATGGAGCGCCAAGCAGTTGCGGGACCCGTGTCGAAGGGCATCACCCCGCAGGAGCAAGGCAACTGCCACGCCTTGTTGAATGTCAAAGACGTTCTTATCCTCTGAGCCATCGGGGCAACGCTCGGCCTTCTTTATGCTGCCGTGCAAGTCGAGGAAGCGCATCTCACTGAACACATTGAGCAGACACTGACGTAACCGCCGATGCGTGATGCCATCAAGGTACGTATGGTTGGTGATGAAGCCAACGAGACCCGCGCCCGTCGTCTCGATCACGAAGTGAGCAAAGCGAATGAACTTTATGTAGTCGTCGTCGAGGTTCAACTTCCTTTCGTTGAGCTCGTGCTTGTACTGATCGAGTAGGCCGATGATCCATACATTGGCATTCAACTGGCCGTAGTTCGAATACGGCGGATTTCCAATGACGACAGTGAAGCGCGTGTGCCGCTTGATTTCGTTCACGGCTGCGGCTTCGTGCGCGAGTGCCGGGATCGCAAACGCAAACGTTCCGGAGAAGTCCTCCGCCGGCTCCAGGGCGTTCGTCAGGTAGACCCGCGCCCTCTCGTCGCTGCCGAACCGGTAACCCGTCTCGTAAAGCTTCAGCCCGATCTTGAGGTGCGAGATGGCGTAGGGCGCCATCAGCAGCTCGTAGCCGTGCAGGCGCGGCAGCAGGTGCTTCGGCACGTACTCGTTCCACAGCGCGTCGATCTTCTGCTCGCCGTCGCCCTGCGCCTTCCACTTGGCGGCGAGCGTCTTGTGGATGAGGTCGATGACCTCGACGAGGAAGGTGCCGGTGCCGGTGGCCGGGTCGAGGATCTGGACGAAGTCCTGGTCGGGCGAGACGCCCTCGGGGATCTTCAGGTCCTTGTGGCGCTTCGCCATCTCGCGCCAGGTGGTCGTGTCGGCGAGGCCGTCGGCGAGGCCGAACTCGGCGCGCAGCAGCTCGTCCACGGAGCGCACGATGTAGGAGACCACCGGGCGCGGGGTGTAGAAGACGCCGCGCTGCATGCGCTTCCTGGCGTCGTACTCCTTGAGGAAGAGCTCGTAGAAGTGGATGACCGGGTCTTCCTGCGGGTTGCGGTCGCCGAAGTCGCGGACGACGGCCTCCATGTTGGCGTCGTCGAGCAGCTCGACGACCTCGGAGACGCCCAGCTCGTCGAAGTCGATGCCGGAGTTGTCAGTTTGGCCGCCCGCCTTCCCGCGCCGCCCTCCGACCTTGAGGAAGGTCTCCATTAGCTCGCGCAGGAAGGGGTTCGTGCGCATGTGGGTGGCGAAGTCGTCTACCGTCTTCTTGTGTGGGTCGGCGATGCGCGCCGAGAGAAGGCCGTAGGCGATGGTCTGCGCGTACATGTCGGCGAAGCCGTCGGCGTCGAGGTCGTGGACCAGCGCTTCCCGGAACGCCTTCATGAGCCGGGTGAGCGGGCCCTTGTCGGTCTCGATGGCGAGCGCGGTCCTGATACGGTCGCGGATGTTGCGGGCCAGCTCGGCCAACCGGATCGAGAGTTCTTTCGAGGTGGTGACGACCTCGCGGTGGCGCAGGGTGAAGGCGGCGCGCCAACGCGTGCGCCAGGCCTCGGCATCACCGTCATCGTCCGGCCAGGCGAGGTGCTCGCTCAGCTCGCGAGCTACGGCGTCGAGGTGCAGCGCGGTGTCGCGGTTGTCCCAGCCGAGCACCTTGAGGGTCGGCAGGTCGTGGCCGTCCTGCGCCCGGGAGAAATGGGCGAAGCTGATCTGGCGCTCCTCGCCCTCGCCGTAGTTCGAGACGAAGAGCAGGTCGTCCGCAGCCCAGGCGGCGCGCTCGGCGCTGTTGGCCGAGGCACGCTTCTTGAGCGCTACCTGGCTCAGGATGCGGCGCAGCGCGACGACGGGCAGGCGCTTGGGCTCGAACTTGACGAAGAAAATGCCCCAGGGCTGCTTCGGCGAGAGCGGGCGCAGGCGCTTGATCTCCTGGATCTTGGCGGCCGTCTTGAGATCGATGCCGAGCTCGTCGGGGGTGTAGTCGAAGGTCAGGTCTTCGAAGTCGCTGCTGTTGTCGATCGGCCAGCCCAGCTCCTCTCGCAGGTACGCGACGAGCTGGTCGAAACGGCGGATGCTGGCGAGTCGGCTGCGGTGGTCGTGCGGCATGGGGTCAGGCCTCGTGGACTTCCATCCAGCAGTGAAGCTTTGCTTTGACGCCGACGGGTGCGTCGATCCGCTTGAGATGGGTGTTCTTGATGTGTTTCTCCACTCGTGCGCGTGCGGCCTCGAGCACGTCATGGCCCAGTGCAAGCCGCCGTTTTGTGGCGGGGCCCGAACGGATGCTGGCTACGATCTCAGCCGGCTCCTCGAGAATGCGTTCTTTGGACATGTCGAAGAAGAACCAATGAGTTGTTCCGGCAGACTCGGTGAAGCTGGGCGGCTCGGCGGTCTTGTCGAGGCCGGGGATGCCATAGCAGAAGAAGACGCCGGAGAGGTGCTTTGCACTGGCCTCGCGACCGCTGAAAAGTGCCCCCGGGAACGTCCTCAGCCGGTTCTCGAGGGTGGGGTCGGTGCGAAGAAGGTCTTGATACTCGAGGTGCATGTCCTCGATGGCGGTGCGCGTTCCTTCGTAGGCGTGGTTCAGCTCCTTGAGCGCCTCGTAGTCGTCGTCCGGGGTCAGGAGCTTCTTGCCTTCGATGCCCAGGGTCTTAGAAATCACCAGGGTTTTGTGCGCCACCTTGGCGAACAGGGTGAGGATCTCGTTGAGCTCATCGGGTGGGAGGAAGTTCCAGAAGCGAACCTCGCCGCGACGGTCAGCCTGATCGGGATGATCGGCCAGCAAACGCTGTTCGACATCCGGGTTCATGCGGCGGTCCACACGACCCACACGTTGCATGAGTCGCACGGGGTTCCAGTGGATGTCGTAGTTGATCATCATGGTGGCGTCTTGAAGGTTGAGACCTTCGGAGAGGACGTCGGTCGAGATGAGGATGCGGATCTCCTCGAGCCCTTCACTGCTGAGCGCAGCCGAAGACGAGCCGTTGTAGTAGGGCGAGAAGCGACGAATGATTTCGGCTCGACTCCCCTTGGTGCCGCTGTCGACGCCGCCGACGCCGTCGATCGCTGCATCCTGGAGCTGGCCGCGAAGGTAGCGCCCCGTGTCTGCAAACTCGGTGAACAGCAACACCTTCTGGCCGAGCAGGTCCTTGGACTTCAGTAGGCGGATCAGCTTCTGGAGCTTGTCGTCGTGCCGGGGTTGGAACTGGCGCGCTTCGTCAAGGAACTGCGCGATTTGATCGAGGTCGAGGAGAGTCTCAGAGATCATCTCCTCAACGTCGTACTGATCCCGATCGAGCCGCTCGACCGCCTGCAGGAGCTCGGGTGGGACGAGGTCGTCTTCGCGCTCGCCGTCGTCGTCATCGCCCCAGATCTCGAGTTGGTTCTTCTCCCGTGGAATCCCAAGGGTCTCCGCGTGTTGCTGCTTCCAGCGCTCCAGCCGACGCTTCTCGCCGTCAGTTTCGCTGTGCACCTCCAGGAAGGCGAGGAGCTTCTGCATCAAGCGAAAGCAGGACAGCTCGAAGGCACGCACCGAGCTCTCGAAACGCTTGAGGAAGTTGGTCCGGATGAGACCCACCACCTGCTTCTGGCGGTTCTGCTCGAGAGGGTCGATGGAGGAGTCCGAGCCCTTGTACCAGGCCAAGGGGTAGTACATTGGCAGGGTGAAAAGTGGGTTCTTCTTCTCGAAGGCTCGCTCGAACAAGGTCAGCAGGCGACCGTAGGTCTTGCGGATAGAGTATCCGGCAACCTGTGGCGCCTTGCGGATCGGGAAGGAGGCAGCCTTGCCGGTTTGCCTGAGCTGGCTTTCCCGCGCGTAGGAGCGGCTTCGCTGGACGACCAAGGCACGGAAGAGACCTTCGGTGGAGAGTACCTCGCGGGTCTCGGCCGTCTGGTTGGTGAGGTCGGCATCGGCGAAACCGATTCGCTTCTGCAGCTCTTTTTCGAGGCGATTGAAATGGGCCGTCAGGCTGTTGATGCCGAGGTTCTTCGCGAAAAACGTCTCGTCCCGGCGTGTGAACAGCTCAATGAGATGCCGGAAGTCGCGGAGGCTGTTGTTGATCGGCGTTGCAGTGAGGAGGAAGAGCTCTTTTCGGCGCTTTCCCGGATCGAGGAGGTCGTAGAGGCGGTAGTAGCGGGATGGCTCTCGACCGGACTCGGCGCTCCCGCGGAGGCCAGGGTTGCGGAAGTGGTGGGCTTCGTCGATCAGGACAGCGTCAGCCTGTTCGGCGATGCGGGCGATGCGTTCTGGGAAATCGCCCTTGCGCGTCAGATCTGTGTGGCTCAGAACGACGAGACTACTGAAGTCCGAACTGCCGCCGAGCCCACCGAGATGGCCGAGGTACTCGCGGAGGTGTGGTTCCCAGACACCCTCCTTGGCGGCTTTGGGTGCGAACAGGACAACGCGCTTGCCCTCATGGACGATGAGTCGTTCGAGAAGCATGAGCCCAACAAACGTCTTGCCGAGGCCGACTCCATCGCACAGCAAGGCGCCCCCGTGTTGGCGCGCGATCTTGATCAAGGCCCAGTAGGCTTCCTGCTGATAGCGATCAAGCCGAGGGAACATGCGAGAGCTGCCTTCGTCCCACTCGTTCGCCGTGAGCTCGTGGCCCCGGAAGTACTCGTGGAGAGCCTTGGCGTAGACCTCAAAGGGCGTGTATGCCTGTGTATGCCTTTCGATGACGTCGATGATTTCGGGAGTGGCTTCGGTGGCTTCCTGCCAGTGTGCTTCGAACCACTCTTGGAGCTGGGCAACCTCTCGAGCGCTCTGGATCTGCACGTTGAGCTCAATGTTCTCCGTGAGGCCAGGCCGAGTGAAGTTGGATGAGCCGACGAGCGCCTGTGAGCCGATCACCTCGAGCTTCGAGTGGGTGATATACGCCTTGGCGTGGAACTTGTCCTTGTCGTAGATGCGAACCTCGATCTGGCCGGAGCGGAGGGCCTCGACGATGCCAGGGACACCGACCAGGAACGGATTCGTGGCCTTGTCGGATTCGAGGTTCTCATCCAGGAAGGCCTTTGATCGATCGCGAACCGACTCGAGAAGGGCACGTCGCGTGCGTTGGGTCGTTTCAGCGCCCATCAGGATTCGCAGCTTCTCGAGCCCCCGCCACTTTCCCTCAAGGGCGAGGAGGGCCCCAACTTCAAAGTAGCCGGTAGCGACGTCGAACGAGCGCGCGATCGCCGACCATTCTTCGAGGTAGCGCAGGCCGGTCCAGCCCGAGATGCTGTTGTCGACGATGAAGAGATCGCGGCCGCGGGTAGTTGCTGAGTCGGTCACAAGTTCTCCAGAACTCAGGAATCAGTTGATTCGGGCAGGATTCTTCGAGCGATGCCGCGGGATTGGTCAGCCGGATACCGAACCCGGTTGCGCGCCAGCTTGGCCCGGGCGGCGGCGTCGAGGTCGATGCCGAGGTCGTGGCAGAGGTATGACAGCAAGATCGCGATGTCGGCGACCTCGGCCTCGATTGCGGGTCGATTTTCGGTGACGAGCTGGTCGAGCGTGGCGTCGTTGGCCCAGCGGAAGATCTCGAGCAGCTCGGCCGCTTCGGTGGTGATGGCCGCGGCGAGGTTGCGCGGCGTGTGGAATTGCTCCCAGTCGCGTTCGCGGCGGAATTCGAGGAGTTGGTCGAGGAGCTCTGGGGAAAGCACGCTGGCCCTCAGGCCTGGAAGCGGTCGTTCGAGCGCGGCGAGGGTGATGGGTGTGGTGCTCACGGTCGTTGGTTCACGGTTCCGGGTGGAGATGGCGAAGAGACGCCTCTGCACCCTGGGGGTTGCTGGAGACCCAAACCGGGACAAATCGGCACAAAGTCGCTCGCGCGCATATTTGCCACGGTGTCGGCGATGGGTGGCGGCAGCGCCGCGGGGATCGCGCGAGGGCAGGGACCGTTGGGCATTGGGGGGAATGGTACTAGGAGTTGGCGCGGGGGACCGGGGATCCGAGCCCGATCCCCAGTACCCTTCCGATTTCCGTTGCGATGAGCACCACGCGGCCGCGGAAGCGGGAGGATGCCGATGCAGGACGGTGAATCGCTCGCGGCGCTCGAGGCTCGGCTTGCGAAGTGGCGCGAGCGTGGGATTCCGCCCTTTCAGGGCTCGGGACGCGTGTGGGTGGCGCCTGACCCAGGGCGTCGCTTCGCTTTGCCCTGGCTATCTCATGGCGCCCCTTCGGGGCTCTTGGATCTCGACCCGACCCCCGCCAGGCTCGCCGGGTCGTCGCCGAGAGTGGCCACGCTCCGGCCGATACCCAATACCCGATACCCGATACCTTCCGGTCCCCGTTGGCGGTCTGGCCATGAATCGCGAAGTGCACCTTGTTCTGCACCGTCGCGAAGAACTCCTGGGTCAGCGGGTGGTTCTTGTCGTAGTCGACGCTGGTGGCGTAGATGTCGGTGATCTTTTGGTAGAAGCGCCGTTCGCTGGTGCGGATCTCCTGGATCCGCTTCGTGAGCTCGTCGAAGTAGTCGTTGCCGACTTGGGGATTCTTCAGTCTTGCGTCGTCGAGCACGAACCCCTTGACGATGTACTCCTTGAGCTTGTCCGCCGCCCATTGGCGAAAGCGCACGGCGGTGTGGCTGCGGACCCGGAAGCCGAGCGCGAGCACCATGTCGAGGTTGTAGTGTTCCACCTCCCGGGCGACCTCGCGGCCTCCCTCGCTTTGAACTGTTCGGAATTTCCGAACAGTTGCGCCGGGCTCGAGCTCGCGGTCGGCGAAGATGTTGCGGATGTGTTCACTGACGGTCCCCTTCGCCTTGCCGTAGAGCTCGCCGAGTTGGCGCTGGTTGAGCCACACGGTGCGTTCTTCGAGACGCACGTCGAGCTTGGTTTGGCCGTCCTCGCTTTTGGTAGACGAGGAAGCTGCCGCCGGGTTGGTCGGCCACTGTCACAGGCTCCGCACCGTGGTGGCGCCGTGTTGTTCGAGGATTGCGGCGAGGTTGGTCTTGGCGACGCCGTCGACGAGCGAAAGCGGCAGCGCTGCGAGGATCGCGCGAGGGCAGGGACCGTTGGGCATTGGGGGGAATGGTACTAGCTGTTGCGGGGTCCGTGGCGTGCCGCCGGCGCAGAGAAACGGAGCCATCGCGGGACGGGCACCAGGGAGGTACCGGGTACTGGGTACCGGGTACTTGTCGGAGCGCAGGGCGCACCCCGGTCGCGGCGCTCGGGGCTCGCCTTGCGAAGGACCTCGAGCGTGGGATTTCGCCCTTTCAGGGCTCGGGACGGGTGTGGGTGGCGCCTTACCCAGGGCGTCGCTTCGCTTTGCCCTGGGCTATCTCATGGCGCCCCTACGGGGCTCTCGGATCTCGACGAGGCTTCCTGCCGCCGCTTCAATGTCTGCGGCACTCCGGCCGATACCCGATACCTCCCACCGGGACCCGGGACCGGGGATCCGAACCCCGATACCCGATACTTAGCATCGGGTACGCGCTCCCTTCTTCTGAGTACCCGGTACCCGGTACCCGGTACCTTCTTCCGATCCCCGATCCCCGATACCATGAGCTCGCTCGCGGTCGCGCGAAGGGAGGGTGTCGATGCAGGACGGTGAATTGATGGCGGCGCTCGAGGCTCGGTTTGGGAAGTATCCCGAGCGTCACGTGGGGATCGAGTGGGCGGAGGTGGCGGCTCGGCTGGCGCAGCACCCGGAGAAGCTGATCGCACTCGCCGCGATGGAGCGCACCGGCGGCGAGCCGGACGTGGTGGGGCGGTGCGGGCGGACGGGGGAGATGTTGTTCGTCGACTGCGCCGCGGAGAGCCCGGCCGGTCGTCGCAGTCTGTGCTACGACGACGAGGCCCTAGCCGCACGCAAGGAGCACAAGCCCGCCGGGAGTGCGGTTGGTCTGGCGGCGGCGCTCGGGATCGAGCTGCTCGACGAGGGTTCGTACCGCAAGTTGCAGGAGGTCGGCTGCTTCGACACCAAGACCTCGAGCTGGATCGAAACCCCGGCGGACGTGCGCGCGCTCGGCGGGGCGTTGTTCTGCGATCACCGCTACGGGCGGGTGTGGGTGTACCACAACGGCGCCCAGTCCTACTACGCCGCCCGCGGGTTCCGCGGGATGTTGCGGGTGTAGGAACCGCAACAGGATCGGCCGATCCGGGATTCCGCCCCTTCAGGGCTCGGGACGTGGGTGGGGGCGCCCCTACCCAGGGCGTCGCTTCGCTCTGCCCTGGGCTATCTCATGACGCCCCTTCGGGGCTTTCGGGTCTCGGCTCGGCCTCGTCGAGGCTCGGCCGCGCTCGGGACGGGGAGGGTGGCGCCGTGACCCAGGGCGTCGCTTCGCTCTGCCCTGGGCTATCTCATGACGCCCCTTCGGGGCTTTCGGATCGAGATCCGACACCGGCCCCTCTCCGGCCGATACCCGATACCCAATACCCAATCCCTTCCGGTCCCGGGTCCCGGGTCCCCGGTCCCTGGTCCCCTTCTCCCCTACAACTCCCTGAGCGCCGTCGCAATCGGCATGCGGATCGCCCGCAGGGCCGGGAAGAAACCGCCGGCGAGGCCGATGGCGATCGCAAACACCAGGCCCTGGATCAGCAGATCGGGGGTGACGGCGAAGGCGAAGGCGACCTGGGAGAAGGTCGAGAAGTTCATGGTGGCGGTCTGGAGGCCGTCGAAGGCGAGGTAGGCGATCAGGGCGCCGACACCACCGCCGATCAGGCCGAGCAGCACGGATTCGGCGAGGATCGACAGGCCTACGGCACCGTTGCCGAAGCCGAGCGCACGCAGGGTGGCGATTTCGCGGGTGCGGGCGGCGATGGCGCTGTACATGGTGTTGAGCGCGCCGAAGATCGCGCCGAGGGCCATGGCGAGGGCGACGACGTAGCCGAGCACCGAGATCAGCGTGACCAGCGCCTGGGACTGGTTCGAGAGGTATTCGGCCTGCGACAGGGCGCGGACCTCGAGGCGCGGATCGGTCGACAGCGCGTCTTTGAAGGCGGTCATGGTTTCGGCGCTGTCGAGGCGGACCAACACCGACTGGAAGCTGTCGCCGCGGTTGTAGGCCGGTTGCAGCACCTTGGCGTCGGTCCAGATCTCCGACTCGGCGACACTGCCGCCGTCGGCGAAGACGCCGGCCACGGTCCAGGAGTTGCTGCCCCAGGTCAACACCGAGCCGACCTCGAGGCCGGCGAACGCCGCCGCGGCACCGCGGCCGACGATCACTTCCTTGCGACCCCATTCGAATGCGCGCCCCTCGACGATCTCGAAGCGCGGGCGGACCTCGAAGGCCGGGGCCTCGACGCCGCGCAGCGGCACGTTGGCGTCGGTGCCGGTGTTCTTGCGCGGGACGTCGACGATGACGAAGAGCTCGGCCGAGGCAAGTGGGCCGTTGGGTCCCTTGCGAATGCCGGGCTTCTCCGAGATCAAGCGGGTCTCCTCGCGCCCGAGGCCGCTCGAGAGCTCGTCGTTGGCGCCGGAACGCATCACCAGTGCGATCTCGGGTGAGGCGGTCGAGGTCATGGTGCGTTCGAAACCGCGGGCGATCGACAGGACGCCGACAAGGACCAAGACCACACCACCGATGCCGGCTGCCGCCGTAAACGAAGCGCCGAGGCGCTGGGGCAAGGTGCGCACCGCAAACATCGCGAGCGCTGCGACCTGGGTCAACCAATTCAAGAACTTCACTGGACCGCCCTCCGCAATGCGTCGGCAACTCTGAGGCGCATCGCCGACCACGCCGGCGGCCCGCCGGCGACGATGCCGAGGCCCAGAGCCAGGCCGAGGCCGAGCAGGATCGTCGGCACCGGCACCTGGCTCAACAACAAGAAGTCCTGCACGCCTTTGGCGAGCGGCGGGATCGCCGCCATCGCCAGCAGCAGGCCGAGACCGCCGCCAATCACCGCCAGCAGGCAGGACTCGGCGAGCACCAGGCCGAGCACGGTGCGATCACCGAAACCGAGTGCCTTCAAGGTGCCGATCTCGCCGATGCGTTCGCGCACCGACTGCGACATGGTGCTGCCCGCCACCAGCAGGATGGTGAAGAAGACCGCCAGCAGGATGCCGCCCACGATCAGGCCGATGTTGCCGATCTGGTTGGCGAAGGCCTGGGTGAAGGCCTTTTCGGTCGAGGTCTTGGTCTCGAACGAGGAGTTGGTGAAGAGCTGGTCGAGGCGGCTTGCGACCTCGGCCGAGCTCTCGGGATCGGCGACGCGGATGATGTACCAGCCGACCAGGCCCTCGCCGCGCGAGCGCGCCTCGTCGAAGTAGTCGTAGCGCATCAGGAACTGGGTGGTGTCGGCGCCTTCGGCCTTGGCCTGATAGACGCCGACGACCTCGAACTCCCACGGTCCGCCGCCCTTGCGCGGCCAGATGTCGGGGATGATCGGCACCCGATCGCCGACCTTCCAGCCGAAGCGTTCCGCCAGCGAGCTGCCGATCATCACGCCGTCGCGAGTCTTCTTCCAGCGCTCGATCGCCTCCGGCGGCGCCTCCATCAGATCCGCGTACATGGCGAAGTACTCGTCGGGCACGACCGGGAACTTGCCGAAGAAGTTCTTGGGATCCTGGTAGCTGCCGCCGAACCAGCTCGAGTGGGTGACCGCGGCGACACCTTCGGTGGCCTGGATCTTCGAGAGGTAGGCGATCGGCAGTGGCTGGATCAACGAGATCTTGTTGATCATGATCAGCCGATCGGCACCCGAGAGGTCGATGCCGAGGGTGAAGGCGCGAGCGACCGCGCCGAGCAGCCCGAAGAGGAAAAACGCCACCACGATCGAACCGATGGTGAGGGCGGTGCGAACTTTGCGCCGGCCGAGCTCGGCGACGATCAGGTGAGCGAGTCTCATTCCGGAGCCTCGGTCACCAGTTGCCCGTCGGCCATGTAGAGGGTGCGCCGGGCGCGAGTGGCGGCGTGGGGGTCGTGGGTGACCATCACCACGGTTTTGCCCTGCTCGCGGTTGAGGGCGACCAGCAGGCCGAGGATCTCGTCGCCGGTCTTGCGATCGAGGTCGCCGGTGGGCTCGTCGGCGAGGATCAGGCTGGGGTCGGTGACGATCGCCCGCGCGATGCCGACGCGTTGTTGCTCACCGCCCGACAGTTGCCGTGGGGTGTGGTCGGCCCGGTGCGAGAGCCCGACGACGTCGAGCGCGATGCCGACGCGCTTCTTGCGCTCCGCCGCCGAGAGGTTGGTGAGCAACAGCGGCAGCTCGACGTTGCGGGCGGCCGACAGCACCGGCATCAGGTTGTACATCTGGAACACGAAGCCGACGTGGCGGGCGCGCCAGCGGGCGAGCTCGCGGTCGCTCAGCCGGTCGACCCGGGCGCCTTCGATGGCGAGGCTGCCGGAGCTCGGGCGGTCGAGACCGCCGAGCAGGTTGAGCAGAGTGCTCTTGCCCGAGCCCGAAGGGCCCATCAGCGCGAGGAACTCGCCGCGCGGGATCTCGATCGACAGCTGCTTGAGGATCTCGATGTCCTCGCTGCCGCGGTGGTAACGCTTGGTCAGTTGGTCGGCGACGACGATCGATTCGCTCATGACTGCTTCTCCCGGATCCGATCGCCGTCGGCGAGCTCGGCGGGTGGGTCGACCACGACCCGTTCGCCGGCGCTGACGCCTGCCACGATCTCGACATCATTTCCTTGGGTTGCCCCGACGGTGACGGCACGCCGCTCGACCACCAGGTTGCGCGCGGCGAAGACCACCGCAGCGCCGTCGCGTTCGACCACCGCGGTGCGCGGTACGAGCACCGCCGGGCGGGGCGCCGGCGCGGCGGAATCGGCATTCTCGAGCGCCCCGAACGAGACCTTCACCGCCATGTCGGGCAGGATGCGCGGATCGAGCTGCTCGAAGCCGATGCGCACCTTGACGGTGGCCTTCTGGCGGTCGGCAGTCGGCACCAGGGTGATGACGCGGGCGGGGATCTTCCAGTCCGGGTAGGCGTCGAGAGTCGCGACCACCGGCTGGTCGGGCGCCACGCGTTGGATGTAGGCCTCGTTGACGTCGACCTCGATCTCGAGCGAGCTCATGTCGACGATGGTGGCGACGCCGGTGCGGGTGAAGCCGCCGCCGGCCGACACCGGCGAGATCATCTCGCCGGGCTGGGCGTCTTTCGAGACCGCAACGCCGGTGAACGGCGCGCGGATGGTCATGTCGTCGAGCTCCTGGCGCCGCAGTGCCACGGCGGTGGCGGCCGTGTCGAGCTGGCGGCGCTCGCGTTCGAGGCGGGCGGCCAGACTCTCGCGGCGGGCGATTGCGGCGTCGAGGTCCGCGCGGCTGGCAAAGCCCTGGGCCACCAGGCTGTGGGTGCGTTCGAGCGCGAGCTCGGCCTCGGTCAGCAGCGCCTTGGTTTCGGCGAGCG
Source organism: uncultured Thermoanaerobaculia bacterium (assembly GCA_964599475.1). Classification (GTDB taxonomy): domain Bacteria; phylum Acidobacteriota; class Thermoanaerobaculia; order Multivoradales; family CAZRFU01; genus CAZRFU01. The sequence continues at coordinate 52,370 of CAZRFU010000024.1, forward strand.
CCGCGCGGGTCGACTCGCGTTCGGCCTCGGCGACCTCGTAGGCGCGCCGCACCAGCGAGTCGTCGAGGCGGGCGAGGACTTGGCCTTCGGTGACGGCCATGCCTTCCTCGACCAGCACCTCGAGGACCTTGCCGGTGACCTTGGACGACACCACCGCCTCACGCCGAGCGGTGACGTAGCCCGAGCCGTCGAGCACACTGGCCGGGCCCGCACCGGCGCTGCTCTGGCGCGCTTCGGCGAGGGTGACCGCGGGGGCGCCGTCGCGCAGGAGGAAGTAGCCGGCGCCGGCGAGGGCGAGCAGCACCAGCACGGCAATCAGGCCGCCGCGGCCGTTCGAGGTCGAAGGGGCTTCCGCGCTGCGGTCGATCCGCAGGTCGGCGAGACGGTCGGCGTTTTTCATCGTTCTCGAGGGAATTCAGTGGGGCCACGAGGGCAGGTTTCGCTTCGAGAGGATAGTACGACGAACCGGTGCCGTTGTTCCCGGCCGCGTCATCACTCCGGTCCCCGGTACCGGTACCCAATACCCAATACCCAATACCCAATACCCAATACCCGGTACCCAGTCCCCGGTCCCGGGTCCCCTACTCCGGCACGAACAACCGCGCCAGATCGACCCCCTCGCGATTGACCTTGGTGAGATCGGCGCCCTTTTCGACCCCCTTGACCTCGGCATCACCGCGCCATTGCCACAGGTGCCAGCGCTCCCACCCGGCGGGAATGGTCGGGCTGTCGACACCGTATTCGGCCACCCACAGCGGATAGTCGCCGAAGCCCGCCCCGAAGTGGGTATCCCAGAACTTGGCCGAGGTGTAGATGATCGGTTTGACGCCGTAGTGGCTCTCGAGCAGGTCGAGGAAGCGCCGCAGTCGTTCGGCCAGGCCTTCGAGCTCGGTGCCGTGGCCGATCAGCTCCATGTCGACCACCGGTGCCAGGTCGCCGGGCTCGAGCGCCACGGTTTCGATGAAGAAGCGCGCCTGCTCTTCGGGGTCGTCTTCGGTGACGAAGAAGTGGTAGGCGCCGCGGTAGAGTCCGGCTGAGCGCAGCGCCGGCCAGTGTGCGTCGAAGGCCGCGTCTTCGAGGTCGACGCCTTCGGTCGCCTTGACGAAGGCAAACGAGTGTCCGCCCTGCTTGACCTCGGCCCAGGTCACCGTGCCGCTGTGCACCGAGACGTCGACGCCGTGGTGCAACGCTGCCGGATCGGCGGGTAGGCCGGGAGGCGCAGGCAGCTCGGTCACCGCGGGCGTTGGTACGACCGCCGGTGGCGGTTCTGATCCTTGACAGGCCGCTGCCCCCATGACCACGACCATGAGCAGCCGGCGGGCAAGGTACCGGGTACCAGGTACCGGGTACTCGCCGGAGCGCCGCACGGGAGGCTCCCAACGCGCGGACCCAAACGCACGGTTCGCCCCGGGTCCGGTCCGACTCCCTGGTCCCTGGTCCCGGGTCCCGGGTCCCCCCCGGTCCCTGATCCCTGATCCCTGGTCCCTGCGCTTTCGCATCGCCACCTCCGCAACCCCCAGGCTAACATGCCGTAATCTCCCTCCATGGTCGAGCTTGCGTGTGATTGGGGAGAGAGCTTCGGGCCCTGGAGACACGGTGCCGGGCCGGAGATTCTCGAGCTGGTGACGGCGGTGCACCTTGCGTGTGGCTTTCACGCCGGTGACCCGCTGACCATGCTGCGGGCGGTCGAGGCCTGTGCCGCTGCCGGCGTCGCGGTGGGCGCCCATCCGGGCTGGCCCGACCTGGTCGGCTTCGGCCGGCGCGAGCTCGCGTGCTCGCCGGCCGAAACGACGGCACTGGTGCTGTACCAGATCGGCGCGTTGACGGCGATCGCCCGCTCGGTCGGAGTCGAGCTGACCCACGTCAAACCCCACGGCGCGCTCTACCACCAGGCGGCTGGCGACCCGGCGCTGGCGGGTGCCGTGGCGCGTGCGGTGGCCGGCGCCGACCACCGCCTGGCCGTGGTGACCCAGGGCGGAACCGAGCTCGACCACGCCGCCCGGGAGATTGGTCTCGAGGTCCGGCGGGAGTTTTTTGCCGATCGCCGCTATCGCGCCGACGGTTCACTGGTGCCGCGAAGCGATCAGAGGGCCGTGCTTCGCGACCCTGCCGAGGCTGCTGCGCAGGTCAGTCAGGCGCTGCAGCTCGGCACTGTGGCCACCGTCGACGGGCCGGAGCTCGCGATCGAATTCGAGACGATTTGTATCCACGGCGATGAACCGAGCGCCATCGCCGTCGCGCGCGCGGTGCGCGCGGTTCTCGACGCCCACGACACGGGAGCACAGACTCGATGATCATCGCGGCAGCGACCTTGGCGGCGGCAGCGACCCTTGCTCCGCGCACGTTGGGCGAGGTGGTGTCGACCCGGGATGCGACCCGTGCTCGCGAGCTCGCGGTGAGCCTCGATCAGACGCCCGTTCCGGCCGACCTCGGGGCGGCTCTGCATGCGGCCCTCCAGCGGCCCGCCCACCCGCCCGGCGGTGCGATCCTCGATGTTGCCCTGGCGGACGGGCGGGTTCGGAAGGTCGCGGTGCGGATCCCGGCGGGCTACGATCCGACGCGTCCCTGGCCGCTGCTGCTGGTGATGCATTGGAGCGGCGGCACGGCTCCGGGGGCGCTGGCCGCCGCCGAACGCCAGCTCGGCACGGCGATCGACCAATGGGTGGTGGCGGCGCCCCACGACTACCGCCAAACCGGGCTCGACGCGCCGCCGCCGTTTGCCGATGAACACCCCCGCGTGCTGCGGGCGCTGCGCGAGCAGTTCCACCTCGACGCCGATCGCACCGTGGTGCTCGGCTGGTCGCTTGGCGGCTACACCGCCTGGATGTGGGCGTTGCTGCACGGCGAGGAGCTCGCGGCCGCCGTGGCGATCGCGTCGACCACCTCGACGCCACCCGACGACACCGGCCTGTGGGAGGCGGTCGCCCCGGCCGCGGCGCCGATCCCGGTGCTGACCACGTGGGGTGCCGTCGACCGGTACCCCGTCACCGCTGCCGACGGCGGCTCGCTTGGCACCATTGCGGAGCTCAACCGCCGGCTGCGGGATCGCCACGCTGCGGATCCACAGGCGGCGAAGTGGCGTTGGCACGAGCTCGCGAAACTCGGCCACGGCGTGCTCGAGCTCGATGCCGAGCTCCTCCAGCCCTACCTCGGCGCCCGCCGCGACCCTGCTCCCGATCGGGTCGAGCGCCGCTTCCGGCACCTTCACCAGGGCAAGGTGTGGTGGCTCGAAGCCACGGCGCTCGGGGGGCCGCTGTGGGGTGAGGCGTTGCCCAAGGTCGACCGCCGGAAGGGTGAGTCGCGCCGCGAGGCGCTCGGTCGCACCCTGCTCGACCACCTCCCGCGCCTGGCCGGCAGTCGCACTCTCGCCGCCGACGGAAGCGAGCTCATCAGCATCGAACGCCACCTGGTGGACGCTCTCGAGATCCACTTCGAATGCGGTCGGCTCGCGGTCCCGCGCGAGGTCGTGGTGACCGAAGCTGGTGCCGAGGTTTTCCGCGGGACCGTCGCGCCATCCTTGTCCCTCGCGCTGCTCGAAGCCCGGCAGAGTCTCGATTTCGAGCGGCTGACCTGTGCGATCGTCGCGCGAGACGCGACGGGCGCCTGGTCGGTGAAGCGGCCGTAGCGGGTGTTGGGTACCTCCGCTTGGCCGTGAGGTCGTGCGCTCTGCCCCTCGGCTCCTCTCGAGCCCCAAAGGGGCGCCAGGAGATAGCCCAGGGCAGAGCGAAGCGACGCCCTGGGTAGTAGGCACCACCCACACACCTCCGGAGCCCTGAAGGGGCGGAATCCCGGAGCGGTCGGCGAAGGTTCTCAGGGAGTTTCGCCCCTTCGGGGCTTGGGATCGCACTGGGCGCCTGGTACCCAGGGCGTTGCCCTGGGCTATCCCATTGTGCCCCGTTGGGGCACCGGAACCGGACGCCGTGCCGCGATCGCGAGCCGGAGAGCCGCGAGGGCACTGATCTGTTCTGAGCGCATGGCGCGGGCGTCGGCGATCGAAACGGTGTGCATGCTGACGTGGTCGCCCGGTCGAAGCTGCGCCAGGCTCGGGCGATCGGCGGCGGCGATCTCGCCCAGCCGGGGATAGCCGCCGGTGGTTTGACGGTCCGCAAGGAGGATTGCGAGACACCCGTCGGGGAGCTGCTGCACGGTGCCGAAGGTGACCGGCTCGGTGAGGCGATCTGCAGCTGCCGGGCGCAGGGCTGTTGTTGCCGGTTCGAGGACCAGCGCCATCCGGTCGGCTCGGGCGGAGACCCGCCAGCCCTGCGCGAGGCTCGCGGGATCCGCGCCGGCAGCGAGGACGAGGCCGAGCTCGGCCGAGGGGCGAGGGGCATGTCGAAGCGACCAGGCGGACCGGGGCAGAGGCGTGGGCGCTTGTTCGGCGCTGGCGCGGCCCAGAGTCTGGCCGCGCTCGACGCGCAGGCCGAGCCTCGCGAGCGAGTGCCACGAGCGGCTGCCGAGCTCGAGTGGGGCGTCGAAGCCGCCGGTGATCGCAAGGTACGCCCGGCGGCCCCAAGTTGGGCGCCCGGTTTCGATCAGCGCCCCGGCGGGGACGTGGTGGGGCCTGCGGCTGTCGACCACACGGCCGTCGATGCGCAGCTCGAAGGGGGCGCCGACGAGGGCGATCTCGAGCGGCTGCAGGCACCGCACGGTGGGCCCGACGGTGTCGAGCTCGAGTGTCGCGGCGTCGCCGGGATTGCCGACCAGCCAGTTGGCGATGCAGTGGGCGTCGGGATCGAGGGCGCCGCCTGGTCCCAGCCCGATCGCGCCGTAGCCCGGCCGGCCGAGGTCCTGGATCGACGTGGCGAGGCCGACGGCGACGACCTCGAAGACCGGGCTCGAAGGCAGCGCAGCGGCTCGGGGCGGCGGTGGTGCGGACGTGGCGGCGTCGACCGCGACGAATCGCACCCGATCGCCGGCCTGGAGCAGGGCCGCAGGCTCACGGTGGGGATCGAAGAGGGGCAGCGCCGAACGTCCGATCAGCTGCCATCCGCCGGGGCTGTCGAGGGGGTAGATCCCGGTGGCGGTGCCGGCGATCCCGACCGAGCCGGCGGGAACCCACGGCCGCGGCGTGGCCCGGCGCGGTGCCTGCAGGCGGGGATCGAGGCCCTCGAGGTAGGGGAAACCCGGGAGGAAACCGAGGAACGCTACGTCGTAGGTGGTTGCGCTGTGGAGTCGCACGACCTCCTCGCTCGACAGTCCGAGGTGTCGAGCGAGGTCATCGAGGTCGGGCCCGTCCTGCCCGCCGTAGTGGGTGGGGATCTCGATCAGCCGTGGCGGAGCTGCCGGGGCCTCCGGCAAGGACAGGGCTGCCAGAGCCTGGTCGAGGTCGGAGGTTTTGTCGAGGTCGCGCCCCAGGATCCCCAGTGTCGTCCACGTCGGGATCAGGGCCTCGAAGGCCCCGGGCCACCGCTGTTGGAGCTCCGCGGCGAGTGCTCGCAGCCGACTGGGCGCCGGCTCGCCCGACACGCGAACCAACCAGCCGCTTTCACCCAGGGGCTCGATCGCGAGACCGCCTGGCTCCTCAGTTGTGGTCACTGGCTCCCGACCGGGCGCCGTTCAGCTCGCTCACGTGAAGCCGCTGCCCGCGCGGCAGCCGCCTCCTTCACACGACGCCGCGCTGCTGCCGGAGCTCGATCCGACCTTGGCGGCAAAGGTCGACAACACTCGCTGCAGGCCTTGGTGGTCGCAGCGTGGGCAACGCAGCTGCGCACCCTGCTCGTCGAGGCGACACAGAGTCTCGCAGCGGTGCCGGCAGGCGGGGCAGGTGAATTCGTAGAGTGGCATCGAGGTGATTGTCGCATGGATGGGGCAGGAGGGTATCGGGTATCGGGTATTGGGTATCAGGGAAGGGAATGTCATCGGCCGGGGTAAGGAAATGCCCGGGGTGGCGCTCCGACCAGTACCCGATACCCAATACCCGATACCTTGTTCGTGGTGCACCGCCGACTCGATTCACCTCCAGCCCTGGCCTACCACCCAGGGCGCACCAGGCTGCTACCCGATCGCCACCGCCAGGACGTCTCGGCGCAGGACCTGGATCTCGCTGAACTGTTGGCTGCGGCCCTTGATCACATCGGGGGTGATCTCGGTGACCACCAGCGCGATGGTGTGACCGCCGGCCAGGTAGAGCGTGAGGCCTTTCTTCTCGGCGAGGCTCTTGGCGTAGAGCTCCTCGAAGGCCATGGTCGCAGTTGCGTGGGTTGACGGTGCGTCAGCCATCAGTGTAGTTCCTCCCAGTGCCGAGATGAGACCAAGTGCGAGGGTGAGGGTCAGAGCGTGTCGATTCATCGGGTCCTCCGGTACGCCGCGAAAGCAGAAGCGTAGCGCGATCGCCGCAAGGGCCGACCTCGTACTTGCCTATCGGCCCTCGGTTGCCGGCGGCTCGAACTCACGGCACAGCTGATCCCATTCGAAGGGAGCGAGCTCGAAGCCGGTCAGCCCGCAATGGCTCACGCCGTCCCGGTGGTGGTGGAAGCGGCAGAGCCGGCAGGTGCCGAAGGGGCGCCCGCCGCGGTCGCGTTGGAGATTGAGCAGCACGGTGGCAAGCGGTGGCCCGAGATCCGCGCCCAACTGCTCGAGCTCGGGCCAGGCGGCCGCCGCAATCAGGGCTCGACCGGATTGCGTCGGCGCCAGATGCACGCGGCGCCGATCGGTGGGATCGGCTTGCCGGTCGACAAAGCCGCCGCGTTCGAGCACCTGCAGACTCTGGGAGACCGTGCCGGCGGTCGCGCCCAGGAACTCGGCCACGGCGGTGGGGGTGTCCGAGAGCCGGTTGGCTTTCGCGAGGTAGCGCAGCATCTCGAGGTGCACCGGCTGCAGACCGTGGAGGTTGGCGATCGCCCGGTCGCGGGTCCGCAGCACTGCCGCCAGGCGCTCGATCAGGTCTTGAATCACGCGAGGATTCTATCGAGTCGACGGGATCTTGACGCGCGCCGGGCACATCGGCATAATAGCAGCGAGTCGATACAATATCGTCTCGATAACAAATGATCGGAGGAGAGATGTTTCGGCCGAGCTCGCTGTTGCTACTCACCCTGGCGCTGCCAAGCGCCGCAACCTTCGCAGGAGAGACCATGAAAGTGCAGGACATTCCCGGGTATCGCGGCCTCGACACGGCACTGCCGGCGGCACCCATCACTCTCGCCGAGCTCGAGGAGATCCAGGCGACCCTGATGTTCGGCGCTGCCGACCGCGCGGCGCTGGAGCGTTCACGAGTGCTGCTCGAGCCGAATCTCGAGGCGATCCTCGACGTGTGGTACGGCTTCGTCGGATCCCAGCCGCATCTGCTCGCTTCGTTCTCGGATCCCCACAGCGGCACGCCGGACGCTGCCTACCTCGGCCGGGTTCGGGCGCGTTTTCGCCAGTGGATCCTCGACACCACCACCGCGAAGTACGACGAGCAATGGCTCAAGTGGCAATTCGAGATCGGCCGGCGCCATCACCGGGTCGGCAAGAACACCACGGATGGGGCCAAGGCGGCTGCCAACGTGCCGGTGCGCCATCTGATCGCCTTGAGCTTCCCGATCGCGGCGACGTTGCGGCCCTTCCTCAGCCCGCCGGGCGTGGCGCCGGAGGAGGTCGAGGTGATGCTCGATGCCTGGCGCAAGGTCGTGCTGCTCCAGGCCATCCTGTGGACCGAGCCGGCGGTCAAGCCCGGCGACTTCTGAACTGAGGCCGTCCCGGGCCGATCGGAGGTCCGGGACGGCTCGGGACCGTCAGAAGCGCAGACTCAGTCCCAGACGGACCGTTCGGGGAGCCTCGCGCCGCTGTGGCGCGCCGAAGAGGGTCGTCGGATCGTCGAGATCCTGGTCGTTGACACTTTCGACGATGGAGGTGACGGCGTCTTCGTTGAGGACGTTGAACACGTCGAGGGAGACCGTCAACGTCGAGGCGCCGAGGGCAATCGGCCGATCCAGCGAGATGTCGACCACGGTCGAGTCTTCGAGGCGACGACTGCCGCGTTGCTCGAGCAGGATCCGTTCACCGGTGACGCCGAAGATCAGATCGGGGTCGAGAAGGACACCGTCCGCAGTGACGAAGTCGTGGTTGCGGCCGTCGATGGTGTAGGCCGGGGTGGTGAAGTCACCGCGCCGATAGTTGGCGTAGAGACCGCCGCGGAATCCCCAGGGGAGCTCGCCGGTCCAGCGCAGCTTCGCCTCCCACTCGGCGTAGTTTTCGAGATTGCCGCCGAAGTTGGTCTGCTCGTTGCGGCGCACGAAGGCCCCGGCTCCTGCGCCGAAGGGATCGTCGTAGCCCGACACCGAGAAGAAGTTGCCCTCGAGCTCGGTCCACACCACCGAGGCGACGAGGTCGAAGCGGTCGCCGCGATGCTGGAATTCGAGCTGCAGCTGATCCATGGTGCGCTCCGCCTCGTCGACATTGGTGAGGACGAGGTCGCGGTCGTAGCCGAGGGCCGCGACCTGGGCGCTGGTCAGGCCCGGGGCGCCGCCGACGAAGAGGATGTCGTCGTTCGAGATCCACAGCTCGGGCAACACCAGCTCCTGACCGTCCGCGCCGAGAATCGGGTTGCCGGTGCGGAAGTCGATCACGCGAATGTTGCGCAGCAGGGTGTAGTTCGAGTCGAGGTTGCGATCGACCAAGGCCAGAACGTCCTCGTTCTTGCGGTTGACGTAGGTCATCGAGAGCTTGGAGCGCTCCCCGAGGGCGGTCTCGACCGACAGCACTCCCTGGTCGACGTAGGGTTGGTCGAAGTCGACCACCGGGCCGACATCGGAACCCGTGGCCTGGTCGTCGAAGAGCTCGAAGAAGTCCGGCCGTTCGGCGACGGTGTAGGTACGGCCGAGGTTCGGATCTTCTGCTGCGATCCAGTCCCAGAACTCGAGATCCTGAAACGCATCTCCGCCTTCGCTTCGATCGAACATCAGCGCGAAGAGATTCTGGTGGTAGCGGCCGATGTGCGCCTTGAGCACCAGCGAGCCATTACCGCGCACATCGAAGATCACACCGAGCCGAGGTGCGATCGCGTCGGCGTCCACCGCTTGGAAGGAGGAGCCGCCGGCGAATCCGGGAGTCAGGTCGCCGGTCCAGCGGCCGTAGCGCAGGCCCGCAGCGATGGTCACTCGCGAGCCGAGGGTGATCTCGTCCTGGAGCCAGGCGGCCGAGTTGGTGGTTTCGGCGTCGAGTCGGATGTCGCCGCCCCAGTCGGAGGAGATGAAGTTCCAGGTCGAGACGTCGTCAGGGTCGAAGGCGACGGTGCGCCGAGTGGTGGGGCGCCAGGTGTAGCCGCCGTTGCGGCGGCGCTGCTCGAGCCAGCTGCCGAGATCGTGCGAAACGCCGACCTTGAGCTCGTGGTTGGTCGAGCCGAGGTCGAAGACCCCGTCCCAGCCGGCGGAGAAGGCCGTGCTCTCGAGGCTTTGCTCGCGGGTGAAGATCGCATTGCCGAACAGGTTGCGGTTGCCGCCGAGGAGTTGCACCGCAGGCCGATCGCCGTTGAGCGGCAGGAAGTTGTTCTCCGCATCGAAGCCGGTGGCTTTGAGCTCGAGGAAGCCGGCGTCTCCGAGGATGCGCTGCCACGACGCACTCCACAGCAGCGCCGGGCTCTCCTGGAGCTGCGCCGCGTCGGGAGCGGTGAAGCTCGACAGGCCGCGATTGTCGGTTTCGACATCGTCCCAGCCGAAAACCACAGCGAAGCGATCGCGAGTGTTGGGCTCGAGTGAGAGTTTGGTGAAGATTTTGGTTTCAGTGCGCTCCTCCTGGACGGGGAGGAACACCACCGAGCCGCCGGCGGCCGAGGCGGCGCCGTCGACGATGTTGGTGTCGGTGCGCGACTGTTGGGCGGAGGCGAAGAAGTAGAGCCGATCGCGCACGATGGGCCCGGAGAGGTCGAAGCTCGCTTCGGCCCGGCGATCCCGCTCGGCCCCCACTTCGAAGGCGTCGAGGGTGGTCGAGTTGAGCGACTCGTCTTCGAAGTTGGTTCGGACCGCGCCCTCGAGCTGGTTGCCGCCGGACTTGGTGACGATGTTGATCAAGCCCCCTTGGAAGCCGCCGTATTCGGCGCCGGCTCCGAGGCCCTTGACCTCGACCTGCTCGATCCAATCGACGTTGGGCAGCAGAAAGTCGCCGCCGAACCCGGGGTGGTTGACCGAAACGCCGTCGAGTTGGTAGGCGTTGGCCTGTTCGGTGGAGCCGCCCCAGACCTGATCCGGCCGTGCACCGGCGGTGAAGGCGATGAGGTCCGTCGCCGTGCGGGAGGAGGGCAGCAGCTCGATGTCGTCCGCGTCGAGGACGGTCGAGCGTTCGGTGGTCGAGGCGTCGAGCAGCGGGACGGCGCCGCTGACGGTGATGACGTCCGTGACATTGGCAGCTGCCAGCCGCACCTCGACCTCGGTGGTGGCTGCCGCGCGAACCCGCAGGTCCGCGAGGCTGCCGCCGGCGTACCCTTCCGCGTCGACCGCCAGGCTGTACGTACCCGGCGGAAGGAAGCCCAGCCGGAAGCGGCCGAGCTCGTCGGTGACGTCGGAGCGCAGGTTGGAGCCGTCGGTGCGGGCCGCCGTCACCACCGCGCCCACGACCGGGACGGCCGCCTGGTCGACGACGCGTCCGGCGAGCAGACCGGTTTCGGCAGTTTGTCCGAAAGCGCTCGAGGCGACGAGCCCGAGCACCACCAGGAGACGCCAAGTCGAATGCAGCATCGTGATCTCCCTTGGTCCGCGATGAAATGAGACGTTCGTCACGGTGATAAGAGTGAAACTTCAGTTTCGTATTGTGAGACGGATTGCCGTGGCTTGTCAAGGAAGCAATCGCGGACGCTTAGAGTTCCCCGGTCGCCTTGAATGAAACTGTGGCTTCATCTATTCTCTGTCGAAGAAAGTGAGGCCATCCATGCCGCAGCTGAATGCTCCCGGTGACTTCCGCGACCTGGTGCTCGAACACTTCGAGGCGCTGCCGCCGCAGCAGCAGGCCATCGCGACCTTCTTGGTCGAGCACCTCGCGGAAGTGCCCTTCCTGTCGATTCCGACGATTGCGGCGCGCACCGGAGCCTCGGAGGCGACGGTTGTGCGGCTGGCCCAGCGCCTGGGCTTCGAGGGTTTCGCCGAGCTCAAGATGGCCTTGCTCGAGCTCGTCCGCGGGCGCTTGAGCGCACCACGCGTCGCCGGGGACGAGGTCGACGGTTCGGCTGACGTCCTCGCGGCTGTGGCGCGGCTCGAACAGGGCAACATCCAGAAACTGGTCGAAGGCGTCGCGCCGGCGGAGTTCCGTGCAGCTGCGGCAGCCTTGTTCAAGGCCGATCACGTCTACGTGTTCGGCTTCGGGATTTCCTCGATCCTCGCAGACCTCGGAGGTTACCTGCTCACTGAGATCGGCCTGCGCACCACGGTGCTGTCGACGCGCTACTCCTCGCCGCGCGAACAGGTGGTGGCGCTTCGGCCATCGGACCTCCTGCTGGCCTTCTCGTTTCCGCCGTACTCGCGGCAGACCCTGGAGCTGCTGGCGGAGACCGCCGAGCGTGGGCTCCCGACCCTGGTGATCACCGATCGCGTGACCTCTCCGGCGGCCGGCCACGCCCGGCACCTGTTCTTCGCGCCATCTCACAACATGAACTTCACCAATGCCGTGGCGGCGGCGGCAGTGTTGCTCAATGCCCTGACGACCGAGGTGGCTGTCCGGCATCAGGGGCGGGCGGTCGAAGCTCTGTCCCGGATCAACCGCATCCTCGCCGAGGAAGGAGACGTGGTCCATGAGGGCCGTTGATGTGGCGCCGTCGCTGCGATCGGGGAAGGGGGACCCGGGATCCTGGGACCCGGGATCGAGCGGCGGAGTGGAGGTTCGCGCCTGGTGGGTCGCGGCCTTGTTGTGGGGCGTCGCGGCGACGGCGGCAGGTGCGTCGCCCGAGGCCGCGGGGACCTTGCTGCTGGTCGGTGGCGGCGCCCGGCCGGCGGTGGTGATGGAGCGCTTTGCCGAGCTCGCGGGCTGTCCGGAGGCAGTGGTGGTGGTGGTGCCGACGGCATCGGAGCTCGAGGACACCGGCGACTTCTACCGCGACGAGCTCGGCCGTTACGGCTGCCCACGCGTCGTCAGCCTCGAGCTGCTACGCCGCGAGCAGGCTGACGACCCGGCTTTCGTGGCCGAGCTGGAGCAGGCCGGCGGCGTGTGGTTTGCCGGTGGCGACCAACGTCGCATCACCGCAGTGATGCTGGGTACTGCGGCTGAGGCCGCGTTGCGCCGAGCGTTCGTGCGGGGTGCGGTTGTTGGTGGCACGTCCGCAGGGACGGCGGTGATGTCGGATCCGATGATCACCGGCGACGGCGACTTCACCACGGTGCGGGCCGGCGCCGTCGATTTGGCCCCCGGTCTCGGTCTCTTCCCCGGCGTGATCCTCGACCAACACTTCCACGCGCGTCAGCGCCAGAATCGACTGCTCGGGGTGGTGCTCGAAAACCCGCAGCTGGTCGGGATCGGAATCGACGAGGCCACGGCGGTCGAGCGGCGAGCCGACGGCACCATCGAGGTGTTGGGTGAAGGACGCATTTCGATCTACGACGCGCGGGCGGCGCAGGTGGTTCGCGGTTCTGCCGCCGACCCCGGTGGCTTGGGGGTGCAGGGGCTGGCACTGACGGTGTTGCTGCCGGGTCAGAGCTGGGATGGGCTGGCAGAGGGGAGTGGACTGGCAGAGGCGCGTGAAGCGGAGCGTCTCAGCCGGTAGGGGATCGCTCGGCGTCGTCGGCGAGCAGGGCGGCGAGCAGCCGGACGCGGGCTGCAAACGATTCGATCAGGACGTATTCCTCGGTGGTGTGCATTCCATCCCCGGCTGGGCCGAGGCCGTCGAGTACCGGAATGTCCGCGCCGGCCGGCAGGAAGTTGGGAAACGAGACGCCGCCTCGCTCGTGCTCGAGCTCGAGCTCGAGGCCGAGCGCAGCACCGAGCTCGACGGCCCGCATCCCGCGGTCGAGACGATGCGGTGTCGCTTCGAGCGGCGCCAGCACCTCGCCCAGTCGGACGCTGGCCTGCACGGCGGCCGCGCCGGCGACCTCCTCGACGAGGGTCGCGAAGGCGACGCGCAGGCGCTGGGCGTCGGCCTGGTGGCGGAACCGCACTTCGCCGTCCAGCACGGCGCGATTCGGGATCACATTGGTCTGGGCTGGGGTGCCGACGACTCGAGCCAGGGTCGCCGGTGTGGCCAGCAGCGACGCCTCGCCGGCGACGAGACGGGCGGGATTGACGGTGATACCCGCCTCGGGCCGGCCGAGCGCGGCCAGCTGCTGAGCCAGAGCGGCGCCGGCGAGCAGCGCGGACCGGCCCTCGGCAAAGGCGTTACCGGCATGCGCGCTGTGCCCCGTGATCTCGATCGACCAGTCGAACATGCCGCGTCGCCCCAGGACCAGGCTCTCGTGGCCGAGGGCGGTGCGCGAGCCGGGCTCGAGGACCCAGAGCTCACGGGCCTCGGCGCCGAAGCGGCGAGTGATCTCGATGGCCAGCGGCCCGCCGATCTCCTCGTCCGGCACCGCCACCAGGACCAGATCCTGCGGCACCGCGGCGCCGGCCCGGCGCAAGGCCGCGAGAGCGGCAAAAAACGCTGCGAAGCCACCCTTCATGTCGATCGCCCCGGTGGCGATGACGCGATCCTGGCGCCTCTCGACCGACCGCGCCGGCAGCACGGTGTCGAGGTGGCCGAGGGCGAGCAGGTAGCCGGGTTTGGCGGCGTTGCCGAGGATCACCACCGGACCTTCCGGGTGGTCCTCGATGCCGCCCACGAGGCCCACTCTGCGCCCGATCGCCACCAGCCGCTCGGCGCAGCGCCGCAGGCCAACGCGATCCGTGCTGGGCGACGAAATGCCGGCGAGCTGTTCCAAGAAGCCGAGCCCGAGGTCGACGTCGATGGCCCCGACCGACTGCCGGGGGGAGCCGGTTGAGTCCTGGTGGATGCGAGGGCTTCTCACCAACTGGATTGTAGCTGGGCAGCTGCCGCCGAGGATGGCGGCCTGCTCAGAAAATGGGGACCCGGGACCAGGGACCCGGGACCAGGCCGGAACGGA
>CAZRFU010000025.1:0-11503 GCA_964599475.1 uncultured Thermoanaerobaculia bacterium
TGACCCCGTGCCAGACAGTGTGCCCCGAACCGATCACTTCCGTGACGTGCGCCCCCGGTACCCCTGCCAGTAGACACACAATCCGATCTGCCCTATACTTTCGAGCGCGAGAGCAGAGGCTCCCTTGCGGGAGCGCTATCAGAAGCATCCCGATACTTCTCACGTAGCCTTCCTCCATAGTTCCAGTTCTCAGCTGGACGCTCCCGTTGGTTCCGGTGTGCGGAGCCGTCCAAGATTTCCCAGGGTATCCGGCTCACGAGAGCCAACCCGACCGAGAGAACAGAACATGGCCAAGAAGATCTACGTGGGGAACCTCCCCTTCAGCGCAACCGAGGACGAGATCAATCGCCTCTTCTCCCAGCACGGCAGCGTCGAGAGCGTGTCGGTGGTGACCGATCGCGAGACCGGCCAGCCCCGCGGCTTTGCTTTCGTCGAGATGGCCGACGGTGACGCCGACGAGGCGATCCGCGCCCTTGACGGCGTGTCGATGGGCGGCCGCAACCTGCGCATCAACGAAGCTCGTCCTCGTGAGGCGGGTGGCGGTGGTGGTCGCGGCGGTGGCGGCGGTTACCGCGGCGCCGGCGGTGGCGGCGGCGGACGTCGCTGGTAAGACCGGGCCCAGTCCCGATCAGAAAGGCCGCGGTCGTCGGGACCGCGGCTTTTTTTGTTTGGTACCGGGTACCGGGTACTCGCCGGAGCGCAGCGATACTCTCCCCGGATCCCGGGTTCCCGCTCCCTACTTCCCCGTAGCCGCTTCCGGCAGCTCGAGTCCGTGCCCGTTCGAGCCGAGCTCCCGAGTGCGCAAGGCCAGGGCAAAGGCCATCGCCACGGTCGCCAGCACTCCGAAGTACCACAACATCGGCTGGTAGCCCGCAGGGTTTTCGGCGCTGGCGCCGCTGACATCGTTGAGGCGGCCGACGACCAGATTCGATGCGGTGAGACCGATGTTCTGCAGCATGGTCATCAGACCGTAGGCGGTGCCGAGCCGCGCTGCCGTGACGACGTGCGCGACCGAAGGCCAGAGGATCGCCGGAACCAGCGAGAAACTGACGCCGATCAGCGCTGTGACCACCCACAGGTCGGCCTGGCCGAGGCCGAGCAGCAAGAAGGTGATCGGTAGCAGCAGTGATCCGAAGATCATCATCGTCGCCCGTCGGCCGATCTTGTCGGCGAGGATGCCGAAGATCGGACTGACGAACACGGCGGCGAGGAAGACGTAGCTGTTCATGACGCTCGCGGCTTCGAGCGTCATCTCGTGGGCGTGCTGGAAGTACTTGATCGCAAAGGTGCTGCGAAAGGGCAGGATGACCGAGTAGAAGGTCACGCAGAGGGCCACGACGTACCAATAGGAGCGGTCGAAGCGCAGGGCATCGCGCCAGACGATCTTCTCCGGCGGGGCAGCGGATTCGGCTGGGAGTGAGGCGGCGTGGCGGCGATCCATGATCCAGTATCCGAGCGCCCCGACGAAGCTGATGCCGGCAAAGGCCGCGGCGATCCACAGTGGGTCCTGCCACCCGGCATCGTAGGCACCCTTGGCCCACACCGGGGAGACGTCGGCGGTGTAGGAGCCGGCTCGCGCCAGGCTCAGATTGAGCGCCATCGCCAGCGCGAGGGATCGGCCCAGGAACCACAGCCCGAGGGCGGCGGTAGCGGCGACGATCATGGTTTCCGCGCCCAGACCGAAGAGGAGCCGGCCGGCCGCCATGATCACGAAGGTCCCGCTGGTGGCGGTGAGGATGGCGCCTGCGAGGCATACGACGGTCGTGCCGAGCGTGACCTTGGCCGCGCCGAAGCGGTCGACCAGGACGCCGCCGATGAGCACCATCAGGATGTTGGGTGCGCTGTAGATCGCGTTGAGGGTGCCGATCTGCGTGTCAGAGTAGCCGAGCAGGCGCTGCAAGTGGTCGGCGAGAGGCCCGATGCAGTCGTACACGTAGTAGTTGCCGAACATCACCAGGCTGAGGAACAGCAGGATCCACCAGCGGGTGAAGCCGGTGTCGAGAGCCTCTGGGCGATCGGTCGCGACTGGTTCTGCCATTGCTGGGTCCTATGCGTCGAGCCGCGGGTTGAGCTTGACTGGTGCGGCAGCCTTTTTCTTGGCGTGGATTCTCAAGTTCAGCGCCTCGACGCCGACCGAAAACGCCATGGCGAAGTAGATGTAGCCCTTGGGGATGTGGAAGTGCAGCCCTTCCGCGATCAGGGTTACGCCGATCAGGATCAGGAAGGAAAGGGCCAACATCTTGACAGTCGGGTGGCGTTCGACGAAGGCTGAGATCGGGCCGGCGGCGCCGAGCATCACCAACACCGAGACGACGATGGCGGCGATCATCACCGGGATGTGTTTGGCCAAGCCCACGGCGGTGATCACCGAGTCGAGCGAAAAGACGATGTCGAGCAGGGTGATCTGCAGCAAGACGCCGCCGAACGTCGCCTTGGCGACCTCGGCCCCGTGGTGGGCCGCGCCTTCGAGCGAGTGGTGGATCTCGAGCGTGCTCTTCGCCAGCAGGAAGCCGCCGCCGACGAGCAGGATCAGATCGCGGCCCGACAATGCGAATCCGAGGACGGTGAACAGAGGCTCGGTCAGCCCCATCACCCACGAGATCGACAGCAACAACCCGATGCGCATCGCCATCGCGAGCCCCAGGCCGATCTGCCGCGCTCGCGCCTGCAGGGTCTTGGGCAGGCGCTGCACCAGGATCGCGATGAAGACGATGTTGTCGATGCCGAGCACGATCTCGAGCACCGTCAGGGTGAGAAACGCCATCCAGACCTGCGGATCGCTCAGAAACTCCACGGTAGTGCCTCCTCGAAAGGGGCAATGCTACCAGGTGCCTCGGTGGCACACCTTGGTTGGACGACAGCCGCGCCTTTCGCTCACCACTTGCAGGGTAGGGGGAGACACTGCAACCACCGCGAATCTTGGGCCAACGCTCTGCAGCACCGGGCGTCGCTCTTCTCCGAACCAAAAGATCTTTTTCCGAGTCCGGGTCTTGTTCCGACTTCGGTTGCGGTCGCCGCTAAGTCCCTCATCTCAGTCCCAAACTCCGCAATTTCAGGGCACGGTCTGGGACCAGGCATTGGTGTTGCCACTCTCGAAGCCGTCGGTGAAGAACGCCGCCAGGCTCAAGCAGCCCGCAACGGACTCGACGTGGGCGCGCATGCGCGCCGCCTGGCGCTCCGGGGCGACTCCGTAGGGATGGCTCGGCCCAAAGCTCTGCGCGATGTTGCCCATGCCGCCCGAGAGCAGATGGCAGTAACTCATCATGGTGCCGCACGCTTGCCCGGACCCAAGACAGCCCAAGGGGAGCGAGGTCGCTAGGCAGTGGCAGCCTGCCTGGCCACACTGGCCAGCGTAACACCCGTCAATGGGATCGGAGTTCCCGCCGATGTTGGCGTAGCAGTGCGAATGCGGGGAGTTGAAGTTGTGCCCCAGCTCGTGGGCGACCACGACGGTGTCCCACAAGGTGGCCGGCGTGTTCGGATTGAAGTTGCCGTCGAGACCGCTCGAGACGCCGTAGTGACCGCCGTAGTTCGAGGTCTGGGGAGTGAGTCCACACCCTCCGCTGTTGTAGGAGAAGCCGCCGTTGCAGATCACACCGATCCAGGCGATCCCGGCGTTGGTCGACTTGCCGCTGAACAGGTGAGTCAGGGAGCGCGAGACCCCGCTCATGGTGTCGTTCCAGTACTTGCCCAGTTGGAACATGGCGCATTGGGGGTTGGTCTGAGTCCACGGATCGGTGGTAGTCCACAACCGCAGGTATGGGATCGCCAGCCGAGCCCCAACATCCCGATCGTAGGCGATGGTGGCGTACGCCAGGATGTCCGCAGCGTAGTCGGCGGCGTTGGCGGTGTTTCCGCCGAACAGGCCGAGATACTCCTGATCCGTTTCGACGGCGACGTCGACGCGGTAGACCGGGCTGGTGCCGAGCAATGCCGCTGGGGTGGGAGTGGGTTCCTGCACGCCGAACAGATCCGTCACGGCCTCGAGCTCGTCCGTGCCGCAGGCGAAGGCTTGCTGGGGGCGGGCCGCCAGATCGACCTCGAGCGCCGCGAATCGGCCCGCCCCATCTGAGGTGATCACCCATCCGCGGCCCGGTTCGGTGACCAGCCCCCGGACCTCGCCAGATTCGCGCACCGTGATCAGGGCCTGCGAGCCGACGCGACCCACGACGCGGCCCAGGAAGCGGATCGAGTCGGGCGGATCGACGAACGTGCTGCCGTCCGCGCCAGCGATCTCGACCCGCGCATCGGGTGTCCACACTTCGTAGCGGGTGAGCTCCAGGGGCTCAGCGGACTTTCCCAGCTCGAGTGCGAGCCCCTCGACCACGAGGGTCTCGCCGATCGGCACGGCACGGGCGCGTGCGGCGAAGTCCTCCGAGGTGCTCGACAGCATCTGCCCGGCCTGGGCTCCCAGCGGGCTCAAGCCGAACAGAGCGATCACGATCGTACGAAGCCTCATGGATCCCTCCAGCCGCGGCGGACGCTCATCGACATAATCGTATCAACTCGCCAGGCACGCTGCGGCTGCGCATACCAAGGTAACGGGTATCGGGTACTGGTCGGAGAGCGCTCGACCCGCACGTTCTGAGCAGTTCCCCATGCACCCCTCCGTGGTGCACCCCGGAGGATGAAGATCAAGTGCCCGTCTCTGGTATCCCGGGTCCCGGGTCCCTGGTCCCCGGTACCCATTTTCTGAGCAGTTCCCCATGCACCCCTCCGTGGTGCACCCCGGAGGATGAAAATCACGTCCGCCGTCCGGTCTTCGTTCCGGCCTGGTCCCGGGTCCCGGGTCCCGGGTCCCCATTTTCTGGCCAGTTGCCAGCCGATCCCCGATCCCCGATCCCCGGTTCCTGGTCCCTGTACCCGTTACCCGATACCGGATACCCCGTACCCAGTACCTTGGTATCATCCTCGAATGGCAGTCGCCCAGCTTTCCCTCGAAGTGGTGCCGCGGCAACGTTTCGAGCTCGTCGACATGCGCGAGCCGGTTGGTGCGTTCGACGAGGATTTTCGCGCCCGGTATCCGCGAGCGCTCTACTGCTCGCACCACACCACTGCGGGTTTCCTCGAGCAGGCGCTGTGTGCGCGTCTCGAGCACAATCGTGAGCGGATCGAGAGGTTCCTCGGGGTCTTCGGCCGGATCTTCCCGCCCGGTGCGAGCTACCTGCACGACGAGATGTCGCTGCGTGCCGAGCTGTCGGACGATCAGAAGGTGGTCGAGCCCAAGAACGCGGACTCCCATCTTGCGTTCATCGGAGCCGGCCTTGCGAGTTGCGCCACCTACACCCACGCCGACGAACGCCCCGTCTTCCTGATCGACCTCGACGGGTTGCAGCGGCGCCGGCGGGCAACGGTGATCGGCTACGAGCGCGAAACCGAAGTGGCGACGCTGGCACTGCGGGTGCCGATGTCGAAGGCCGCGGTCGAATCGGTCAACCTCCGCGAGGAGGGTGTAGCGCTGTTCGAGCAGCTCGAGGCCCTGGCCCGCCGCCATGGGGTCGAGCACGGCCGTATCGACTTGGCGCTGGATCCCAACGAGCAGCACGCCGGCTTGACCGTCAACGAGTACGAGACCCTGTTGATGCGCCACGACCTGATCGACGTGTTGCGCAATCCCTTCGAGTTCGCCGCCGAGAAGGGCCGGCACATTCTCCGCGATCCCCTCGCGGTGCCGCGCAAGACCCTCGACTACGCCACCTACGACCTGGTGCACGTCTTCAACGAGCTGATGGGCGTTCTCGGAGTGCGCCAGTCTTCGCTCGAACGCTTGATCGGGCGCGTCACGGGGCCGGCGGCGTCGCGCTTCCTCAGGCTCAAGCGCTCGATCCAGCTCGCGGTCGGCGACGGTGGGCGGGTGCTGCGGGGCCAGTACCAAAGTCCAATCCTCGTGCAGTGGCAAAACCGCGGCCCGGCGCGGACCCTGCAAGCCACCCTGGTCGAGCTGCACTGATGGAGCTGGGATACGACGGCGCGGTGGCCCTCATTGCCGGGGCGAGCCGTGGGATCGGCAAGGCGATTGCCGTTGCCCTGGCGCAGGAGGGTTGTCGGGTGGTGCTCGCGGCTCGCGGTGCGGCTGCCCTCGACCAGGCGGTGGCGGAGATCCGGGCGGCGGGAGGTACAGCGGCGGGCGTCGTAGCCGACTCCGCCAGTCCCGCAGGTGCGGCGGCGATGGTTGCGGCTGCGACGCGGGCCTTTGGCCCGGTAGAGGTGCTGATCGCCAATGTCGGCGGCAACAAGCGTGGCGATTTCGAAACCCTGTCCGACGCGGACTGGATGGCGCTGCTCGAGCTCAATTTCTTGGGTCACGTTCGCCTCGCGCGTGAGGTGGTGCCGGGTATGGTCGAACGCGGCCGCGGCTCGATCGTGTTCGTCTCCTCGATCTTCGGGCGGGAGATCGGAGGGCCGGGTCTTGCGCTCTACAACACCACCAAGTCCGCCCAGATCAGCCTCGCGGGCGTCATGGCCCGCGAGCTGGCACCGAAGGGTGTCCGAGTCAACGCGGTTGCGCCGGGATCGATCCGCTTTCCCGGCGGGTCGTGGGACAAGCGGTGCCTCGAGCAGCCCGAGGAGATGGCGCGTTTCGTCGCCCAGCATCTGCCTCTTGGTCGCTTTGGCCGCTCTGAGGAGGTCGCCGACGTGGTCGCGTTTCTCGCCTCGCCGCGGGCGAGCCTGGTGACCGGGGCGTGTTGGACCGTCGACGGAGCCCAGGGCCATAGCCTGATCTAGCTAGTCTCACCCACGGAGACGACAATGAGCGAAGACCTGTGGTACTACCTCGAGGGTGGGGCGGCGAAAGGGCCGGTGCGGGGCGAGGACGTGCGGGCGTGGATTGCCGCCCACCAGATCGACCCCAAGACGCCCGTGGCGCGAGTCGGTTGGAACGAGTGGAAGCCCGTGTCGGAGGCGTTCCGAGCGCCTGAATCCCTGCCGCCGTTGCCTGGAGGCGGCGTGGCCGCGGCTCCCGGGCCCCGGGCGATACCCCCTGCAGAAGTTCGACAGGGGTCCCCGGCGCCGATGCCTTCGGCTCCGGCCGCCCAGGTGGCGGTCGAGTTGCGCTGCATCAGCGGCCCGGACACCGGCCGGACTTTCTGGATCGGACCCTCGACGGTTTCGATCGACCGCCGCAGCGGCTTGCTCGATCCCTACCTCGGCGAGGTCCACGCGATTCTGGTCGACGGTCGCGTGCGGCTGACGGTGGCCAGTGGCCATTCCCTGCTGTTCGAAACCAGGGCGGTCACCGAGGTGGCGCTCGGACCAGGCGAGCAGATTCAGATCGGCACCTCGTTGTGGAAGGTCGGAGCCGCGCCGATCCGCGTCGGTGACCTGTTCTCGATGCTGGGCTCCCGCTTGAACGACCTCGCGAGCGTCGAAAAGCTCGAGGGCTTCAGCCTGAGGGAGATGTTCTCCGAGGTCTTCACGCGCCGCAGCCAGGAAGAGATCGACGAGTACTTCCTGGTCGGCACGGCCAAGACCACACCGCCGCTGTCGGAGGTGCAGACCGGCTGGCCGAAGCCCTGGCTCTTCGGTCGGGTGCTGCTGTTTCTCGGCTTCGTTTACCTGGCGTTTTTCGTCGCAGCCCAGCAGTTCGGCAATCCGCGGTTGCTGCCTGGCCTGATCCTCATGGGGTCGATCGCGGTGCCGTTTGCGACGCTGATCTTGTTCTACGAGCTCAACACCCCTCGCAACGTCTCCTTCCGCATGGTCTTGACGCTGTTCTTCCTCGGTGGTGTGGGCTCCCTGTTCGTGTCCCTGATCGGCTTCTCGACCGTCAACCTCTCATGGCTGGGGGCATCCAGCGCCGGGATCATCGAGGAGCTCGGCAAGCTCGCCACGGTGATCCTGATCGTGCGCGGAGTGCGCTACCACTACACCCTCAACGGCCTGCTCTTCGGCGCGGCGGTGGGGGCCGGGTTCGCCGCTTTCGAGAGTGCCGGCTACGCCTTCTGGGATGCCCTCATGGCGGAGGGCACGCTGGGCGCAACCGTTCGGTTGATCGTCTTGCGCGGCCTGCTGTCGCCCTTTGCGCACGTCGCCTGGACGGCCATCGCGGCGGGTGCTTTCTGGCGTGCAAAGGGAGGCAAACCCTTCTCACCGGCCCAGCTGTTCGACCCCCGGTTCCTCAAGACCCTGCTGATCCCGGTCGTGCTGCACATGTTGTGGAACTCCCCGCTGCCGTCGCCGCTGTGGAGCAAACACGTGATCCTGGGCGTCGTCGGCTGGTTCGTGCTCTTCGGCCTGGTCCAGCAGGGGCTGCGCCAGGTCAAACAGGAACAAGCCGAAGCGGCGCAGCAACAGATCGAGACCACCAAGCGGTTCATGCGATTGGCGGGGTGAAGGGGGACCGGGCACTGGTTGGGACCCGGGACCAGGGACCGACCAGAGGCGAACGGACGATAGACCCGATTTCGTTGCCTGGATTGCAACCAGCCGGGATCGACTGGTCGGTGAACAGCCCGGCGGTCGCCGCGCTAGGATGTCGCCATGGTACGAAACATGTTGGTGCTGTTTGCGGTTGGGGGCCTCGCTGGGGGCGCATCGGCCGAATCGGAAGGCCGCTGGACTGGGCTGATCGGAGGTGGCGATTCGGCGCTGGTCCGCGTTTGGTCTGAACGCTTGCTGGTCGGCCACGAGCACATCGTCGCTGGGCGATCGAAAGCGGCCCGGCGCGAGATCGACGATGTCGCCAAGGAGATGGCCGAGCGGCTGCGAGCCTCGTCGGTCGCGCCGACCCTGCTCGGGCAGGTGAGTTTTCTGCGTGCCTTGGCGGCGGCTCACGACCAAGACGCAGACCGGGCCGGGTGGCACCTCCATGTCGCGGAGTCCTTCTGGCCTGAGGTGTCACACATCGACTTCAGCGCCTACGGGCTCGAGCGACCGGTAGTGGCTGCGGCTGACCCAAAGCCAACTGGGGAAAAGCCGGTTGAGCAGGCCAAGCCCGGCGATGTTGTGGCGCCTCGCGTCACATCGAGGGTCGCGCCGCGTCTGCCGACGGTCTTTCGCCCGTTCTGCGACGAGGGTACCGTGGTCGTCCAGGTCAGCGTTGGCAAGGACGGGCAGGCCAAGCGAGCGGTGTCACTCGTAGCGACCGATCCCGTGCTGCAGTGGCTCGCTGTGGAGGCGGTGCGGGAGTGGCGGTTCAAGCCGGCGCGCTACGAGGATAAGCCTGTCGACGTCGTGTTCAACGTGACGGTGAACTTCGACGGGCGAGCGCCCGAGTGTGGCCCCCGTCCACGGACGTTCCCACCCCTCGTCGATCCAGGTTCGGGCTCCGCCCTCGCGCGCTGAGCGGCCTGGGCGGTGCGTCCGCGGATGGAGGTGCCTGAGCGTTCCGGGAGTACCCGGTATCCTCTCTCCCGGTACCTTCCTCAGAACGGAATGTCGTCGTCTCCCGGATCGCTACCGGGGCCCGGACCGTAGTCGCTGCCGCCGCCGCTGCTGCGACCTCCGCCGCCGCCGTAGTCGTCACGGCGACCGCCGCCCTCGCCGTCACCGCGTTGACCCAACATGCGGAAGTCCTCGCAGACGATCTCGGTCTTGTAGCGCTTCTGGCCGCTTTGCTGGTCGTCCCAGCTGCGCGTGCGCAGGCGACCTTCGACGTAGACCTGGCGGCCCTTGCGCAGGTACTGGTTGGCGATCTCGGCCTGGCGACCGAAGACCACGATGTTGTGCCACTCGGTCTCTTCCTGCGGGTTGCCGTCGCGGTCCTTGTACCTACGGCTCGTGGCAATGGAAAACTCTGCGACCGCCTGGCCGCTCGGCAGCGAGCGCATCTCCGGATCACGACCGAGGTTGCCGATCAATTGCACTTTGTTGAGCATGGGGGACTCCTCGAAAAGGTCAGCGTATCATGGGCCCTCCCGATGAGGGCCCCTTCCAACAGGAGAAAACGCCGCCGATGCGAATCGTGCTTCAACGAGTTTCGAGCGCCGCCGTGCGAGTCGACGGCGAGGTCGTGGGCGCCATCGAGCGAGGCGTGTTGGCCTTGGTCGGAGTGGGCGTCGACGATGGGTCGGAGTCGAGCGACGCAGCGGCCGACAAGCTGCTGGCGCTGCGGATCTTCGAGGACGCCGAAGGGCGCACGAACCTCTCGATCGACCAGGTGGGGGGAGCCTTCCTGGTGGTGTCGCAGTTCACCCTGCAGGCGGCCCTGGCGCGGGGGCGTCGGCCATCGTTCACGCGGGCTGCGCGACCGGAAGTCGCCGAGCCGCTGGTCGAGAGACTGGTGGAGCGGCTGCGTGGGGCGGGAGTCCCGGTTGCGACCGGTCGCTTCGGCGCGATGATGGAGGTCGAGTTGATCAACGATGGGCCGTTTACCCTGGTGCTCGATGTCGATGGAGCGGGGAGAGTCGTCGATGGAGGGGTTGGGTATTAGTGGCTTACCCCGCGCGCTGTTCCTCTGTTCCCGACATTTCGGACGCCAGCCTTCATCAGTAACTGAGTCGAAGCGGCCCAGCACGCTGCCAGCGGCCGTGATTCTTGCAGCCCAACCCCGGCGGTCTTCTCCGAAGCAAAAGATCTCTTCCGAGTCCGGGTCTCCTTCCGACTTTTGGCTGCGGTCGCCGCGTTGGCGGTTAGGGGTGGCGACGGCGGTGCCTCGTGGGCCGAGGGGGCTCGTGAGCTGGGTCGGCGGGGTTCACCGGCGAGCGCAGCAGCACGAGGAGGATCGCCACGAAGAATGCCAGCAACAGCCACGACAGGACCCCGTAGCGCAGCTCGAACGCAGGGGAGCTGAAGTGGATCGCGTAGGCGACCAGGTTGAACGCCGCGACGGCCTGCCACAACCACGGACGGCGCAGGAGCGCCAGCAGCGCCAGCATCTGCCAGTAGTAGCAGGTCGACAGGGTGAGCGCGAAGACCACCACGATGGAGAGCGCCGCGGCGGAGGCCGGGTCGAGCCGGCGGCAGGTGGCGATCAGCCACCCCGTCAGCACCAGGCCGGCGAGCCAAATCAGCGGAGCGCGAGACTCGCGCCGTTGGTCCATGTCCTCCTGCCACACCACCCACGGCTCCGGCAGGGAGAAGTCGACCAGCTCGCGACGAAAGTCGGCTCCCCCGTAGAGCACGGTGTTGGCGAGGCCGACGTTGTTGGTCAGCCACGTGCGGGAGTGCCGACTGATCTCGTCGGCGAACTCGCCCCACACGGCAAAGCCTCGGCCGGTGGTCGATCCTGCGGCGGCGGCCAGCACTCCGGCGATCGTCGCGCCGAGCACGAGGCGACGCAGGGCGCCGAGGTTGCGTCGCTGTGCCAGCGCCGCGACCGTGCCGAGAAAGAACAGCACCGGAAACACCCGCAGAGCAGCCGCCCAGGCCAGGGCTGCTCCTCCCCAGGCCCAGCGCCGCCGCTCGAAGCAGCAGATCGCGATGATCGTCCAGGCGAGCCAGTCCTCGCGCAGGAAGGCTCCGCCGATCCACCAGAAGCGCCCGAAGTACGAGGTGCCCAGCAGGATGACGACCACCGCGGCGATCCGGCCGCCGTAGGTCCGCCGGACCACGAAGAGGGCCG
>CAZRFU010000025.1:11513-13330 GCA_964599475.1 uncultured Thermoanaerobaculia bacterium
ACCCCGCAGGCCCCGAGCAGGAGCAGGTCGATTGACCCGTACCACGAGAGAGACTCCTGGTTGATGGGGATCGCGGCGGTGGCGAGCTGGGCCGTGAAGACCCAGGTCGGGGTGGCATTCAGGCCGTGGTCGCTGCGGATCGAGCGCAGGTAGTTGGCGTCGTTCTGCTCGACGAAGACCTGGTGATCGGCGGTGAAGGCGGCGCGTCGTGCATCGCTGAATCGCCGTTTGACGGCATCGAGGTGCTGGTCGAACCGAGGCGATTCGACCGGAATCATGCTGTCGTCGCGCAGATCCCGAACCCAGGTCTGCACCGGCTGCCCGGGACGGACCGTGGCTTCCGCGGCGAGTGAAGCGGTGTAGAGACCGTCGTAGCCGAGCTCGGCGAAATACTTGGCCCCCAGAACGTGGTGGAACTGCTCCCAATGATGGACGAACGAGGCGCCGTGGAAGCGACCGAAGTTCGTCCAGCCCAGCAGGGCCAGGGCGGCCGCGAGCAGCACTGCCCCCCCTGCTCGGGCCGGCTGCAAATCCCGCCGCGAGTCTCGCCACCGCAACAATCCAACGGTGATCAAGCTGACGCCGGCGAGCACGCCGACGCCGCTGTCCTCGGGCATCGGGAAACTCGGCTGCCACCACCACCACACCAGACCGGTCCCCGCTCCGACGAGGACAGCGCTCATCCCACGAGTGATCGCCGAGTCGGCCAGCAGGAAATGGGGGAGCTGCGCGAGCACCCGATCATTCTAGGCCCCGACTCGTTGTCCGTTCTCTGTTGCCCGATCCCCGGTCCCCGATCCCCGATCCCCGATACCGGTACCCGGTACAATGCCCCCACCATGGCCCCTCCACATGCAGATGTCTCTCCGTTGACCGGCCCTGAATTAGTACAACTGATCGATCGGGTCTTTGCGCCGACCGCCGAGGAGCGTCGTCTGGCGATTCTGGTCGACCTTCCCGATGGCGATCGCCCGGATCATTCTCGCTGGTCCTCGCGTCGCGCCCTGGCACAGTCGTGGGTCGACGAGCTGCGGCGCCATGCTGCGGATCGCTACCGCGTCGAGCTGTACGCCTACCCCAACGTCGGCGCCAACAACGCCGAGTTGCCGGACCGGCTGTGGCCGATCGTCAACGGCCTTCCGGAGCACGCTGCAGCACTCGCGGATCTCGCGTCGGTCGCTCGCGACGAAGTGCTGGCCGCCCGACCGATGGTATTGGCACCAACCGAGCTGTCGGCGACCGCGCCGCTCAAGCTGCTCGGCCGACGATTGGGCTTCCGTGCCGCAACGATGGGGGGCTTCCGCACCGGTATGTTGCCGGCGATGCGGCTCGACCTGGAGGAGGTCGACCGCCGCGTCCGCCTGTTGGCGCAGTTGCTGGACGCGGCTGAGTCTGCGGTGCTCGAGCTCGACGCCGACGGCGAGCGTCACACCCTTTTCCTCGATCTGCGCCATCGTACGGCGCACGCCAGCTCGGGCCTGCTGCGCCAGCCCGGCGCGGTGGGGAACCTGCCTTCCGGCGAGGCCTACATCGTGCCGTACGAGGGGGAGAGCTCGGGCGATCCGAGTCGGACCCGAGGCGTCCTGCCGATCCAGTTCGGCCCCGACATCGCCCTGCTGGCGATCGAGCACAATCGGGTCGTCGACATTGCAGGTGGGGGAGCCGGCGGCGCAGAGTGGGCGGATCGCATTCGTCGCGAACCGGCAACTGCCAACCTCGCCGAGCTCGGTCTGGGCGTGCTCGCCGAGCTCGGAATCGAGCCGATCGGCTCGACGCTGCTGGACGAGAAACTCGGCTTGCACATCGCTCTCGGTCGC
>CAZRFU010000025.1:13340-14346 GCA_964599475.1 uncultured Thermoanaerobaculia bacterium
CTTCGGTGGGGCGGTCGGTCCGGGCGACTTCAGCGCGCCCGAGCACGTCGTCCACCAGGACTTCGTATACCTGCCGGCGACGCAGCCGCGGGTCGGCGTGCGCCGACTGGACCTCGAGACCCCTACCGGCCCGGTGGCGGTCATCCGCGACGATCGCTACGTCATCGACTTCGCGGCGGCATCCTGAGTCGGACGGCCAGTCGCACTCCTGCTGCTGGTCTCGGTGCGGACGCGCGGGCGCCGCTCACCCACACACGGCTGGATCGAGGTCGACGCGTATCGGGCAGTGGTCCGAGCCCACGACATCGGGGAGGATCTCGGCACCGCGCAAGTGAGGCAGGATTCCGGGTGAAGCCAGGGCGTAGTCGATGCGCCAGCCGATGTTCTTGGCACGCACCCCGAAGCGTTGGCTCCACCAGGTGTAGTGGCCCGGACCGGCCTCGAAGGCGCGGAAGGTGTCGGTCCAGCCGGAGGCGAGCCAGCGGTCGAGCTCGGCGCGTTCGATGTCGGTGAAGCCGCTGGTGTTGCGATTGGCCGCCGGTCGCGCCAGGTCGATCTCCCGGTGGGCAGTGTTGAAGTCGCCGACGACCAGGATCGGCGCGCCGGCGCGGCGGGCCGGCTCGAGCCGGTCGAAAAGCGCGCGGTAGAAGTCGAGCTTGTAGGGGATCCGCGAGTTGTCGCGATCCTTGCCGTTGCCGTTGGGGAAGTAGCCGTTGACCACCAAGAGGCGACCGTGTTGGGTCGTCAGCAGCCGGCCTTCCCGGTCGAAATCGTCGATCCCAAGGCCTTCCTCGACCAAGGTCGGTGCCTCGAGCGACAAGGTGGCGACGCCGCTGTAGCCCGGTCGCTCGCCGGCGTGGTGGGCGAGTTGCCAAGAAGAACCGACAAGCTCGGGTGGGAACTGCTCGAGCTTGGCGCGCACCTCCTGCAGGGCCACGATCTCGGCGGGGTGTGTCGCGAGCCACGCCGCGAGGCCCTTGCCCCACGCGGCGCGGATGCCGTTGAC
>CAZRFU010000025.1:14356-63327 GCA_964599475.1 uncultured Thermoanaerobaculia bacterium
ATCGTCACTCGACCAGACGCACTTCGAAGAGTGATGGCCAGAGTTTGCCCGTCAGCAGGAAGGTGCCGCGTTCGGGAACCCAGGCGATGCCGTTGAGCACGTCGGCCGTGGCAGCTTCATCGCGCCGCAACAGGCCCGAGGCATCGACCTCGGCGGTCACCCGGCCGCTGGTCGGATCGATGCTGACGATACGTTCGGTGCCGTAGACGTTGGCCCACACCGAGCCGTCGACACACTCGAGCTCGTTGAGGCTGTGCAGCGGGCGCCCGCGGTCGGTCACCGCGACCGAGCGTTTCACCGCAAAGCTCCTGGGATCGCGCACCGCCAGCCGGTTGGTGCCGTCACTCGAGATCAACGACGTGCCGTCGAAGCACAACCCCCACCCCTCGCCCTCGTGGCGAAACTCCCCGAGCGGGGTGAAGTCGCTCGCTCGCCAGCGCAGCGCGCGCTGGTTCTGCCACGTCAGCTGGATCAGCTCGTCACCGACCAAGGCTAGACCCTCGCCGAACAGGGGCGGATCGAGGTCGACCCGCCGCAGCACCGTGCCACTCTCGAGGTCGACCTCACGCAGGCTCGAGCGCCCCACCAGGCCGGTGCTCTCGAACAGCCGCCCACGGGACCACACCAGCCCTTGGGTGAAGGCTTCTGGATCGTGAGGGTAGATCGCCACGACCTCGAGCCCCAGCGTTGTTGGTGCCGGCGCCGGAGGCGGCGCCGCAGCAACCAGCGACAGCCCCATCAGAAGTCCAAGCGGCATGGCAGGCCGTCAGCGGCCCTTCCACTCGGCCTGGCGCTTCTCGAGAAACGCCGAGACGCCTTCCTTCATGTCCTCGGTCGAGAACAGCATCGAGAAGACGTCGCGCTCGTAGACGATGCCCTCCTCGATCGACATTCGCTCGCTCATGCGCATCGACTCCTTGGCCATACGCACGGTGAGCGGGCTGAAGCTCGCGATCTTGGCGGCGAGCTCGAGGGTCTTGGCGCGTAGCTCGTCGTGGGCGAAGACCACGTCGACCAAGCCGATGCGAGCGGCTTCTTCGGCTCCGATCATGTCGCCGGTGAGGATCAGGCGCATCGCGTGGCCGAGCCCCACCAGGCGCGGCAGGCGTTGGGTGCCGCCGCCACCCGGGATCAGGCCGAGCTTGATCTCGGGCTGGCCGAAACGGGCGCGATCCGAGGCGACGCGGATGTCACACGACATCGACATTTCGCACCCACCGCCGAGGCAGAAGCCGTTGATCATCGCGATCACCGGCTTGGGGTAGGAGGCCATCACGTCGAAGACCCGCGGGAAGCGCATCGCCTCGCGCTGATCGAAGGGCGCACGACCGTGGAACTCCGAGATGTCGGCGCCGGCGACGAAGCTCTTGTCGCCCGCGCCGGTGATCACCACCACGCCGATCGAGTTGTCCTTCTCGAGGGCGGCGAGATGCTCGAGCATGCGGTCGCGCACGCCTTGCGACAGGGCGTTGAGCTTGTCGGGGCGGTTGATGGTGAGGATGGCTACACGCTCGTGGCGTTCGAGCAGGACGACGTCGGTATCGGACATGGATGGCTCCTTTGGGATCGGGCCGCAGCGCGGCGGTCCGTCAAGTCTACTGCGGTGGCGGGCCCTCTTGGCCGGCCGGGGTCGACCGGCATCGAGTGGAAATCTCGCCGCGCTGTCCGTCACTCGTGGTGCGACCGGCACGTGCCGGCTGTGCAGGAGGGGAGTGTGGTGCTCGATCCCGTGGGCATAGTCCATTTGGATCATGACAAGCCCGCGGGCGGTTCGTACACTGCGCGTGCATGCCCAAGAGACAGAAGGGAAGCGACGAGGTGACATCAGCTTGGTCTCACACGGCGCTCGTCGACGGGCGGCCGGAGGGCCGGGAAGGCCTCCGGCGTTCCCACCAAGACGCGGGTCTGTGGGCGGCGGCGATCGAACATCTGCCGGTCGGTGCGTTCATCATGAGTGTCGGCGGCCGCTTGGTGCTGAGCAATCGCCATGGCCGCCGAATGTTGGCCGAGGGCCGCGGGCTGATGCTCACGAACGGCCGCGTGGAGGTGGTCGCCCACGACGACGTGGCAACCTTCTACGCGGCGGTGTCGCGGGCGATCGACTCGGCGGCGGACGGCACCTTCGAGCGGATCGTCTTGGGCCTTCCCAGCCGTGGGCAGCTGTTGCAGGCGGTCATCGCCGGCCTGCCGGGTCTCGCCGCTCACCCCGAGGTCGCCTCGCAGTCCGAGCCCGACGGCCCGCTGGTGTTGGTGTTTCTCCGCCGTCTCGGTCCGCGGACGCACTTCTCCGAGCCCGCCATCGCCAAACTCCTCGGTCTGACCCTGGCGGAGGCCAAGGTCATCGCAGCCTTGTGCCACGGCACGACGGTCAGCCAATACGCCGAACAGCACGGCGTGTCGCCACACACCGTCCGCAACCAGATCAAGAGTGCCCTATCGAAGTCCGGTGCCAAGCGTCAGGCGGAGCTCGTGCGGCGGGTGATGTCGTCGCTCTTCGGTTCGGACTTGTAGCGGAGTGGCGCGAATGGGTCGCGACGACCAGCTGGACGACGTCATCCTGAGTCTGTACGACGCTGCTCTCGACGAGACGCTCTGGCCTGAGCTCTTGACGACGGTCGCCGACCTCGGCCGAGGGTCGTGCACCCATCTCGTCGGCTTCGATTTGCCGACGCGCCTGCCGATTTTTGGGCATATCGGGCGCTATCCCCAAGAGGCCCACGAGGATTACGCCCTCAACTACGCGCACCGCGATCCGCGAGTCGGTCGCATGTTGGGCCGCGTCGGCGAGCCGCGCTTCGACCTCGTGACCGATGCCGACCTGACCACGCCGGAGGAGCGTCGGCGGTGCGCCGTTCACCAGGAGTTCCTCCCCCGTTGGCGGGTGGATCGGTGTCTCATTCAGGGCTTCCCAATCGGCACCGACAGGGCCGGGTATCTCGCGATCCATCGCTCGTCGGCCAGCGACCCACCTTTCGAGGCCGCCGACGCGCGAACCGTCACGCGGCTCGTCCGTCATCTCGGGAAGGCCTTCGAGGTGCGCGAGCGGATCGGTCACCTCCAGGCGGAGGTCGACAATCTCGAAGCCGCGATCGACGCGTTGCCATCAGCGCTGATGCTCACCGACGGCAGCGGTCGGATCGCGTTCGCGTCGCGCCGGGCCCTCGAGCTGCTCAGACGGGGTGACGGGCTCGTCGGCGCCGGTGGGCGCTTGGCGGTTCAGCTCTCGGGGCTCGAGAGCGCAGCGCTGCGGGTGCTGCTCGCCGAAGCCTCGCGTAGCCTCACGCCGGTGCCCCGCAGTGGTGCTGTGGGGGTGACCCGAAGCCTCGGTCAGTCCCAGTACCAAGTGGTGGTCGCACCCCTGCCGCACCGCAGCCCGCTGGCCCTGATCGGCCATCGCGCCGACGTCCTGGTCTTGATCGCCGACCCCGACAGCCAGGCTCAGGGTCGCGGCGAGCTCTTGGCGGTGCTCTATCGACTCACCCCGGCGGAGACCAGGTTGGCGCTCGGACTGTACGACGGATCGAGCCTGCAGGAGTACGCCGATCGACATGGAATCGCTCGCGACACTGCCAAGAACCAACTGGCGCGGGTGTTCTCCAAGTGCGGCTGCCGCAAACAGAGTGAGCTGATCAAGCTGATCGCCGCAATTCCGACCCCCGAACCACCATCTGGCTCAGCCCCGGTTCCTTAGGGCCAGGGAGCCGCCGCGTGCACCCTGGGGAGCCCCCGCTGTCCTCCGTCGGACTCCCCTTGCCGTTCTGTTGGCGACCTCCGGCACCGTCTTCCGACCCCCGACCCCCGACCCCGGCCCCTTCTTCCCGATCCCAGATCCCCTCTTCCAGTATCCAGTACCCAGTACCCAGTACCCAGTACCCAGTACCCGATCCCCGGTCCTGTGTCCCGGCTCTTCCATATGCAACTTTCAGCAAAATAGCCCATTTGGGTCATGCGCAGCGGGTGCAGGTTGTGTACCGTGTCGACCAGCTCCGAAAAAGTCGACTGGAAAACGCTGCGGGATGTCCGTCACAAGGCTGAATTCATAAGGGGGACTCAATGAGGCTGCTTTCTGCGATGTGGGTTATGGGTGCTGTGTCCAGAGTGGTTGGGGTTTCCGTGCTTGCGGAAGGTAGGGGCGCGGACCAGCGGCTTGCCGCCCTCGGACCGAGGGCACATCGCTCCATGAGGTGGACGGTCCATTTGGGTGTCCTTCTCTTGATGCTCTGCATCGGAGCGAACGGGGTTTGGGGCGTCCAACGCTGCACGGGAGTTGACAGCGATGGCGAGATCCAAGTGACCCTCTTCGCAGAAGTCACCCCGGACCCTGTCGTTTCGCCGACAGGATTGCTCACGGTGAGGGTGACGACCGACAGTCTGTTGGCTGAATCGTTCGTTCGAGTCCGGTTCACCACACACGCTGGGGGAGATCCGAGCTTCTTTGAGGTAGACACGCCCGTGACATTCGTTAATGGCGTGTTTGAGAAAGGAGACATTCCGGTCAGTTTCCCGCTTGGCGCGGGCGGCTACAGTGCTGATGCTTCCTTGGAGCTTGAGGGTGATGCCGGGACCGTCGCGTCCTGCGACTTCGATGTGTCTGTCGTCGAGCCATCGGCAGAACTGACAGTTGTGAAGTCAGGGCCGGCGCAGGCGATCGCGGGACAGGAATTCGACTACTCCTTCACCGTCCAGAGCGCCAGCGCGAGCAACTCTCCGGCGGTGGGGGTCGGCCTGGTTGATGTCCTTCCCGCCGGTGTCACGTACGTTCGTTCGAGCGGGCCGGCGTGCACCACCAGCGGTCAAACGGTCACGTGCCCGTTGGACGACCTCCAGCCGCAGGCGAGCACGAGCTTCTCTATGACGGTTCGAGCGGCGGATGCCGGAACTATTCAGAACCAAGCGAGAGCTACGTACAGTCTGGGTACCGCTTCGTTGGAGTCTCCCCCGAGCAACACGGTCACGACGACGATCCTCAGCCCAGCGGCGCTCGATGTCCGAAAGGAAGGACCGCCAGCGGCGATCGTTGGTGGCCAGATCGCCTACCGGGTTACTGTGAGCAATCCCGGTGGCGTTGCGATCGAGGGTGTGACCGTCACCGACGAGCTCGCCGCTGGTTCGACCGTCGTGAGCGCAGACGGTTGCAGTGTCCAGGGGCAGAGTGTTTCGTGTGCCGTAGCTGCTCTGGCGCCTGCTCAAGAGGTGCCCTTCTCCATTGTGGTGACCAGAGCGACCGAGGGGCAGGTCTGCAACACCGCGACGGCATCGGGAGGAGGGCTCTCGGCGACCAGCAACGAAGTCTGCACGACCGTGTCCCGGTCAGGAAGGATCGCATTTTCTGCCCCGAGCTACTCGATGGTCGAGTCGGGGGGGGCCGCCAGACTGGCGGTCAGTCGAGACGCCGGCATCGGTGCCGCCTCGGTGCGCTACGAGACGATCGAGGGTTCGGCGCGTGCGAGCGAGGACTTTCAAGGGACCTCCGGGGTCTTGCGGTGGGCTGATGGGGAGGCTGGGGCCAAGACCTTTGACGTCCCACTGATCGACAACGCGATGCCCGACGGTACTCGTGAATTCCGGGTTCGGCTCAGCAGCCCAACCGGTGCCGAGCTCGGATCACCGGCAGAGGCTGTCGTGAAGATCCAGGACGATGACCAGCCCAAAGACTTCTCCATCCAGAGCGGCAACGGTCAGGTGGGGACCGTCGGTCAGGAGTTGGAGGATCCCTTGGTCGTGCAGGTCGTGCGTGAGGATGGCGCCCCGGTGGAGGGTGTTGTCGTGACCTGGAAGATCCTCTCAGGGTCCGCGTCGCTGCTGGACCCAGTGTCAGCCGGCACGGATGCTGATGGATCGGCCCAGAATCGCCTGCGCTTTGGTGACCGGGCCGGTGAGGTCGTCGTCGAGGCCCGAGCGGATGGATTCGCCGAGCCTCTCACGTTCAGGGTGACTTCGGAGTTTGCCCTCGCCGAAACCCCGAACCTGTCGCCGACCGGCAGTGCGGTTGCGGCGGTCTTGGACCAGACCTGCGCGACGGCCGAGGGAGATCTTGGGGTCATCTGTACTGCGCTCGCCACCCTTGAGCCCTCGTCGGTATCCGGGGCCTTGGAGGAACTCTCGCCGCGCGAGGCGGCGGCGCAAGGAACCGCTTCCTTTGCGGCTGCTGCTACCCAGCTCGACAACCTGTTCCGACGTCTGGCTGCTCTTCGCGGCGGTGCTAGTGGGCTCAGTCTCGAACAGCTCGGGTTCGTGCTGGATGGTCAAGGAGTACCTTGGCAACGGATTGCCGCAGCCGTGCGCGACCAAGGCACATCGGAGAGGGAAACGGGCGGGGCCGCCGGAGAAGACGAGGGACGCGAGCAGGCCCCCTGGGGCATCTTCGCCAACGGTACCCTTGGCGTGGGCAAGCGCGACCAAACGGCATTTGAGGAGGGGTTCGAACTCCACAGTTCCGGAATCACGGTCGGTGTCGACTATCGCTTCTCGCCCGCGTTCGTCCTGGGTGCAGCGCTTGGCTACGCCACGTCGGATACCGATCTGGCCGCGAATGGCGGGAGTTTGGATAGCGATGCGTGGACCGTTTCGGTGTACGGGGTCTACTCTGTTGGAGACAAGGGCTACGTCGAGGGAGTTGCGGGCTGGGGTCAGAGTGCCTTTGATCTGACTCGTAACATTGATATCCCGGGTCTTGCGCCCAGACGAGCCACGGGCGACAGTGACGGCGATCAGCTGTCTCTTGGCCTTGGAGTCGGCTACGACCTTGGGAGGGGAGCGACGGGGGCGGAGATCTTCCTCCGCGGGGCGTACAGCAGGGCGAGTCTGGACTCCTACGCCGAGAGCGGAGCTGCGGGTGCCAACCTCTTTGTGTTCGGCCGAGATCTGGAGTCGTTGCTTGCATCCGGTGGGGTCAACCTGACGCGGGCCGTCAGTCTCGGTTGGGGGGTACTGGTCCCAACACTGCGATTGACTGCCTTGCACGAGCTCGAGGACAGCCCAGGGCTCATCTCCGCCCGATTCCTCGACGATCCACTGCGTGGGGTCTTCACGGTTCAGTCGGAAGCGCCGGACCAGAACTACTTCAACGTAGCGGCGGGAGTTTCGGCGCAATTCCGGCGCGGGATCTCCGCCTACCTCCTCTACTCCAAGGATCTCGAGAGGGAGGACCTCGATTTCTACTCGGTGACGGGTGGTTTCCGATGGGAGTTCTAGGATTGAGTTTCCGAAAGGTGGCCCCGTGAGGTTCTCACTGCATTTCCTCTCTGGTGGGCGTGCCAACGAGACGGCAGAGTTCGATGCCGAGGAGGCCATCTCTGTCGGTCGAGATCCGTCGAACGACTGTTCCTTCGCAGTCGAAGATGACCTCGCAGTGTCAGCGTTCCACGCCCGCTTGATTCCACGTGACGGGCGCCTCTGGATCAGAGACCTGGGGAGCTCCAACGGCACGTGGCTCGACGGTACGCGCATCACCGAAGAACAGGAGGTCAGGTCGGGACAGGTCCTGTCTTTTGGCCGCAATGGGCCTCGAGTTCGTGCGAACTATGGAATCCCGAAGACGGTCGTCGAGACCCCACGGACCGTTCTGGAGACGCAACCTACGCAAGTGCCAGCGACGACGGCCAAGGTTCAAGCAGCGGGGTCTGGGATGGGCGAGGGTACCGTACTGCGACTCATCGATCAGGCGGTGGAGCGTGCGCGATTGGCGGCTCCGGTCGTCCGACCGACGGTATTCGCGCAGGAGATCGTTCGGATCGCGGTTCGAGAGACCAACCGGCGAATGCTCCTCGGGCTTGCGGCAATGATGGTTCTCGTCCTCGGGTTGGCCAGCTGGGGTGGATGGGAGTTGCTGCGGATTCGCAAGTCGGTTGGAGCGAGCAAGGCGGAACTCCTCGGGGTCTACCAGTCGGGTCTAGCTGCGGTGCGGCAAGACCTCGAAGCGAATCGGAGGGACTTGGAAGAGCGCAAGGTTCTCTACGAAAGCTCGGCGGAAGAGCTCCGAACCGAGCTCGACGGAATTTTGGCAGCGGCCGAGGCTCAGGACTCCGGACTTCGACGCGTCAGGACCGGGTTGAGCGAGTCGACTGCCCGCTATCGAGAACTCGCCGCAGAGCTCGAGGACCTGAAGAGACGCGAGGCCGACACGCGAGAGGCGGAGCAGCAGGCCGCATCGGCGCGCTCGAGGCAAATCGAGGAAGGTCTTCGCCGGGAACGAGAACGTCAGGCTGGCCTGGTGACGCAACTGGCAGCTGCTGCGAGCGTGAGCTCGCCTGCTGAAGGTGACCGAGTTCGGGAGCTGCAGGCTCAGCTCGTCGCGGCGGAGACGGCCGCTGGTCGAGTTGGCGCGCAGGAGGTCGCTCTCGCCAGTGAGGTCGCTCAGGCGGACGCGGATATGGCATCGCGCGTCGCCGCTTTCGAGTCGGGCCTCGAAGGCTCGCCTGAAGCGGCAGTTCTTAGCGCGATGAGTGACCTCGAGCGTCTCGGCCAGGAGGCCGCTGCCGCGGTTCCGTCCCTTCCAGGGTTAGTTCCCTTGGGCTACTCACCCGATACGTCGGCGGCCGAGCAGTACACGAAGCCCTATCCCCGCGCGAACCTCAAGAAGAGAATCGCCGTCGGTCGCTTCGAGTGCCTCGTGAACAACATCCCGTGGGACACTGGGCGGGAGGACGTCGAACGTCAGATGCGGGCGATGATGACGACGGCGTTGCGGGAGAGTGGTCGCTTTCTCGTAGTGGAGCGCGAAGACCTCGACGAGGTTCTGCTAGAGCAAAAGTTGGCACGAACAGGTGTGGTTTCGGCTCAGTCTGCGGCCCAGGAGGGGCAGTTACTGGGCGCCCAAGCACTGGTCATCGGCAAGATTACCCAACTAGCGCCCCAGCGAGAAGAGAAACGGTCTTCGATGAACTGGGGTGGACTGATCAACAGCCTGGGCGCGATCGCTGGCAGCTTCGGAGGGTCGAGCTACACTCCGCCGCCGACCGTCTCCGACTTCACCACGACCACGCACACGGTGGTCTCGTCGATGAAGGTTCACATCGACTTCAAGGTACTCGATACCACGACCGGCGAGGTCGTTCTTGCCACCCAAGGCGTAGGCCTGGCGACCTCCCGCAGGAAGTCGACCGCGATCGGGACTGGCTACGGGAGCAGTGCTTCGGTGAGCCTGGGAAACGAGGCGGCCGACGACGCGACGCGCCAGGCCATCCTCCATGCGACCGCGAACATCCTCGAGAAGATGGCAGATGTGCCGTGGCGCGGCAGGGTCATGGACCAACACTTGGGGCAGGTGATTCTCAACGGTGGCGAGGACGTGGGCCTCAAGATTGGGGACATGTTCACGGTTTTGTCTCGCGGCAAGGTACTCACCGATCCCGAGACCGGCCGCAGCCGCGGGTTCATCGAGTCGCCTGGTGGAACAGTGAGGGTCGCCCGTGTCGAGGCTGACAAGAGCTTCGCCGACGTCGTGGAGCGAGGGCTGCCATTCAAGTTCGGCGACGGATTGGCTTATCTGGGATTCTCGCGGCCTCTGCGGCCTGGGGAGGATCGCGATACGGTGGCACAAGAAGATCAGATCGGGAGGATCGTCGCTCGGATCGCTAGACCTAAACCGGTCGCGTACTCAGGGCCTGGGACGTCGTTCGCGGAGGTTCCTCTGCGGGACCTGGAGGTCGGCGACCCTCTGAGAGTGAAGCTGATGGTGGGGGACTGGGTTCAGGTGATCTTGCCTGGTTCGTCAAAGGCTTGGATGGAGCGCTCGGCAGTCACAACCCGCGAAGAGAAGCCCTCGGGAGTTGCAGAGCTCACGGTTACTGCGAAGCGAGCGAAGATCAGAGCGCAGCCGTCAGAGAAGGCCAAGAAGCTGGCAACCTCCAGGCCCGGGGAGACCCTGCGGGTTCGAGACGAGTTGGGTGGCTGGTACCTGGTCGAGGCAGGGGGTGGAATTCAAGGGTGGGTGAAGGCAACAGACGTACGCGCTCAGGGCCAGGAGACGTAATGACCCGTCGCCGCCGACCACCGCTCGCGATCGTACTGGCGGTAGGCCTGTTCGGGGTCGGGCACTCGGCCTGGGCGTGGGGCAACTCGGCGGCAGAACGTCCCGTCCAGAGGACCGAGAAGGAGGTTGACCTCGAGGGCGCTATCGAATTGCTCGGGGCCGAGGAGGGGGAACGCGGAAGCAATGCTCGCGAGCCTGAGGTGAAGGGCGCGCAAGCGCGACCTGCTGACATCTTGGCCGACACACTGGATCTGGACCGATCCAGTGGCTTCGACTTGAGTGGTCTTTCGGCCAACCCGCTGGTGCCCGCGCCCCTCGATATTTGCGCGAACCCCCTCGCGGCACATCAGTGGCTGGGCGCCGAGTGGAACCGACGGGCTGCCAGTCTCGAGCTCTTTGAGGACAGGCTCTCCGACCTCCGGGTCCTGCGGCGCGAGCTCGAGCGAGAGCGCAGTGGTGTAGTCGCCAGGGGAGGCGTGGCGTTTCTCGTCAAGAAGCTGTCCGACGAAGTCTTGAACCTGCTGGGTGCGAGAGTTATCACGACTGCAGCGGCTTGTACCGCGGTAGCTGCGGGTCGACGGCCCTTGGTCGTGCTCACGAGCTGCCGACAAGGGGACCCCCAGGGTTGCATTCGATCGATCCTCGGTGCATGGGTTGGTTTCCTCACCGAGTGGGTCGGTTGCACGCTGTCGGAAACTGCCAAGGTGTTGTCTCGAGTGCGCGACGCAATCGATGTCGCCGAGTTCGCGGCCAGCAATGTCGAGTACTACAACGTCGTCGCCGAACAACTGACGCGCCTCGATCGGGAGTTTCAACGCTATCGGGAAAAGGTCGAGGCGCTCCGAGGGCTTCGGGAGCTCGTAGACCAAGGTGTGGAAGGGCTGGCAAGCGCCTGTGCAGAGCGAGAGCAACCGGAGAGCCAAGAGGAAGCGGCCAACCCCTGCCTGAAGCGCTGCCAAGACGAACAGCCCGAGTCCTGCGGTCCACAACCCCCTTGCCTCCGCGATGGTGGCGCCGGTTCGACAGGCTCTGACATGACAGATCCCTGCCGCAATTTCGAAGAACGGTCGGCCCACTTCGTAAAGTGTGGAGCGCCCTTCCTCGCTTGTCTAGACAAGTGCAGTATCGAGTTTCCTCTCCGATAGGGACCGCGTGCGTGCCCCCACTACGAATCGCTGACGAACGAGGAGGAGGTCACTCAATGGACAAACATCTCGGCCGGCGCGGGAGGGTCCACGTGCTTCTCCTGGCACCGCTGCTGTCCGCCGGAGTGGCCGCCGCGCAGGTCGCTGAGCTGATTCAGGCTGTGAGCGAGTACGTCCAGCATTTCACTCACGTGTCGGGGTCGACAAAGAGGATTCTCGAGGGGCTCGATACGTTGCACGACAGGTTCGAGGTCGGCGATCACGATATCCTCGGACTTCGCGATCATGTGGAGCAGCTCGAGTCCGCATATGACGCGTTGGGGCACGAGCTCCGGGGTCTGGATCTCGGGTCGTTGGAGGGCAAGCTCCCGGTTGTGTCTCTAGGGCCTCCCACTTGCGCCCTACGGGACGAGAACCTTACCATCTACGACGATTCGATCGCCGATCTCGCTGCTTGGGCGGGAGAGCTCGGCAAACTGGACTCGGTGCTGGCTGATCACGAGAAGAGGATCGACACTGCGTGGCAAGTCCTTGATGTCTTCGAGGACCTCGCTGACCAGGGAATCCCTGTCCCGCTCGACTCGATCTTCTCCTGGCAGTACGCCGCGCGGCGGTTGGGCTCTGAAATCAGCACCCAACGCTCCAGGATTGCCGGCCGCAAGCGAGACGCTGACGGGTACCGCGCTCGCTTCCAAGGGGACCGCGATGAGCTTGCGCGTTCCGAGTGCGAGCGCCCGGATCTGGACGCAGCACTCGACTCGCTCGATGAGCTTGCGGAACGCCAAGCGCAGGACACTCGCAATCGCGAGTTTTCGGCTTGGGAGTCTTCGGCGCATACGCAGGAAGGGTGGGGAGACCTAGGCCCCGACGGCCTCGGAGCCCATCAATCGTCTGCCGAGGGAGCGGCGCCGGAGGCAGACGGTGACGATCAGCGACCTGGTTGCCCGACGAGGCTTTCGGATGCTGTCGTAGCGTCGATGCCGACCGAGGAGCTGAGGGCCGAGGCTCAGCGAACTACGCTTGCGTCCCTCGAGGAGAGAGCGCGAGCGGCAGGCAAGACCCTCGCGTACTCAGCTTCGCTCATCGAGCAACAGATCTCATCCTACGAGGGCAATCTTCGGGAGCTGGGCGACTACATTCGGACGTACTCAGCAGGGTCCTATGCCAACGACCCAGAAGCGAAGGCGCAGGTAGCTCGAGCCGGCGAGATGGTCAAGGTTGTCGAAGCGGGCCTGCGGGTCAATCGAGCAGCTTTGGACATGATCAACTGTTCGTTGGGGCGCGGTTCGGGATCGTCGGGGCCCGGCCCTAGAGGAGGCGGCGGCGCCGCTCGCGAGGTATGCAGCCTGACCTACCGCTATGCGGTAGTGCCGCGTGGTGAAACGCGAATCGTCTACCAAACGAAAGTTGTACGAGGCGGTCAGCACGGCCCCTCGCGCGAAGGGGTCGAGAAGGCGCGGCTCGAGGGAATGGACTACTACCGGCAGTGTCGAGGGGACCTCTGGCAACGCTCGGACTATTCCACAGAATCGGCGTGGAAGACCTATCTGCAGGTTCAACACCGTCGTTGCCAGGAGAACGTCGATGCACTTGGGGCTGCGCCGATCAGCTGTTCGCGGCAGTAGCGCACCTCGTCCTGCGGACTTCAGACTCGGCGACAGCAACGACCAACTGGAGAGGAAGAGATTGGTTAGCTCAATGGAGAGGAAGTTCTTCCTGTTGCTGGTGCTCTTGGGTGGCCTGGCTGGACGCGCCGTCGGAGAGGCCGGGCCGTCGCTCAGCGTCGAGGATCTCCACGTCGTGGACTGCATGTTGCCTGGCAAAGTGCGCCAGTTGGGCCGTCGGACCACGTATCTGACGTCTCGCAGGCCCGTGCGTACGACTGCGATTGACTGCCAGGTTCGCGGAGGCGAGTACACCGCGTTCGATCGAGCCGACTACCGCAGTGCGATCGCCGTCTGGCAAAGTTCCGCAGAGGAAGGCGACTCGCAGGCTCAGTACTATCTCGGCCAGATCTACGAGCGCGGCCTGGGCGCTGAGCCTGACCTGAACCTGGCAGCCGAATGGTACCGCCGGGCCGCGGAAAACGGCAGTGCTGCGGCGCAGGTGGCTTTGGGCTTCCTCTACGAGTCGGGCCGTGGTGTCGAGCGGGATCCACAAGCTGCGCTGAACCTA
The DNA here is from genome assembly GCA_964599475.1 of uncultured Thermoanaerobaculia bacterium. Taxonomy (GTDB): domain Bacteria; phylum Acidobacteriota; class Thermoanaerobaculia; order Multivoradales; family CAZRFU01; genus CAZRFU01. Next base: position 27,650 of record CAZRFU010000025.1, read on the forward strand.
TACATGCAAGCGTCAGGCTTGGGCAAGGAGTCGGTCGTTCTCGAAGCTGAGGAAGCCGAGCGCCTGAGACAGGAGGCCGACGCTGCCTCGTCTCTGCGCGAGGAGATCGAGGAACTTCGAGGCCAACTCCGGAAGTTGGAGACGGACTCCCAGAGCGGGCAGAAGGAGATCAGTCAGCTCCGCTCAGAGATTCTCCGGCTCGAGCGGCGAGCGAGCTCGAACGCTGGACAAGGGGTTCTTGGTGGTTCACTGAAGCTCGGCAAGCACTACGCCTTGGTAGTTGGCAACTCGCACTACGCGAGCCTGCCCGATCTCGAGACGGCAGCGTCGGATGCCCAGCAGTTGGCGGCGCTGCTGGAGCGCCGTTTCGGGTTCGAGACACGACTTCTCGTGGATGCGACACGCTACCAAATTCTTACGGCCATCAACGACCTTCGAGGGACGGTCACGGAGCAGGACAGCCTGCTGGTGTTCTACTCTGGGCACGGAAGCTCGGATGGCGAGAGGCAGCAAGGTTGGTGGCTGCCTGTGGATGCCGAACCGAACAGCCGAGCGAACTGGATCCTCAATCGAGTCATCAGCGACCAACTCGACGCGATTTCTGCTCGCCATGTGCTGGTAGTGGCTGATTCCGCCTACGAGGGCTCGCTCACGAGGTCGTCGATTCCAACGTTGCCGCAAGGCATGTCCGTTGAGCGCCGACGAGAGCACCTTCGCGCTATGGCTGCCCGGCGAGCCCGACTGGCCCTTACCTCGGGACTCGATCAACCGGCTGGTCGCGCCGGACAAGGCCTCACCTTTGCGCGTGCCTTGTTGGAAACACTTGGCAACTCGTCGGGGGTCGTCGAGGCGGCGCAGGTTTACCGATCGATGGCCACCCGCCTCGGAGAGGAAGCCGCGGAGCCTCCCCGCTTCGCTCCGATGAAGTGGGCTCGGCACGAGGGGGCAGACTTCCTTTTCGTCGCCCGAGACTAGACGGGCGACTTGGGCGAGGCGCTACAGTACTTCCGTGGAGCAGCAGCAGGAATTCGCCCTTCCTCCGGAACTCGCCCTACGATACGAGAATCTCGGGAAGATGGGAGAGGGTGGCATGGGCGCGGTCTACCGCGTGCGTCACCGTCAGCTCGGCCGGATCGCTGTAGTTAAGGTCCTACACTCACACTTCCGCCAGAACGTCGAGTTGCGCGCGCGTTTTCTCCACGAGGCGCGGGTCGCGTCGCAACTCCGGCACCCGAACATTGCCGACGTCCACGACTTTTTTGTCGGGCTGGACGACTCCGCCTACATCGTCATGGAGTACATCGACGGAACGGACCTTCGGGTTCTCCAATCGGGTTCCGCGCGGCTCGACCCAGGCCTGGTGGCCGAGGTGGCGCTGGGTGTCCTGGCTGCACTCCAGTATCTCCACGCCAAGAGGTTCGTTCATCGGGACCTGTCGCCTGACAATGTCATGCTGTGCCGCGGCCAGGTGAGCCGCTCCGGTGTGAAGCTCATTGACTTGGGCATCGCTCGCTCCCTCGAAGCCGATTCGGGACTTACTGCCACGGGGCTGTTCGTGGGCAAGGTCCAGTACGCGTCTCCGGAACAGTTCGAATCGCGCCCCGGCGGGCCCCGTCTCGATGAACGCAGTGATCTCTACTCGATGGGCGTGCTGCTCTACGAGCTTCTTACCGGGGTGTGCCCGTTCCCCGGAACTGAGTACACCCAGCTGATAGCGGGCCATCTGTTCCAGGAGCCGATTCCCTTCCTCGAGAGCGACCCCGAAGGTCGGATCCCGCCGGCGCTCAGGGCAGTAGTCTTGCGAGCGCTGAAGAAGAAGCCCGATGATCGGTTCCAGAGTGCCTCCGATTTCTCGCGCGCCATCGAGTCCGCTCTTGCTCAGCCCGCCCTGGTCGGAGGGCCACAAGTCGGAGAGGTCGCTTCTCCTCGTGCGGCCCGCTCGAGCCCTTCGGTGTTGAGGGTAACGGGCGGGCTCGTTGTTCTGGCAGGGATTCTCGGCGGCGTGTCTCAGCTCGTATGGAACGCACTGCCGGGGCGCCCAAGTTCCGAAGGCACCCTCGAGGAGGTCGTTCCCTACGCGGCATTGGACGCGACGGAGGACCTGCGGAGCGACGGTGCGTACTTTGCGATTGTCATCGGGAACTCCGCCTACCACTACTTGCCTAGGCTCGAGACTCCTGTCGCAGACGCAACGGCACTCGCTGACGTCTTGGCGGGCCGCTATGGCTTCGGCGTGGATCGGGTCATCAACGGCTCCCGTTCCGAAATCATCAAGGTGATTGAAGGCACTCGGCGCTATGTGACCGAGGCCGACAACCTCGTTCTGTTCTACGCCGGCCACGGCTGGATCGACCCGGCCACGGCAACCGGCTACTGGCAACCGGTAGACGCGGAACCCGACAACACCGCGAACTGGATCTCGGCTCCGGAGATCTCGGAACTACTGGCGGCGCTGCCGGCAAAGAGGATTGCCGTGATCGCAGACTCGTGCTATTCCGGGGCGTTCGCATTGGGGGCTGGTGGGTCGGATCGCCGGAGGCCCGAGAGCCGCTCGCGGCTCGTCATGACATCGGGCGGGCTTCAGCCAGTCCGGGACGCTGGCGGCAGCGGCCATTCTCTGTTCGCCTCCGCCCTGCTTGCCAGCCTTCGCGAGGAGCCGAAGTCGAGGACGTTCGCCAGCCTCTTTTCCGAGGTTCGCCTGCGGTTGGCTTCTACGGCGAAGACTGCGGGAGAGGTACAGTCTCCCGAGTTCGGGGTGATAGGAAACTCGGGAGACGAAGGGGGTGGGTTCGTCTTTCTCGCTCGACCTGCGGGAGGCTAGGTTCAACTCGGGCCGCTGCCGGTCGAGTCGGGACCCAAGTCGAGCTGGGCTGGGGTCCGACAATTCTGGGCCTCGGCCTCGGAGACCTCTGCGATCAAATCTGGCCATCGGGTAGCCCACCCCTCAAAGTGGCCAACGTCTGGGACTATCGTGAGCCTTTCCCCGGCAGGCGGAAGCACGCGGTCGTTGGCTCCGCGGAAATGGAGCTGGAAGATGTTGGCAGCAAGCGGAGGAAGGGTCGCTGGATCAAGCGAGCCCCCTAGCGGTGTGTAGCGGTGGTAGCTCGTCCAGGCTTCGACGTCGAGGTTTCCGGCGAGTGTTACGACGCCGCACGTCAGTGGAACTCGTGAAGCCAGGAGCATCGCGAGGGTGCCACCGCCGCTGTGACCGATGAAGACGACTGGCCGATCAGACCAGCGCTGCCTTGCGACGAACGCCGCGAGAGCAGTGACGAGGCTCTGGACGACTTCGCCGGAGTAGCGCTCGCCGGTCCATTTGGAATCCGAGCAGTAAGGGCTGTTCCGGAGGCCGTGGTAGCACGGGCGGCCGAGCAGAAAGCTGGCGGATCGGTCATCCTCCATGAGCTCGAGGGCCAGAAGGCGACCGCCAGAAGGGTCACGAGCCCTGCGATTCCGAGTGGCCCACGGCCGCCCGTCGCCTTCCAGGTAGACGTGTATGGGGCCTGGAACCCAGCCTGACGCCCGGTGCACTACTACATGTTCGAACGGGTCTCCGTGGACTAACGTGACCGCGAGGGAACGCCCTCGTGCTTCTCGTAGGAGCCTCTCGTAGGAGGAGTGAGAGCAACCCACACCTAGTCCAACGAGAACCAGGAGGCCCCCGGCCGCCCGGCGGAAATTTGTCGGCCGCTGGCGGCGCGTCACTGGCGTGTTGAGCCCGGTCGGGAGAGGCATCGCCGGCAACCGTATCGCGGTTCGGACCCGCAGGTGGTGGTCGCCCGGGCCAACCTGTTCGGTTGGCAGGCCTACTGGGGACGCGTCGTGCCACTGCTGGCGGCAACGAGCTTCGCTTTCGAATTCAGCGCCAGTCGCCGTTGAGCCCGAACGCAGCCCAGGCGTGGGGCGTGCTGGCGTCGACGACGCTGCCACCTGGGCGGGTAACGACGACGCGACCGAGCAGCAGGTCGAGTTGGGCTTGGCGCAGGGCTTCGTCCTTGGTCTGGCCGGATCGGAGGTGATGGTAGAAGCGCTGCATCAGGACGGTGGTGGTGTCGTCAGGCACGCTCCACAACGAGGCCAGAACGGTGCGGGCGCCGGCGTACTGGAAGGCTCGGGTGAGGCCGATCAGACCCTCGCCGCGGACCTCGCGGCCGCGGCCGGTGTCGCAGGCCGAAAGGGTGACGAGGTCGGCGTCGAGGCGGATCTGCTCGAAGATCTCCCACGCCTGCAACAGGCCGTTGTCCTGGCCGGGCTCGGGCTGGCGACGGAGGGTGAGAGCCAGGCCGGAGCTCAGCGGGAAGTCCTCGTCGAGATAGCCGTGCACCGCGAAGTGGAGGACTCGTGGCTGGGGCGAGAGTTCCTTGGCGCGTTCCTCGGTGGCCTCCTCGCCGACATACACCGACGCGCCTTCGCCCCAGGTGTGTTGGATTCCCAGGACCTCGGCGCGGGTGCCCGGAAGCGGCTCGAAACGTTGCCAGCTGTCCGTCACCAAGCGCACTGTTTGGTCCCGACGATGGGCTGGCTCAGGCCTCATCACCTCGGCCTTGGTGTACTGCGGGTCGCCGAAGGCCACGAGCGTGGAGGAGGCCTCGCCGCGGCGGGTCCGGCGCAGTTGGTGGTACACGGTTGCCGACGGGGCGAAATGGATCGGCTTGCGGGTGATCAGGAGCTGCGGTGCAGCGCTGTTGTCGCCGGCCCCGGTTGTCGGGATCGCGGCGAACGGGAGCAGGTGCAGCGATCCGTCGGCAACCACCAGGAGGCGCTCGGCAGACGCGATCTCGGCTTCGGCGGGTTGTAGGAGGAGGCGGTCGAGCTCTGCGCCGGCGTCGATGAAGGCGGCGAGCCCGTGGGCGTCCGAGCGCGAGAAGCGCAGCGCTGCGCGGAATTGATCGATCAACGCCCGGAGTGCTTCCTCACGCTCCGGGATGGTGATCACCCGTAGTTCGCCGGAGGCCGGCAGCACGAACAGCACCGTGCGATCGCGATGGACCGAGTAGCTCAGCAGCACGGTGCCCGGATCGAGGGCGGTGCGAGCCTCGGTGAGATCGAGGGGGCGGGGGTATTCGAGATCGGCGACCCGGGGCGAAGCCTGCAGAATGTGGTCGCGCAGCTCGCCCTGGCGGCGCTCGATGTCGCGCAGCCGGGCCTGCAGCGCCTCGGCCTTGGCCGCGTCGCCGGCAGCGGAGGCTTGCAGCAGCTGGGACAACACCCGGTCGCGGCCGACGCTGGTTTCGCGGCGTTCGGCTTCGAGCTCGGCGGGAAGGTCGCGCGCCAGTACCAGATCGCGTTCTGCCAGCATCGCCAGCAGGCCTCGCGCACGCGAGCGTTCGAGGGTGTGGAATGCCTCGGCCGGGCGGCCGAGCTCGACCAACACTTCGATCAGACTCTGGTAGATGCCGAGGTATTTGGCGCGAAAGCGCGAGCGCAGGTCCTGGTTGCCACCAAGGCGCCCGATCTGTCGCTCGAGGGCGGCGATCGCGGTGGTGTAGGAGTGGGCCGCGGCGTCGAGGTGGCCACGCGTTCTCTCGATTTGACCGAGCTCAGCCCACAGTTCTACTGCATCGGCACCGTCCGGAGCCCACCGTTCGACCAACGCGAGCGCGCGGCGGAAGAGAGCCTCAGCGGATTTGTGGTCGCCGCGGCGCACAGCGACATCTCCCAGACCGGTGACGGTCTCTGCGACGTCGAGGCTGTCGGGCGCGTGCCGTTGCTTCAACTCCAGCGCCCGCAGGTAGAGAGTCTCTGCGGCGGAGAGATCCCCTTGGCGGGAGGCGAGGCTCCCCTGGTTGTGGAGGATGCGTGCGACCCGAGGTCCGTCGGGGACAGCCTCGCGTGCGATGGCGAGCGCTTCCTCGAAGGCCTGCGCCGCGCCATCGAAGTGCCCCCGGACCATCTCGGAGGTGCCGATGTTGGCGAGGGCCCCGGCAACCTCGTCACTTCCCGGCGCGCGCTCCCGGTAGTAGCGCAACCCGCGTTCGGCGAAGTAACGGGCGCGGTCGAGGTCGCCTCGCTGTTCGGCGATGGTCGCCAGGTTTGCAAGGCTCGATCCCATCTCGGGGCTGTTGGGCGCGCGCGCCTCCCAGATCGACAGCGCCTGTTCGAAGGCTGCCTGCGCTGCGATCAGGTCGCCGCGTTGGCTCGCCACGACGCCGAGGTTGTTGAGTGAGCTCGCAAGTGACGGGTCGTCGGGGGAGGCGGCTTCCTTCAGGGCCAGCGAGCGCGTGTAGTAGGCCTCGGCCGTCGCAAGGTCCCCGCGGATCCAGGCCTGGATGCCCAGGTTGTTCAGAGTCCGGGCCAGCGTCAAGCTGCCCGGTGCCAGCCGTTCCTGGATCGTCGCGGCGCGCTCCATCAGCGCGGTTGCGGTGGCGAGTTGGCCGCGCTGGGCCGCGATCGTTCCCCGAGATCCGAGGCTGTCGGCGAGGGTGAGGCTGTTCGGCGCCGATCGCTCGTGGATGGCGACCGCGCGATCGGCAGAGGCTTCGGCGGCTTCGAGCTCGCCCTTGCGCGACTGCAGGGCGGCGAGCATTCGCTGCGAAACCCCCACCGGCACACTGTCGGGAGCCAGCGCTTGGGCCACGGCTAGGGAGTGCTCGAGGATCGGCAGAGCCTCGGGGAGCTGGCCGCGGGCGGCGTGGAACTGGCCCAGCTCCTGCAGCACCCGGACCAGGGTGAGGCTTTCTCCCAGGCTCTCTTCGGCTGCCGTTTGAGCTTGGTCGAACGCTGCTATCGCTGCCGGAGCGACCCCTTGGCGCGCCAAGATAAGAGCCCGCCCCAGCAGGGCTTCAGTCCGCAGGAGGGTACCCTTCGCGCCCGAGATCGCCCCTTGGTCGATGGCCTGCAACGCCGCCTCTTGGGCAGCAAGCGCCGCGTCCCACTCGCGGGCGCGGCTGCGTGCTTCGGCAGTTTCCTGCCACAACCACCACGCCAGGGCCCAGTTGCCGGCCGCTGAAGCCTCCGTTGCGAGGGCCTGCCACTCGGCGAGCGCGGCATCGAGCACCCCTCGTGGGAGGGCTGCCGCCGTCGTCCTCGGGCCTCGAGCGCCGATCCTCGCTGCCCACGAGAGGTAGCGCTCGAGGGTCGGTGCGTCCATCCGTGGGATCACCTCGATTGCCAACTCGCCGATGTGTACCTCGACCGCGAGCGGCTGCCCGTGCCGTAGCCCGTGAAGCCGAAGGCCGCCGCGGGGGATTTCCTCTCTGACCAACCACAGCCAGTCGGCTGCGTCGGCGATGTCGCCTCGCCGCGTTGGCACGTCGATGGCCGGGTCAGGGAGGGTTTCCCAGGACAGCAGGAGGTCGCCGTCGAGAAGGGCGGTAGGTGGGTCCTGGGATTCGGGATTCGACCTCGAGACGACCACGCCGACTGCGCCGGATGCCGCTGCTGATGCCACTGTGGTGGTCGTGAGCGAGAGCAGCACGCTCACGCCGAATAGGGTCGTCCACTGCGCCGATCTCGGGCGTTGCATAGCCGGGCCTCGTCGTGCTGAGTTTGGCGGGATGGTAGCAGCTGGTGCCGATGAAGCGATCCCGCCGACGCTACGCGTGCGCCCCAGGGAACCGGTCCATCGTGGCGAGAACAGCGGGAATACCAAGGTATACCCTTCGTGGTACCATCAGGTCGTGAAAGTGGGCGTGTCCCTTCCCGAAGCTCTGATCGCGTTTGCGGACGAGGAGGCGGAGCGGCGCGGCACCACGCGCTCCGGCCTGCTCGCAGCCTTGCTCGAACAGGAGCGGGTCCGGTTGCAGGCGGCTCGCTACTTCGAGCTGCACGGGTGGGACGTGGGTGAGGAAGACGACGCTTGGCGGGAGTACCAGCGGGCGAGCGCGGCTCGCGAGTACGGCGGCGATGAGTGGTGACCTGCTGCCTCGCCGGGGCGAGGTGTGGTGGGTTCGGCTCGACAAGCGGCGACCAGCCATTGTGGTCCAGTCCGACCTGGTCCGAGATCCGCGGACGCGGACGTTCCTGGTGGTCCCCCTGACCAGCCGGCTGCATCTCGACGGGCTTCCGGGAAATCTGCGTCTCGCTGCGGCATCGACGGGACTTGGCAGGCCATCGGTTGCGAACGTCTACGACCTTCAGAAGGTCTACCGCACCGACTTTCTCGAAAGGACCGGCGCGCTCGGGCCGGCTGAGCAGGCGAACCTGGATGCGGCAATGAGGTTGGCGTTGGGGATCTGATCTTCCCCGAACCCCACTACGCCCGACTGTCCCAGACCGGCTCGTCGATGCCGCGGCGCACGTTCTCGCAACGGGCCATCACGAAGAGAGCGTCGGAGAGGCGGTTGAGGTAGGGCAGGGTGTGCTCCCCCACGGCCTCGCGTTCGGCCAGGGCCGAGAGGTGGCGTTCGGCGCGGCGGCAGATGGTGCGGGCGAGGTGCAGTCGGGCCGCGGCCTCACAACCTCCCGGCAGGACGAAGTTGGCGAGAGGTGGGATCTCGGCCGAGAGCTCGTCCATCAGGTGCTCGAGGGCGTCGATGTGCTCGGCGCGCACGGTCGGCACCGGGAATCGTGCTTTGTCCTCCTCGAGCACGCAGAGGTCGGAGCCGAGGTGGAAGAGCTCGTTCTGCACGCGGCGCAGGGCCTTTTCGATGCGGGGCTCGAGCTCCGAGCACAGCGCCAGCCCAATGGCGGACGACAGCTCGTCGACGGTGCCGTAGGTCTCGATCCTCAGATCGTGTTTGGGGCGACGTTGTCCACCACCGAGGCCGGTATCGCCCCTGTCGCCGGTGCGGGTGTAGACGCGAGTGATTCGTGGCATGAGTCTGGTTCCCGGTCGATTCGCTGGGGTATGGGTACCGGGTATCGGGTCCCAGGTATCGGGTACCAGGTACCGGGTACTTCGGACGATCCCCGATCCCCGATCCCTGATCCCGGGTCCCTGGTCCCGGGTCCCTGGTCCCGGGTCCCTGGTCCCGGGTCCCTGGTCCCTGTCCCCTACTCCAACCCGTACTTCTTCTCCAACTCCCGATACCGCCCGTCGGTCTTCATCCCCTTGACGCAGGCGTCGACTTTGGCGAGCAGGTCGGCGGCGTTGGTGACCCGGCGGGAGGCCTTGGCCACGGTGAGGTAGTACTCACTGCCTTTGATGACGTACGGGGCGATCTCGACCCGGCTCGAGACCCCTCGGCTCTTGGCGAGGTAACCGGCGGTCGAGGTCAGGTTGACGAAGACGTCGATCTTGTCGGACAGCAGCAGGTCGAGCAGCTCTTCGTTGCTCTGCGCCACGACGAGGGTGCCCGCTTCGCGCCGGGTGCGGATGTACTCCAGGAAGTCGTCGGTGTAGCGCAAGCCCTCGAGGTGGCCGAGGCGCAGGCCGTCGAGGTCGGCCTTGGACTTGATCCGGGCGCCCTTGCCGGCGAGGGCCACGGGTTGGTAGTTGTCGGAGAAGAACACCTCGGACCCGTAGGAGAGGAAGGACTCGCGATCGGCGCGGCGGGAGAAGATGTGCAGGTCGACGATGCCGTTGCGCAGGCCCTCGTAGGACTGTTCGATCGACACCGGCCGGTAGCGTACGGTGTAGCCCGCCTCGGGCAGACAGGTGTCGAGCAGGTCGCGGGCGAATCCGCCCTTCTCGAGGAAGTACGGGGGCCAGTCGCCGTTGGACACGTTGAGCGCCGGCAACTCGGCGCGAGCCGCTGCGCCGCTCAGAGCCAGCCCGAGCAGGAGCAACCCGCCCGCGAGAATCCCCTCTCCCAAGTACCCGGTACCCGGTACCCGGTGCCCCGCCTCGGGCCTCTCCCGCCCCTCAGCGCTGTGACGATGCATCGCGGACCTCCTCCGCACCTCCACGGGCGAGGCGCAGCAGCAGCACGGCTGCACGAGCGGCTTGGCTCGGCAGGGTGCTCATGGTGGCGGTTTCCTCTCGAGTGTGGCCGCCGGTTCCCATCAGACCCAATCCGTCGATCGCGCCGCGGACGTGGATGGCAGTCAAGGAGACGTCCGCGGCGCCGGCGTTGCGCGGGTCGACGGCGGCGACCGGGCCGTGGCCGAGATCACGGCTGGCCTGGTCGAGCAGCGCGAGGAGAGCGAGGTTGCCGGGGCCGGCCGCCATTGGCGGATACCCGTCGTCGAAGCTGAGCTGGGCACGAGTGCCGGGGAGGTTGCCCGCGACGATGGCACTCATGGTCTCCTTGACGTGACGGAGTTGATCGGGGCTGGCGGCGCGCAGGTCCCCGGTGGCGATCGCCCCCGATGGGATGATGTTGTCCTTGCCGCGGACGCCGAGCTCGGTTGCCTGGGCGTCGATCTGGACCGCGCTGCCGGCTCCGACGAGGCCTGGGCTCAAGGTGAGCAACTCCTCGTCGGCGAGCTCGCGACGGAAGGCGTCGAGGATGCGCGCGAGCTCGTAGGCGGCTCCCGCTCCAACCTCCGATTGGTGGATCTGCGAGGAGTGAGCCGTTTCGGCCTCGACCACGAGACGCCAGCGGCTCGAACCCCGGCGCCCGACGACGGCGGTTTCGGCGCGACCGTCGCCGTCCTCGAAGCCGATGGCAAAGTCCGCGGCCTTGGCCGCCTCGATCAGCTCGTAGCGAGAACAGTCCATCGGTCGACCTGGAGCCTCCTCGTCGCCGGTCAGCACGACCGAGAGCTCGAGCTCGTCGAGGGCTCCGGCGTGCTGCAGCGCCCGCAGCGCCTCGAGCATCACGACCAAGCCCCCCTTCATGTCGGTGATCCCCGGGGCGCGCACCCGCCCGTCGCCGAGATCCTCCCAACCGTCGAAACCGCTGCTCGGCTCGAACACCGTGTCGAGATGGCCGATCAACAGGACGTGCGCGACGCGGTCGGCCTTGCCGGGGCGTTTGGCGACCAGGTGGCCGGCACGGTCGAAAGTCTCGCCCGAGGTCAGCAGGACGCCGAAGCCGAGGGCCTCGAGCTCGGGGACCAGCCGTTCGGCAACCCGGCGGACGCCATCGTGGTGATGGGTGCCGCTGTTGATCTCGACCAGCTCCCGCAACAACGCGGTGGCAGCGGGCACACGCTGGTCGATGTGGTGGACCAGCCCTTGCTCGGTTGGCGTGAGCTGGGCGGTGGCGGATACCGAGAGAGCGGTGGCGAGCGAGACGAGAACGGCGCTGAAGATGGGGACCCGGGATCCGGGAGCCGGGATCCGGGAGCCGGAGGGGAGGAGCCCGGATCCGCGAGTAGTGGTGCGGCTCATGCTGCCGGCCCCGCAAGCGCGTCGAGGACGCGCTTGCGCACGTCGGGCTCACTCCACACCTGGGCTCCTTCCCAGCGGTGATGGATGCGGCCGTCGACCACCAGCCAGGTCTCCGGCAGTGCGCGAGTGCCCCACTTGTGCGCCGACTCCCAGCCGGAGTCGTGGAGCAGGGGGCCGATGGTGTCGTGCACGAACGACTTGGCTTTGACCGGATCGTCGGCAACGGCGATGTACAACACCTTGAAGTCGTCGCGGTTGGCGAGCTCGCGCTCGAAGTCGCGCAGGCTCGGAATCTCGGTGATGCAGGGGGCGCACCACGTGGCCCAGTAGTGCACCAGGGTGACCCTGGGCATGATCGAGCTGAGCTGCACGCGATTGCCGTGATCGTCGAGCGCGAAGGTTCGCGGCACGTCGCGATCGCCCTCGGCGCGGGGCCAGAACAGGGCGACGAGAGCCAGGATCACGCCGATGCCGACGGCCAGACGCGCCTGGACCGACATCGGAACGTGGGTGCTGCCGGGAGCTTCGGGTGGTGGAGTCGATTGCTGGGTCATGGCTTGATCCATTGCCGGGGAGGAGTGGGACTTTCGGAGCGCTTGCTGAGCGGCCCGACGCAGCAAGCGTACAATAGGCAGCCCGAGGAGAGCAGGGTGCAGTCTGATCCCATCATTCCGTCCGTCAAAGACCGCCGCGCCGTCGTGGTGGGTCTGCGCACGACCCAGCCTTCGTGGCTGGTCGAAGAACATCTCGACGAGCTCGAGGAGCTGGCCCGCAGTGCCGGTGCCGAGGTGCTCGATCGGTACGTGCAACGCCGCGCCCACCCGGATCCCGCGACCTTCATCGGTGCCGGCAAGGCCGAGGAGATCAGCAACGCTGCGGTCGATCTCGGCGCCGAGTTGATGGTGGTCGACGAGGAGCTGTCGCCGGCGCAGATTCGCAATCTCGAGAAGGTGACCAAAATCGCGGTGCTCGATCGCGCGGCGTTGATCCTCGAGATCTTCCGCCAACGCGCGCGCACCAACGAGGCCAAGAAGCAGGTCGAGCTGGCACAGCTGCAGTACCTGCTGCCGCGGCTGACTCGCCGTTGGTCGCATCTGTCGCGCCAGGGGGGCCGCCAGGGTATCCGCGGTGGTGAGGGTGAAAGCCAGCTCGAGGCCGACCGTCGGATCCTGCGTCGGCGGATCGCGCAGCTCCAGCGCGAGATCAAGACCATAGCTCGCACCCGCGAAGTGCAGCGCCAGGGTCGGCGGGCGGTGCCGCAGGTCGCTCTGGCGGGGTACACCAACGTCGGCAAGTCGACGCTGTTCAACCGCCTGACCAAAGCCGGGGCGCTTGCCCAGGACCGCCTGTTCGCCACCCTCGACGCCAAGCTGCGTCGGGGTAGCGTCGGGACCGGGACCCAGGTGGTGTTTTCCGACACCGTGGGTTTCATTCGCAAGCTCCCTCATCACCTGGTGGCGTCGTTTCGGTCGACGCTCGAAGAGGTGGTCGAGGCCGATCTGGTCCTGCACGTGATCGACCGCTCGAATCCGCGCTTCGAAGAGCAGATCGAGGTCGCCGAAGGGGTGCTGCAGGAGCTCGGGGTCGACCCCACCAGGATCCTGCGGGTGATGAACAAGATCGACCGGCTGCCCGGAGTCGAGCCGCGGGCGGGTCGCGACGAGGTGTGGTTGTCGGCTGAAACCGGCGCCGGTCTCGACGGGCTCAAAGACGTGATTCGCCAGCGCCTGGGCCTGGCCGTGCCCGAGTGGGAGTTGGTGGAGGGATGAGCCCGGACGGGGGCTCGAGCTTGAGGATGCGGTCGGGTGCGCCCGACCTCGGATCACTCGAGGCACAGCTCGGGGACCTGCTGTTCGAAGGGGAGATCGCGCGGACCTCACGTGCGGTGATCCACCGCATCCGGGCGCGACGCCGATCCGATCGGCCTCTGGCCCTCAAGGTCGCGCTGGCTCCGGTCGACGAGGAAGATCTCGCGCGCTTCCAGCACGAGGTGCGGCTGCTCTCGGAGGTGCGCCACGGCAACGTCATCGAGGTCTACGACTACGCCGTGTTGCCAGGGAACTTCCCCTACCTGGTGATGGAGCTGCTCGAGGGGCTCGATCCCTTCGAGAGCCTGCGCCGCAGCGACTGGCAGGTGGTCTACGATCTCGCGATTCAGGCGGCCGCCGGCCTCGCCCACATCCACCGCCATGGGATCGTGCATCTCGACGTCAAGCCGCGCAATCTCGGGTTGTGGAAGGAGGACGGTCAGCTCCGCCTGAAGATCCTCGACTTCGGCTTGGCTCAGGCGATTCGCGGCCAGCTCGACCGACGTATTCGCGGCACCCTTGCCTACGCGGCACCCGAGATCCTGCTGCAGGATCGCTTCGACCACCGCGCGGATCTCTACTCGCTCGGCATGACCCTGTTTCAGCTGACCACCGGGGTTCTGCCGTCGGCTGGCGACGACATGGCGGCGATTCGGTACCACCTCCAGGGGACGGCGCCCGATCCGCTCGCCTATCGCGCCGACATGCCGGTGGCACTCGCCGCCATCGTGCGACGGCTGCTGCAGCGCGATCCCGAGCGGCGATTCCCGTCGGCCGGGCAGCTGCTGACCGAGCTTGCCAACGCTGCCGGTCGCAGCCTCGACACCGGGGCGCTGGCGCTCGGCTCGGGGTCGATCCTGGCGGCCCGCCTGGTGGCGCGGGAAGAGACGGTTGCGGCGCTGCTCGAGCACCTCGCCGCTGCTGCCGCCGGCGCCGGGCGGGTGGTCTTCGTCGAGGGCGGCGACGGCATCGGCAAGTCGCGGCTGTTGCGGGAGCTGCGGCTCAAGGCCGCGATGCGGGGGGCGCGGGTCGGCTACGGGCGAGCGCTCGCGGTGCGCAGCGATCTGTTGCGACCGCTGCGTTCGGCTTTGGGCCACCTCGGCCTCGAGCTCGAGCCCGGCCTCCACGAGCCCGCTGTGGTCGCCGAGAGGCTGACGCGGCTGGCCGAATCGCAGGGCACGCTCGCCCTGCTGCTCGACGAGCTGCAGGCCGGCGACACGGCGTTGCTCGACTGGTTGTTGGCGTTGCAGCGGCGCCTCGCGAAGGCACCGGTGTTGGTGGTCGCGGCCTGCCGCAGCCTGGGTGAGGGGCGCGAAGAGGCGGCCAAACACGTGATCCAGCTGGCGCCACTCGACGCGGCGTCGACCCGCCAGCTGGTCGACGCGAGCTTCGGCACCGAGGAGCTCCCCGCGGTCCTCTACGACTGGGTCGCGACCCACGCGGCCGGCCTGCCCGGGCGCATCGAGCTGTTGCTGCGACACCTGGTCGACGAGCGGATCATGGTGTTTCGCCACGGCGAGTGGAAGCCCTCGTTGTCGGCGCTGGCGCGCCTGCCGCAACGGCCGGAGGGTTTCGAGGCGATCGAGCTCGAGGCGGTCGAGGCGTTGCCGGGGGCCGAGCGTCGGGTGCTCGAGGCGGCGGCGCTGATCGGCGAGCCGGCGCGGTGGAAGACCCTGTGCGAGGTGCTCGAGGAGATTCCGGCGCAGGATGTGTGGGACGCCTTGTTTCGCCTGGTCGACCGGGGTCTGGTGGCGCGGGCGTCGGATGTCGACGGCGATGCCTACGTGGTGTCGCAGACACACCTGGCGCCCTTGATCCTGGAGCGGGTGCCGGGTGAGCGCCGCCGCGAGCTCCATCGCCGGTTCGGCGACGTGTTGAGCCAGCGCGTCGAGGCCGGGGAAGCCGACCTGGTGCGGGCGGCGGCCGAGCACTATGGGCGGGCCGGTGAGCATGAACGGGCCTTGCCGATGTTGCGCCGAGCGGCGGCCCAGGCGAGCGAACAGGGTCGCTTCGGTGTCGCTGCCGACCTGTGTGCCCGAGCCGCCGAGGTTGCCGCCGAGCTCGGGCGGCACGAGCTGGTGCCGGCGATCCGACTCGAGCAGGCATTGGCCCACGAACGGGCGGGGGCGCTGCGGCGGGCGTTGCGCCAGCTCGAGGCGCTGGTGGCAGCGGGCGATGGGGCCAAACGGCGGCGCGCGGAGGACCGGATCGAACGAGCGCGGCTGTTGGCGCGAGTCGCCGATCTCACCGGCCGCCTCGGCGAGCTCGGCCGCGCCGAGGACGCCTTGGTGGCCGCACGCGAGACCCTGAACACTCTCGAAGCTCCCGAGATCGAGGCGGAGCTCGCCCGTCTCGAAGCCGAGGCGCTGGCTCCGAGATCGCCCACCGAGGCGTTTCGAGTCGCCCGCGAGGCGCTCAAGCGGGCCACAGCCCGGGGGCTGGTCGAACCACGCATCGGGCTGGTTTCCACCCTGGCCGAGATCTTCCTGATCCGCCGCGAGTGGCGGCGGGCCTCGCGCCTGTTGCAGCGGGCCGAAAGAGCGGTGGCGGAGTCCGGACCCAATCGCTTTGCGACGCGGATTCGCATCCAGGTAGCCCGTGCCCTCGCCGGCCAGCGAGAGGTGGCCGGCGCCCGTGGGGTTCTGACCAGCGTCGCGCGTCAGTGCGAGCAGGGAGGAGATGCCGCCGGCGAGCTCCTGGCCCTGCACCATCTCGCGCTGCTCGAGTGCGGGGTCGGCGAGTGGCGGGCGGCGCGCGAGCCGCTGCTGCAGAGTTTCGAGTTGAGGCGGCGGCTCGACATCCGTGCGGCGGAAACCGAAGCGGCGCTCGCGCGTGCCGCGATCGAGGAGATGTTGGGAGACTGGGCGGCGGCCCGTCGTCACTTTCAGCGCCTGGCCCGGCCGGAGGGTGAGGTCACACCGGCGGTGGTCACCGCTCGCGCACACCTGGCCGCGCTTGCGCGCAAGCGTGGCGATTGGGTCGATGCCGAGGCTCTCGGGCAGGAAGCTCTCGCCGATGCCGAACGCCTGGGCGATCGGGGGTTGCTGGCGCTGGCGCACTATCACCTCGGGTTGATCGAGAAGGCTCGCGAACGATGGGCGCCGGCGGCTGCGCACCTGCAACGAGCGCTCGAGCTGACCGACAGCGCGGGGTATCTCGAGCGCGTGGCGCGGATCCGCAACTCGCTGGCCGACCTGGCGCTGCGTCGAGATCTGCTGGAGGAGGCGGCTACCCACGTCGACGCGGCATTGGTCGCATCGCGGGCCTGGGCCAATCGCTTCGAGCACGCCAAGGCGACGGCCAGTGCCGCTCGCCTCGCCATGCGCCGACACGATGCCGCCCGTGGGGAGGAGCTCTTCGCCGAGGCTCTCGGGGTGCTCGAGCAGCTCGAAACTCCTTTCGAATACGGCGTCGTGCTCTACGAGTGGGGGGTGCGCACCAGCAGCCCACAGATCGCAGTCGAGCGCCTCGACCGCGCCCTGGTGGCCTTCGATCGGCTGGGTGCCGCCACCGAATACGAGCGCACCCGCGGGGTGATCGACGGCATCCGCGAACGCGCTCGTGTCCAGGGTGGGCGTCGCGGGCCACCGGGCCTGTGGGAAGTGGCGCGCATCATCAACACCACCCTCGATCTCGACGACGTGCTCGAACGCACCATGGATCTGGTGCTGGAGCGTCTGCGGGCCGAACGCGGGATGATCGTCCTGTTCCGGCCCCTGACCGGCGAGATCGAGGTCTCTGCGGTGCGCAACCTCGGCAAGGGCCCGGAGGAGGAGAGTCGGCGCCTGTCGGAGACGGTGGTCCGACGGGTGATCGAAACCGGCCAGCCGGTCCTGTCGGTCGACGCCTTCACCGATTCGCGCTTCTCCGGCGCGGAGTCCATCGTCGCCTCACACATCGTGTCGATCCTGTGTGTGCCCCTGGTGATCCGCGACCAGCCGGCGGGGGCGATCTACCTCGACCACCGCTCCCAACGGCTGTTCACCGAAAACGATCTCGAGTTCCTGCTGGCCTTCGCCGACCAGGCCGCGGTGGCGATCCACAACGCCCGACTCTACGGCGACCTCGAGGCGGCGCGCGAACGCCTGCGGGCCGAAAACGAGTCGCTCAAGCGCGAGGTGTTGTCGACGCGCTCGCTGACCAACCTGATCGGCAGGAGCCGCGCGATCCAGGAGCTCAAGGCGACCCTCGAGCGCGTGGCGCAGAGCCCGTCGACGGTGTTGGTGCGGGGCGAAAGTGGCACCGGCAAGGGTTTGGTGGCGCGCACCCTGCACTACCTCTCGCCACGGCGAGAGATGCCCTTCGTGCAGTTCAACTGCGCGGCCCTGCCCGAAACCCTGGTCGAAAGTGAGCTCTTCGGTCACGAGAAAGGAGCGTTCACCGGCGCCATGGCGCTCAAGCCGGGGCGCTTCGAGCTTGCCCACAAGGGCACCATCTTCCTCGACGAGATCGGCAAGGTGTCGATGTCGGTGCAGTCGAAGTTGCTGCGCGTGGTCGAGGACAAGGAGTTCGAGCGTGTCGGCGGCACCCGCACCCAGAAGGTCGACACCCGCATCGTCACCGCCACCAACCTCAACCTCGAGGAGGCGATCGCCAAGGACGAGTTCCGCGAGGATCTCTACTACCGCCTGAACATCATTCCGATCGTGCTGCCGCCACTGCGCGAGCGCAAGGAAGACATCCCCTACCTGGTCGAGCACTTCGTCACCAAGATCTCGCGTGACCTCGGCCAGGAACCGAAGGAGATCGAGCCCGGCGTGCTCGACCTGTTCCTCGCCTACCGCTGGAGCGGCAACGTCCGCGAGCTCGAGGCGACCATCCATCGCGCGCTCGTGCTGACGGCCGGCGAACGGCTGCGGCCGGACGACTTCTCCTGGCTCGGGGTCGATCCCAAGACCCTGCCGCCACCGCGGCGCGAGACCAACGGCACCGCCCCCACGGCGACGTCGGTCCCGGTGATCGACCCCAATCGCTACCAGGAGCTGATCGACGACTACGATCGCGAGTTGGTGAAGGCCGCGCTCGCCACCAGTGGTGGCCGCATCCGCGAGTGTGCGCGGGTGCTCGGCATCGCGCGCAACACCCTCAAGGCCAAGATCCGCAAGTGGGGGATCGAGGCAGGGGACGATTGAGGATAGTCGGGGCTTCCGGTCCCCTTCCTCGCCTGTGAAGGATCTTGCGCCCGATCCGCCGCGTCAAGGCCAAGCCCTCCGGGCTGCTCGCCGCAGGCGGCTTCGCAGGCCTTGACCCGACGGCTCGGGCGCAAGCGGAGCTGGGTAGGCGAGGAAGGGGAAGAGCAGGCCGGGTGAGCGCGAGCGCAACTCAGGTCTTCGCCGCAGGTCGGTAGGTGCTCGCAGCGAACCCGGGTAGAGCCCTTTGGCGTCGTCGGCGTCGGCTACGGCAGCGCGGACCGCCGTTTCGGTGAGGTCCAGCACCCGCAGAGTGCCGTCGTCCATCTTGGCGATCGACTCGATCCGGTGAAAGGCTCCGCCATAGGACTGCGCGAACGTGGCCAAGCCGCGAAGCTTAGGCAGGGCATCTCCGAGATGGTGGCCATGGGGATCGACGATCGAGACCCGGATGTCGCTGCCGCTGCCGTGGAAGAACACGAAGTCGGGGCACATGCGCCGCCAGCGGCCCTGGGCATCCTGGTAGGCAATCGTGAGCGCGTCGTTCGACCCGCCCGGTCGAGACCAAGCCTGGATAGATCGGGTCGCGGAACTCGGCGACCACCACGAGGTCGGCGACCAGGCGGCTGGAGATCTCGGGCTTGGCGTCCGGATCCTCGCGCCGTACCAGCTCCGCAATCCGGCCGTTGTCGCTCGCCGTGAAGCCCACCACCCGCCACAAGCGGCGGTCGACCGAGTCGGCGGGTTGGCCTCGTTCCGGCAGAAATCGCACCTTGTCGCCCTTGCGCACCGGACGACCGGGAAGCTCGACGGTTTCGGGGGTGTGCCGTTCGAAGTTGAGCCCAAAGGCGCGCCGCCCGGCCAACGCCTCGACCTCGCGGCGCAGGTCCGCGGCCAGGTCCGGGTCCTTCTTCTCCAATTGCCGCAACAGGTTGCCGAGCCTCGACACGTACCGTCTCCATCGTTGACGTGCCGAGGTTATATCTCAGGCCGCCGCAGTGCCGGCCCATCAAGCACCGACTCCGGCGAGATCCCTGCATCGCACCAGGCGCCGGCTGCCTCGAGCCCCGCTCCTGTCAATTCTTGCCTCACCCTCCAGGGGGATAGACGCACCGCCCGGCATGCCGTATGCTGAGGCGACATTGCCATCGGCCAGGGGGAGTCGCCAATGAAAACTCGAAGTGGGCGTTCTTCTGAGACAGCCGTCCCCAAGCGCAGGCATCGGCGCGATTGCTTGGCAGCGCTCGCGCTGGTTCTGGCCTGGCCGCAGCTCTCGTTCGCTGTTGGGGCACCGCCTCCGGGATGCTTCGAACTTGGGAATGGAGGCGGTACCATCGTCGAGACTGGCAACGTAACGACCCTGCCCGCTCCCAACTGCTTCGTCACCACGCCCGACACCTACTGCGAAACCCCGGAACTCGCGGGGCTATCTGTGGGCTTGGTGGGTAGCACCTTGACTATCGAAGCCCAGGTGGTCTTCCCAGGCAACCACCAGAACGATCCAGCGTGGATTGGCAACCAAAGCTACGCAATTACGGAGGTGTTCAGGGGTGGCAACCTTGAGATCGTGTGTCCCCTGGCCACGGTGCCCACGTTCCGGGACGACACCGCGACCGTGACCTACACGCGAAGCTTCTCCTGTAGCGACGCTAATGCGTATACCGTTGTCCTCGAGGGCTGCCCGTTGATCAACTCGTGCAAGAAGGTCGTGAGCGCCTCGGCCTGGGTACAGTGGGAGCTTGGCTGCATTCTTGCCACCCCGCCGGTTTCAGGGTGCCAGGACAATGGTGGCAGCGGGGGGCAAGCGTGTTGCGTCGGACCTGGCTCGTCGAGCCCCCCGGTAGGTGGCCTCGGGCCAACTCCTTTGCTGGGGTCGAATGACGTGCCCACCGGCGCTGCGATCCGCCCAGAGCGAGCTTCGCCCCCGGGCGTCGACCTTGCCTACCAGGCCGGGGGCGCTGGATCCCACGAAAGTTTCCCGGGAACTGTTGCCTGGAGAGCGCCTCTCGGTCGCGGCTGGTCGCACGCCTTCGCCATGCGCATCGTCGAGGATCCCGATCCCGGGCACGTGTGGCTGATCACGCCCGCTGGCACCTTCCGCGAGCTGACCGACTCCGAGCCCGACGGCCTACAGACGATCGTCGCCTCTTCGAGAAGATCACCGGCGGCTGGACCATCACCGAGCTCGACGGCACGGTCCACAGCTTCGACGCCGATGGAAAGTGGGTCTCCTCGATCGACCGCTTCGGTGACGGCCCGAGCGGGACGTACAACGGTAGCGACCAGTTGACCTCCGTCGACTTCGCCGACGACCGCGTGGTCGAGCTGACCTACCACGCCTCGGGCAAGCTTGCGACCATGACCGAGGTCGGCACCGACATGACCACCACCAGGACTTGGAGCTACACCTGGAGTGGGCACGACCTGGTCCGGATCGATCGCCCCGACGACACGGCGTGGGCGTTCGCCTACGGAGAACCAAAGTTCCCCTTCATGACGCGGCAGACCCTAGTCGGCAGTGGCAGCTCCCCGTTGACACGCATAGAAGCCGCCTGGGACTATGACAACACCACGGGCTTTCTGATCGACGTGTGGACTGGTGACGCCGACAAGAATGCGACCGCTGCCACCGACCGCTACAGCTTTGATCGGTCCGTGACCGGTGAAACCACCGTGACCGACCCCCTGGGCAGCGACACCGTCTGGACCTGGGATGAGGTCGGCGGCAAGCCTCGGGTCCTCGCTCGATCGGGCGATTGTCCCCAGTGCAGCGCGCCCAACGAAGTCAGCTACACCTACACCGACGCCAACAACCTCCTGCGGCCGACCTCGATGTTGGGCCCCGACGGGGCCACCACCAGCTGGACCTACGACGCCGACACCGGGATGCCCCTTACCAAGACCGAAGCCGACGGCGACGCCCTCGAGCGCACCACCGAGTGGGACTACCACCCCACCTACCCCGGCCTGCCAATCTTCGTCTCGAGGCCTGCAGCCGAGGTCGGCTGCACTGCTGCCGATGGCCGCTCGACCACCATGATCTACGACTCTTCGGGCACCGGTCCCTACCTGCTCGAGACGCTCGAGGCCGGTTGCCGGATCGAGGATGCCGACACCCTGGTGCTCGAGGAGTTCGGGCTCTCGACCTTCCGCGACTACACCGGCTCGAGCTCGGGCCTGCCGACCTCAATCGATCCACCACGGCTGGGCTCCTCAGCCGACGCCACCACCTTCACACTCACCGCCAACGACCAGCTGATCGCCACCCGCACCGTGCCCGATCCGGCTGCCGGCGGCGCGACCACCACCTACACCTACGACGCCTACAACCGCCGCATCGGCGCCACCGACGCCAACGGCCACACCACCGAAACCCAATTACGACCAACTCGACCGCGTTACCCGAGTGATCGAGCGCTCGGGCGCCTTCACGTACGGCTCCGGCCCCAACGCCGGTGATCTCGCCACCACCTGCACCTACGACACCATCGGCGACCTCGAGCTGATCGAACTGCCAGAAGGCAACGCCATCTTCCACGTCTACGACCACGTCGGCCGACTGATCGAACGCTCTCGCCGCGCTACGGCCGGCGGCGCCAACCTCGAGCGCACGACGTGGACCTACGACGACATGGGCCACCGCACCCGAGAAGAGCATGCAAACCTGGTCGGCCGCACTACCGTGACCTCCGCAACCGAGTGGAGCTACGCCAACGGCTGCCAGCTCAACGCCGTGGTCCACAACCCTGCGCCCTTCGGCATGGGTGACGTCGTCACCTCCTACGACTACGACTGCGAGGGCCGGCTGTGGAAGACCTGGGATGCCAACCACCCTGTGGGATCCTTCCCCAACGACTACACCGAATACGCCTACGACGCTCTCGACCGGCTTTCGTCCGTTATCCAACCCTGGGGCGGCACCGGCGGTGGTGATGTAGAGACCCACTACGCCTATGACCGGCAGGATCACCTGACATCGGTCGAAGACGGTGAAGGCAACGTCACCACCTACCGCTACTCCGACCGCGACCTGCTGATGGTCGAGGACTCGCCAGTCTCAGGCGTGACCCGCCATCTCTACGGCGACGGTGGCGAGCTCACCCTCACCCGCGACGGCCGCGGCATCGACGCCACCCGCACCCTCGACGCTGCCGGCAGGGTCACCGCAATCGCCTACTCGGGAGCTCCGGGGCTCGGGGTCACCTTCAGCTACGGCTCGAGCGCGATGGACAACGAGATCGGGCGCCTGATCGGCATCACCCGCCACGGCGCCACGATCGACTACGAATACGACGAGTTTGGCCGCACCACAAGAGACGGCGGTCTCGTCTTCGGCTACGACGACAATGGCAACCGCACCTCGATCACCTACCCCGATGGTCTGCTGGTCGAGTACACCTTCGACCACGCCGATCGAGAGCAAAGCTTGACAGCCGACCCCAGTGGCGAGAACCTCTCAGTCGTGAGTGCGGCGAGTTACCTCCCCGCCGGGCCTCTGTCGGGCCTCACTTTCGGCAACGCAAGGCGCGAAGTGCGCGCCTTCACCGGCCGCTACTTCCCCGAACGCATCACCCTTGAGCCCACGGCCGGGGGGAGTGCGCTGCTCGATTGGGAGTACACGACGGATGCCGTGGGGAACCCCACGCAGATCGACGACCTGGTCGGCTCACCCGATCGCACCTACACCTATCAGGACCACCGGTACTTCTTGACCGGAGCATCCGGGCCCTGGCCGGGCCCTCTCGGGTGGACCTACGACCGCATCGGCAATCGCCTCTCCGAAGATCGCAACAGCGTCGTCGATACCTACGACTACACCCTGAACGGCTCATCGGGTCGGACAGCCCTGCTCGAGACCGTCAACCTCGCCGGCGGCGTCGGTGGCCGGGACTACCAGTACACGACCGCCGGGCACGTCACCCAGGTCGATGCCGGTGCCAACGTCGTCGACTTCCTGGTCGACGAGGAAGGGCGCCTCGCCGGCCTCGAGCGCGTTGCCGGCGACGCCGGGTCGTCGATGCTCTACGACGGGAGGGGGTTCTTGCGGCGAGTCGAAGGCTTCGAGCTCTCGGCGATCTTCCGCGATGGCTTGGAGCGCGAGACGACGGAGTGCTGGTCTGACGGCGTGCCCACGCCTCCGTCCCCCGCCTCGCCCTGCTCGAGCGCGTTTCGCATCGTCGAGCCGGTCTACGACTCGTCCGGCTTGCTCCACGCCCTCGGAATCACCGAGACGTTGCTTGGATCGAGTACGGAGCGCGTGCTCTACCTCGCTGGTCGTCCTGTGGCAATCGCGAGGGGCGACGTCGGCGCGCTCGACCTGCTCTACCTCACCACCGATCACCTCGGCACGCCAATCGCCGCCTGCGACGACACGGGAGCGCTCCAGTGGAGTGGAGGCTTTGAGCCCTTTGGCACCGACTGGCTCGCGGGCACGTCGGGAGGAGCAAGCGAGAACGGGGTGTGGCTGCGGTTTCCGGGTCAGTGGGAGGACCCGAGTCATGCACGTACCTCGACGGGTGTCGAGCTCGCTCACAACGTGTATCGCTGGTACCAGAAGCTGGCTGGGCGATACACCGCTTCGGATCCCGCCGGGCTCCAGGCTGGCTTCAACCTCTTTGCCTACGTCGGAGCGAACCCGATCGCGCAGATCGACCCCCTGGGGTTGTCGGCGGACGTGCCCCCGCATTCTCAGTCTGGCCCATGGGGACAGCGGCCTCAGCCGTCGTGTTGCGACAAAGAACAGGTTCGCCGGAGGGGCGATCGGCTTCGTGAGATTCTGACCGCTTTTGACTCCGGCATACCAGGAAGCGTCGGAGGCCCGCCCGGAGGCGCCGTAGTCACGGAGTGCTTGCCGCTCTCGCCTGCACAGAAGCCTGGCCTAGGACCCTGTCGCCCCCGACCAGGGATCCCCGGCGATTTCAATCCGTGGCTTCCGCCGGATCTCAAGGAACCATGTACGCGCTTCTGCGCCCTCGTGCACGAGTGGTTCCATTTCACGGACACCCGAGTGCGAAATCAGCGGTGGAACGACGGCTTGACGTTCAGGTTCGACGAGGAACCTGCCCACAAGAGGGAACTCGAATGTATCTCCTCCTTCTAGTTACAGCTGCGCTATCTCTGGCGGGCCAGGCTGCCCACGCGTGCAGCGGGACGACAGACGCCACCAGATGGTCGGAGCTGCTCGAGGCCAACTTGCGCCACGACCCCAAAGCCCAGCAGTTCGTGCAAGAGGTTGCAGCCAGCGATTGGCCGGACTGCACCGATTGCCGTCGACTCGCCAGACTTCTGCTCGAGGAGTGGGACGTCGGCCGCGGTGATTTGAGCCTGCAGTACCCTCGGGCAATAGCAGCTCCGACGATAGATGTCGACACCGTGCGAGATCGCCTCCCGCAGAATCTCGAGAGGAACATAGTAATCGTGATGGTTGTCTCGGTGACCGCCGACGGTTCCGTCTCGAACGTGGAAACGGCGCGCGGTTCAGGCTTCGACTGGCTGGACGAAATCGCTCGAGCTCGGTTGGCCTCCACCCGCTTCCGACCCGCACTCGGACCGGACCGCTACGTCAACGGTGAGGCGAATCTGCAAGTTGTGGTGCGACCAAGGCTTTGATCGCCAAGAGCCGGACCGGTCGCTACTTCCCCGAGCGGATCACCCTCGAGCCCACCGGCGGTGGCTCGGCGCTGCTCGATTGGGAGTACGAAACCGACGACGTGGGCAACCCGACGGGGATCGACGACCTGGTCGGCTCACCCGATCGAAGCTACGCCTACCAGCCTCACCAGTACTTCCTGACCGATGCTGCCGGTCCGTGGCCTGGACCGCTCGAGTGGACCTACGACCGCATCGGCAACCGCATCACCGAGGACAGGAACAGCGTCGTCGACACCTACGACTACACCCCGAACGGCTCCTCGGGTCGGACAGCCCTGCTCGAGACCGTCAACCTCGCCGGCGGCGTTGGTGGTCGGGACTACCAGTACACGACTGCCGGGCACGTCACCCAGGTCGATGCCGGTGCCAACGTCGTCGACTTCCTCGTCGACGAGGAAAGGCGCCTCGCCGGCCTCGGGCGCGTTGCCGGCGACGCCGGGTCGTCGATGCTCTACGACGGGAGGGGGTTCTTGCGGCGAGTCGAAGGCTTCGAGCTCTCGGCGATCTTCCGCGATGGCTTGGAGCGCGAGACGACGGAGTGCTGGTCTGACGGCGTGCCCACGCCTCCGTCCCCCGCCTCGCCGTGCTCGAGCGCGTTTCGCGTGGTGGAGCCGGTCTACGACTCGGCCGGCTTGCTTCATGCCCTCGGCATCATCGAGACGTTGCTGGGATCGAGCGCCGAGCGGGTGCTCTACCTCGCCGGTCGGCCTGTGGCGATCGCGCGAGGTGATGCCGGCGCGCTCGACCTGCTCTACCTGACCACCGATCACCTGGGCTCCCCGATCGCAGCTTGCGACGACACCGGAGCGCTCCAGTGGAGCGGTGGGTTTGAGCCGTTTGGCACCGACTGGCTCGCGGCCACGGCGGGTGGGGCGAGCGAGAACGGGGTGTGGTTGCGGTTCCCAGGGCAGTGGGCTGACTCAGCCTGGCTCGACGCGAGCCTTGGCGCTCCCCTTAGACAGAACGTACTTCGGTGGCTCGAAAGTGCGTCCGGTCGCTATCAAGCGGTTGAACCCGTACGCATGCAGCGAGCGCTACTTCCTTACGTGTACGCAGCATCCCGGCCGACATTGCTAGTCGATCCAGATGGGCGCCTCCCGAAGCCTGATGGTGGCGAGTGGTGCGACGACCGGTTTCCGGACCCGCGGCCTCCGTGCGCGCCGCCCGACAACGATGCGATCCGTAGAGCCATCGAAAGGGTCTCTCGCAACGTGGACCGCTACTGCGTACAGGGCCAGGCCCCCACTGAAGGCGAGCTACGCGGGGCACGCGGCGGGATTGATGTTGACCAGGGCGTCAAGCCCTGGTTCGTACCGCAGGGAGACGATCACGTCGACTACTGCATTTGTGCGCACGAGCGCGATCACATCCGGCGTGTCCAGCAGGAACCCTACAGAGGTTCCTCTCGGGCAGAGCTCGAGTGTTTCGCCTCGCGCACCCAGCTGGTCTGTCTTGCTCGGGCTCGAGCGGGAGCCACGCCGTGAACGGGTGCCGATGTCTCCGAGTCGGAACCGTAATAGCGACTCTCCTCGCCGCAGCTACGCCTCCGTTGGGAGCGCGAGTCGTGATCTCCGCCGGCACTACTACCGAAGACGTGCTGGACCAACTGGACGCGTCGAGCAACCCAGACGTCCGGCTGAACGCATACGCTGCTCTGTTGACTGGGCTCCCTGTAGCGGGAGATCCCTCTCTTTATCAGAGGGCATGCTCCAACGAAACCGACCAGGATGTCCGCTTCGCCTGCGCCGCTCTGGTCGGGCTGAGTCAACCGCGCGGGCTGCCTGCTCCCGCGGAGGAACCGGCTTCGGACCCGAGAGTAGCGGCAGCTTTGGTTCTTGGAGCGGTCCGCAGTGGGTCCGAAAGTGCCAGCCGGGCTCTTGAGGTCCGGAGGTTGTTGGGGTGGGGCGGTGCCGACCAAGGTATGGAAGCTGAGCTCGTGCGCCGGATCGCGGCTGCTCCCTCTGCTGTTCGGCCAAGAGCGGTTCTCCTCGCTGAGACTCTCCTGGTTGCCGATGCCTTCAGGCTCGGGCCGCGCAGTGCCCGCTTGGCCCTTGTGCGTGCTCTCGGCTCCAGCCTTGGTGACGAGTTGTCAGGCGAAGCTACCGCCCTCATCGAAAAGATCGCTTGCAGGGTCCTTCGGGACGACAACGCGGGAGCAGCCACCCCGCTCGGCGCGGGTCTGTCAAGGCGCGAAGTCCTGTTGCTAGCGCAGTTCGCGTGCGTACCCATGTCAACGCCTCTGCGAGCCTTGGCTTTCTCCGCGCTGACGGGCCCCCCGGCCGAGCAAGTCTTAGCTGTCCGCGCTCTTGGCCGCTCCGAGGCGCTTCCTGACGGCACCACTGAGCACCTGGGGCTTCTCCTCTTGGACCGCGAATCCTCGCAGGCCAGCCGCCGAGCGGCCATTGAGGTCCTAGCCTCACATGAGTCCCGCTACCTCGAGAGACTCTTGCCGCAGCTCGATCCGATGCTTCGAGACTACGCGCAGCAGGTCCTAGCGTTGGTGAGGCTCCAGAGTCCTTGACGCGGCACCGACAGCTGTCTGGCGGTGCTAGCGCGGTCGTCCCTCAGGAGGCGCCGTGAACGTCCCGTATCCCGCCGAGCCCATTGCTCCTGAGGCGTTGGTTCCTGAGGAGATCTACTACGCGGTACAGTTCCTGGACAACAAGCTCACCATTCCCTGTGTCGAGCCGCTAGTGTTCATTGGCTGGAATCGGGCAGGCGACGAACTGGTCAAGACCGCTTACTTCCAGAGCGCCGAGACCTACCGCCTAGGTCTCAGATTCGAAACCACGACCGCCGAGAACCCCGCTGACTTCATCAGCGCCGAAGAGGACGAGCTGTCGTACATATTCGATTTCGAAGGTCTCGTTCAGTCGATCTCGGCTACTGCACACCGTCGTGCACGACTGGCTACTGGCCCGAGACGGCCGTAGTAACCGCGCGGACCATCTCTGGAGTACTTCTCTTGCCTCGACGCACGTGGTTTCTCGCAGCAGTCGTGCTCGTGGGCTCTCTGCTGGTCGGTGTAGCTTGGCGAGAGCTGCAGATCGATCGCTGCCTCGATGGGCGCGGCTCCTGGGACTACGAGAGGGGGCTGTGTGACAAATAGGGCGGTGGCCCTGCAGTTGCCGGGAATCCCGACCGCTGCAATCTCGAGCAGCTTTCCCGGGGGGGGCAGATTGGGCCCACCGTGTGACGACTGCGGTCCTCCGCCAGAACCTCGTACCTTCGACATCGGAGCGACAAAGTGAGTGGGTTCCTACGTTCGAATCCTTAGGCTTCGACGACCCATTGGCTCAGGAGAGGGCAGGCCTCAGCATCACTTTGCGCCTCCTCGACGGCAGTGGCGTCTTCAAACAGGTTACCGTCACGCGGGAACGTGCCGATACCTGGCGGGTGCGCGTCTCGACGGCCGAATCTGGCGTTCCCCTAGCATCCATCGAGTGCAATTCATCCAAAGTGGCTGGGCACGTGGAGGAACTGAATCGTCTGCGGCTCAGCCCGTCGCCGGAGTCCCTCATGGTCATCCACGGGAATCTCTACGACCTTTGGGTGGCTAGCGGTTCCGCCTTGAACCATTTCGGCTTTGCGGGCGTGCCGGGAGACCTGAGTGGTGACAATCCTCTACAACTGTGGGCCGATGAATTCATTCGAGTGGTCGATGAATCTTGTGCTGGGGAAGACCCCTAACCAAACCTCGGCCGTGGCTAGTAGGCCCGACAGCCCTCTTGGTCCGGACGGCCTGGGTTCGCGCAGTCCGCCTAGGCACTCAACAGTCGCGCGCTATCGAGCAGCCGACCCATGAAACCCCCACGTATTCTCCTGCGCGTCGCTCTTGTCCTCGCCATCGCCATCGTAAGCGGCTGTGGAGACATCGGCGAAGTGAGTATCGCGGTCAGGTACGAGCTTCTGTTCGCGAGGCCTGACGGGTCACCCGCCGACGATGTGGACGTAACGCTACTCGACGACCAAGCGGCACGGTGCGGGATCGGCAAGGCGCCGAAAAGCCAGCTCCTCTGCAGAACCGACAACGAAGGCCGCTGCGGCGGCTCGTTCAGACAGCGGTGCGGCATACAGCGTCCCTTCTGGCTACCCTTCCGCCAGTGCACGCCCGCCAACGGCGGCAGCTGGTGGCGAGTTGGCCCGATCATCCCTTCGTCTCCTGCGAGTGGAAGGCTCTTCCTGCCGGACAGCGGTACGTGCGGGTCAAGTCCCTCCTGGCGAACTCAGACCAGCTTCTCATGGGCCGGTCCCGGGAGCACCTCCTCGATCTGCTCGGCCCGCCTTCCGCGGAGAACGGCCCCCTCCTATCTTGGATAGTCCTCGACAACACCTCGGGGAGTTCAGCGGTTGACTTCAATGCCGTCTACTTCATTGAAGTTGAACTAGATGCGGCGGGGCGTTCCATCCACATAGGTGTGCGTGGCGACTGACGGCTGGCCGCGGGGCCGGCGCATATGGCCTGCACCGCGGCGGAGCTTGGAATTACGAGATGGGAAGCTGCGACGCCGAGTAGCGTCGCGGCGCTTTACCGCTCCGGCCCGCCACTCTTCCAGCCGCCGGCGACACGGCGCTCGCCGCCACCAACGCCGCACTGACCGCGGCCTGGTCGGGAGACTCCACCAGACTCTTGCCGAGCGACACCGCCGAGCGTACAGCCGATACCCCGGCTGCCACACCCGCCACCGCTCTAACCCTGTAGGCGCCTCATCGGCATCACTCGCCACGGCGCCACCATCGACTACGAATACGACCAGTTCGGCCGCACCACGAGAGTCGGCGGTCTGGTCTTCGGCTACGACGCCCACCCCGAAGGCGACAGCGCGGGTGGGAGGGCGTGAGGGGAGCCCACGGCAACCGTACCTCGATCACCTACCCCGATGGTCTGCTGGTCGAGTACACCTTCGACCACGCCGATCGGGAGGAAAGCTTGACAGCCGACCCCAAGGGCAAGAACCTCTCCGTCGTGAGTGCGGCGAGTTACGTTCCCGCCGGGCCTCTGTCGGGTCTCTCCTTCGGCCACTCGCTTGCGGACGGCGAGGGGGGCGGGCATGAAGGAGCCCACGGAAGGAGCGAAGAGCCCGCCTTCACCGCCCGCTGCTGCCCCGAGCGCATCACCCTCGAGCCACCCGCTCCCGCGGCACGAGCCCACGAGGTTGCGGTCGGCGGGTTGTTCCAATGTGCCCCACGGAGGCAGCTGCTATGCTTGGCTGATCGAGGAAGTACCAGGTGGTCGCCCCCACCTCGTCAAAGAGTGGTGTCGAAGCGCAGTCCGAGAATCAGACGTACGACCCCCCAGCCAACCGGCTCGACGCCCGAGGCGTCGGTGGTGGAGCGGCTCGAGCGGTCCGCCAATCCTCACCAGAGCTTTGGCACGTGGCTGCGTTCCCAACGTGAGCATCGCGACGTCTCGCTGCGTGAGATCGCCGACGAGACGCGGATCTCCATGCGCTACCTGCAGGCGCTGGAGGAGGATCGTTTCGACATCCTGCCGGCACCGGTGTTTGCGCGTGGATTCCTGCGGGAGTACGCACGCTTCGTCGGTCTCGATGCCGACGAGGTGGTGACCTTCTACATGAGCGCTCTCGGCAAGGCGGCGGTCGAGGATCACGCCGAAGAGCCGATCGCCACCAAGGTCGCCGCGTCGCCGTGGAGCTCGGTGATCCTGCTGATCGCGGCGATCGCGGCGCTGCTGGTGCTGGTTGGGCTCTTTTCCTTCCTGGCCCGGCAGAAGGGGCGTAACGAGCTGGTGACCCCGCCGGTCAGTCTGGCTCCGGTGCTGGCCCCGGCCCCGATGTTGCCGCCCTCCGTTGTGGGAGAGCCGGACGTTGCTACCCCGGAGCCGCCGCCGGCCGCCCCGATCGTCGTCACCCTCGAGTTGATCGAGCGCTGCTGGGTCGAGGTCAAGGTCGATGGAGTCCAGCGCATCAGCGAGAACTACGTCGCTGGGGAAAGCCTCGAGCTCGAGGCCGAGTCGGAGGTCATCCTGACCCTCGGCAATCCACTGGCCGCACGAATCGAGGTCAACGGCAAGCCGCTCGCCGTCGATGCCCGACCCGGGCGGGTTCTGCGCGACTTGAAGATCGACCTCGCGACGGTGAGTGCGTTGACGGCCGAAGTCGTGGAGTCGCCATCGCCGTGACGCTGGTCGAACAGATCCTGTCGGGCGAGCGTCGCGACTTGCAGCTGCTGGCCGCGAGTGGCCTGGTGCCACTACCACCCGAGGAGTTGCTGCCGCTGCAGGTCCGCCTGGCCGAGGGCGACGACATCGAGGTCGCCGACCGCGCCGCCACCGGTCTCGCGCTGATGGATCCCGGGGTCGTCCGCGAGGTGTTGGCGCGGGTCCTGGATGCTCAGACCCTGCGGCATTTCGCTCTGCAGTCCCGTGACTCGAGTGTGGTCGAGGTGATCCTGCGGCGGCGTGATCTCGATCCCCTCCTGGTGCGGGAGATGGCGCCGCGTCTGGGGCCCGATCTGCAGGAGCTGGTGCTGCTGCGCCAGGACCTGATCGTGGAATCACCGGAGATCCTCGATGCTCTCGAGGGCAATCTCCAACTCAGCCTGAGTGCTCGGCGCCGCATTGGCGAATACCGTGAGCACCTCCTTCTGGGCCTGGCCAAGGCGACGCAGGCGGCGCAGGCCGATCTGCCCGGCTATCTCGACCCCGAGGTCAAGGTCGAGATCCAAAAGGTCAAGGCCCTGCCCAGCGAGGGCGAGCAGGACGAGGTGACGGGGCTGTCGGAGGGACAGATCCGGATGTTGCCGATTCCGGCCCGCCTCAAGTTGGCGCGCGGGGCCCCGCGCAGCCTGCGCAACCTGTTGGTTCGCGATTCGAACACCATGGTCGCCTTGGAAGTCGTTCGAGCCAACAACTTGAACGACTCCGAGGTCGAGCAGCTGGCCAAGAGCCGGGTCGTGTGCGAGGAGATTTTGGAGGAGATTGCCAGGCGCCGCGAGTGGATCCGCAAGTACCCCGTGATGCACGCCCTTGCGATCAACCCCAAGACCCCGACCGGGATCTCGGTGCGCCTGGTTCCGCAGCTGTCGGTCAAGGACCTGCGCAACCTGGTCCGCGATCGCAACGTTCCCGACGCGGTGCGCCAAACCGCAGTTCGAATCTATCGAGTAAAATCCGCCTGAGGTTCCTGACGTGGCCGAGGACTACTACGCCGTTTTGGGTGTCGCCCGCAACGCGACCGAACAGCAGATTCGGCAGCGTTTTCACGAGCTCGTGCGCTCGCGCCATCCCGACCGTTTCCACGGCGAGGAGAAGGCGCGGGCCGAGGTCGAGTTCCAGCGCATCACCGAGGCGGCGAACGTCCTGGGCTCGGCGGAGCGGCGGCGGCGACACGATGCCGAGCTTGCTCAAGCCCATGCCAATGCTGCGACGGCCGGGGGCGGCGAGCGCGAGCTGGCGCGGGTCTACATGCAGCGTGGCGTCAAGGCTTACAAGGAAGGCAACCACCGCGAGGCTGCGGATAATTTCGATCGCGCCACCAAGGCCGACCCGACCAACGCCAAGGCTTGGCATTCGCTGGCGCTCGCGTGTAGTCAGGATCCGAAGTGGCGCACCCAGGCCCAGGCGGCGATCTCCAAGGCCTGCGAGCTCGATCCGATGAAGGTGGCCTATCACAAGGCCGCCGGTAAGATTTTCCAGGTCTCCGGCCTGTCGGAGAAGGCCGAAAGCCACTATCGTCTCGCTTTGCAGTGGGGTGGAGACGATCCCGAGATAAACTCAGCGCTCGAAGAGCTCCTCAACGAACGCAAAGGTCGCTCGCGTCTGTCGAGCCTCTTTGGACGATAGGATCGCTGCCCATATGTTGGTCGTCACCGCGGCGGGTCTTTCGGATACTGGGCTCGCCCGAACCCACAACGAAGATTGTTTCGGGCTCGATCTCGAGCACGGCTTCTTCGTCGTGGCGGACGGAATGGGCGGCCACAATCATGGCGAGGTCGCTTCGCGGCTCGCTGTGCGCGCAATCCAGAGCTTCGTCGAGCAGACGGCGGACCACGACACGACGTGGCCGTTCGTCTACGACTCACGCCTGCAGCGCCACTCGAACCGGCTCAAGACGGGCGTGCGCATGGCGCATGACAACGTTCTTCGAGCGATCAAGCAGGACAGCACCTTGCTCGGGATGGGAACCACCGTCGTCTCCCTGCTGGTCAAGGGGCGAATTGCCGCCATTGCGCACGTCGGCGACAGTCGTGCCTATCGCGTGCGCGGCGGGCAGCTCGAGCTCCTGACCCAGGATCACACCTGGGTCAACGAACAAGTCGTCGCGGGCTACCTGAGCGAGGAGCAGGCGCGGTCGCATCCGCTGAAGAACGTCGTCACGCGCGCTCTCGGCGGTGAGAGCGAAGTGGTGGTCGACGTGCGTGAGGTCGAGGTGGTGCCGGGGGACCTGTTTCTGCTGTGCTCCGACGGTTTGACGACGATGTTGACCGACGAGGAGATCCGCGGTCACGTCGCCCGGGCGCAGCCGCTCGAGTCGATCTGTCGCAACCTGGTCGAGCACGCCAACTCGAAGGGTGGGCTCGACAACATCACGGCCGTGCTCGTGACCGTCAGTGAGGACGACGAGCCAGGCACGGCTCCCGGAGTGCAAGGCGACGACACGGTTGCGGTCGGCAGCGCGCCCGCGACGGTGGCCCCCGCGCCGGAGGAGTGAGGGGCGCGGCCGCGCCGAGCGGCGGTACCTCGCGCGCTGCCGCTGCCGCTCACGAGATGACCTCATGGCCTTCGAACTGCCGTCTCGGATCAACCTCGCCGACCACCTGCTCGGCGACCGCCTGCGCGAGGGTGCTGCAGGTCGGCTCGCCCTCTGGACCCCGCAGCGAGCGTGGACCTACGGCGACCTGATTGCCGAGGTGGCGCGGTTCCGCTGGGCCTTCGAGGGCCTCGGTGTCCGGCGCGAGGAACGGGTGGTGATCGCCCTGGCCGACGGTGCCGAGCTGGTCGCAGCAGCCTTCGGTGCGTTGGCCCTCGGCGCCGTGCCGGTGATCGTCAACCCGAGCCTCGAAACCGGTCATCTGGCGGCGATCCTGGCGATGGCCCGCCCGCCGGTGGTGGTCACCGGCCCCGAGGCGGTGGAAGCCGTCGAGGCCGGCCTCGCTACCCTCGGAGGGCTTGCCGGGGTGATCGGGGTGCAGCTCGGTGATCGGCCGGGCGCCATCGCGTGGGAGGGCCGGCGCTTGCTGGTCCCGGCCGAGTGGCGCTGCACCGCCACGCATCGCGACGATCCGGCTTTGTGGCTGTTTTCGGGAGGCACGACAGGGGTGCCCAAGGCGGTGGTGTTGTCGCACGGCGCGTTTGCCAACACCACCGAGCTCTACGGCGTGCGCACGATGGGCTGGGGTGGCGAGGATCGGGTGTTGGCAGTGCCCAAGCTCTCCTTCGGCTACGCCTTGGGGGCGGCGATCTTCTTCAGCTTCCGCGTCGGCGGCTCGGCGATCCTCTTTCCCGAGCACCCGACGGCCGAGCGCCTGTTCGAGCTGATCCGCGAGCAGCGTCCGACGATTCTGATCAATGTGCCGACGATGGTGCGGCACATGGTGGTGCACCCGCAGGCGGCCGAGCAGGATCTCTCGTCGCTGCGCTTTGCGACCTCGGCCGGAGAGGCCTTGCCGCCGCCCCTCCACCAACAGTGGCTCGAGATGTTCGGTGTCCCGCTGTTGGACGGGTTGGGGACCGCCGAGATGTGGCACGTCTTCGTCACCAATCGCATCGACGACGTGCGGCCGGGCACTCTCGGACGAGTGGTCGAGGGCTTCGAGGTCGAGGTGCGCGACGACGAGGACCGTCGGCTCGGCCCCGGCGAGGTTGGCAGGATGTGGGTCCGTGGTGGATCGAGAGCCCTCGGCTACTTCGAGGATCTCCCGAAGACCATGGCGGCCTTTCGCGGCGAGTGGTACGTCGGTGGCGATCTCGTCTCCTTCGACGAGGATGGGTACCTCTGCTACCACGGTCGCGACGACGACGTGCTCAAGGTAGGTGGGCGGTGGGTCGCTCCGGCCGAGGTCGAGGCGTGCCTGATGCAGCACCCGGCGGTGCGTGAGGCGGCCGTGGTGGGGATCGCGAACGAGGACGGCCTGGTCAAGCCGGTGGCGTTCGTCGACGCCGACGGAGAGCCAGCAGCTCTCGAAGCCGAGTTGCGGACCCACGTCGTCGCGCATCTTGCACCCTACAAGCAACCCCGACGAGTCGTCGTCATGAGGCCCCTACCGCGCACCCACCTCGGCAAGATCGACCGCGGTGCCCTGCGGCGGTCGTTGGCGAACGCGCGGTGAGATGGCACTCCTGATCGCCGAGCAGCTCTCGGCGCTGCGCTCGCTGCTCGAGGCACATTCGAATCTCGAGCCCGGGCCGGACCTGTTCGCGGCCACTGCTGCTGCGACGGCACGGGGGCATTTTCGGCCGGTCGAGGAGGCTCAGCTGTGGGATTGGTACAGCTGTTTCCCAACGCGGCGGCCGCAACCCAAGCGGAACCCAGACCCGGACTCGGAAGAAGAATTCTTTGGTTCGGAGCAGAGCGACGCGCGTCGCTTCAGATCGTTGGCCAGCCTTCGCGGTGGTGGCAGCGTCTCCCCCTCCCTCCCTGCTGGTGAAGGGCGACGATCCCTTGCGGGTCCTGCAGATGGCCGTGCCGCTGGTGCCGTCAGCGCCGCTTGCTCGGGTCGCCTTGCTGGGCGGATATGGCAGTTTCGGTGCTGCGATGGGGCGGTTCATTCCACCGATCCGCGAGCTCCCACCCAACCCACCGCCCTGCTCGCTGACCGGCAGGAGGTCGATGAGAAGGGATCAGGGATGAGGACCTGGGATCCGCCGGAGGACTTCCTGCCGTGGCGTTCTGAGGTTCGGGCTGTGGGAGCGCCCCCTCCGGAGCCAAGCAGTGCGCGTTGCGCACGACCTCACGACCAAGCGCAGGCGAG
>CAZRFU010000026.1:0-7734 GCA_964599475.1 uncultured Thermoanaerobaculia bacterium
GCGTCTGGCACCCGAATGGGCGGGGGTCGGGGGCAACCGAATGGGCGGGGGTCGGGGGGGCACCCGAATGGGCGGGGGTCGGGGGGCGGTCGGGGGGGAGCTGGTGCACGATCACGACGTGGCTGAGTGAAGACGGTGCGCGCGCAACGCGCACCCTGGGGCGCTTCCGCGGCCCGTACGCCGGAAGGGAGCATGCTGTGGTGGTTCCGTGGCCCGTACGCCGGAGCGGCGCTGGCGTAGCGAGCTGGCGACTCGTGGGCGGAATGTTTCGTAGGCATGCTTGGTAGAGTGTTGCCGTGGACTACGACCTCACCCAGAAGGTCCTCGCCTCACTCGAAGCCGCTGGTGTTCGGTACGCTATTTTCGGTGGTGTGGCGCTGAATCTGATCGGCCTTGCCCGAGCAACCCGCGATCTCGACGTGTTCATCGAACCGACCGCCGACAACGTCGATCGCCTGCGCTCCGCGCTGGCGTCGGTTTTCGACGATCCGAGCTTGGTGGACCTTACGGCCGACGACCTGCTGGGGGATTACCCGGCGGTGCAGTACGTTCCGCCGTCGGGGGACTTTCACGTCGACATCCTGACGCGTCTCGGTGAGGCGTTCCGCTTCGAGGATCTCGAGACCATGCGCATCGATTTCGGAGGTCTCGAGGTCACGGTGGTGACGCCGCGGATGTTGTACCGCATGAAGCGAGATACCGTGCGGCTGCAGGATCGAGCCGACGCGGAGCGAGTGGCGGATCGTTTCGGCTTTTCGGAGGAGGACTGATGCCGGTCATCAAGTTCCGCTCGATCGAAGCGATGGAAGGCAACAGCTGGCTCGACGTCGGTGATCCGCGGTTGCCCGACACGATCCGCGCGGTGTGGCATTTCGCCAGCCGCACCGCGCCGATTCGATACCCACCGGGGATCTACCGTCACCGCACGATCGAGAGCGCGCAGGCGCAGCGGGAGGCGTGGGAAGTGGCCGCTCATCGCGCTCGCCAAGCGGCCGTGCGGCCGATCGTGCCCGGCGGGTAGGTTCGGCCGCGGAACAGCTCGACCGCGAAACAGCGCGGTGGCGTCGATCGCTCTCGCCCTGGCGCCGAGGTGGCGACGGCGAACGTCAAGCATGTTGTGGCGGTTCCGGTGCCGTTCGACGCAGCGCGATGCCGCCTTCGTAGGGGCAAAAGAACCACCCCAGCCGGCCGGCGGCGACGGCCGGTCTTGCGGTCACGGCGGGGACGGTGATCGACGCCGTGACGTTGGGCGGTCGACGACACGTCAGCGCGGCGACCGGTCGGTTGCCGGCTACCCGAGGCCATCCGCGCGGGGTGACACCGTGCTCGCTGCACCTCGCCGATCCGGCCGCCACGCCATTGCGTCGACCAGCTGCTGTGCCGACGCGCGCCAGCCGAAGCCTTCAGCGAAGCGCCGGCAGGCGCCGCGGTCGAGGTCGAGCGCTCGCCGGGCGGCGGCGCCCAGGTCGTGGTCGAGGACTCCGACCGGAGCCGCGCCGACGACGTCGAGGGGTCCGGGCACGGGGAATGCAGCAACCGGGACCCCACTTGCCAGCGCCTCGAGCAGCACCAGCCCGAAGG
Organism: uncultured Thermoanaerobaculia bacterium; assembly: GCA_964599475.1. GTDB lineage: Bacteria > Acidobacteriota > Thermoanaerobaculia > Multivoradales > CAZRFU01 > CAZRFU01. Next base: position 1,582 of record CAZRFU010000026.1, read on the forward strand.
TGTCGGTGAGGCTGGGGAAGACGAAGACATCGGCGCTGGCGTACCAGCGGGCCAGGGCTTCGCCGCCGAGGGTGCCGGGGAAGTGGGCGGATCCGGCTGCGAGCCGCTCGAGCCGCGCGCGATCCGGACCGTCGCCGACGACGACCTTGGTTCCCGGCAGGTCGAGGGTCAAGAAGGCGGCGAGGTTCTTCTCGACCGCCAGGCGCCCGACCGAGAGGAAGATGGGCCGCTCGAGGCCGCCGGCGTCTCCCCGCAGGCCGGGTCGAAACAGGTCGAGGTCGACGCCGCGACCCCAGTGTGCGAGGTGGCGGTAGCCGCGGCGCTCGAGCTCGGCGCGGACGGTGGGGGTCGCAACCAGCACGCGCGTGGCCGGCCGGTGGAGGTGCCTGAGAAGCGCATGCCCGAGCGCGAGGGGCAGCCCGATCCGCGCTTTGACGTACTCGGGAAACTTGGTGTGGTACGCAGTGGTGAAGGCGTAGCCCGAAAGCCGGCAGGCCCGGCGGGCCGCCCAGCCCAGCGGTCCTTCAGTCGAGAGGTGGACGGCGTCGGGATCCAGCTGCGCGATGGTCCTGGCGACCGTGCGGGCGGTGGTCAGGCTCAGGGGAATCTCGCGGTAGCCGGGCATCGGCACGGTCCGGAACTGGCCGGGATGGACGACCTGGAGATCGACGCCCAAAGCGGGAAGCTCGCGCGCGACGGCTTCGAGGGTACGGACGACCCCGTTGACCTGCGGCGCCCAAGCGTCCGTGACCAGGACGAGTCGACGCCCGGTCCTCACGCGGCACCTCGTTGCGCCATGGACTGCCAGCTGCGGCTCTGGGCGGCTTGCAGCAACTCCAGGAAGGTGTCGTACTCGAGAATCGAGATCGCGCCGTCGAAGTCCTCGACCAGTGCGGTCATCGACTCGACCCAGTCGCCGCTGTTGAGGTAGCGCACGCCCCCGACGACGCGGTCCTCGGGCGTGTGGATGTGGCCGCAGATCACCCCATGGTAGCCGTGGCGCTCGGCCAGGTGCACCAAGTGTTCCTCGAACCGGCTGATGTGCGAGACCGCCTGCTTGACCCGTGCCTTGATCACCCGCGACAGCGAAAACCAGGGCTGCCCGCGCCAGCTGCGCCAGCGGTTGTAGAGGCGGTTGAGCCGCAGCAGCCATTGGTAGCCGATGTCGCCGACGTGGGCGAGCCACGGCGCGGTGGTGGTCACGGCGTCGAAGGCGTCACCGTGGACGACGAGGTACCGTTCGCCGCCGACTCCGCGATGCTCGTACTCTTCGACGATGCGCAGGCGGTCGAAGTAGATCGGCAGGAAGCCCGCGAGGATGTCGTCGTGGTTGCCGCGGACGTAGACGACGTCGCACTGGTTCTTCTCGGCCCGCTTGAGGATACGCCGCACGAAGCGGGTGCAGCGCTGATCCCAGCCGCCGCGACGACGTAGGCTCCAGCCGTCGATGATGTCGCCGTTGAGCACGAGGCGCTCGCAGCGGATGTGGCGCAGGAAGTGGTCGACCTCGTCGACCTTCGACTCCGGTGCGCCGAGATGGATGTCCGAGAGGAAGACGGTGCGGAACTCGAGTTTGGGCCGGGGCATGGATCCTCCGGGTCCTCAGCCTAGGCCGCTTCGCAGCGGGCGCGGCGTCGACGCCGGCGGCTGTCACCAGGGCGCGACCGGGTCGTCACCGCGGGGGCGAACCTGAGACGCCGACGGCAGCGGTCGGGCCGGCGCGATATGCTCCGCGGACATTCCGGCCGCTGCCGGAGGCTGGAGCTGTTGTCATGCACGAAACACCGGAAGAGCAGCCGGAGTCCCTCATCCGTGGGGTGATCAATCCACGCATCGTCGACTTGATCCACGTCGACCGCGGCGCCGGTGAGGTGGTGCTGACGATGATCGAATGGCGACCGTGGCCGGCGGGCGCCGAGCACTACGATCAGCTCGACGAGAAGTTGTCGAACTACTTCGTCTATGTCATCGACGGTTTCCTTGGTCGCCAGTACCCGCAGTACGCCGGCATGCCGGCGCGAGTGCAGCTCGATACCGTGCATGAGATCAGCGAGCAGGTGCGGTCGATCCTGGAGGAAGCCAGCCGCGTCGGCGAGGAGCACGGCATCCGCGTGGCGCTGCGCTACGTGGCGGCGGAAGAGGTCGCGACGGCGGCCTGGGAGCAACCTTCGTGAGGTGGCGGCACGCAGTTCTGGTGGCGCTTGGTCTCGGGCTTGCGGCGAGCGCAGCGGCACAGACGGTGTTGTGGGACCAGCGCGACCTGGTCAGCGGCGACGGTATTCCCGACCAGGATTTCGAGGTCGAGCTGGACGAGTTCGATGCGGAGGCCGCCGACGACTTCCTCGTCGATTGGCCCGATGGCTGGCGGGTCGAGGTGGTGCGCACGATCGGCGATCAGAGTCTCGAGCGCACCGCCGACAGTGTGGACCTCGCGATCCATGCCGATGTTGGTGGACGCCCGGCGGCCGGGGCGATCGAAGGGTGTCGTGCCGATGCCCTGGTGCCGGCCGGCGAGGATGACGGTTCCCTCGAGCTGCGCCTGCCGGGCGTGTGTGAGCTGCCGCCGGGGCGCTATTGGTTGTCGTTGCAGGTCAATCAGCCGTTCGACCCCAAGGGGCAGCACTTCTGGAGCAGTCGCTCGGCGACTCGCGGCAATCCTGCGCTGTGGCGCAACCCGGCCGACGGTTTCGACACCGGCTGTCGGGACTGGGATACCTTGGCGGCCTGTGGGGTCGGCGGGTCGTTTCCGGACCTCCTGTTCGCCCTCGAAGGCGCGTTGCTCGATCCGCCGCCGATCGCGGTGGGTGGTGTGGACGTGGTCGAAGGTGGAGCCTCGAATCCGGCGGTTGCCGTGGCGCCTTCGGGGCTGCGAGTGTTGGCGTGGCGCCGCGGGGATCGGCTCGAGATGCGGCGCTTCGACGACCGCGGCCGGCCCGTCGGCGTGGGGGCGCAGATGTACCGGGGTGCCGTCGCCGGAGCGCCGGTGGCCGGGATCGACGAGGTCGGTGGTGTGGCGGCAGCGTGGGAGCGCCCGAGTGGTGGCATCCAGGCGCGGTTCTTCGACGAGGCGGGCAACCCGACCCGCAACGCCTTCCAAGTCGTCTCGGCCGGCCGCGCTCCGGCGCTGGCGCGCGGGCCCGAGGGGCTGACCGCCATCGCGTGGCACGAGGATGATGGTGGAGTGCTGGCGCGGCTGTACGACCGCGACGGCAACGCGCTGGGCTCGCCGATCGCCGTCGACGCCGGCACCGGCCGATCCGTGGCGGTGGCGATGGGGCGAGACGGGTTCTGGACGGTGTCCTGGGTTGGCGCTGATGCTTCCCTGAGGGTGCGCACCTTCGGCCCCAACGGGGGCTCCTTCGGCGGTGAGCAGATCGCGATCCCGAGCGTCGATCCGACGGTGCGACCGCTGGTGGTGGCACGTGGAGCGCGCACGCTGACCTTGGCGTGGGCGGCGAGCGGCGAGCTCCTGGCCCAGGCGTGGGAGGCCGGTGTCGGCCCCTCCGGTGCGGCTGAAACCGTGGCGGTGGTGGGGACGAGCCCGGTGGGGCGGCTGAGCGGCGGCGGCAACGGCTTCGGCGAGACTGCCCTGGCGTGGCAGCTCGACACCGGCGGCAATGCCCGCGTCTTCACCCGCGTGCTGGGGATCGACGGAGTGCCGATCGGATCCGGTCTCGACCTCGGCTTCGGTCGCGATGGCGTGGCGGCAGCGATCGATCCTGCCGGGCAGGTGCTGATCGTCGCCGAGCAGGGCGCGGATGTTGCCGTGCAGCGGCTGTTGCTGCGGCCGAGCGATTGTGATGCCGGGTTCGTCCAGTGCCTCGGGGGCGCGGCCGGCGACCGGTTCGCGGTGCGGGTTTCCTGGAAGGCCTTCGACCGCACGATGGGGCTCGGTATTCCACAACGCCTGACCGCCGATACCGGTTGGTTTTGGTTCTTCGGGCCCGACAACGTCGAGGTGGTGCTCAAGGTGCTCGACGGCCGCGCCTTGAACGACGCCTTCTGGGTGTTCTACGCGGCGCTGTCGAACGTCGAGTTCACCGTTTCGGTGGTCGATCGCGAGACCGAAACCGTGGCGATCTACCACAACCTCGAGGGCCGGTTCGCGAGTGTCGGGGACACCGACGCGTTTCCGGAAGGAGGGGAGGCCGGGATCTGGGATCCGGGATCCGCGGGAGATCGGTCCGCGGGCTTCCCAGATCTCGATACCGGAGCTCCTCTTTCCGAATCCCGGGCCCCGGATCCCGGGTCCGGGGTCCCTTCCTCCAAAGCCGGCCCGTGTGTCCCCAGCGACACCGTGTTGTGTCTCGTCGACGGCCGCATGCGCGTGACGACCGCCTGGGAGGACTTCGACGGCAACACCGGTGTCGGCCATGCACGGACGCTGGCGGGCGAAACCACCGGCTACTTCTGGTTCTTCAACGAGGCGAACGTCGAGGTGGTCACCAAGGTGCTCGACGGTCGCGGTCTCAACGGCAAGTTCTGGGTCTTCGTCGCCTCGCTGTCGAACGTCGATTTCAGCATCACGGTGGAAGATCTCGAAACCGGCGTGAGCCGCACCTACGTCAACCCGGCCGGGACCTTCGCCAGCTTCGCCGACACCGAGGCCCTGTAGTCCGCGGAGCGCAACCTCTCGTCGATTTGGTCGTAGGCAGAGGAATACTCGGAGGGTTCGCCATGAGAAGTTTGGGTCTGGTGTTGCTCAGTGTCGTGCCTGCCGCTGCCGCGGTCGCCGCAACGGACCTGCCTGTCGACCAAGTCGTCGCCAAACACGTCGCCGCCAAGGGTGGAATCGAGGCGATCCACGGCATCACAGCTGTGCGCGTCACCGGCAACTACACGGCTTTCGGTGACGCGGCGCCGTTTACGCTGGTTCGCGCTCGGCCGCAGCTGTATCGCTTCGACTTCAAGGCGCTCGGTGGTGACCTGACCTACGCCTGGGACGGGGAGAAGGCGTGGTGGATCAACGCTTCGATGGGGTACCCCTGGGCGGTGGCGCCGCCACTGCCCGAGCGGCGCTTCATCCACTCCGAGGCGCTCTTCGACAACCCCTTGATCGGCGCAGCCGCGCGCGGCATCGAGCTGCGCGCGGGCGGCGCGGGTGACATCGACGGCACTCCCACGGTGGTCGTCGTCGCGGTGCTGCCCGATGGCTCGGAGGAGCGCTGGCACCTCGATCCGACCACCTGGCTCGAGGTCAAGCGGGAGTCCCGCGGTGCCGATTTCGGTCGCGAGGTTCCGTGCATCACGTACTACGCCGACTTCCGCCCGGTCGCCGGGGTGATGTTCCCCTTCCGAGTGGAGCAGGAGTATTCGATCCGCTGGCGGACCTTCGAAGTGGCCGACATCGAGGTCAACCCGGTGATCGATGCCGCGACGTTCCGCCTCCCGATCGAGCCTGCCCTCAACCGTCTCGCTGGCTTGGCGGGTCGCTGGCAGGTGAGCTACTCGAGCATTCCCTACCCGGGGGCACCACCGCTCGAAACCGAGGGCAAGAGCACCATCGTCGAGCGCTTCGACGGGCGCGTGCTCGAAGAGACGGCCGAGGTCGTCACCGCGACGTCGGCCGGGGTCGAGCTGCGCAGCTGGTCGTGGGATCGTTTCCGCGAGCGCTACACCGTGGTGATCCACGACGACACCTCGGCCCACGCCGGGATCGCCTGGGGCACCGCTGGAGAGGACGGCGCGATCGTCGTCGACACCCTCGGCTCGGGCACGACAGTCGTGCTTGGCGAGCAGAGCTTCCACAGCCGCTACACCCTGCGGCGTTCCGGGGCGGACGCGTTCGAGGTCGCCGCCGAGGTCAGCACCGACGGCGGAACGACCTGGAATCCGGCCTACACCGCCACGTATCAGCGGATGGAGTGATTGTGTGGGTGCCGGGTACCGGGCACCAGGGAGCAGGAACAGCCGAAGGACTCTGTCGCGGAATCCGAGCCCGAATCGCCAGCTCCACCCCCTAACCCCTAACCCCTAACTCCTTCCCACGCCGCCGCATCCCCCAGGATCTGCGCCAGGTCCGACCGCTCCGGCCGCCATCCCAGCCGCGCCTGGATCGCCGTGGGGTCGGCGACCAGCTGGGGTGGGTCACCAGGGCGTCTGGGAGTGATGACGATCTCCGGCTCGGTAGCGGTGGCTGTGGCCGCCGCGGCG
>CAZRFU010000026.1:7744-59263 GCA_964599475.1 uncultured Thermoanaerobaculia bacterium
TCACCTGGCGCACGGACGCGCCGTGACCGGTGCCGACGTTGAATGCCGCAAAGGACGGCAGCTCGGCGTGGGCCTCGATCGCGAGCACGTGGGCGCGGGCGAGATCGTGTACGTGGATGTAGTCGCGCACGCAGGTGCCGTCGGCAGTGGGCCAATCGTCGCCGTAGATGGTGATCGGTTGCCTTGCCGCCAGCGCCCGCAGCACCCGGGGAATCAGGTGCTCCTCGGGCTCGTGGTCTTCGCCGACCTGCCATTCGGGGACTGCCCCGGCGGCGTTGAAGTAGCGCAGGGCAACCGCCGTCAGACCGAGGGTCGAGGCTGCCGAGTCGAGCTGGCGCTCGAAGGCGAGCTTGGACTCACCGTACGGCGAAGTTGGCCTGAGCGGCGCCGACTCCGGGATCGGCACCGCGTCGACGTCGCCGTAGACCGCAGCCGTCGAAGAGAACACCAACGCCTGCACGGGGAAACGCGCCGCTGCGAGCAGGAGCGAATTCGCCGCTCCGAGATTGTTGCGCCAGTACTTGCCCGGCTCCCGCACCGACTCGCCGACGGAGATCGACCCGGCCATGTGGATCACCGCGCCGGGGCGGAAGTCCGAGAAGGCCGCGAGCACCGTGTCGACATCCTCGAGCGCGGCCCGCACGCAGGCGAAGTCGCCCACCCGGCTGGGCTTCGAAGTGCGGAAGTCGTCGAAGATCAGCGGCTCGTGGCCTCGGCCAGCCAACTCGCGGACGACATGGGCGCCGATGTACCCTGCCCCTCCGGTGACCAGGACCCGCATCAGGGATCGAGCAGACGCGGCCGGATTTCGGCGAGGGTGGGTGCGTCGCGATCCTTGGCGGAAAGGGTCGGGTCGCTGATCGGCCAGGTGATGCCGATCGCCGGATCGTTCCAGCGCACGCCGATCTCGTCGTCGCGGTCGTAGAGGGCAGTGCAGGCGTATTCGACCTGGGCGGCCTCGCCGACGACGCAGAATCCATGCGCGAATCCTGCCGGCACCCACAGCTGATGGCGATTGGAGGCGCTGAGGGTGGCCCCGACCCAGCGCCCGAAGGTCGGCGACGACGGGCGAATGTCGACCGCGACGTCGAAGATCTCGCCTTCGACGCAGCGCACGAGCTTGCCCTGGGGTTTGGTGCGTTGAGCGTGCAGCCCACGCAGCACCGGCCCCACCGAGCGCGAGTGGTTGGTCTGGACGAAGTCCACGTCGATCCCACCGGCGGCCCAGCGCTCGCGGTGCCAGGTCTCGAGGAAAAATCCCCGTTCGTCGCCGAAGACCTCGGGCTGGACCAGGATCACGTCGGCGAGGGCGAGGCGCGTGAACGTCGGCATCAGCCCTTCTCCCCGGACAGCCCCAGCCGCTCGCGCTGGTAGCCCTTCTGCTGTACTGCTTCACACCAATCGCGGTGTGCCAGGTACCAGGACACCGTGGAGGCTATGCCCTCCTCGAAGGTTCGAGTCGGGGCCCAGCCGAGCTCGCGGCGACTCTTGCTGATATCGATGGCGTAGCGGCGATCGTGGCCCGGTCGATCGGCGACGAAGCGGCGCAGACCGAGATAGCTGTCGACGGCGGCCCGCACCATCGCCTCGTTGTCGCGCGCCGGCCGCTCGCGTTCGAGGGCGTCGCAGATCGCTCCGACGACCTCGAGGTTGGTGCGTTCGGCCTCCCCGCCCAGGTTGTACTTGCCGCCGGGGACACCTCGCTCGAGCGCCAACAGCACGCCGGCGTTGTGGTCGTCGACGTGGATCCAGTCGCGGACGTTGCCGCCGTCGCCGTAGATCGGCAGGGGTTTGGCCTCGACGGCATTGAGGATCATCAGCGGGATCAGCTTCTCGGGGAATTGGCGCGGGCCGTAGTTGTTGGAGCAGTTGGTGATGATGGTGGGGATGCCGTAGGTTTCGTGCCAGGCCCGCACCAGGTGGTCGGCGGCGGCTTTGGTGGCCGAGTACGGAGAGTTCGGCGCGTAGGGGGTGTCTTCGGTGAAGAGGCCCTCGGGGCCGAGACTGCCGTAGACCTCGTCGGTCGACACGTGGAGGAAGCGGAAGTGCGGCGCGCGGTCGGGAACCGTCGCCAAGTAGGCGCGAGTTGCCTCGAGCAGCTCGAACACTCCGCCGATGTTGGTGCGGACGAAGTCCCCCGGGCCGTCGATCGAACGGTCGACGTGGCTCTCGGCGGCGAAGTTGATCAGCGCGCTTGGACGGACGCGGTCGATCAGCGAGCGCACGGCGTCGCGGTCGGCAATGTCGCCGACGACCACCTCGAAGTGGGGGTTGGCATCGAGCTCGTCGAGGTTCTCGCGGTGGCCGGCGTAGGTGAAGCGGTCGAGCACGACCACCCGCTCGACGCCCCGAGCCAGGGCGTGGCGGACGAACGACGAGCCGATGAAGCCGGCAGCGCCGGTGACGATCCAGGTCGACATGGTGGAGATCTCCTTCACCGCCCAAGCGGGAAGGCCGAGGTTACCAGGTCAGCCGCGGGCGAACCAGATCGCGACGATCAGGGCTCCGAGCCCGAGGCGGTAGAGCACGAAAACGGTCAGGGTTCGGCTCTCGATCCAGGTCAAAAAGAGGCGGATCACGGCCCAGGCCGAAAGGGCGGCGATCAGGGTGGCGAAGGCGAGCACCCCCCAGTCGACCGGCATCGGCGAACGCACCAGGTCGATCCCGTCCTTGAGCCCGACCGCCGCACCCAAGGGGACGGCCAGCAGGAAGGAGAACTTGGCCGCGTCGACGCGCGAGAAGCCGAGCAGCAGCGCCGCAGTGATGGTGATACCCGAGCGCGAGACACCAGGCACCAGTGCGATCGCCTGCGCTAGGCCGATGATCGCGGCATCGCGCAGCCCGACCAGGCGCTCACGGGTTGGGTCGTGGCGGCGGGCCGTGCGATCCGCCACGGCAAGCAGGAGCCCGAACGCGATAGTCGTGGTGGCGATCAGTACGGGGGACCGGGCGCCGGTGGCGACCCAGTCGGCTACCGCGACACCTACCGCGACGACCGGAAGCGTACCGATGGTCACCGGCGCCAGCAGCTGCGACCTGCCTTCGCGCCACGCCGCGAGCTCGGCGGCCAGCTGGGTGCGTGTGCACCACACCAGGGCAATCCAGCTGCCGACGTGAGTGGCGATGTCGAACGCGAGGCCCTGGTCCTGCCACCCGAGCGCCCAGGAGGCCAGGATCAAATGGGCACTCGAGGAGATCGGCAGGAACTCGGTGATGCCTTGGACCAGGGCCAGGATCGCCGCCTGGAGGGGGGAAGGGCTGGTCATGGGGTTTGGTGCTCGACGCGGAGCAGATCGAAGATCGACTTGACCGGAGCAAAGGTCGCTGCCGGGATCTCGACGAAGACGGTGTTCCAGCCGGCCATGGCGCCGTTCCACAAGCCCGGCCGTTCGAGCACCCGCAGCTCTCGACCCGATTCGGTCTTGCTCGACACGAAGGCGGCGTCGGCGTCGATGAAGCGAGTGAGCTCGTAGGGTGCGCCCGTCTCGTCGTGGAGCGAGCAGCTCAGGTCGACCGGGTTGAAGTGGGTCGACGCCGCGAGCGCTCTGGCCGCCTCGGGGTCGCCGTCGTCGATCTGTGCCCGCTCGACGATCTGGAGGGTCAACCGACCGGAGCGATCCTGCACCCAGAATGGCCCGCCGCCGGGCTCGCCGCGATTCTCGACCACGCCGCACACCCGCAGCGGGCGGTCCAGGAGCGCGAGCAGGGTGGCGCCTTCGTCCGGCGCCGCGCCGGTCGAAGGGGCCTCGATCGAGAGCTCCTCCTGCAGGAACCGCGCGATCACCCGCAGGCTCGCCGCATCGGCAGGTCCATGACGCAACTGTCGCAGGTACTCATGGATCTGCCGTTCGATCCGCACCAGGTAGCCCCCGAGCAGCTTGCGCCACCGGATCACCAGCTCGCGGCGCTCGAGCGGCAACACGTTGTCGACGTTCTTGATCGTCACGAGGTCGCCACCAATCCGCGCGAGGTTGCCGATCAGGGCGCCGTGTCCACCCGGCCGCAGCAGTGGGTTCCCTTGCGGATCGCGTGCGAGCGCACCGACGCCGAGATCGAGCGCGAGGGTGTCGGTGGCGGGATCCTGCGAGGAGAAGGTGAGCTCGAAGCGCTCGCGTGAACCCGCCAGCCGAGCGGCGATCGCCGCTGCCGCCTCCTCGAAGAGCCTGCGGTGGTTGGGCGAAACGGTGAAGTGAATCCGAGTGACCCCTGCATCGTCGCGGCCGAGGGCCCGGGCCTCGGCCAGGTGCTCTTCGAGGGCGGTGATCGGTTCGCCGAGCCCGGCGCTGCGATGGAAAGGGACCAGCGCTTTGGGGAGGGCCGAGAGGCCAAGCCCGAGAGGGGGAGCGTCGAGGACGGCTGCGACGAGATCGCGAACGCGATCGGCAACCAGGAGGTCGGCGATGCGTTCCCCCCGTCGCGCGAGCAGAGCCTCGAGCTGGGGCGCGAATGGGAACCGGGGAAGGGCGCCGAGCAGGCGCAGGACATCGCCGGCGACCCCGTCGCCGGCCAGGCTCCGCCGCTCGAGCTCGGCCCGAGTCGATGGGCGCGTCTCCTGGGCGAAGGCGACCAAGCCCCGAAACATGCGTGTCGCCGCTCCCGAGGCGGGCACGAACCGCGACCAGCGACCGGCGCGTTGGCTGCGGTCGTAGTGCTCGAGCAGCTCGAGGTGCTCGTCGGGGTGAAGCTGACGAATGCCGTCGCCCACCCGCGCCGGACGAGTCACTTTGGCGGCTGCCGGGGCAGCCACCAGCAGCTCGATCTGCCGATCCGCGTCGGAGGCGTCGATTCCGAGCTGTGCCAGGTGATCCCGGTCGGCGGGGGAGAGCGTAGGGTGGTCCATCGCGGGCTGTCGGTCCTGTCGAGCCGCAGGGGCGGGCCCAGCGGGAAAAGCGAGGGTCACGACGGTGCTCCCCTCGCCGTATGATACCGGCAGCATGCTTGGCTGCGCAGCACGTCGTGTGAGTCTTGTCGGTGCGGTCGCGCTCCTCGGCGTGGTCGCCGGTGTGTCGCCCTTGCCCGCGCAGAGCCGTGGGTGGTCTCCTCCGCAGCCGGCCGCGATCGACGGTTTGGATCCGGTCCTGGCGGCACGAACCACTCGTGCGGTCGTGGGCGTGGAGCGAGCCTTCGCGGCGGGAGATCCCAAGGTGGCGGCCGCCCTCGTCGAGCTCGGCGACGTGTTGTGCGCCGGCGGCCTCTTCAACGATGCGACTCGCGCCTACAGCACGGCGCTCGGATTCGAGCCCGAACGGGCGGACTGGTGGCTCCGGGCAGGACGGGCTCAGCTCGAGGCCCGCGCGCACGGCGCGGCGATCCTGGCCATCGAGCGCAGCCTCGAGCTCGATCCGGCACAGCCGATCGCCGAGGAGATCCTGGCTCGGGCCTTGATCGCGACCGGCAGACCGGCCGAGGCGGAAGCGGCGTGGCGGCGGGCGTTGGCGTCGGCGCCCGATTCTCCGGGGGCGCTGTGGGGTTTGGGGCGTCATCTGGCCGACGCGGGAGATCGTGACGCCGAGGCGGTGCGTCTACTCGGCCGCCTCGCCGAGCTGCAGCCGCAGGCGACCGAGGTGCTCTACCCGCTGGCGCAGGCCGAGCGGCGCCTCGGACGCCTCGATCGCGCCCGTGATCTGTTGGCTCGCAGCGGCGAAGGGCGGGTGGTCCTCGATGGCCTGTGGCAGCTGCGACTCGACGCCCTGCGCAGCGCCACGTGGCTCGATCAGCTGGCGAGCGAGCTCGACCGGGGATTGTCGGATGCCGCCCTTTTCGAGCGGATCGCGCAGGGCACGCAGCCGGCCGCTCAGCTGGCGGCAGACCTCGAGACGGCTGTCGGCGGCGGCGAGCCGCTGCCGCGGCGTGCTCGGTGGGCCTATGCCCGTGGGGCTCTTGCACTGCGGGAGGGTGACGAGAGCGGCGCCGAAGGTTGGTTCCACCGGGCGCTCGAGCTCGATCCGGCGATGGTCGACCCACTGGTGCGGCTCGGCAATGCGGCAGCTCGAGTGGGTCGCTACACCCAAGCGGGCGAGTGGTTCGAGCGGGCCCGCCAACTCGCGCCGACGGATGTCGACGTCCTGCTCAAGATCGCCGCGCTCGAGACCGCCCGCGGGAATCGCGACGCGGCGCGCTCACGCTACGAGGAGATCCTGCGCCTGGCTCCGCGTCAGGTCGAGGCCCATCTGCGGCTGGCGGCCCTGCTCGACGAGCTCGGCGACTTCGAGCAGGCGGAGCGAATGTTGCTGCAAGCCCTCGATCTCGAGCTGCAGCGCCCAGAGGCTGCCGAAGCTCACACCCGTTTGGCGCGGCTGCTGCGCCGTCGTGAGCTGTTCGACGAGAGCCTGGCGCACAGCCGAAAGGCGCTCGAGGCCGACCCGCGGTCGGTGCCGACGCTCGCCGACGCTGCGGTGGCACTTGCGAGTCGCGGCCGCCTGGCCGAGGCGGCGCCGCTGTACCGGCGTTGGGTCGAGCTTGCCCCCGAGGATCCGAAGCCCCGCCTGCCCTTTGCGATGGCGCTGGTTCTGACGGGCCAGCAGTACGAAGCCAAGGAAGTGTTGCTGGCGGCGGTCGCCGCGTTCCCGGACGACGAGCGCCTCGCCGACCTGCTGGCTCGGCACCTCGCCGCAGCGCCCGATCCGTCGATCCGCGATGGCCGGCGGGCGCTCGAGCTCGCCGAACGGGCGATGGCCCGCGCACAGACTCCCGAGCGGGCCGAGACCCTGGCGATGGCGCTCGCGGAAACTGGGCAGTTCGAGGCGGCTGCTTCGCTACAGCAGCAACTGGTCGACGGGCTCGAAGCAGCCGGGCTGAGTGGCCCTCAGCTCGAACGCATGCGCCAGGACCTCGAGCGCTACCGCCGTGGCAGTCGCTGAGAGCCCACCACCGAAGGTTGCCGACTCCGCGGCGCTCGCCGAGATCGCCCGGATCGCCACCGAGGAGCATGGCCTGCGGGCGACGCTGCAGCGCATCGTCGACGCGTTGGTGCGCCTCTACGGCTGGGAGCTGGTGGCGCTGGTCAGGGTCGAGAGGGAAACCAATCGCTTCGTGTGCGAGGCGCTGCACTCGACCGTGCCGACCGACATCTACGTCGGCTACTCGCGTGAGCTCGGGAGCGGTGTGGTCGGGCGGGTCGCGCAGGACGGTATCGCCATCGTCGTCGACGACGCCGACACCTTTCCCGATTTCGTCCATACGCTGCCTGGGGCCCGTGCCGAGATCTGCGTGCCGATCCGCCACCGCGGCGAGGTGGTGGGCATCCTCAACGTCGAGAGCTGCCGGGTCGGCGCCTTTCGCGACAGCCTGCCGCTGCTCGAAGCGATCGCCGGTCAGGTCGCCGGCGCCATCGCCATGGCGCGACTGTACGCCGCGACGCAGTGGCGAGCTCGCGCCGCCGAGATCGAGGCCGAGGTGGTGCGCCTGGTGGCCCTGCCGGCGGAGTTCGAGGACCGACTCGCACGCGTCGCCGCCTACCTGCGCGAGACCTTCGACTTCCTGATGGTGGCGATGGTGTTGTGCGACGATCACGGTGAGGAATGGGTCCATCGCGCCTTTGCGACACGAATGCCGACCAGCATCCTGCGCACGAGATGGCCCACGAGCGCCGGGGTCGTCGGCCGAGCAATTCGCGCGCGGGAGCCACAACTGGTGCTGGACGTGCGTGCCGACCCCGACTACTTCGGCGTGTTCGACGAGTGCCGGGCCGAGCTTGCCGTGCCTCTGTGGGCCGGTGATCGACTGCTCGGGGCGATCAACTACGAGGCCGACGATGCCGGAATCTTCCGCGCTGAGATCGTCGCCTTCCTGACGCGGCTGGCCGACCGGGTCGCGGGTGCGATCGAGCTGGCGCTCGCCAATCGGCGACTGCTGAACTCCCAACAGGACCTGGCCGACGCCGCGCGCCGGCTCGAGGAGGCCAACGCCGAGCTGCGCCGACTGACGCTGGTCGATGGGCTGACCGGGGTCGCCAACCGGCGTTGCTTCGACGAGCGGTTTGGCGAAGAGTGGCGCCGTGCGGCGCGGCGACAGGAAGCGCTCGCCGTCGGCTTCATCGACGTCGACTGCTTCAAGCTCTACAACGACACGCGAGGGCACCAGCAGGGCGACGAGTGTCTGCGGACGGTGGCGCAGATCCTCGCCGCCGGGACTTCGCGCGCCGGTGAGCTGGTTGCGCGTTGGGGCGGGGAGGAGTTCGTGGTGTTGCTGCCCGGAGCTTCGGCACAGCAGGCACTGGTGACGATCGAGCGGCTCCGGGCCGAGGTCGAGGCCGCCGAGCTTCCGCATCCGAGCTCGACGGTGGGCCCGGTGGTCACCGTCAGTGCCGGCGTCGCCGCCACCATAGCCGACCTCGAGCAGGACCCGGCAGCCCTGCTGCGCGCCGCGGACCAGGCCCTCTACGCGGCCAAGAGTGCGGGGCGCAACCGCGTTGGGTGTTAGGTGTTGGGTGTTAGGGGTTAGGGGTAGCTCGGGGTGGCGCGGGAAGGTCGGCGCCGCAGGCCGACTCCCGACCTAACCCTGATACCCAATACCCTGGTCCCTTCTGGTTCTACGGCGCCACCGCCGACCACCTGCTGGTGTCGCCCGACTCGAAGCCGTCGGCGAAGAGCCCGAGTGGAACGACGACGAGGGAGGCCGAGCGCGCCGGCAGCTCGAGCTCGAATCCCGTGCCGGTGGTGGCGACGGGGCCGATTGCGGCCAGCGGGTTGACGGCGTCGAAGCGGTAGAGCTGGCCGTCGCCGTCGAGCCCTCCGGCGACCTCGACGGTTGCCTCGCGGGCCGCGATGTCGTGGTTGAACAGCAGGATCAGCAGCACGCCGTCGTCATCGACGGCGTAGCTCGTGACATCCTCGAGGTCGTCGCTCACGGCAGCAACACTCTGGCCGACGATACGGGAGCCGGCGCCGTCGTAGTCGAGGAACAGACGGAAGGCTTCGACGGTGCGGGTGTTGGGCTCGGGGGCTACCCAACGGTTGGCGATGTCGACGCCCTCGCGGCCGAAGATCGCCAGCACCTCGGCCTGGGCCAAGGCGCCGCTCGGCCCGTCGTCGTCACCCCAGCGGTACTCGGTGATCGCGAGGCCGATTCCGGGGCAGTGTTGATCGACCCAGTTGCGCATCCGCGGGATGAGGTTGACCGTGTCGTTGATCCACGACTCGGCCACCCAGGTCGGGTCCCACAGCTCTCGCAGCGAGCGCAGCCGTTTGGCCGAGGTGGCCGCGTCCTCACCGGGCGTCTCGAGACCGGAGACACCACCTTGGGGGTAGTAGTGCAGGTCGAGGTAGTCGATCAGCCGCACGCCGTGTTGTTGCTGGTAGTCGCACACCTGCTCGAGGTACCAGGGCACCAGGGCCAAACCGCCGTGCGCCTGACGGTCGGGACCGTCGAGACAGGTCACTTGGGTGGCGGCGTCCGCGGCGGAGGTGAAGTAAGCGCACCAACCCCAGAACACCGGGCCGAGGACCTCGGCGGCCGGGTCCTCTGCTTTGATCGCTGCTGCGATCGAAACGGTCCGGTTCCACAGCTCGTCGTAGGATAGCGGCACGGGGGCGACGTCGCGATGGGTGTCGTGCCAGAGCATCGGCTCGTTGTCGAGGGCGTAGAGGCGAAGGCCACCCTGGCTCGCGGTGCCGACCCGGCCGGCGAGGTGCTGCATCCAGTCGGCGACGAACGCCGGGCCGGCGGGTATCGATGTGTCGGCGGGGTCGTTGTCGACGATCAAGCCGTCGTCGCAGAAGGTCGGGCTGGGGTTGGCGACGGTGGCGCAGCGACCGTTGCCGGAGTCGGCGCTGCACCACGGCGGTGGATTCGGCAGGTAGAAGCGACACTCGTCGAGGTCCTGCGGGCCGTAGAGCGCCTGCGAAAAGCCCCAGCGTTTGATCCGGCCATCCTCGCGTGGCGTCCAGCCGATCAGCGGCACGGTCAGGATCGCCTCGCCGCCGTGGAGCCTGGTTTCGTCGAGGAAGGTGTCGAAGTTGTTGCCATGGGGCAAAGTGCCCGGATCGGGGCCGACGATGTTCTGGAAGAAGTAGTCCGCTGCGGTGTTGTGGACGTTCACCCGCCAGTTGAAGCGGGTGGTCGAGTTGCCGCCCCAGCGCCGCACCGGGAAGCGCAGATCTTCGTGCAGGGCGAGATCGCCGAAGTTGACGCCGTAGATGCGCGGATCGATCGGACGGCGGTTGGCGCTCGGGTCGATCGAGATCGCCACCGGCCCGGGCGGCGGAGGGGGGGTGTCGTTGACCAGCAGCTCGACCTCGTCGACCCACACCGGATTCTGGTTGCCGGCGCTGTTCGCCTGCAGGATGAAGCCGTCCCACGGCGTCGTTCCTGGGGCGCCGAGATCGGCGAGGGGGATCGTCACCGTGACCCAGGTGTTGCCCGGCAGCGTGCCGCCGGGGAGATAGGCCGCGAGATTGGCCGAGCCGAGGCTCGACCCGCCGAGTTGTGCCCCAGCCGTCAGCAGCTGCCCGCCACCGGCACCGCCATGGAGACGGAAGCGCACCCGGTCGTGGGTCGTCGGCGAGCGCACTGTGCTCGAGTGGAAGAACAGGCCTTCCCAGGCGTCAGGCTCGAAGGAGATCGACGTCGTCCCGGAGAACACCTGGGTGGTGCTGGCGAGGCTGTGCGTCGCCCACGACCAATCCTCCCAACCGCTCTCGAGCGCCGTATCGTGGTAGACGGCGACCGGCACCTGTGCGCGGGCGGTCGATACCACGAGGAGGGTTGAGAGCAACAAGAGAGTCGGGATCCGCATGGCGCCTCCAGGAGGGAGAAATAGCGGATCGAGTATATGCGGCTCCTTCAGTCGTAAATCCCATCGACCCACCAAGCGGACGATATGGGCTCTTCGTAGAGGCGCCAGATGCCACCGCGGCGCAGCTCGATGTCCCAGTAGCGCCGTTGCACCGGATCGGGGCGCCACCAGCCTTCTTCGATCGCCCAGGGGCCGGAGGCGACGTGGACGTCACCTTCGACCTGGGGGCGGCGATCGGCGTGGTGGGGTTTGAGGTGGCGGGGGCGACCGTGCTCGTCGATCTGCACCTCGACGGCGATCGGTGGGCGGATAGCCCGGATCGCGAGGTGGCCCTGGCTGGCCGCGCGCGGGGGAGGGATCAGGGGTGCCGGCGGTGGGGTGAAGGCGGCGAGCTCGGCGTGCTCGGGGAGGTGGCCGTCGACCGGGGTGGGAGTGCCGAGGCGTTCGGGGCCGAGCAGGGCAAAGAGGCGGGCAAGGGTGGTGGCGAGCTTTTCGGGGGAAAGCTCGGCGGGGCCGAAGAGGCCGAGTTGAGCGGCGCGCGGGCGGTCGGTTTCGGCGCTGAGGGCAAAGCCCACCACCGGCGCCCCCGGTGGTTCACGCTCGAGCTCGAGGCGAAACAGGGTGAGCAGAGTTTTGGGATCGCGGGTTGGGGCGGGCAGGCGGATCGAGCGGTTGGCGGCGCCGTCGGGATCGAGCGCGAGGGCGATGCCGAGCACGGCAACGCCGAGATCCCACCGCGCGAGCCGAGCGACGAGACGTTCGAGGGCCGGCCGGACCAGGAACAACAGCGGTTCGATGGTTGCAATCGGCCAGTCGAGGCTCATGCCTTCGCGGAAGGCCTCGCGCAGGCGCCGGGGTGCGAGCGGGGTGGGATCGATGCCACGCGCCGCTTGGTGCAGCCGTTGCCCTTCGCTGCCGAGGCGGCTGGTGACCTCGGCGGCGCTGAGGCGGGCGAGCTCGCCGATGGTGCGGATGCCCCACCGATCGAGGCTGGTCGCCACGGCGAGGGCCGGGGCGAGGCGGGAGAGGGGCAGGGGGGCGAGAAAGTCGACCTCGTGGGCAGGTTCGACGACGTGGGGGCCACCACGGAGCCCTGCCGCGATGGTGGCAGCGAGTCGGGTGCCGGCGATCCCGACCCCCGCCGGCAGGCCGGCACGCTCGGCCTCTCGTGCCAAGGCCTCGGCGACCTCGCGCTCAGTGCCGAAGCGGGGATCGCCGCCGATCTCGAGGTGCACCAAACCCAGCCCCGAAGTTTCGACGCGAGGCGAAAACGATTCTGCGACCTCGATCAGCGCGTCGCCGGCGCAACGCTCGCACTCGGGATCGCGGGCACGAGTGACCAGTGCCGGAAGCAACAGGCGAGCCTGGGTGAGGGTGTGGCCGCGGCGCAGGCCGGCTCGGCGGGCGCGGCGAGTCGCGGCGACGATCCGCGCCTGGGGCCCCTGTCCTTCGAGGACGGCACAGGCCTCGGCGCCGAGCTCGGGCTCGGCACGCAGCCGAGCGGCGAGTGGAAACAGCGGGACCGAGAGGCAGGCGAGTCTCATGGGGGGATGGGAGAAGAGGTACCGGGGACCGGGGACCGGGGACTGGGGAGGGGAGGAGAAGAGGTATTGGGTATTGGGTATTGGGTATCGGGGAAGGGAGAAGAGGGACCGGGGACCGGGGACCCGGGACCGGGGATGGGAAAAGAATCGGAACGGAGCGGTGGGGGAGTACCCGGTACCTGGTACCTGGTACCTTCTTCGGTCCCTGGTCCCTGGTCCCTGGTCCCTTCTTCAGCCCACGCCCCAGGCAGCCGCCATACCAGCCGCGCAGGAGCAGTGTTCCTGGTCCGGCCGCGTTCGATGTGGATTTCTCCTTCGACCCCTCCCAGCAGGGGCATGCCGTGGCCGAACCAGGTGCCGCGGCGGCGCGAGTAGGTGAGCACGAGCTCGGCAGCAGGGCTGTCGAGGGGCCAGGTGGTGGCGACCAGGAGCGCACAGTGCTCGCGGGCGGCGGTGCGAGCGAGGCGGATCCAGATGCCGGCGTCGACGCGGCCGCCGCGTGCGACCGGAGGCAGACCCAAGTCGACGGCGACCAGCGAGAATCCGCCGGTGATCGCAATCTCTGCGGCGGCCGCGGCCTCGCGCAGATGACGTGGGCGGATCCACAACACTCGCTCGAGATCGACGCCTGTGGTGCGCGCCAGCTTGGGGTCGAGCCCGTCGCCGAGGTCGACCAGTGCCGCGTACTCACCACCCGAGGTCGCCGCTGCCAGGCTGGCGAGCACGGTGGCGAAGCGTCCACTGCCGACGTGGCCGCGGATTTCGGTCAAGGCTCCGTAGGGAAATCCACCGCCGAGCAGCCGATCGAGCTCGCTGCGCCCGGTTGCCAGGTGGTGGCGACGCTCGGCGTGGAGTTGATCGGCACGCCGGAGGGTGTGGCGAAGATCTGCCGGGAGAGCCGCATGCAGCGCTGCGAGAGTGGGTGAGGAGGGAGCACGAAGTGGCAGGCCCATGGGAGCTCCGGGAAGCGGAAGCGTCAGCGAATCCAGAGGGAGAATAGGCGAAAATAAGGCGGGAATCAAGAAGAAGGTACCGGGTACCGGGTACCTCTTCTCCCAGTACCCGGTACCTCTTCTCCCATCCCCGATACCCGATACCCGATACCCGATACCCGATACCCGATACCTCTTCCCCCAGTGCTACTATCCCTCCCAATTCCCATGGCACCCGCGATCCTCGGCTCGCGCGCCCCACTCCGGATTCGCCGAGGGCTCCCACTTCGACCTTGCTGAGGAGGCGGACATGAGGTTCTTGCGAGTCGTCGTTGCGATCTTGGTTGCTGCGCTGGTGCCGATGTGGTCGTATGCGCAGACTCAGGGCGCCACCGGTACCTTCGAGGTGACGGTGCGTTCGGCCGACGGGCCGTTGCCGGGAGCCACCGTGGCAATCCGCAACGCCGGCACCGGATTCGAGAAGGTCGGTACCACCGATGCCAACGGCCGTTTTCGCGCGCCGCTGATGCCGCTCGGCGCCTACGACGTCACGGTGTCGCTCGACGGCTTCGCCACCATCGTCCGCGACGGGCTGTCGCTCAGCGTCGCCGAGGTGGTGTCGCTGGCCGTGACGCTCTCGAGCTCGACCGTGGCCGAGGAGATCGTCGTCACCGGCGACACGCCGCTGATCGAAACCGCCAACGTCGCCAACACCGTGCAGATCGACCAGGCGGCGGTGGAAGGCCTGCCCAACAACGGCCGCAACTTCCTCGAGCTGACGCTGCTGACGCCGGGTGTCGCGATCGTCCAGGGGCCCGACGGCGACGAGATCACCATCAACGGCCAGAAGGGCATCCAGAACAACATTTCGGTCGACGGCGCCGACTTCAACAACCCCTTCTTCGGCGAACAGCGCGGCGGACAACGCCCGGCCTTCACCTTCAATCTCGACGCGGTGCAGGAGCTGGTGGTGATTGCCGACGGCGCCCCCGCCGAGTTCGGCCGTGCCTCGGCGGGGTTCGTCAACGTCGTCACCAAGTCCGGCACCAATACCCTGGCCGGATCGGCCAACCTCTTCTACCAGAACGACTCGATGTCGACCAGCGCCAAGCGCCCGGACGGCAGCCGCGAGCCCAAGTACGAGGGCGACCGTGGCCAGCTGGGTTTCACGCTCGGTGGTCCGATCAAGCGCGACAAGCTGTTCTTCTTCCTCGCCGCCGACGCCCAGCAGGGCAGTGCGCTCAAGCAGCGCGATCCCAACCGCATCGAGCCGCGGGTGGTGGCGGCCTTCGCCGCCCTCGGATCGCCCAACGAAAACGCTGCCATCGACCGTGGCGACGATGCGCTGGTCGGCCTGATCAAGCTCGATTGGAACGCCTCGGCGAGCAACCTCTTCACGCTGCGCGCCAACAGCACCGACTCCGAGCAGGAGAACGGCACCTTCGATGTCGATTCGTGGGGTGTGTCGGCCAACGCGGTGGAGAAGGCGTCGTCGTATTCGATCGGCGCCTCGCTGGTGTCGACCCTCGGCTCCGGCTGGCTCAATGAGGCGCGCCTGCAGTACGCCCGCGAGGATCGCCCGCGCCCGTACGACGGGCCGATCGTGCCGTCGACCGGCCGGCCGTTGCCGGACACCGCTTTCGACTTCGGTTCGGGCTATCGCTTCGGCATGCCGTTCTTCATTCCGGTCGAGTACTACGACCAGCGCTGGCAGATCAACGAGAGCATGACCTGGCTCAAGGGCGATCACACCGTCAAGGCCGGCCTCGAGTACAACGAGACTTCGGCGTTCCAGACCTTCATCGGGTTCGCCAACGGGCGCTACATCTTCGGATCGACCGACGGCTTCCTCAACTTCCTGGCCAACCCCAACTACGTCGAATGCTCCGACGGCTCGAGCTCGCAGACCGGGCAGTGCCCAGCGGGCACCTCGATCACCGGGCCGGTGTTGCTGTACCTGCAGCAGGCCGGTGTGGGTGGTTTGTCGGTCGAGGAGGCCGGCACCCAGACCATCATCCAGAAGGAGCCGGCGGTCTACCTGCAGGACACCTGGCAGCCGGCCTCGAACGTGACGGTTGCCCTCGGGTTGCGCTGGGAGGCGCAGGATCAGCCCGATCCGATCACGCCGTCGGACGAGGTGTTCTACGCCCCGTTCATCGGTCGCACCGTGACCAACGCCACCGGCACCTACGAGTTCCCGTCCGACGGGACGATTCCCGACGACGACGACATGATCCAGCCGCGCCTCGGGATCACCTGGGATCCGAGCAAGACCGGCAACACCGTGTTGCGCTTCAACGCCGGCATCTACTACGCCCGCATCCCCGGCCTGACGCTCGCCTCGAGCCGGTCGACCAACGGCAGCCGGGGTCAGAGCCTGTTCCGCAACAGCGAGCTGACGCCGATCCTGGGCCCGGTGCCGGCCTATCCCAACCTGATCCCGGCTTCCGAGGTCGGCAATCCGTTCCGGCCGGACGTGTTCGTGTTCGACAAGGACTTCGAAAACCCCAAGACCACGACCTTCGCCTTCGCCGTCGAGCAGACGATCGCACCGCGGACGGTGGCGTTGCTGCGGCTCAACTACTCCGACACCGACAACCTCACCCGCTTCGTCAACCGCAACGACCCGCTGTTCGGCTCGCCGTGGAGCACCGGTCTCGGCGCCGACGGCAGCAACGGCATCGGCACGTTGACGGTGGTCGAGTCGACGGCCCGCAGCGAATACCGCGGGGCCACCATCGGCTTGCGGCGCGACAGCGATGTGTTCTCGTACAACGTCTACTACACCTACTCCAAGGACAAGAGCGACGACGACAACGAACGCGATCCCTTCAGCTTCCGCTATGCCCGGGTCACCGACCTCGACGCCGAGTGGGGCTACTCGGATCGCGACCAGCGCCACCGCGGCAACGCCTGGGTGCTGTGGCGCGCGCCCTACGGCATCGACGTCAACGCTCGCTACACCTACCGCTCGGCGCAGCCGGTCTCGATCACCGCCACCGGTGCGATCGCCGGCACGCCGCAGGATCGCATCAATCCCGACGGCACGGTGACCCAGCGCAACCTCGGTCGCAAGGACAACGCGTTCTCATCCTTCGATCTGCGGGTTTCCAAACAGTTCGACCTCGGCGGGCTCGAGCTCGAGCTGATCGTCGAAGGCTTCAACCTCACCAACGAGGAGAACTTCCGCAACCCCCTCGGCACCAGCCTGATCTTCAACTTCGACGGCACGGTGCAGAGTGGTTTGGGTGATCCACGGCAGTTCCAGGTCGGAGCGCGGCTGCGGTTCTGATCGCGTGGGTGGTCACTACCTCGATCTCGCCGGCTGGCCCCGGCGCGAACATTTCGAGTTCTACCGGGACTTCGAAATGCCGTTCTGGGGCCTGACCACCGAGGTCGAGGTCGGTCCCTTGGTCCGCCGTTGTGCCGACGACGGCGGGTCGTTTTTCCTGCGGCTGCTGTGGTGTGCGCAGGCAGCGATCAACCAGGTCGAGCCGCTGCGGATGCGGCGCCGCGGCGATCGCGTGTGGGTCCACGACGTGGTACATCCGGGGACCACGGTGTTGAGGTCGGATGAGACGTTCGGTTTCGTCGATCTGACGTACGACGCCGATCCCGAGCGCTTCGAGCAGATCGGGCGCCGAGCGCTCGATCGCGGGAAGGTGCCGGGTCCGCTCACGCCCAACGTCGGCCGCGACGACATGGTCTTCTACACCTCGATCCCGTGGGTGAAGCTGACCGCGTTTCACCACGCTCGGCGTGTGCCGGCGGGAGAGGACTCGATCCCGCGGGTAGTCTTCGGCAGGCGGGAAGATCGGCCGACCGGCGCGGTGATCGCGGTGGCGATCGACGTCGACCACGCCCTGGTCGATGGGCTGCATGTCGGACGGTGGTTGGAGGCGTTCGTGGGGGCGGTCGAGGGATGGGGAGGGGGGCAGGGACTTGGGGGCTAGGGGACTGAAGGACTAACGCGGCGACCGCAACCAAAGTCGGAAGAAGATCCGGACTCGCAAGAAGATCTTTTGGTTCGGAGAAGAGCGCCCGAGGTTGCTACGGAGCGTTCGCGAGCCTTCGCGGCGGTTGTGGCGCTTCCCCCTCCCTCCCTGCTGGTGAAGGGCGACGAGCTGGATCGGGGCCCGCAAAGGTCCGTGCCGCGGGTGCCTCCAGCGCTGATTGCTCGGGTCGTCTTGCTGGGCGGATTTTGAAGTTTCGGCGCGGCGATGGAACGACTCATTCCACCGATCCGCGAGCTCTCACCCGCCCTCCACCTCGCTCGCTGACCGGCAGCCGGTCGACGAGAAGGAGACCAGGGAACTGCCGGAGGACTTGTCGACGCGGTGTGCCGATGCACGGGCTGCCGGAGCGCCCCAGGGTGCGCGTGGCAGCGCGCACCTCTGGCCCTGGGCCCGAGGTCGCTGCCGCGAGCGGCTCGCCACCACCCACAGCCTGGTCTCCCCCTTCTTCGCCTACCCAGCTCTGCTTGCGCTCGAGCCGGCGCGTCAAGGCCGGCAAGCTGTCTTCAGCGCAGCCGCCCGGAGGGCTTGGCCTTGACGTGTCGGATCGAGCGCAAGAGACTCGGAAGGCGAGGAAGGGGTGGGACTGGGGGATTGGCAGGGCCGGCGGTGGTGGCTTGAAACGGTTGCGGTTTCGCGTGCATCCGACTTCGAGATGGATAATCCGGGAGTGGGCGACGGCCTGGTCCAAGTCAGGGGGGCAAATGTTGCGAATCATTGGGTGGATGGTGATCGGCGCGGGCTCGGCGTTGAGCGCGGCCGTGGCGATTGACTTTGTGGGGCCGATCGAACAGGCGCATCGGGCGGAGCCGTGGCGTTCGAAAGGGGCGCTCGAGACGCGGATCGAGGTCGACTTCGGCGGTCGGCGGGCGCTGGAAGGGCGCCTGGTCTTTTCGAGTGACGCCGCACGGTCGATCCTCGAGCCGACGAGTGGTGCCACAGCGGTGTTCGATGGGAAAACTGCCTGGGTCAGCCCGAACGCCGAGGCGTTTCCGGGTGCGCGCTTCCATCTGCTGACCTGGCCGTACTTTGCGGCGGTGGCGACCAAGTTGCGGGATCCCGGCACGGCGATCGAGGTGCTTGGGCCGAGACAGGAGCTCGGCCGCTCCTTCGACACGGCACGCCTCACGTTTGCACCCGGCACCGGTGATGCGCCCGACGATTGGTACATCCTCTACAGCGAGCAGGGAAGTAACCGACTGGCGGCGATGGCCTACATCGTCACCTTCGGCACCGACAAGGCCAAAGCCGAGGCCGAGCCCCACGCGATCGTCTACGAGGACTTCGTCGAGATCGACGGTGTACCGATCTCGACCCGCTGGCAGTTCTACAACTGGTCCGAGAAGCAAGGGATCCACGGCGCTCCGATCGGCGAGGCGCGGCTGCTCGATCCGCGGTGGGTCGAGGCACCGGCGTTCGTCGCTCCTGCCGGCGCGGTCGAGATTGGCCTGCCGAATTGAAATCCGAGGTCTGAACCATGGCGAATGTACTCGCGGAGTTGGTGTGGCAGCTACGGCGCAACAAGGAGCTGGCGGAGCGCGCACTG
Source organism: uncultured Thermoanaerobaculia bacterium (assembly GCA_964599475.1). Lineage (GTDB taxonomy): Bacteria > Acidobacteriota > Thermoanaerobaculia > Multivoradales > CAZRFU01 > CAZRFU01. The sequence goes on from CAZRFU010000026.1 coordinate 26,515, forward strand.
GCGCAGGTCGACGACGCCGGCTTCTTCACGGCCGCCGGCGGTGAGGACAACAGCATCGCCTTGATCGTCAAACATCTCGCCGGCAACCTGAGGTCGCGCTGGCGTGACTTCCTGGTGAGCGACGGCGAAAAGCCCGACCGCAACCGCGACGCCGAGTTCGAACAGCTTCCAGGAGACTCACGCTCGGCGCTGATGGAGCAGTGGGAGGCGGGGTGGCGCGAGCTCTTCACCGCCCTCGATCCTCTCGCCGATGCCGACCTCGACCGCACCGTGACCATCCGGGGTGAACCCCTGTCGGTGCTGCAGGCGGTGGTGCGTCAGGTGGCGCACTACGCCTACCATGTCGGCCAGATCGTCCTGCTCGCCAAACACCACGCCGGAGATCGGTGGCAGAGCCTGAGCATCCCCCGTGGCGCCTCGGCCGCGTTCAATCGCAACCCGGAGACTTACCTCGACCGAAGCAGGGCATAGAGACGCCGAGCCGGCGTTTCACCCGATACCCGCTCGCCGATCCACGATATCCGTTCTCCCATCCCCAGTACCCGATACCCGATACCCGATACCCGGTTCCCGGTACCCGATACCCGGTACCCCTCCCGCGGTAGAGTACCTGCTGACCGGGAGCTCTCCACGTGGCTGTCAGCATCTTCGACCTCTTCACCATCGGCATCGGACCATCGAGCTCACACACTGTCGGGCCGATGCGGGCCGCTGTGCGATTTCTCGACCGGCTCGCCGAGGCCGGCGCGCTGGGCGAGGTCGTGCGGGTCGAGTGTGAGCTGTTCGGCTCGCTTGGCGCAACCGGCCGCGGTCACGGCACCGATCGCGCGGTGGTGATGGGGCTCGAGGGCGAAACCCCCGAGGCCATCGACCCGGATTCCGTCGACGGCCGCGTCGAGGCGATCCGGGCAGGAGGCGGGCTGAAGCTCGCCGGCCGACAGACGATCGCCTTCGACTGGAAACAGGACCTGCTGTTCAACCGGCGCGAGTCCTTGCCCATGCATCCCAACGGCATGCGCTTCCGGGCCTTCGACGGCACCGGTGAGCTGCTTCTCGAGCGGGTGTACTACTCCGTCGGCGGCGGGTTCGTGGTCAACGAGGAGGACGCTCGCAAGGATCGATTGGTGCCGGATGCGGCCGTGCTGCCGTACCGCTACGGGTCGGCGGCGGAGCTGCTGGCCTTGGCCGAGCATCACCAGCTCGCGATTTGGCAGCTCCAGCTCGAAAACGAAAAAGTGTGGCGCGAGGAGGCCGAGATCTTCGCCCGGCTGCGGGCAATCTGGGCGGCGATGCAAGCGTGCGTGACCCGTGGTTGCCGCACCGAAGGCATCCTCCCCGGGGGATTGCGGGTGCAGCGCCGGGCACCGCGGCTGTTCCGCGAGCTTTCAGAGAGGCCCGAGGAGTCGTTCCGGGACCCGCTGACTCTCCTCGACTGGGTCAATCTGTTTGCCTTGGCTGTCAACGAGGAGAACGCCGGCGGCGGGCGAGTCGTCACCGCGCCGACCAACGGCGCCGCCGGAATCATTCCCGCGGTCCTGCACTACTACCTGCGCTTCATTCCCGGGGCGGACGAGGCAGGAGTCTTCCGGTTCCTGTTGACGGCCGGCGCAATTGGCATTCTCTACAAGGAGAACGCCTCGATCTCGGGTGCCGAGGTCGGCTGCCAGGGAGAGGTCGGCGTCGCGTGCTCGATGGCGGCTGCCGGCCTGGTCGCCGCTCGTGGCGGCTCGGCGTGGGTGGTCGAAAGTGCCGCCGAGATCGGTATGGAGCACAATCTGGGCCTGACTTGTGACCCCGTCGGAGGCTTGGTCCAGATCCCCTGCATCGAGCGCAACGCCATGGGCTCGGTCAAGGCCATCAACGCCGCACGCCTGGCGATGCGCGGCGACGGATCGCACAAGGTCACGCTCGACAAGGTGATCAAGACCATGCGCGAGACCGGCGCAGACATGAAGTCGAAGTACAAAGAGACCTCGCGAGGCGGCCTCGCGATCAATGTGATCGAATGTTGACGGCGGCACCAGCGCCGCCGGAGAGGAAATTGTCATGCTTGCCAACGCCACACTGATCGACGCTCTCAACGCCCAGGTCGCCAACGAGCTCGGCGCGTCGAACCAATACCTTGCCATCGCCAGCTACTTCGAACGGGAGAGCCTGGTGGAGCTGGCGCGGTTCTTTTTCCGCCAGAGCGACGAGGAACGGGCCCACGCGCTCAAGTTCGTCAAGTTCATCAACGAGATCGAAGGGGAGCTCGCGATCGGCGAGATTCCGAACCAGCGCAGCAACTTCGCCAGCGCCGCCGAGGCGGTCGAGTTGGCGCTGGGTTGGGAGAAGACCGTTACCCAACAGATCTACGGGCTCTGCGATGTCGCCAAGGCGGACTCGAACTACATCGCGATGCGGTTCCTCGACTGGTTCGTGACCGAGCAGCTCGAGGAGGTCTCGACGATGTCGACACTGCTGGCGGTGATTCGCCGCGCGGGTGAGGAGAACCTGCTCCTGGTCGAGCAGTTCCTGGCCCGCGAAGGTGCGCGCTTGGTTGCCGAAGACGGCGAAGAAGCCTGATCCCCGTGGCACAAAGGCAGACCAAGATCGTCGCCACCCTCGGGCCGGCGAGCAGTACCCGTGAGCGCATCGTCGAGATGGTGCGGGCGGGGATGAACGTCGCTCGGCTCAACTTCTCGCACGGCGATCACGACAACCACCGCCAGGTGGCGAGCTGGGTGCGCGAAGCGGCCGAGGAGGTCGGAACCTCGGTGGCCCTGTTGCAGGACATCCAGGGCCCCAAGATCCGCGTCGGCACACTCGATGGCGGGCAGCGCAAGTTCGAGGACGCCGAGGAGGTCGAGCTCTATCCTGTGGGTGGTCGGGTCGTTGATGGCGGCGTGCCGATCGACTACCCGCACCTGCTCGACGACGTCGAGGTTGGCCACCAGATCCTGTTGGCCGACGGCATGATCCGCATGGAGGCGATCGCCAAGGGCTCACGCTCGATCTCGGCCCGGGTGCGCATCGGCGGCACGGCGCGCTCCAACGCCGGGGTCGCCTTCCCGCATTCCGAGCTGCGGGCCTCGGCGGTGACCCGCAAGGACATCCGCGACCTCGAGTTCGGCGCCGAAATTGGGGTCGATCTGATTGCGGCCTCGTTCGTCCGCAGTGGGGCGGACGTGCGCATGGTCACCGAGCTGGCCGGCGGTCGCACGCCGGTGATTGCCAAGATCGAGCTCGCAGCAGCCTACGACCGTCTCGACGGCATCTTGGACGAGGCGGCGGGGGTGATGGTTGCGCGTGGTGATCTGGGCGTGCAGCTGCCGCTGCAGCGCATCCCTCGGGTGCAGCGCGACATTCTGCGCCGCGCCAACACCCGCGGCGCCATCACCATCACCGCGACGGAGATGCTCGAGTCGATGACCAACTCCCAGCGGCCCACTCGTGCCGAGGTCACCGACGTCGCCACCGCCGTGCTGGCCGGCACTGACGCGGTGATGTTGTCGGCGGAGTCGGCGATCGGCAAGTTCCCGGTGCGTTCGATCGAGGTGATGGACATCATCTGCCGTGAGGTCGAGAACGATCCGGACGGCCACGCCACGGTCGACATCGCTCTGCGCAACGATCGCGAACGCACGGCCGCCGCCACCGCCCGCGCCGCAGCCCAAGCGGCCGGTGAGCTCGGGATCGAGACCATCGTCGCCTTCAGCGACTCCGGTGCCACGGCGAGGTTGATCTCCAAGCATCGGCCGGGGGCGCGCATCGTCGCCTTTACCTCGAACGAACGCACGTACCGCCAGATGGCGCTCCTGTGGGGCGTGCGGCCGGTGCTCTTCGACCACTATGAGTCGACCGACGAGCTGATCGCCGGCGCCGAGCGCCGGTTGCTCGAGCTCGAGCTGTGTCGCAAGGGCGAAACCGTGGTGATGGTCGCCGGCATTCCGCCGGGGCACGGCGCTTCGACCAACATCCTCAAGTTCCACGAGGTGGGCGAGGGTGGGTTCTCGGGCCGGCGCTGATGTCCTCCGCCCCGACCGCGGCCGAGATCGCTGCGGCCTACCAGGCGATTCTCGGCCGTGCGCCGGAGTCGGAGGAGATGGTCGCGGCCTGGTCGGCGTCGGGACTGGGGCTCGATGAGATCGGCCTCAGACTGCTGGCGAGTCCCGAGTTCCTTGCCCGAGCCCACCGTCGGGCGGTGGGTCTGCTCGGTGCCCTGAGCGAAGAAGAGCTCGGCCTGCTGTTCCACTTCCAGCAGCCGGCGGAACCGATCAGCGACTCGATCATCAGCTTCGTCGGCGCCCGCACCCGCGTCGACGTGATGGCCACTCTCCGAGGAGCCGGCGGGGTCGTCGAAGGGCTGCCGCTGCCGTGCAACTTTCACGGCGACATCCACGAGTGGCTTGGGCTCCTCCGAGCGGTTCGAGGTGCACACGAGTCTTTCGTGGCGGTCGAGCTGGGAGCCGGCTGGGGGCCATGGTTGGTTGCCGGGGCCTTGGCAGCGCGGCGCCGAGGCATCGAGCGGATCTCCCTGAGCGCTGTCGAGGGCGACGCGGGGAAACTCCCCATGATCGAACAACACTTCCGCGACAACGGCATCGACCCGGCTGAGCATCGGATCATGCACGGTGTGGTCGCGGCCAGGGACGGCCGGGCGCGCTTCCCCGAGCCGGTTGATGCGTCCGCGGATTGGGGTACCGCGAGCCTCGACGGAGAGGCTCGGCGGGGAAGGCGAGACGGCAACGCCCTGCGGCCCGATCGAGTCGTCACTCTTCCCGCGTTTTCTCTGGCCTCGATCCTCGAGCCGTGGGAGCGGGTCGATTTCGTGCACTGCGACATCCAGGGCGATGAGGTCAGTGTGGTGCGCTCGGCCCGCCGCGTTCTCGATCGGAAGGTGGCGTGGCTGGTCGTCGGCACCCACGGACGCGACCTCGAGCTCGAGCTCCTTCGCGAGCTGTCTCAGCGAGGCTGGACCCTCGAATACGAGCAGCCGTGCCGCCTTGCCCAGCAGCATGGAGCCGTCGTGCTGGTCGTGGATGGCGTCCAGGTGTGGTCGAATCCACGGCTCACCGGCGGCGTCCCACTGCGCGAGCGTCGTTTCCTCGGTTCCCTCCGCGCTCGGCTCGCAAGGCTGCGATCCTGATCCGATACCCGATACCCGATACCCGATACCCCGGCGAGAAAGCAAAAGGGCGGCCACAGGGCCGCCCTTCGCTTCTCGGCCGGAACTGCTCAGAACCGGAACGACACCTGTCCCGTGACCTTGCGCGAGATGATGTCGCCGAAGACGTGTTGCTGCACCTCTTCGTCGGTGACGTTCTGGCCGCTGATGGAGATCTGCATCTTGTCGTCCATCAGGCGGAAGCCGAAACCGAGGTTGAGCTGGGTGTAGGAGTCGGTCGGGCCGTGGAAACGACCGTCGAGCACGTCGGTCCAGAAGGCATCGTCGACGTAGTTGACGTTGGTGTTGACGAAGAACGAGCCGCTGTCGTAGGACAGGCCGAGGTTGAGCCGATGCTCCGGGGCTTTGTTGTACTCGTCGAGGGGGATGCCTTCGACGTCGGCATCGTCCTGCCAGGAGTAGTTGAAGAACCACGACCACTCGGCGTTGGGGTTGCCGTTGAGCGAGAGCTCGACACCCTGCTCGGTGACCTCGCCGATGTTGCGGTAGCGGAACGCCGAGGGGAAGGTGTTGGCAGGCACGAAGATGGGCGGCAGCGGCCAGCCCGGCGGCGGGTTGGTGGCGCTGTAGTAGGAGAAGGTGGCGAAGTCGATCACGTCCTCGGTGACGTTGCGGTAGAGCGCGACGGTGGCCGAGGTCGAGCCGAAGGTGCCAACCCAGCTGATCTCGTAGGCGTCGAGGCTCTCTTCCTCGAGATCTTCGTTGCCGAGCGCGGCGGTCGGGAAGATGAACGGAATCTGGCCGAACGGCGTCGGCAGGATCACCTGGTTGACGATGACGATGTCGAGGTAGTTGTTGACCGCCGACGGCGCGCGGAAGGCGCGGTTGAACGAGACGCGGAAGGTATGGTCGTCATTCGGCGCGAAGGCCAGGCTGGTGCGCGGCGAGACCACGGTGCCGATCGGATCCATGTCGTCGACACGGGCGCCGATCAGCCAGCGCACCTTGTCGTTGAAGAGGATCTCGTCCTGGAGGTAGATGCCGAGCTCGTCACGATCCTCGGCGTCCGGGGCGAGGGTCAGCTCGAACTCGTTCTTGCGGGCGTTGGCGCCGTAGGTGAGAACGTTCTTCTGGCCGATCAGCGTGGTGTTGCCGAAGTCCAGGTTGTAGGTCTTGGTGTCGAAGCCGAGCGGGATCGGCCGGCCGTTGGCACCCACGGTCAGCAGGTTGTCGGCGTCACCGTCGAGGATGTTGGTGAAGAAGCCGACGCGCATCGCCTGGCGGTTCCACTCGGCCTTGGCGTAGCCGAGGGAGGCCTCGCTGATGTCGAACGGACCGATGCCGGAGTGGATGATGCCATCGGTCTGCGAGTAGCCCGCGCCAAAGATCCAGCGGGTGTCGAGGTCCGAGTCGTAGTCGAAGCGCAGGTCGAGCTTCGGCTGCGAGGTGCCGGTGTTGGCAAACGGGGGGTAGGGGGTCGAGGTGCCGGGGATCAGGCCGGTCGGGCGATCGTAGGGATCCTGCTCGGAGTAGGCGGCGGAGATCTTGTAGCCGAACTTGTCGCGCACGCCGGCGTGGCTGATGCTGCCGAAGAGCGAGCCGAGCTCGCCGCCACCGAGCAGCACCGCGGTGCCGTCGAGGTCGCGGGGCGACTTGGTGATCAGGTTGACCACGCCGGAGAAGGCGTTGGCGCCCCAGACCGCCGAGCCTGGTCCGCGGACGACCTCGATTTGTTTGATTTCGTACGGATTGACCGGGAGGAAGTCCCACGCCACGAAGCCGAAGAAGTCGAGGTAGATGGTGCGGCTGTCGACCAACACCAACTGGCTGGTCGAAAGCGAGTTGGTGGCGGTGCGACCGGCGATCTGGATGTCGCGGGCGCTCATCTGCGAGACGTTGAGACCGGGCACGTTGCGCAGCAGGTCGCCGTAGTCGTCGGCGGGAATCGCCGCGATGTCGGCCTCGGTCAGCACCGAGATCGTGGCGGGGGCGTCGTGGAGCGACTGCTCGGTGCGCGATGCGGTGACGACGACGATGTCTTCGACCTCGCGGGTCGGCTCTTCGGCAGCCGCAGCCGCCTGCTCGGTCTCCTGAGCCCACGCCGTCGTCGCGAGCAGCGAAGCGCAAGCCAGGATCGGGAGGGTGAGGGCCCCGAGGCGCCTCGCGGTGGTGGGGAGCGTAGCCATGCTGGCCTCCTTGCGCGGGTGCGCAGACCCGCGGTGCAGTGTCTAGGGGCCAGATCCTAGAACGACTTCGCGGCGGCGCGAAACGTGTTGAGCTATGGCGATGCGAGGGTGTTGGGTGGTCGCCGTCGGCGGGTCGATGGCGGTCCGCAACTCGGCGAGATCGGGCGGCATAGCCGGAACGCTCGATCGCGGCTCCCCAAGCTCCCGCGTCGAAAAGTGCTCCGGCCCCTGGGCGGAGGTGGGGTGGAAGGGCGGCTGGTATGATCCGATGGTGATGAAAATCTTCCCCCACCAGCGTTTCGCGCCGCTTTCTCTGGCGTTCTTGGCAATGGCGGCTCCCGGGTGGTCCCAGGCGGAGGATCCTGAGGCAGAGCCTGACTCGACCTTCGTCGAATCGGTCGAGGTCAACTTGGTCGAGCTCGAGGTGTTCGTCACCGATCGGGACGGCAAACCGATCACTGATCTCGGGGTCGGCGACTTCACGGTGATCGAGGACAAGCGCCAGGTCGACATCACCAACTTCTCGGCGCACGTCGAGGGTGTCGAAGTGCGGCGGGCGCTCGACGGCAAACCGGTCGAGGTGCCACCTCCGATGGCGAGTGGACTCGAGCGGCTCGAGGACATTCCGGCAGAACAGCGTCTGCACCTGGTGATCTACGTCGACAACTTCAACATTCGACCCTTCAACCGCAATCGCACCTTCCGGCGGGTACGGGAGTTCGTGCGCAACGCCATGCGGCCGGGCGATCGGGTGATGCTGGCGAGCTACGAGCGTTCCCTCAAGGAGCGCGTTGCCTTCACCGCCGATCCCGCCCGGGTCGTCAACGCCCTCTACGACATGGAGGACGAAAGCGGCTTCGCGCAAGGTCAGGATTCCGAGCGCGAGGAGCTCTTGCGCGCGATCCAAGACTCGCGCGAATCGGTCTACGCCCTCGGCCGGGTGCGCATGCACGCAGAAAACGTCACCAACGACCAGGGCTTTGCGATCGATGCGCTGAAAGAGTTCCTGGGGCCGATGGCGGGTCTGCCGGGACGCAAGGTGGTGGTCCACGTGAGCGATGGTCTGCCGATGGTCCCCGGGCACGACCTCTTCATCGCGGTATCCGAGCAGTTCCGGGAGAGCTCCGCCTTGATGGAGTCGCGGCAGTACGACCTGGCCCGCCGCTACCAGGAGGTCGCACGTTTGGCCAACGCCAGCGGCGTGACGTTCTACATGATCGATGCCGCAGGCCTGCGGGTGTACGGCGGTTCGGCTTCCTCGCGCTTCCATGCCGACTACGGCTCGCGCCTCGAGTCGGCTCGCACCTACAACCTCCAGAGCCCACTGCAGCTGATCTCGGAGGAGACCGGCGGTTTTGCGATCGTCAACACCAACGACGTCGGTGAACGCCTCGATCAGGTGGCGCAGGAGATGCGGACCTACTACTCGATCGGCTACATGCCTCCGGGTGGAGGTGGGAGCGGCCGCTACCGCGACATCGAGGTCAAGGTGAATCGGCCGGGTCGCTACACCGTGCGGCACCGCCAAGGCTATCGTGACAAGACCGTCCAGGCGCGGATGCGCGACGGCGTGCTGGCGGCCCTGCTGTGGGATTCCGGCGGCAATCCGCTCGGGATCGACTTCGAGGTCGGTGAGGGGGAGCCGCGCGAACGTGGCCAATACGTCGTGCCGGTGTCGGTCAAAGTGCCGATCGGCAAGGTCACCCTGTTGCCGACCGAGGGCGGCCACCACGTCGGGCGACTGCGCTTGTACATCGGGGCGATGGACTCCGAGGGCGGCAAGTCGGAGATCAACGAGGTGCCGGTGGTGTTCGAGATTCCTGAAGCGGAGCTCGGCGCGGCTCAGGCGGGTTGGTACCGCTACGACCTGTCGTTGGCGCTGCGAGGTGGCTTCCAGCGCCTGTCGATCGCCGCACGTGACGAGGTAGCCGGGCAGGACAGCTACGTCACCCGCGGCGTGCAGATCGGGAGGCCGCGGTGATGCGGCGGCGTCGGCGTGGTCCGACCTGGACCGAGCTCGTCCGCGAGCTGGGCCTGTCGATCATCGATCTGTTGCGCGCGGAAACCCGAGCCCTCCAGGCCGATCTCGCTCGTTCGGGAAAAACCGCGGGCATCGCGGTGGGCTTGTTCGCTGCCGCGGCGGCAATCGCTTTCTGGAGCCTGGCGATGGCGACGGTGGTCGTCGTGGTGGTGCTGGCTCTGTGGCTGCCGTTGTGGGGTGCCGCGGCCGTGACCCTGGGCTTGATGCTGCTGGTGGCCGGCGTGCTGGTGTTCGTCGGCAGTCGGATGCTGCGCAGCCTCGAGCCGCCGGGTGTGACGGTGGCCAGGCACGTCGATGACTTGCGCACGTGGTGGGCGGAAGATCTCAGCCTCGAGGTGGGGGATGTCGTGGTGGAGGAGCATGTCGATGCCGAAAAGCTCACCTGAACGTGACCGCGTGCAACGCAACTTCGAGCGGCTGCGCGACGCGGTCGGCAAGGAGATCGGCTGGATGCCGACGACGCGGCGTTGGATCTTGCCGATCGCTGCGTTTGCGGTGGGGGTGGCAATCGCCCTGAAGCGCCGTTCGCGTCGGCTTGCGCCGATGACCGTGGCGGCGGATCATCAGGCCGCTCGACGGCCGGGTCCGCGCCGAGTCGAAACCGGCTGAGGCCGGGGCCGAAGTGATCCTCACACTCACGACCGACTTCGGCCTGCGCGATGGCTACGTCGCGGCGATGAAGGGCGTCGTGCTGTCGCGGGTGCGGACCTCGACTCACCTGGTCGATGTCACGCACGACCTCGACCCCGGCGACATCGGCGGCGCGGTGGCCGCGGTGGCGGCTGCGGCACCATTCTTCCCGCCGGGGCGCACCGTACATCTGGTCGTCGTCGATCCTGGAGTTGGTTCGTCGCGGCGGTTGCTGGTGGTCCGTAGTGCGTTCGGCCTCGGCGTCGGGCCGGACAACGGCGTGCTGACCCCGCTGCTGGCGGCTTCCGGACAGGCGTGGTCGATCGAGCGCGGTGACCTGTTCCTCGCGGCGCCTGGCCACACGTTCCATGGACGCGACCGGATGGCACCGGTGGTGGCGTGGCTGCTCGACGGTGGGAGCCCGGAGGAGCTCGGGCCGAGGTGCCTCGATCCGGTGCTCTTCGAGGTACCTCGTCCGCGCTCGGGATCAGACTCGGCGACCTGGCTTGCGCAGGTTCAGCACGTCGACCGTTTCGGGAACCTGATCACCAACCTCATTCCGGCCGAGCTCCCGGGTCGCCCCCGAGCTGCCCGAATCGACTCCCACGAGACTGCGACGTGGGTCGACTGTTACGCCGACCTCGATCCGGGTCAGCCGGGGATGTTGATCAGCTCGAATGGGTGCCTCGAGCTCGCATTGTGCGGGCAGAGCCTGGCCCAGGCCTGGGGCGTAGCCCGAGGCGCCGAGGTGGTCGTGAGGGTGATACCCGAAGAAGGGACAGAGGGACAAAGAGACTGAGGGACTGCAGACTTCCCGTGCGAGAGATTTGTCCCGCGCCGCCTGGACCCGATCCCCGATACCCGATACCCCGTCCCTGATCCCGGTTCCCTGGTCCCTGGTCCCTGGTCCCAACCCGCAGTACAATGCCCAAGTGCTTCATCCCCGGGAAGAGGGGCGGAGTGGAACTGCTGAGCGGAAGGAGCCACCGATGTCGACGACGTGGGAGTACCACATCATCAACGTCCGCAGCGAGGGCTACCGCCTCGATCCGAATGCGGTGAAGGAGCTGAACCGACTCGGAGCCGAGGGTTGGGAGCTGGTGTCGGTGACATCGGTCAACTTCAAGACCGGCGCGACTGACAACATCGCCATGGTGTTCAAGCGGCCGCGCGCCGCCGAGGCGTGAAGACGCCGGTCGTAGTGCGGCGCGTCGTGGTCTTCAGCAAGCCGCCGGAACCGGGCAGGGTCAAGACCCGCCTGGCACCGCGGCTGGGTTTCGTCGGTGCGGCGGCGATCCACCGCGCTTTTCTCGAGGATACCCTCGCAGCACTGGCGGGGGTCGGTGCCGAGTTGGTACTCGCCTGGGGTATCGAGCCCGGAGAGGATCTGCCGACCGGGTGGCCGGGGCGCGCCCGAAGCCAGGGCCAGGGGGGGCTGGGCGAGCGGCTGGCCCGGGTGGTGGGGGAGGAATCTGCCGGTGGCTTCGACGTCGTGATCGTCGGCAGCGACCACCCGGAGCTGCGGGCCGATGCGGTCGAGGAGGCGCTCGGGCGCCTCGCGGACGGCGCCGCCGACGTGGTTCTGGGGCCCACCGAGGATGGCGGCTACTGGCTCGTCGGGTGTCGGCGGGATGTCGACGCTGAGAAGCTCTTCGCGGACACCGCGTGGAGCACCGACCGCGTGCTCGAGACCACCCAGGCCCGAGCCACCGCGCTGGGGCTGCGCTGGAGCCTCGTCGCCGGCCTCGAGGATATCGACACGCCGGCCGACCTGGACCGGCTGATGGCGAGGCTCGACGTTGACGGTGGAGCCTGCCCGGCGACGCGCAGGGCCTTGGCAGAGTTGGCGGCGGTGGTACCGTGAAGGTCTTTGACGCTGCCGCCGCACGGGCCGTCGACCGATACGTGATCGACGAGATCGGGCTGCCCGGTGTGGTGCTGATGGAGCACGCAGCCGAAGCCGTAGTCGACGTGTTGATGGAGCGGTGGCCCGCGGTGCATCGCGTTGCGGTGGTCTGTGGCCCCGGCAACAACGGCGGGGACGGCTGGGCGGTGGCGCGCCTGTTGGTGGCGCGGCGCATCGACTGCGAGGTCGTGGCGCTTGGCGCCGGAAGTGGTGATGCAGCGGTCCAGGCGCGCGTGACGCAAGCGCTGGGAGTTGTGGTGCACCAGGTCGGCCGGCCGACGGTGCCGGAGGTGGTCGAGCGACTTCTGGCCGACGCCGACGTGGTGGTCGACGCCCTTTTCGGCGTGGGTCTCGACCGACCCCTCGTGGGTCTGGCGGCGGAGTTGGTGGCGGCGATCGTCGCCAGCGGGCGTCCGGTGCTGTCGGTCGATCTGCCGAGTGGCCTCGATGCCGGTTCGTCGCGGTTGCCGGAGGTGGCGGTGTGGGCCGACGCCACCGTCACCTTCGTCGCACCGAAGATCGCTCACGCGATGGCGCCGGCCGCCGAGGCCTGTGGAGAGGTAGTCGTTGCCGAGCTCGGCTTTCCGGCGAGTGTGCTCGAACGCTTCGACACTGCGATGTCGATCACCTCGCCCGAAGATTTCGAGCGGGCGCTGCCTCCACCCGCTCGAGACCTCCACAAGGGGCAGGCCGGCCGAGTGCTGGTGGTGGCGGGAAGCCTCGGGATGGCGGGAGCGGCGGTGTTGGCGGGACGTGCTGCGCTGCGGGCCGGCGCCGGGCTGGTTACCCTGGCGGTGCCGGACCCGATTGCGCCGGTGATCGCGACGGCGAGTCTCGAGACCATGACCCTGGCTCTGGACGCCTGCAGCCGAGGGCGGGTTGCGGCGTCTGCCGTGGCCGCGGTGCTCGAGACGTCGCGGCGCGTCGACGCGGTTGCTCTCGGTCCGGGTCTCGGCGGTGGCACGCTCGATGCCGAGCTCGCCGCGACCTTGCGCCGCATGGTGCTCGGCAACGAAGCCCCGATGGTGATCGACGCGGATGGTCTCAATGCCTTTGAAGGATGCATCGGCGAGCTGGCGGACCGGGCCGCTCCCACCGTCTTGACCCCTCATCCGGGGGAGCTGGCACGTCTGCTCGACGCCACCGTCGACGAGGTCCAGTCCGATCGGCTGGCGGCTGTGCGCGAAGCTGCCTGGTGCGCCCGTTCGGTGGTGCTGCTCAAAGGGCGTCAGACGCTGGTCGCGACAGCCGATGGTGCGGTGGCGATCACGCCGACCGGCGGGCCGGCGCTTGCGACTGCGGGCGCCGGCGATGTCCTGACCGGCGTCGTCGTGGCGCTGTTGGGCGCCGGGCTCGGAGCCTTCGAGGCAGCCCGCATCGGTGCTTATTGGCACGGGCTGACGGGGGATCGAGTAGCTTCCGAGCGGGGCGAGCGGGGGGTGCTCGCCGGCGACGTCGTCGAGGCCCTGCCGCGGACGAGGCCCCGCCAGTGATCGCGCGGAGCTGGCGCTGCCGCACCGAGGACGAGACGCTGCGAGCGGGGGAGGAGATCGCTCGGGCGCTCGACTGCCGCGGTGTGGTGCTGCTCCACGGCGACCTCGGCGCCGGCAAGACGGTGGTGGTCAAGGGTATGGCGCGAGCGCTGGGGATCCCGGTCGAGCGCATCCAGTCGCCGACCTTCACGTTGGTTGCCGAGCACCAAGGCGAGGGGGGACGCCTCGCCCACCTCGACCTCTACCGCCTCGAGCCCCTCGAGGTCGAAGGCCTCGGTATCGACGAGGTGCTGGCTGGACCAGGCCTGGCCGCGGTCGAATGGGCCGAACGTTTGCCCTGGTCCTGGCCCGCAGCAACGCGAGTGACGATCCTGGTGGAGCCCTCCGGGGCCCGCGTGATCGAGGCAAACGCCGGGATGGGGTAGAATGGGGTTCCCGCGCCAATGTTTGCCCCCTCCTCGCCATCGCCCTCCGCGTTCGCCTCCTGAGACTGCATGAGCACTTTGACCCTTACAGACCAGGGACTCGACTCCCTCTTCGGCATCCACGACGAGAACCTGCGTCGCATCGAAGCCGCCTTCGGCGTGCGCTTGAGGGCTCGCGGCACGGCTGTCGACGTCGAGGGTGAGGATGCGGCTGCCGTGGCCACGGTCGAGCGCATGCTGGTCGAGCTGTCCGTCTTGCTCGAGCGCGGCCAACGATTCCGCGCCCACGAGATCCAGACCGCCATCCGGGTCCTGACCGAGGACTCCTCGGTCTCGCTGCTCGACTTCTTCGCCGCCGATTTCCTGTCGGAGGCGGTCCGGCGTCAGGTGGCACCGCGCAGCCTCGCCCAGTATCGCTACCTGCGTTCGATGGTCGACCACGATGTCGTCATCTCGAGCGGACCGGCCGGGACCGGGAAGACCTACCTGGCGGTGGCGATGGCGGCGTCCTGGTTGCTCGAGAAGAAGGTGCGGCGGATCGTGTTGTCGCGCCCGGCGGTGGAAGCCGGCGAGAAGCTCGGCTTCCTGCCGGGTGACCTGGCCGAAAAGGTCAATCCCTATCTCCGACCGCTGTACGACGCCCTCTACGATGTGCTCGGCTTCGAGCGCGTCGCCAAGCTGATCGAGCGCAACGTGATCGAGGTCGCGCCGCTGGCCTTCATGCGCGGTCGCACCCTCAACGAGAGTTTCATCCTGCTCGACGAGGCACAGAACACCACCAGCGAGCAGATGAAGATGCTGCTGACTCGCATCGGCTACGGCTCGAAGGCGGTGATCAACGGCGACTTGACCCAGATCGACCTGCCGCGGGGGATCAGGGGCTCGGGTCTGCGCGAGGCCGAACAGGTGCTGGCGGGCATTCACGGGATCGGCTTCGTCAGGTTCACCGAACGGGATGTCGTCCGGCATACGCTCGTGCGCCAGATCGTCAAGGCCTACGAGGCCCACGAGAACGCCAAGCAGGCGTTGGCCGAGGTCGACGCGCCGTGAGCACTCCCGGTCGAAAACCCGAGACTGAAAGCGGCTCCCGAAGTAGCGGCAACGGTCGATCGACCGGCTCGACCGGCGCGCTGCGCACGTCGTCACGATCGGGGACCCGCTCCCAGACCGGGTGGACGTCGACGGCGCCGGCGCGTGTGGACGGGGGGCGGTGGGCTGCATCCCAGGTGGCGCTGCGGGACTGGTGGCGCCGTGTGCTCGCGATCGAGCAGCTGTGGGTGGTGGTCTTCCTGCTGGTGACGACGATCGCGCTGGCGCCGCGGTTCGGCTTGGTGGTGCCGAATCTCGACGAGGGATCGATCGCCACTCGCGACTACGTGGCACCTCGCGACCAACTCCTGCTGGCAGAGGACGCGACCAACACCAGGCGCGCCAGGGCGCGCGCGGACGTGCTCCCGATCTACGACCTCGACCTATCGACCCCGACACGGCTGGAAGAAGCCCTCGGGGACTTCTTCTCCAGTGGGCGGGCCCTGGTTGCTTCTCGTTCCCCACAGGAATCGTGGGAGGCGCTCCTTGCCGCCGGGTCGGTGAAGGCCACGCCGTCGCAGCTGGCGTACCTGCGTCGGCGCGAGTTTTCGACCGAGCTCGAAGCCCAGGTGCGGGGCCTGGTGGCCAGCGTCTATGCCCGCGGAGTCGTCGCGGCCAAGGAGACGCTGCTCGAGCACCGCAACTCCGGCGTGCGGGTCCGGGTGCTGCAGGGCGGGACGGAGTCGGTGCAGGTCGACGTCTTCGACTACGTCGGCTATCCCGACGAGGCGCGCGAGTTGGTCCAGACCGAGATTCGCAGCTGGAGTGGCGTTCGTGCCAACGAACGTGGCGAGTTGGTGGAGCTGGTACTCGCCAACTTGGCGCCGAATCTCCATCCGAACCAGGGAGAGACCCTGCGGCGCCAAGACCTCGCCGCGGCTTCGGTCGAGCCCGTCTACACCCGCCTGCGCAAGGGGCAGGTGATCCTGCGCAAGGGCGACAGTGTCGACGCCGAGACGGCTGCGCTGATCCGGGCGCTCACGGCCCAGGCGCCTGGGCCGATCTCGCGGATCCTGCCGGTGCTCGGCGTCTTCCTGGCGGCGAGCCTGGGAGCCCTCGGGTTGTGGCTGGGGTTGCGTCGCGAGCCGCGGGGCTCCCATCGCTCGCCGACCGCGTATTCCGAGCTGCTGATCCTGCTCGCGATCAGCCTCGCCGCCGCCAAAGTTGCGGTGCTGATCGGGCAGGCGCTGGCTGCTTCGTTCGAGCTCGAGCCTTTCGATCACGTTGCGAGCTATCTCTACGCCGTGCCGTTTGCAGCTCCGGCGCTGCTGGCGATGTTGCTGTACGGGCGCTGGCCGGCGCTGGTGACCGGGGTCATCTACGCTGCCTTGAGCGGCTTGCTGGTGGGGGCGGACCTGGCGTGGCACGTGGTGCTCTACGCTTTGGCGGTGTCGGTGGCGGTTGCCTTCTGGGTCGACGACCTGCAGTTTCGCCAACGCTCGTTCACACTGCGGGCCGGAGGTGTCGTCGGTGTCGTCGGCTGTGGAACGACCCTGGTGTTGGGGGCGCTGGCGGGTGGATTCCAGGGCGGTGTGCCGCAACTCGCGTTCGAGCTCGGCTGCGCGCTGCTCGGCGGCATTCTGGTGGCCGCGGTTGCAAGCTTCATGGTGCCGGTGCTCGAATCGACCTTTTCGCTGACCACCGCGATTCGCTTGGTCGAGCTCGGCAATACCAACCTGCCGTTGCTGCGTCGATTGGCCTTCGAGGCCCCTGGGAGCTTTCAGCACTCGCTGATGGTGGCGAACCTCGCCAAGGCCGGCTGCGAAGCCATCGGCGCCGATCCGGTCCTGGCCTACACCGGGGCGCTCTACCACGACATCGGCAAAGTGTTGCGTCCCGACTACTTCATCGAGAATCAACGCTCCGGTCAGAATCGCCATGACAAGCTCCAGCCTTCGATGAGCACGCTGATCCTGATCAGCCACGTCAAGGACGGGGTGGATCTCGCACGAGCGGCACACCTGCCGCAGCCGATCATCGATGCGATCGAGCAACACCACGGCACGCGGTTGATCACCTTCTTCTACCATCGGGCGCTGGAGCAGCAGGAGCCCGGGTCGGGGGAGGTCTCCGAGGAGAAGTTCCGCTACCCTGGTCCCAAGCCGCAGAGCAAGGCGATGGGGGTTTTGATGCTGGCCGACGGCGTCGAGGCGGCGAGCCGGTCCTTGCTCAACCCCAGCCCAGCCCGCATTCGGTCGGTGATCCGTGCAATCACCGACGACTGCCTCAAGGACGGCCAGCTCGACGAGACCGACCTCACCCTCGGCGACCTGAAACGCGTCGGTGAGGCGTTCCAACGCGTCCTAGCCCACATCTACCACCGCCGCATCGACTACCCGGGCTTCGACTTCGACAAGAAGGAGAAGCGCCAGGGTGCCGAGGTCGTTGCGGATGCCCAAACCGAAACAGCCGATCCTGCACCGCCGCCGGCCGGCGCCGTCGACCGTGAAGGCGACGACGAAGTGCAGATCGACGAGCGGGCGATCGCCGGATGAGCGTTCGGTCGATGCCGCCATTGCCTTCAGGAGCCACCGTGACTGCCCTTTCCGCTGCCGACGATCCCGACCCATCGCCCAACTCGATCGAGCTGGTGTTCCAGAACACATCCGGCGCTTCCGACCTCGCCTTGCGGGAGCTTCGCCCGTGGTTGCGCGAGCTCCTCGGCGAGTTGGCCCCGTGGGCCGGCAGTCTCGGCGTGTTGTTCGGCGGTGACCGCCGTCTTGCCGATCTCAACCAGCGCTTTCGCGGCAAGAGTGGGCCGACCGACGTGTTGTCTTTTCCGGGTGAAGAGGACGGAACTCCGGGCGGCCATCTCGGCGACATCGCGATCTCGGTGCCGACGGCGCGGCGGCAGGCCGAGGCGGCCGGGCATGATGTGCAGCGCGAGATCCGGATCCTGTTGCTGCATGGAGTGCTGCACTGCCTCGGCCACGACCACGAAGCCGACAATGGCGAGATGGAAAGCCTCGAGCGCACGCTGCGACGGCAATGGATACCGAAGCGATGAGCCAGATGTGGACGGGATCCGCCCTGGCGCCGGTACTGGCGGCGTGGCTCGCGACGAGCGTGCTTCAGGCGCTGGCGGGCTTGATTCATCGCAGCGGCAGCATTCGGCTCGGCCAGTGGGCCGACGAGGCCGGCGGCCGCATCCACGAGTTGCACTCGCGGCCCCACGCGTTCGAGGCCTTTCGCCACGTGTTCTCGATGCTGTCGCAGGTCTCGGCGCTGGTTCTGTGCGTCACCTTGATTCGTTGGCTCGAGCCGGCAAGTGGTGCCTGGATCGCGAGCTGGGCCGGAGGCCTTGGGCTCGCGGCCCTGTTGGTCGGCTGCAACGACATTGCCGTACGCTGGCTGGTGGCGCGGCGCTCGGAAGGAGCGCTCGAACGCCTGACACCGATCTACCACATCGCCGCCCTGGTCTTTTCGGTGTGGATCTTCGTGCTCAGTCGGGTGATGCCCTCGGCGACCCACACGCGCGAGAGTGAAGAGGACGAAGTGCCCGAGGGCAAGCTCGACGCATTCATCGAGGTCGGTCAACGCGAGGGCATCCTCGAAGGGGCCGAGGGTGAGCTGGTGCGAGGTGTGGTCGAGTTCGCCGAGACCCAGGTACGCAGCGTGATGACTCCCCGGGTCGACGTCGTCTGCGCTGCGGCCGACGCCGAGGTGAAGGAAGTCGTCCGCTTGGCGGTCGAGCACAACCTGTCGCGGATCCCGGTCTTTCAGGAGTCGATCGACCACATCGTCGGAGTCGTCCACATCCGCGACCTGCTGCGGGTGCTGTTCACCGGTGAAGAGGCGAAACTCACCGACTTCGCCCTGCCCCCACATTTCGTGCCGCAGTCGAAGCGTTTGGCGGAGTTGCTCAAAGAGCTCCAGGAGCGCCACCAGGCGCTGGCCATCGTCGTCGACGAATACGGCGGCACGGAGGGCATCGTCACGCTGGAAGATATCCTCGAGGAGATCTTCGGCGAGATCGTCGACGAGCACGACAGCGCCGACGGTGTTCCCGAACAACGCGAGGACGGCAGCTGGTCGGTTGGCGGGCAGGTCCACATCGAGGAGCTCGACGAGCTCTTCGACGTGCGGATCGAAGAAGCGCCCTACGAAACGGTCAGCGGGCTGATCTTCGGCGAGCTCGGCCGGGTCCCTGAGGTTGGAGACGTGGTGCGTGCCCACGGTCTCGAGCTCACCGTCGAGTCGATCGAGGCGCGGCGTGTGCACACCGCGCGGGTACGACCGCTGGTCGCGGAGGGAAGTGATGTCGCAGCCCGAGAGTGAACGGCACAGCGGGTCGGTGGCTCTCCTGGGGCGCCCCAACGCCGGCAAATCCACGCTGATGAACCAGCTGTTGGGGGAAAAGGTCGCGATCGTCTCGGACAAGCCGCAGACCACGCGCCATCGCATCATCGGACTGCTGAGCGAAGATCGCGGCCAGATCGCCTTCTACGACACCCCCGGTGTGCACAAGCCGAAGTTCCGCCTCAACCGGCAAATGGTGCGCGTGGCCGGAGATGCCCTGTCCGAGGTCGATGTCGCCTGTCTGATCGTCGACGCCTCGGTCCCCTTCGGCAAAGGCGACGAGATGCTGCTCGAGATGATGCAGCGCACCCGCGCAACGCGAATCCTGGTGCTCAACAAGATCGATCTGATCAAGAAGAGCCGCCTGCTGCCGATCATCGAGCGCTACGCGGCCACCGGCTTGTTCGCCGAGGTCGTGCCGATCTCGGCGGCCACCGGTGACGGCGCGATGCTTCTGCTCGACCTGCTGTTCCGGCACCTACCGGCGGGGGAGCCGGTGCACGACCCCGAGCTGTTGACGCCCCACAGCGAACGGTTCCTCGCGAGCGAGTTGGTGCGCGAAAAGATCCTCGCGGTGGTCGAGGACGAGGTGCCGTTCGCCACGGCAGTGGTGATCGAGCGTTGGGAGGAGGATCCAGAACGCGAGCTCACCCGGATCTGGGCCTCGATCGTGGTCGAGCGGCCGGGGCAGAAGGGCATCATCATCGGCGCCCGCGGGGCCACGATCAAAGGCATCGGCGTCGCCGCCCGCGCCGACCTCGAGCAGATGCTCGAGCGCCAGGTGCACCTCGAGCTCCATGTGCGCATCGAGCCCGGCTGGCGCGACGATCCAGCGGCTCTGGCCGAGATCGATCGCGATGCCGGTGGAATCAGCGAGTAGCGGTTTCGGCAGTTCTCTTTTCAGGAAGGCTTGAAACTTCTGAACCGTTGCGCTACGCTGCGCGACGATGAGCTCGGTAACCGACGTCCGTCATGCCTTCGTCGAGTTGTGGGGTGCGATGGGGCCCTTCTGGGGCATTTCACCCACCACGGCGCGGGTGTATTCGTGGCTGCTGTCGCGAGCCGAGGCGGCCGATGCCGAAGAGATCATGGAAGGCGCGGGGCTGTCTCGCGGCGGGGTCAGCATGGCCTGCCGCGAGTTGCGCGAGTGGGGCCTGGTGATTCCGGAACGCGATCCCCACGGACGACGGACTCTCTGGCATCCGACCACCGACCCGGAGAAGGTGGTGCGGCGCATCGTGGAGATCCGCAAGCGCCGCGAGTGGGATCCGATCCTCGAGAATCTGCGCGAGTGGATTCCACGTTTGGAGGCCGCCGACGACCCGGATGCGGCAATCTTCCGCGATCGCCTGGTGCAGCTCGAGGCCCTCGTGGCTCTGGCCGATCAGATGGTCGACGTGTTCTTGCGAGGTGGCACCGTCAGCCGTCTCGGCCTCAAGTTCTTGGTTCGTGCCGCCGGGCTGCCGGCGACGCAAACCCCTCAGCCGGCCCTCGCGGGGCAGGGCGTGGGGGAGGGAGATCTTCGATGAAGGTAGCGTTCCCGGTCGGCGGTGCCCCGCTTCCGACCATGCCCGATGTGTCGACAGCCGGCCAGGAGATCATGGAGCGCCTCGAGCAGCTCTGCCTCGGCAGTGGGCTGCAAGCTCTGGCCGGTCGGCTGGCGGAGCTCGGCGCCCTGGTTGGAGATGACCTGGCCGACCTCGAGGCGGCCTTCGAGCTGATCCCTCATCGTCCCGAACGGGTGAACTTGGCCGCCCATCACCTGCTCGCCGCAGGTGGCAAGCGGCTCCGGCCGCTGTGTGTGATCCTTGCCGCCCGCGCCGGTTCCGGTTACGGCGCCGAGGTGCGGGATCTCGCGGTGGCGATCGAGCTCGTCCACAACGCCACGCTGCTGCACGACGATGTCGTCGACCTGGGCGAGTCGCGACGCGGAAGCGCCACGGCACGCAAGATCTACGGGAATGCTGCCTCGATCTTCGCCGGCGACTGGCTGCTGATCGAAGCATTGCGCCGAGTCACCGATACCGGGCGGATCGGGCTCCTGCGGGCGCTTTACGACACCATCGAAGAGATGATCTATGCCGAGTCGTTGCAGCTCGAGAACCGGGGGCGGCTCGATCTGACCCGATCCGACTACCTGCGGGTGTCGGAGGGCAAGACCGCTTCGGTGTTCCGGTGGGCGATGCGGGCCGGTGGTGAGGTCGGCGGGTTGTCGAGCCTTCAAGTCGGGGCGCTCGAATCCTTCGGCAACGACTTGGGCGTCGCGTTCCAGGCGATCGACGATGTGCTCGATCTCGCAGGAGACGCCGAGACCACCGGCAAGGACCTGTTCACGGACCTGCGCGAAGGCAAGATGACCCTGCCCGTGATCCTTGGGCTGGAGCGCAGCAGCCTGTTGGCGGAACACCTGCGGGAGGCGCTGGCCGCCGACGCCGAGGCGCCGGTCGACGCCGCCGTGTGGCGGGCGGTCGCGGCGGAGCTCGCGGCGACCGGTGCCGTCGACACCACCGTCAGCATCGCGCGCGAGCGCTCGGCGCAGGCGATCGGGCGTCTCGCGGTGTTGCCGCATGGGCCTGCTCGCCGCGCGCTCGAGACCGTCGCCGAAGGCCTGGTCACGCGGAGCTTCTGACATGGCTGTGGACGACTGCCAGACACAGCCGCGCGGCGGTTCCGGGGCGATGTTCGACCACGTCGCGCCGCGTTACGACCTGCTCAACCGGCTCCTGTCGCTCGGATTCGACCGCCGCTGGCGTCGCGCCGCGGTGGCCTCGCTCGAGTTGGATCCCGGCTCACGGGCTCTCGACCTCGCAACCGGAACCGCGGACGTTGCGCTCGAAATGGTGCGCCAGCAGCCCGGGGTCGAGGTCGTTGGTCTCGATCCCAGTGTGGGGATGATCGAGGTGGGGCGGCAGAAGGTGGCACGCGCCGGCCACCGTGGGCGCATCGCCCTCGACACCGGCGCCGCCGAGGTGTTGCCGTTCGCGGACCGCACCTTCGACGCGGTGGCGATCTCGTTCGGCATCCGCAACGTCGAGGATCGGCCGCAGGCCCTGCGCGAAATGGCCCGAGTGACCAAGCCCGGCGGCCGCATTGCGATTCTCGAGCTGAGTGAGCCGAGTGGGATCATGGCGCTCGGGGCGCGACTGCACATGCGCGTCATCTCCCCGCTGCTGGGCGGGCTCCTTTCGAACGGCTTTGCCTACCGCTACCTGCCAGCGTCGATCCAGGCCTTCCCGGCTCCAGCCGAGTTCGCCCGGATCATGGAGGCCAACGGCCACCGCGTGCTGGAGGTGCGCCGGTTTACCGCCGGCGTCTGCACGTTGTTCGTTTCCGAGCCCTCCGGTTCTTCAGCCGCTGCCGCCGCGCGAGGTGTGGCGTGAGCGCCGAGGCAGCCCTTGCGCTGCAGCAGCCCGAGATCGCCACGGGCGTCCTCTTCGCCGTCGAGATCGAGGTGCCGCGGTTGCCGCTCGAGGTCGTCGGTGCGGGCTGTGGCGCCGACTTCGGGTTCGTGTGGGATGCGCCGGACGGCGAGCGCTTCGCGGCCAGTGGGATCGCCGCGGCGATCCGCGGCGCCGGAGGGGATCGTTTTCGGCAGGTCCGCCGCGGCGGTGCCGAGGCGTTTGCAGGTCTCCAGGGAGCGGTGCACCACGCTCGCTGTGTCGGGGGTTTCGCGTTCGCCGAAGGCGTCCCGAAGGGCTCGGCCTGGGCGCCGTTCGGCGATGCCATGTTCGTGCTGCCACGCTGGACTTACTACGACGATCCCCAGCGCCCCCGACTGGTGTCGATTGCGGCCGACAGTCCGGAGCACCAGATAGCCGAGGCGGCTCGGCAGATCGAGCAGTGGCGCGCAGCGCCGACGTCATCGCCCGGACGTCCGCGCGTGACCGGGCTGACTCCGCCCGATCGCGGGCGCTGGCGGGGCCAGGTCGAGGGCGCGTTGCGATCGATTCGCGCCGGCGCACTCTCCAAGGTGGTGCTGGCCGATCGCAGTCGTGCGGTGTTTGCCGACGCCGACGGAGCCGCGCGGCTGTTGTGGTCGCTGCGCCGACCGGGGCGCCGGTCGACGCGCTTTGCCTGTGCCGTGGCGGGACGGATGTTTCTCGGCGCGAGCCCCGAACGACTGGTTCGACTCGCCGGCAGGCGCTTCGACACCGAAGCGCTGGCGGGATCGATCGGCACCGGGCCGGCGGCGGCTGCGATCCTGTCCGGAAGTGTCAAGGATCGCGAGGAGCACCAGCTGGTGATCGATGCGATCGTGGCGCAGCTCGAGCACCTGAGTGCCAATGTCCAAGTCGCCGAACCGCGGGTCAGCGCGCTGTCCCACCTGCAGCACTTGCGGACCCCGATCGTCGGCACGCTCGATGTGCCACGTCACGTCCTCGAGCTGGTCGAGCTGCTGCACCCGACTCCGGCCGTGGGGGGAGTGCCGCGTGAGGCCGCACTGGACTGGATCGCCGCCACCGAGGGTGCCTCGCGGGGCTGGTACGCCGGTCCCGTGGGGTGGTTCGATGCCCGCGGGGACGGGGAGTTCCTCGTCGCCTTGCGCTCGGCCCTGGCCGTCGACGGCGACCTCGACATCTTTGCCGGTGCGGGCTTGGTCAGGGGCTCGGATCCGGACGGCGAGTTCGAGGAGGCCGAGCTCAAGAAACGGGCGATCCTCAGCGCGCTCGAGGTCGTCGAGGATTGAGCGAAGGCGCCGCAGCGGGAGCGCCGGGCGCTCATCAGGCAGCCTGGGCCAAGGCATTCATCGCGACCCTGGTGCACGCCGGCGCTCGTCGTGCCGTCGTCAGCCCGGGCTCGCGCTCGACGCCACTGGTGTTGGCCCTGCTCGAGCAGGCGGCGGTGGACCGCGTCGATGTGGTCGACGAACGGGTAGCCGGGTTCGTGGCCCTCGGGATCGCCCGCGCCGAGGGCAAAGCTCCGCTCCTGGTCTGCACCTCGGGATCGGCGGTGGCGAACTGGCATCCCGCAGTCGTCGAAGCCGATGTCGCCGGGATCCCGTTGCTGCTGCTGAGCGCTGACCGGCCGGCTGAGCTGATCGGTTCGGGTGCCAACCAGACCATCGACCAGACTCGGCTGTTCGGGTCCCACGTGCGCGCGAGCTTCGACTGCGGACCCGGTCGCGAGGGCGTCGCGTCCCTGCGCGCGGCGAGTCGGATCGCCATGCAGGCGTGGCAGAGCGCCCACTGGCCGCGGGTGGGACCGGTCCACTGCAATCTCCGCTTCGACAAGCCGCTCGAGCCGAGCTCCGCTGCAGCCGCTCGCAGCGGCTCCGAGCGCGCCGCTGCCGTGGCATCCGAGGCAGCGCGGCTGCGAGTGCCGACCGAGATGATCCCGACGTCGGCGGTTGCACACCTGGTTGAGCGGATCCGCGGCGCTGCGCGCCCGGTTTTTGTCGGTGGTCCCCGGCCGTGGGCCCTTCCGGCGCTGCCGGCGGCGCGGGCGATTGCGGCGCACTTCCCGGTGATCGGCGACCCGGGATCGTGGTGGCAGGGGGCCGGCGGCCTCGAAGCCGGGGACCTCCTGCTCGAATCCCAGTGGCTCGCGCGCCATCCCCCCGACCTGGTGGTGCAGGTGGGGCCGGCGCCGACGTCGTCGGCATGGGAAGGGCAACTCGAACGCTGTGGCGGCGAGCTCGTGGTCGCCAACGGGCCGGCCTGGGCCGACCCGGCGTCGCTGGCGGGTGAGGTGTGGTTGGCAGATCCGGGCGTGCTGCTCCGGGCGGCGGCACGCCGGCTCGGCGCCCCGAGCCCGCAGCCGTGGCTCAGCCGTCTGCGCGAGGCCGATCGTGTAGCCGCCGAGGTCCGCACCAACGACTTGGCAAGCAGCCCGCATCTCAGCGAGCTCGAAGCCGTGAGGTTGGCGGCGGATGCCGTCCCTCGTGGTGGCTTCCTGGCCTTGGGCAACAGCTTGGCGATCCGCCACGCTGCGACCGGGGGTATCGTTGCCCGTCGCACTGCGATCTCGACGCAGCGGGGAGCCAGCGGCATCGACGGCCTCATCGCCGGTGCCGCCGGCAGCGTCCGGGCGCGCTCTTGCGTCGGCATCCTGGTGCTGGGTGACCTCTCGGCGCTGCACGACCTCGGCGGGCTGGCGGCCGCGCGTCACCTCGTCGGTGCCGGGCGATTGGTCGTGGTCGTCCTCGACAACGCCGGTGGGCGCATCTTCGAACGTCTGCCGGTGGCTCGAACGGTGGCGGATCTGCGCCCTTGGACCACCCCGTACGTGTGCGTCGACCTGGTGGGGGTGGCGCGTGGCTTGGAGGTGCCGGCAATCGGGGTCGACACTGCAGTTGCCCTGCGGCGGGCGCTGCGGTCGATGATCCGCGGGCGCAAGCCGGTCGGACTGATTCGAGCTCGCCTCGACCCGCATGACGCCGGCGAACGTTCCGCCCGCCTACGCCAGGCTGTCGACGCGGCCTTGGCAGAGCTCGGCTGAGAGCCGGCCATGGGGACTCGTCCCGAGCTCGAGCTGGTTGGTCTACACGGCTTTGCCGGATCCGGGGCGCTCTTGCGGCGCCTGGATTCGACCGTCGGCTGGTGGACCCCGGACCTGGTCGGCCACGGCCGGAGCGCCGCGCTGCGAATGCCGGGCTTCGACGCCGAGGTGGAGCGGCTGGAGCGCCTGCGTTGCCGGCGCCCGAGGCGCACACGGGTCCTCGTCGGCTACTCGCTGGGGGCTCGGGTTGGGCTGCGCTGGGCGTGCCGTTTCCCGGAGGCCTTCGCGGCGCTGGTTCTGGTGGGTGTCGCTCCTGGGTTGGTCGATGCGCAGGCGCGGGCGGCGCGGGTGACGGAGGACGCCGCCTGGGTCGCAGTGCTGCGGGAGAAGGGAATCGCCGCCTTTGCCCATCGATGGGAGGCGCTGCCGCTGTTCGCCGGCCAGCGGCGGGCGAGCCCGGCATCCCGGCGATGGCAGCGACAGATCCGCCGCCGCCAGGATCCGGCCGGCCTCGCACACTGCCTGGAGGTGCTCGGACTCGGCGCGATGCCGCCCGTGACGGCGGAGGATTGTCGCCGACTGACGGTCCCGGTGGTTCTGGTCGCCGGCGCCGAAGATGCCAAGTTCGTCGCGCTGGCGCGCGAGCTGGCACAACGGCTGGCGCAGGCGCGGCTGGTGGTGGTGCCGAACTGTGGGCACAATGTCGCGCTCGAGGCGCCCGCGGCCCTTGCAGGCGTGATCCGAAACGTGACGGCGGAGGTGGAGCGATGGCGGCAGTGAAAGTGTGGATCGAAGCGGCCCGGCCCCGGACCCTGCCGGCCGCCGCGGCGCCGGTGATCGTCGGGGCCGCCGTTGCCTTTGCGCACGGCCGCGTGGCCGCGGCACCAACCCTCCTGGCATTGGCGTGTGCGCTGTTGCTGCAGATCGGCGCGAACTTTGCCAATGACGTTTTCGACCACGAGAAGGGCGCCGACCAGGGGGATCGACTGGGACCGCGGCGGGCGGTGCAGGCCGGCCTGGTATCGGCGCAGGCGATGAAATGGGCGACCGCCGGGGTCCTTGCCGGCGCCTTGGGGATCGGGGTGGCGCTGGTACGGTGGGGAGGTTGGCCGATCCTTGCTATCGGCGTCACCTCGATCCTCGCCGCGGTGGCCTACACCGGCGGTCCGTTCCCCCTTGCCTACAATGGTTTGGGCGACCTCTTCGTGTTGCTGTTCTTCGGCTTCGCGGCGGTGTGCGGCACCGTTTGGATCAACCTCGGTATGGTCCCACCCCTAGCGTGGGCAATGGCGGTTCCGGTAGGCTTCCTGGCGACGGCGATCCTCGTCGTCAACAACGTTCGCGATCGTCACAGCGATGCTCGGGCCAACAAGCGCACCTTGGTGGTTCGTTTCGGGCGTCGTGCGGCGCAGATCGAGTACGCCGGCCTCGTGCTGGGCGCGTTCGTGGTGCCGGCGGTGCTCGGGGTGACGTCGGGATCGTGGTGGTACGTACTTCCGTTCGTCGCGCTGCCGAGTGCCCTGCTGTTGCTGCGGGCGCTCGGTCGGCTCGAAGGGGCGGCGCTCAACCAGGTGCTCGCGGGCACCGCCAAGCTGTTGTTCCAGTTTGGAGCGTTGGCCGCCGTCGCGATCGTCTTCGCTGCGCGCTCCTGACGCGCGGCTGCCAGGAATCCAACAATGACCAATGTGGTGATCTCCGACATCTCGCTCTCGACCCGTGTGGTTCAGCTCGCCGCTCCGGTGCAGAACTCGCGGGCGACCTGGACCCAGCGCGAATCGATCCTGATTCGTCTCACCGACACCGATGGGATCAGCGGCTACGGCGAAGCGGCCCCTCTGCCCGGATTCTCCCCGGAAGAGGGGAAGACCGCACGCTCTGCGTTGAGCTCGTTCCGGCGTCGCCTCGGCGCCGACCGCGAGATCGAAGTCGACGAGAACAAGCCGCTGGTGGTTCTCGACGAGATGACGGAGCTGTTGTCGACCTCGTCGCCGGCAGCCCGGTTCGCGCTCGAGTGTGCCGTGCTCGATTGGCTCGGCCGTAGGCTGTCTGTTCCAGCGGCACGGCTGGTTGCCCCCCGCAAAGCGCAGCAGAACGTGCCGTTGGCCACTCTGGTCGACGAGCCGAAGCCCAAGTCGATCGTGAACCACGTGCGCGAGGCGATGGGACGGGGTATCCGCACCGTCAAGGTCAAGGTCGGCACCCCCGGGCGCATCGAGCACGAGCTCGAGTCGCTCGGCGTGTTGCGCTCGACCTTCGGCCGTGACATCACGCTGCGTCTCGATGCCAACCGTTCGCTTCCGGCCACCAGTGTCTACGACTACCTCGAGGTGTTTGCGCGGTTCCGGCCGGAGCTGATCGAAGAACCGTGTGACCTCGAGACACTGCTGCGCCTCGAGCGCAGCCCGGTGCCGATCGCCCTCGACGAAAGTCTTCAGGACCAGGCGGTTCTGGACGTTCTACCGTCACTGTTCGAGCGCGGCATCGTCAAGGCTCTGGTACTCAAGCCGACGCTAGTGGGTGGCATCAGGCGGTGTCTCGAGCTCGCGGCTCTGGCCGAACGGCATCAGCGGCCGGTGATGGTGTCGCACTGCTACGAAGGTCCGCTGGGGCACGCCGGCTGTTGTGTAGCAGCGCTCGCGACCTCCGGGCGGTCGCTGGCGGCCGGGCTCGATCGCCACTCCGTGCTCGAGGCGTGGCCGCCGGCCGACCACTTCGCGTGGCTGGGCCCCGAGATCGTGCCGACCGAACAGCCCGGCCTGCCGATCGACGGGGCGGGGGTGTGGGCACCGGAGGCGGTGGCCTCGCGCCGGTGAGGGAACTTTCGGTCACCGCGGCAGGGCAGGATCGCGCGGACGCGCCGGCCCTGATCCACGCCGCGGGGACGATGAGCTGGTCGGAGCTGGCGTCATCGAGCCGTGGCATTTCCGAAACGCCGCTCGCTGTCGAGGGAGTGATCGAGATCGGCTCGGGGGCCCTCGCGCCGGTCGTCCGGCTCGAGCCCGGAGCCGACGCGGTCTTGCTGATTCTCGCCGCCCTCGAGGTGGGTGTGCCGTTGGTGCTGGCGCCGGCATCCTGGTCCGTCGGCCAGCTGGCCGCGGCCGTCGGCCGGGAGTTGGTCCCGCGATCGGTGGTGCTGGCAAGACAGCCCGGCAGCCTGGCGTCCGAGGCCATCGCGGCCCTCGTTGCGACCTCCGGGACCACCGGCGGTCCGCGTTTCGCGTGCCTGTCGAGGAGGGCGCTGGGGGCTGCCGCCGCGGCGGGAGCCGAACGGGTCGGGTGGAGCGCTGAGGGTCGCTGGTGGGCGGCACTGGCGCCGAGCACCGTAGGGGGCCTTTCGATCGTCACGCGCGCGGTGGTCGCCCGGGGGACGGTGGCGCTGGGGCGCGCCGAGCGCTTCGAGCCCGCGAGCTTCATCGCGGCCCTGGCAGGCGCCGAGGCGACCCATACCAGCGTGGTGCCGACCATGTTGGCTCGGCTGGTACGGCATGGACAAGGTCCTCCCGGCTCGCTGCGTGCGGTGCTCGTCGGCGGTGCTGCCGCAGCGCCCGAGCTGCTGCAGGCAGCGTGGGATCTCGGCTGGCCCGCCTTGCCCAGCTGGGGAGCCACCGAAACAGCCGCTCAGGCGGCGACTTTGCCGTTACGCTGGTGGCAGGCTCCGGGGTCGGCGCCGGTTCCACTCACCCTCGCCGGCTGTGGTCCGCCGCTGCCGGGGGTACGTGTCGCCATCGACGATCCGGGCGCTGACGGAATTGGGGTGCTGGAGGTCGAAGGTCCTACGCTCTTCTCAGGCTACCTCGGGCAAACCCTGGGCGTCCGAGTCTGGCGCAGTGGGGACCTCGCGAGAGTCGACGAGGTGGGCAACCTGCACGTGCTCGGTCGTCGCGACGGCGTCGTGATCACCGGCGGGCGCAAGATCCACCCGGAGCAGATCGAGGCGGCAATCGCCGGGTACGATGGCGTCGAGGCTGCCTGCGTGCTCGGCCTACCCGACCCCGAGTGGGGTCAACGCCTGGTAGCACTGATCGAAGCGCCTGATCCAAGCCAAGTCGACCTGGACGCGCTGCGCACCTGGCTCGGCTCACGACTCGAGCGCTGGCAAGTCCCGCGCGAGCTGCGGCTCGTCGCGGCGCTCCCACGCCTGAGCGGCGGCAAGATCGACCGTCGCCGCTTGGCGGCGGAGCTCGGTCGAGCCGTGTCCTGATACCGGGTCCCCGGTCCCTTCCCCTACCCATGCCTCCGCGCAAGCATCAGGGCCTGCGTGTCTCGGGGCGCCTCGCCGGGGCCCGGGCTGAGGCGATCGTAGCCACCGTCCGGGCGCAGACGGCGCGCCCGCACGTTGTCCTGGAGATGGACGAAGAGAATCTCGTCCCGAAGCATGGCCTTGAGCTCGGGGTGGTCGATCGGAACCAGGACCTCGACGCGGCCGTCGAGGTTGCGAGGCATGAGATCGGCGCTTCCGATCAGCACCTCGTCGTCGCCGCCGTTGCGGAACCAGTACATGCGGCTGTGCTCGAGGAAGCGACCGACGATCGAGGTCACCTCGATCGTTTCGCTCACACGTTCGAGGCCGGGTCGCAGACAGCAGATGCCGCGGACCTGGAGGTCGACCCGGACGCCCGCCTGCGAGGCGCGGTAGAGTGCGCGGATACAGGCCTTGTCGACCAGTGCATTCATCTTGAACGCGATGTGACCGCCGCCTTGCTCGCGGTGAAGCTCGATCTCGCGCTCGATCCTCGACAGTAGCGCCTGTCGCATGCCGTGGGGAGCCGCAACGAGCTTGCGATACTCGCGCTTGCGCGAGTAGCCCGTGAGCGAATTGAACAGATCGGCGACGTCACTCGCGAGCTCGGGATCACAGCTGAAGTAGCCGAGATCGGTGTAGGCCCGGGCGGTTGCCGGGTTGTAGTTGCCGGTGGCGACATGCACGTAGCGGATCAGGCCCTCGGCCTGTTTGCGCACCACCATGCACAACTTGGCGTGGGTCTTGAGCCCTACCAAGCCGTACACGACGTGGACGCCTGCGCGCTCCAGCGCACGCGCCCAGACGATGTTGTTCTGTTCGTCGAAGCGCGCCTTGAGCTCGACCAACACGGCAACCTGCTTGCCGTTCTCGCGGGCCTCCATCAGCGCTTCGACGATCGGCGAGTTGGCGCCGACGCGGTAGAGGGTCTGCTTGATCGCGAGGACGTCGGGATCGCGGGCGGCCTCGCGCAGGAAGTCGACCACCGGGGTGAAGCTGTCGTAGGGGTGGTAGAGCAGGATCGGCCGCTTCTGGATCGCGGTGAAGATCGACTCTTCGCCGCTCAGGGCTGCGGGTACAGCCGGCTGGAACCGCGGATCCTTGAGATCGGGGCGGTCGAAGCCGCACAATTGCGAGATCTCACCGAGGCCGAGGGGCCCTTCGCAGGTGTAGACCTGATAGGGCTGGATGCCGAGGTTCTGCACCAGCAGGTCGCGGATCGACGAGGGCATGGCGCGGGCGATCTCGAGCCGCACCGCCGAGCCGAAGAAGCGCTGGCCCACGACCGTTTCCATCGCTTCGAGCAGGTCTGCGGCTTCGTCTTCCTCGATCTCGAAGTCGGCGTCCCGAGTGATGCGGAACGGGTGGGCGGCGACGATCTCGAGGCCGGGGAAGAGCAGGTCGAGGTTGGCGGCGACGACCTCCTCGAGGAAGACCAGAGTTTCCTCCCCACTCGGCTCGAGCCCGAGGCGGTCGGGGCGTTCGCTTTCCTCGTCGGGCACCCGCAGGAAACGCGGGAAGGTGCCCGGGACCTTCAGCCGTGCAAAGCGTTCGCCATTCTCGGGATCGCGAACGACCACGGCGAGGTTGACCGAGAGATTCGAGATGTGCGGGAACGGATGGCTCGGGTCGAAGGCCAGCGGCGTCAGCACCGGGAAGATCTCGCGCTCGAAGTGACGCCGCAGCAGGCGCCGCTGCCGGGCCTTGAGCTGGCTGTAGCGCAGGATGCGGATGCCCTCGTCGGCCAGGCGCGGCATCAGATCCCCTGCCCAACACCGCTCGTGTTGCTCCAGCATCGGTACCAGCGTTTCGCGGATCGCCGCCAGCTGTTCGGCCGGGCTCATGCCGTCGGCTGGGGCCGCAAGGGTTCCGACCACCAGCTGGCGGCGCAGGCCGGAGACCCGGATCATGAAGAACTCGTCGAGGTTGCTGGCGAAGATCGCCAGGAACTTGACCCTTTCGAGCAGCGGGTTGCGGTCGTCGAGGGCCTCTTCGAGCACCCGTCGATTGAACTCGAGCCAGCTGATCTCGCGGTTCAGGTAGAGCCGCCGTGCGGTCAAGTTGACGCTGGGCAGGCTCTTGGGGTCGGCTTTGACGTCGACGGCTTTGGTGGGGACGACGTCCTTGGCGGGACTGACGTCCGCGGGGACGATGGCGAGCGGTTCAGACATGGCGACGTGCGGGCAGAAGGTACACCCCTCCTCGCGCAAGGCTACCAAATCTGGGCGGTGGCGCTGCGACGGCGGCGTGACAGTGCGGTTCGACCGTCGGGATGAGTGGGCTGGTACACTGGCTGGAGAGAGGTACCGGGTACTGGGGGGCATTCGTGAAGACGCTGCTGCTGCTGCGACATGGAAAGTCGGATTGGTCCGCCGAGCGCGAGGGCGATCACGACCGGCCGTTGGCCCCCCGCGGCAAAAAAGACGCGCGGTCGGTCGGCGAATGGTTGACAGCGCACCAGCTCGCGCCACAGCTGGTGTTGACGTCGACGGCGCTGCGGGCACGAGACACCGTCGAGCGGTCGGCAGCGGCCGGGAAGTGGCAGGGCCCGATCGAGACTCGACGGGAGTTGTACCTCTGCCCGCCGCGGGTGGTCCTCGACGCCCTGGCCGACTGCAGCGACGAGGTCGAGCGAGTGCTCGTCGCTGGGCACGAACCGACGCTATCCGGCGCCATCGAGCTGCTCAGCGGAGCCCGCGTCGACTTCGTCACAGCCGCTCTTGCTCGGATCGACTTTCCAACCAACTCCTGGCGCGATCTGCCGACCAGCGCCGGGCGCCTGGTGTTCCTGATCCCCCCGAAGTTGCTCAGGAGCTGAGGGGGGACGCGGGACCCGGGACCCGGGACCAGGGACCAGGGACCAGGGACGGCACAGACCGGCGACATGGGTTACAG
>CAZRFU010000027.1:0-58752 GCA_964599475.1 uncultured Thermoanaerobaculia bacterium
ACCGCGCCCGACCGCGGTCCTCGCGCTGCGCGCTCATGCAGACCTCTGACGCCCTCTTGGGAGGGTGGGGGGGCGTGTTGCTGCTTTTCAGTTGATCGATATGCTGCAACAGCTGCCTTTCGGCCACCCTTGCGGTGCGTTTACCCTGCCGAGGCGCTCAAGGAGGCGCCCGGCAGCCGCCAAGTGCCGAGATCATAGAGGCTTGCGCGCAATTGCCGCCATGGCATGCCGATGTACTCCAGCTGGAGGTCGCTGGCCACCGGGATCGAAAGTAGGCTGAGGCAAGTCAGTTGGCGAAAGGAGACTCCCGGTGCAAGTCGTTCGTTCGGCCCGCGCTCGAAGCCAGGTTGGTAGCCGCCCTGGAAATCGTCTGACGCCTTCTTGGGATGGCAGGAGTGATGTGCTCCACAGAGGTTGAGGCCGAGGCCGGCCCTGGTTTCAGCGAAGATGCTCTCTTGGCGAGGCAACTGGCCTTCTATCGTGAGAAACGCGCAGGCTGCCTCTTTGCGGCAGCCGCGGCGAAGGATCCGGCGCGTTACGGATGGACCCACTGCTTCTCGGAAGCCGACGAGGCCGAAATCGATCGACTCGTACGCAAGGCGATTGAGGGGCCTGCGACTACTATGGTGTCTCTGCTCTTTGCCGAGGTAAGAACGAGGTGGGAGTTCCTTCAGTTCCTTGGGGCTCTGCGACGCTCCGAGACCCTGGTCCTTGAGCAGGTAGAGGTTGCGTTCGGGAGCACCTGCTTCGGCTTCAGGGCGCGTGTTGGTGACCTTCTGTCGTATGTCACGGGATTCGGCGATTTCGAGTTCCTGCCCGAGACTCGCCGGGCGCCCTTGGTGGAGTTGGTCATGCGCGTGAAGCCCCGGCCAGACTACGACTACGTCTTCAAGGAAGCTCCGCCGGGGGTCATTCACTTGGCCGACCTCGACATGCGGGGAATGGACCGTGACAGACTTTGGGGGCTATGGGAGGGATCGTTCGCCCAGACGGAGAGGATGCTGGGCAAGAAGCCGGATCTCAGGAGCGCGGCGCGTACGACCTACAGCCTGCCGGCGGAACTCGTTGACAAGATCCCATGATCAGGCACCTCCTCTCGAAGCCCGCGCGCTACCAGGCCATGGTCCCCGTGGATCACCTTCTGGTCTCGCCCGAAGGCATTCGCGGGAACGTCCCGAGCCTCCCCTTCCGGCAGGTCCTCATAGTGCCGCGTTCTACGCTCGAGAGGTTCTCGCTCAAGCCCGGGGACCTTAGGGAGAACGTCGTAGTGGACGACGCGGCGGTTGGGCCTCTGCACTCGCTTCCGTCAGGGACGGTTCTCCGCTTGGGCGGTGTAGAGGTTCGGCTGACGATGCACTGCGAGCCGTGCACCAGGCTGCGTGGCGTCGTAGGGCTGCGAGCGATTGAGCACCAGCGGGGCTACCTTGGCAGCTTTCTGTCGAGTGGGCGGCTGAGCATTGGGGACCTTGTGGTCCAAGTCGGGGTTCGGCACGAAGAGGTGCCGTACGACCTCAAGGAGCGGCTCGCCTGGTTCCTGGCCGATCGCACGTTGCCAATCGAGGTGACATCACTTGTGCGTGAGGTGGGCCTTTCTCTCTCCTACTGCAGGGCGGTCCCGAACCTCCTAAGAGGTCGCCCGGATCTCGCCGCCAAAGTGTCCTACCGCGGGCGGAGCCTGGGGTCGCGGTCGGGGAGGGCCCAGGAGAAGCCGATGGCTAGCGACGAATCGGACCTTCGGGCCCGGGCGCTTGAGTTGATGGGGGACGCATTCCTTGTGCACCTGATAGACGGCCGCTCCTTTACTGTTTCGTTCACGGATCTCCCAGAACTCGAAGCGGCCACCGAAGGCGAGCGAGCTGCGTGGTTGCTGCAGGATGGGGGTAGGCGAGTCTATTGGCCGCTCTTGTTCGCGACCGCCACGATGGAGACCCTTCTTGGTTTGCAGGGCCGGTAGCGCAAGGGGGCGGCGTAAGCCAATGCCGGCGATGCTTGGCGCGAACCGGAGGGTCGCTCCGCTGCTGCAGCAGCTTCACGCTGAAACTAGCCCGGGCCGGGTTGAACTACGAGCATCGGTTGACAGATCTGGGGGCTTCAGGTCGAACGGTGGGCCTGCCCGGACGACGCCAGAGTGCCCACCACCCAGTCTAAAGACTGCGACTGCGGCTATTCAGGGCCTCCCAGGCATCTGGGGTCTTTCGGGGTTTCAAAGGTTCTGCAGCGCGCATGGGTGCGGCCGTGAGCAGTGAGGCGCTGTTCTTCGCCTTGGCGCTAGCGGATCTGAGTCTTGTGCTCTTCGCTTATCGGCTTGGGAGGCAGTACCTAGTCGCAAGTGTTGTCGCGAACCTTCTATTCACGAATATTGTCTCAAGCAAGCTCGTCGTGGTCTTTGGGCTAACGGCTACGGTAGCGAATCCGACTTATGCGGGAGTATTTCTTGCGACGGATCTTCTGAGCGAGCACTACGGTAAGAAGGCCGCTACTCAAGCGATATGGCTGGGCTTCTTCTGCGTAGTATGGATTCCAGTGCTCGGGCCCGTTGTTGCCGCGTTTCCGGCGATCGAGCAAACCCGGGGTGCCGCAGATGCGATTGGTGGGCTCTTTGCTGTCGCTCCCAGAGTCGCGCTCGCGTCGATGGCAGCGTACCTGTTTGCCAACCACGTGGACGTGGCGCTCTACGACAAGCTCCGGGCCGTTGCCCCGGGGAGAGGAATGGCGTTCATTCGAAACAATGGGAGCACTCTGACCGCCCAAGCGGTCGACCAAGTTCTCTTCGTGGGTCTAGCCTTTGGTGGAACGATGCCGGTTTGGGTACTCTTGGAAGTCCTGGCTTCGGGCTATTTGCTCAAGGGGTTGGTGGCGTTACTCGACACTCCGTTCCTCTATCTTTCATTCATTGTGAGGCGAGGCCGTGGAAGGTCAACTTAGAGTCGCGCCCTCCGGCCCCTATGATCTCCTTCTCTCTTCGAGGTTGTATTCCCTGCCGTCTGCGCCAGCTATTGCGCGAGTCACCGGCGATAGCTACTGGTTCTCAGCCGACGTGGCGCCGTCCGGCAAGACGGCTTTTCTATGCCAACAGGGGGAGGACGGCACCATCTGCGTAGCCTCCTCCCAGGCCGTCCTTTCTGATTGCGCCGTGCGCATGGTTCGGCACGTTCTTGCACTCGACGACGACACCACGGGCGTCCACTGTGCGATGGCAGGGGTGCCCGAGCTGGCATCAATTGGGGCGCGGCTCAGGGGCCTGCGGCTCATGCGGTCCGCAACCGTGTTCCAGGCACTGGTAACCGGCATCATTCATCAGCAGGTCTCGCTGCCAGCTGCCCAGGCGGCGCTGGTCCGCCTGGTATCGGTAGCGGGCGGGTCAGTCGAGGCGGGAACGATACCTTTGGCGGTCTTCCCAAGGGCTGAAGCCATTCTAGAGCTTGGACCAGTTCGACTCCAGGCCTGTGGGCTGAGCGGGGCCAAGGTGGCGGCCGTGATGGCCTGCGCCGAAATGGCGGCGGAGCGCCGGTTGGAGTTTGAGGAGCTCAGACTCTTGTCAACGGCCTCACTCCTAGGCCGCTTTACCGGAATAAGGGGAGTGGGTGAGTGGACTGCCCGCTGGGCCTTGGAACATGGGCTCGGGCGCCCTCAGCTCAGCCGTGGAGACTTGGCGCTTCGGTCGGTGGTAGCCGATCTGCTGGGTGATGATGACCCCGAGCGGGGCCTGCGCAGACGCCTGGGGCCCTATGCCGAGCAGGCAGCCTTCCTGCTGATCGCGTCGTACGTGCTTCGGCGCTACCATGGTTGGAGCCTCGATGGCGCACCGAAGGAGGCCGGATATCGCAACTAACGCACTTTCGAAGCTAGTCAACGATCCGCGCGCAGGAATCTACATCGCGCTCCGCCTCTTCGACTTCGAAGAGAAGCTCAAAGCCGAGCGCCTCGCCGAGGCGGTCGAGGCGGGGGTGGCTCAGGCGCTTCAGAGTGGCGGGTCCGATGCGCTAGGGCGCAAGGTGACATTCGTGCCATTCCGAGACTCCGACCAAAATGGGACGGCAACCTACCTAGACACGCAGGCGATCTACGCGGCCGACCTTGAGCGGCTGAAACACACGGCATTGCTTGCGGCTTACTACGATGGTGTTGCTAAGGACGAGGGTGTCGGGTTTGAACTCGGGTACTGCTACGCGAAAGGCGTTCCCTTCTTGTTGGTCTCTACGGACTTCATTTCATGGGAGTTCCCAGGAGGGCAGGTCTATCCGTTCGATCCCCTTCCATACGTAGCCGCGAGTGGCGTTGTTCGTGAGACACGAATCCCGGAGGGCCAAGACTTCAGGGCCAGGTTGATTCGGGCCCGCGGAGCTGTTCTCGAAAGCGTCGCGGTCATGGTGGCGGAGATCCTTCGCGCCCCGCTGCCGCAGGAGCGCAGCCCAGAGCCTGGTCCTGGATTGACACTCCTCGAATTCGGCGGGGGGGTTTACGAGTGGCAACGGCAGGCGATCGCACGGCTCGGTCGGCTCGGTTCTTCCGTCCACGGGTCGCGCCGTTGTTCCGCCGGGCCGCAGTCGGATCCGGCGGAGCTTGCCCGGTTGGATCTGAGGTCCTTGAGGTCGGCTCGTAGGCTAGTCGTCGGCGTGGACTCCGACGAAGCGCCCCCAGGGACAGCCTTTCTTCAAGGGATGGCTTGCGCCCTGGGGGTGGAGGTTTGGATGTACAGCTCGAGATCATTGAATATCGTCGGGCCTCTCGGCTACAGAATGTCAAGGAATCTCATGCTGGACTATTCGAGCACGAGGACATTCCTTGCCTTGGATGATCTGGAGGCGGCACTGCGGGCGGCGCTCGCTGAGGAGCAAAATGACTAGGCCATGGATAGCGTTTGTCGGCGCTCATTGCACGGGGAAGAGCACGCTGCTTGCCCACGTTCGCGAGTGCTCCGCGGCTCGTGTTTATGCAATTAGGGAGGTCGCTCGCGGGGTTATTCGGCGCGGCTATCCGATGGGAAAGGACGCCCATGCTGAGTCGTATCTGCACTACGTCAGGGATCAGCTTGTGGCAGAGCGCAGTTTCGAGGAGGCTCGGTACGACGTCTTGATCAGCGACAGGACAGTGCTGGACACGCTCTCCTACGCTCGCGTCAATCGCCGCCTCCCGCGCCCATCAATCCCGGACGTGCTGCTTGACTTGCTTAGGGAAGTGTGGCTTCAGGAGGCAAAGCTGTACAAGCACGTGTTCTTCCCGATCGAGTTTGGCCTGGTTGGCGACGGGGTTCGCGACGAAGACGAAGATTACCGCCGGGAGGTGAGCGATGAGATGCTGCAGCTCCTCGAGGAGCACGCTGTTCCCTACTCCACTGTGTCGGGCGCGATCGAGAGTCGCTACGCTCAGTTGGCCGAGAGTTGGCCCGAGCTGCGAGGCCGGCAGACTGCCCCGTAGGCTGGATGGAGGCCTGAAGGAGGACCATTCTTGATAGTAGACACACCTATGGATCTCGAGAGAAGAGCCGTCGTGCGCATCTGCTACACAAACTATAGGGGGGAAACAACGATCCGCGAAATCGTACCGAAGGCGATTCACTTTGGCAGTACCGAGTGGCATCCGGACGCCCAATGGATACTTACGGCCTACGACGTAGCGAAACAGGCTGATCGAGGCTTCGCGATAAGAGATATCAGGGCCTGGTTGGTCGAGTAGCCACGTGTACCTCAGCGACCGCGACATCATGGCGCTGCTGCCTCAACTGGAAATCCAAGTTGAAGGGGGTTTCCCCGGCTTCGATCCGGAGACCCAAGTAGCGACATGTTCAATCGACCTCCGCTTGGGGAGCGCGTTTTGGAGGCCAAGGGCGAGGAAGATACCGCTAGACCTAAGGAAGCCCAGGCTCTTTGAGCTTAGGCCCAGCAGCTACTACGCTAAGGAGTCCCTGGCCGAGGGTCAGGTCACGACTATCGGGCCGGGCCAGCTTCTCCTCGCGAGGACTCTTGAGCGATTTGCCGTCCCAGATGGGTACATGTTTGACCTTATCGGACGTAGTAGTTTCGCCCGACTGGGACTAATGGTCAATGTTACCGGCGGTCATATCAATCCGGGTTGGCGGGGCCACATGACACTCCAGCTGGTAAATACCGGCCCCACGTCTATTCGGATCACACCTGGCCTGCCGATTTGTCAGGCTCGGGTGGCGCTGCTCTCGAGTGGCGTGGACAGGCCGTATGGGGCCGCTTCGCTCGGCAGTCTGTATATGGAGGATGACGGCGGCCCCTCCTATTGGTGGCGAGACAAGCGAGTGAAGGCACTCTACGATCGGCTCGGAGAGAAGAGTCTTGAGCACAGGGCCATTGTCGCAATAAACCGCCTCCTGGTAGATCAGGAGCCGGAGGTGGTGGAGCGCCTTGACAAGTACGCGGACCAAGCGCCGGCCCACGTTCTCTGCAACCCGACAGCACTCGTCGATTCGTTCGCCTCGGGAGAGGGGCGGCGGAAGAAGCGCCGGACCTGGGCGATCAACGCGATGCGTGCAATGGTTACAGTTCCAATCACGGTTAGCCTCTGGATCGTAGCTCGGCCGGCTACGCAACCTTGGCACTACGGCGCCTGGGCACTCGCGTTGTGCTGCCTACTTGTATCCCTGTACGCG
Organism: uncultured Thermoanaerobaculia bacterium; assembly: GCA_964599475.1. Taxonomy (GTDB): domain Bacteria; phylum Acidobacteriota; class Thermoanaerobaculia; order Multivoradales; family CAZRFU01; genus CAZRFU01. The sequence goes on from CAZRFU010000027.1 coordinate 6,620, forward strand.
CTTAGCCTGGATGTGGGCGAGCACTTTGACGAGCGGGCCTATCGCAGGGCGCGAGAGCGTCTGGAGACAGCCCCCGCCACGGAGCAACATTGACAACTAGCCCAGCAGGTTCAGCAAGCGGATCCCCAAAGAGCCATCGCTCTCTACCTCTCGGGACACGAGTTGTCGTGCTGGTTGTGTACTGTGTAGTGCTCTGGGCCTCCTTTGGAGCGGTGACGGGCGTCTGGACTCCATACGGCGACGCATCGACTGCGTGGTTTGCAGCTATCGTCGCAGCTCTGGTCTTCAGGTTGCTCTCATCTCCCTTCTTTGTCCGCCCGTCGGAATCGCTGGCTGCGGCCCTCGGCTCTGCGCTCCTCCTCAGTCCGCTGGAAGTGCCGACCGAAGCCTCCCTCGGGCGCCTGGGAGAGGCCGTGCGACTGGCCGGGCTTCTCGCCTGCGTGCTGGTCACCTGCGCCGCGCTTGCAGCGATCGGGATCGGTCAAATGGCAGACCGTTCCCCCAGAGCGGAGTACTGGAGGCTGCTGTCCGTTGAGTTCTGCAGAGCTGTGGGTACCGGCAGCGCATTATTTGTGGCGCCGGCGCTGATGAGCATCCTGTGGTTTGTCTCTGCGCCAGGCCGTCTTGCTGCGTTGGTCACAACCTACATGGTTGTTGTCGTGGTCGAGCCGTTCGAACGGGCCGCCTATCTGATACTCGTCCGACCACGTATCCTCGCTGAATTTCAGGGACTCTCGGTGAGGGGGGGCCTCCGGCGGTTCGATAGTCCCGCGTTGGTGCGGGTTGCAGTAGCGCCGGGGGCACCGTGGGACGCGAAGGAGGTTCTGGTTTGTTGCACGGGCGATGGTGAACAGCTCCTGGTGCTACCCCTCTTCGAGCACCAAGGGGTGGACGGGCGGCTAGGCACGGGTTTCTCGATCGCCGACAAGGACGTTCCCCTGCTCCCGGTGCGGCCGGGGGAGGTCTGCGCGGCACCCTCTTTGCCCAAGCGGGCGGACGTCGAGAGCCGAATTCTTGGCCTAGGCGAAGGCCGGTTGACAAATGCGAAGCTCATTGGCTTCGTCGTGGAGAACAGCTCAATCGAGGAGATTCGAATCGAAGTCCTGCCAACCGTTTCTCTCCGAGAGGGGAGCGTCTGTGTCATCCCTGGAACACCCCTGCCATGCTACTTCCAGATCACCGACGGGGTCACGGCTGAAGAGTCGTTTGCCCACGGCCCAGGCGGCAAGGTTGTAGCACGGGCCTCCCAGCTTGGGCAGCTCGAGAGCGAGACAGGGTTTAGGCGGATGCCGTGGGTGGCGGACATGAATACTCCGGTCTTCGGCCTCGCTCCAGAGAAAGGGCCCAGAGTCGCTCCGGAGCTCAGCGGGGACCTGCTCCTGGGTTACATCCCTGGCACGGACCTTCCAGTCGTCGCAGATTTTGAGCGGATGCACCGATACCACACAGCAGTATTGGGCGTGACGGGAATGGGAAAGACCGAGTTCGTGTTCGACTGCATCCGGCACGCTGTAGCCGCCGAGGCTGTCGTTGTCTGCGTCGACTTCACGGGCGAATACCGTCCGCGCCTTAAGGACCTCAGGCCGCGATCAATCGGCCTCTCGACGTCATCGGTAACCCGGCTTTCTGAGCTGGCGGAGAAGGTCGAGACGGGAGAATACAGCGCTGCAAAGGAAAAGTTGGAATACAGCGCATATATTGCTTCGGAACGGCCAGCATTGATTGCGGACGTGGGCCAGTTCCTGGCTGGGAGCGCGAATCGACTCGCGCTCTTTGAGCTTGCTGACATCTCCAACACAAGGGCGACTCTCAAGGCAACAGAACTGCTAGTCTCCGCCATTTTTGAGTGGGCGAAGAATAACCGGAAAGCACGGAAGATCCTGCTTGTATTGGAAGAAGCTCACACGATCGTGCCGGAAGGTCACGGCTTCGGATTCGACAAAGTGGAAACCGGTGCGGTCTTGAATCGGATCTCCCAGGTGGCCCTGCAGGGCAGGAAGTACGGGGTAGGCTTGTTGGTTGTCTCTCAGAGAACGGCTCTGGTGAGCAAGACGATTCTGTCGCAATGCGGTACGTACGTCTGCTTTGGAATGGTGGACAAGACTAGCCTCGACTACATGGAGAACGTCTGTGCCCCGGGTATCGCCAGCATGATCCCCCGTCTTCGGGAAAGGACGGCTGTGGTGACTGGCAGCGCCGTCCGCAACGGTCGGCCAGTGGTTGTGGAAATCCCCTTCGACAGCAAGAAGGCGAGGGCGAGTGCCCTGCTCGACAAGCCCTAGGCATCACCCGACGCGCTCAAGCGAAGAGGCTTTCAGGCGCCTTATTGGGAGGGTGGAGGGCCAGCGAAACTAGCGCTCCAGGCTCCTGGCGATGGTCGACGGGAGTTCCGTGAAATACAACATGCTCTCCGCCCGGCGGCGCCGGAGCGCTGAGTAGTAGTTGACTACCTGCGGTGCGACGAGCGCGCCGCCCACCAGCGCTCCGGCTACAACCGAGATCAGAGCTTGACCCCATCCGAGCGGTAAGGTCATGCCCCCCATGCCAGCCGCCCCCACGGTGCCGCCGAGTCGAAGGACCGCCGTAATTCTCAGCGCCTCCCATGCGCTTGCCAGCTGCTCTTGGGCCTGCCGCAGGCTCCCATGGAGGTCTCGAACTGCTCGCCGGTAGTCCGCGAGGTCGCCGTTTCCTGCTTGCGCTCGCGCGAGGCGGCGCACCTCCCGGCGGAGGTCGCGCACGCGCGGCAGGATCTCCCGCCTTATGGCCAGGACGTCCTGCCAACTCAAGGTCGCAAGTTCGCGCTCGAGTGCCTCTCCATCGACAGCTTCGACGCACACAGCTAGCGCAGCGAGTTGCTCAGCGCTTGAACCTGGCCGGAAGGCCGCGCCCGACAGTCCAAGGGCGATGGAAGTGTTGGTGGCGTCCATAGCAACAGGGCAAAGCTGAGCGATCCGTGCTGCATCGAGGTACTTAGTGGCACGTGCGAGACGAAGCCAGGCCACGTGGCTCCAGCGCTGCGATTCAGGCATCTCAAACGGTGCTCCGAAATCGACGGCGTACTTCGAGACCTCGCCCTTCTTCGTGATCCCACTGCCCCACAGCAAGGTCGATCGCGGCATGCAAGGCTCGGCAGTCACGTCTAGGTCGGGAACGGCGGCCCTAACCAAGTCCGGGTTGTTGATCGCCGCTGAGTAGGCCTCGAGGCGGCGCCGCGCAGGAGGCAGGCCGACGCCCGCGGACGGGAGAAAGGTCACCAGGCCGCGAGACTCAAGCGGTTGGAGTTCGGCCCGAAGACCGGCTGTAGTCTCGAGGTAGCCCTCGGCGCGGGGAAAGTGGATCTGCTCAGCCCAGCGTATCTCCCGGATACCCGGTCCTTTGAACCGTTCGACGATTTCACCGTCGGCGATTAGCGCGCGGTCCTTCGGATTTGGCAGAACTACTCGGTCGAAGAAGAGGAGGAGCCGCCTAAGGGCGCTTCGCCGCGGGGGCTCGTCCGAAGGCAGGACCAAAGCGGCGATTCTCTCCTGCTTAGGCATTGCGCTGCATCGGCACGAAACCAGACGGACCTTCTGTGGCCCGCGTCAGAAGATACCCCGCTGAAGGTCCCGCAAACGCTGCTCCAAAAGTAGCCGAGCCTGGGCGGTCAGGTCAGCTCGCCTCGGGTCGTCTGGTCGCAGGGCATCGATCTTCGACTGGAGTTCCTTCTGCTTCACGGCATGCCGTTCTCGGAGGCGTTTCCCCCACCAGCGTTGAAGTGCCCGCCGGCGCCACCACACCGAGACGACGCCGACGCAGCAGGTCGCTGCGAGGGCGCCCCATGCTACGGATGGCCATCCCGGGAAACCGTCGAGGCTGGACCAGACGACAACCATTGTTGTTGTGGCGGCGATCATCGGGAAATAGATGTCGATGAACACTCTCACCGCGCCGGTGCGCTGAACACTCCTCGCAAATCTCATCTGGTCGGAGATCTGCGCTAGTTGGAGGAAGTCAGAATCAAACGCAGCGTTGTTCGGGGAACCCAAAGCGCTTGCCTTCAACCTCTGCGAGGCCTCCGAGAGGCGGGAGAGCAGAGGCTTGAGGCGATCTCTGTGGCGGGCCGCCACAGTCTCCCTGCGCTTCAGGTCCGCACGGGCGTAGATCGCGAACGTCGCGAGAAAATAGCCGATTACCCCGGTCAAGATGTAGAGCAGGCTCTGCTCCTGTTGGGGAGTCACCGTGATTCCAAAAGCTTCGATGCTCTCTGGAACCAACCCGCCGGCCGAGATCGCGAACCCGACTACGCAGCTCCCCAGAAGCGCGCGCCTCTCCCTGCGAGTGACTTCCGACAGCGGGTCTGTGACCGTGGGGTCCTCGATCATGTCGAGGATCCTCGGAGACTCAGTCATTCGACGCTCCTACTTGTCCGTTGCGTCACGTGCAGCTCGGATATCGGCAGGTGCAGGGTCGCCGCTGGGGTGGCTGCCCGATCGCCACGCTGGAATGCAACTCCTCAATCCCACTCCAAACTCGCCCCAGTCTGATACTCCGTCACCCGCGTCTCGAAGAAATTCTTCTCCTTCGCCAAATCCGTGCTCTGACTCATCCACGGGAACGGGTTCTCGACCTTGTACACCTTGGCCAACCCGATCCGCTCCAGCCTTCTGTCTGCAATGTGCTCGACGTACTGGCTGAACTTCTCCGGATTGATCCCCAGCAACCCCTGCGGGCAGGCGTCGTGGGCGTATTTGCTCTCGAGCTCGACCGAGCGCTTGATCAGCCCGACGATCTCGCTCTGGAACTCGGCGGTCCAGATCTCGGGGTTTTCGGCCTTGATGGTGTTGATCAAGTCACACCCGAACGCCAGGTGCAGCGACTCGTCGCGCATGATGTATTCGAACTGCTCACCGATGCCGACCATCTTGTTCTGGCGCTTGAGCGCGAGCATCATGGCAAAGCCGGCGTAGAAGAAGATGCCTTCCATGATGACGTAGTAGCCGATCAGGTCGCGCACGAAGAGGCGGATGTTGTCGGTGCCTTCGGTGGTGAAGCTCGGGTCGAAGACGGTTTTGGTGATCTCGACGACGAAGTCATCCTTCTCTTTGATCGAGGGGATGGTCTGGTACATCTTGTAGATCATCTCGGGGTCGAGGCCCAAGGTGTCACAGCAGTAGATGAAGGTGTCGGTGTGGATCGCCTCTTCGAACGCCTGGCGCAGCAGGTATTGGCGCGCCTCGGGGTTGGTGACGTGGTTGTAGACCGCGAGCACGATGTTGTTGGCGGTCAGCGACTCGGCGGTCGAGAAGAAGCCGAGGTTCCACAAGATCAGCCGGCGTTCGGACTCGGCGAGGAAGGTGGGGGACTTCCACTGCTCGACGTCTTTTTGCATCGAGACTTCTTCGGGGGTCCAGTTGTTGGCGACGCCGGACTTGTAGTACTCCCGCGCCCACAGGTAGGTCATGGGGAGGATTTTGTTGGGGTCGGTTTTGGAGTTGTTGATGATGGGCATGGTGGGGAGTGGTGCTCCGAGGGGGTGGTGGTTGCGGGGGAGTCAGCGGGGCGGCTGGAGTTCGGGACCAGGGACCGGGGACCAGGGACCCGGGAGAAGAGAAGAAAGAGAAGAGGGGCCGGTGCTACCGGCCCCCTGGGGCGCTTCCGCTGCCCCTACGGGGGATGGGATCGGGGTGTTCGGGGGTACCGGGTAGTAGGTACCGGGTACTGGGGAACGGAGAAGAGGGGCCGGTGCCACCGGCCCCTGGGGCGCTTCCGCGACCCCTACGGGGGATGGGATCGGGGTGTTCGGGGGTACCCGGTACCTCCGGAGCTCAGCGGAGCTGAGCTCCGCTCTCACTGACACGCCTCACACTCCGGATCGTCGATCCGGCACAGCTTGACCTCGACGTCGGTGTCGACGGTGGCGGCGACGGTGGCGGCTTCGATGGCTCTGCCCGCTGCGGCGCCTGCCGCTGCGGCGGCGACGATGGCGGCGGCGGCGCTGGCGCTGGTGGCGGCTTGGATCGAGTTGTCGCGCTTCTGGGTGAAGCCGTATTTGCCGGCGTCGAGGGTGGACTTTTCGATCTGCGATGCCGCCAAGGTGCGCAGGTAGTAGGTGGTCTTGAGGCCCTTCTTCCAGGCCCGCAGGTAGACGTCGGAGAGCAGTTTGCCGGAGGTGCCACGCACGAAGACGTTGTGGCTCTGGCTCTGGTCGATCCACTTGCCGCGCACGGCGGTCATCTCGATCGCCCACAGCGGGTCGATCTGGAAGGCTTCTTTGTACTTGGCCTTCAAGTGCTCGGGGATGCTCGGGATCGAGGCGATGTTGCCGTCGTGGAACTTGAGCTGCTCGAGCATCTCCTGGTTCCACAGGCCGAGCGCCTTCAAGTCCTCGACCAGGTAGGAGTTGACCACGGTGAACTCACCCGAGATGTTGGCCTTGACGTAGATGTTCTTGTAGATCGGCTCGATGCAGGGGTAACAGCCGGAGATGTTGGAGATCGTCGCGGTCGGCGCAATCGCCATGGTGTTGGAGTTGCGCATGCCGAACTGGGCGACGTGGGCACGCACGGGGTCCCAGTCGAGGCGGCTGCTGCGGTCGACGTCAATGGGCACGCCGCGCTCCTGCTCGAGCAGGTCGAGGGTGTCGGCGGGGAAGATTCCGCGCTCCCACTTGGAGCCGACGTAGCTGCCGTAGGCGCCGCGTTCTTTGGCGAGCTCGGAGGAGGCGAGGATCGCGTAGTAGGAGATCGCCTCCATCGAGTAGTCGGAGAACTCGAGCGCCGCGGGCTCGTCGAAGGCGACGTCGAGCTGGAACAGGGCGTCTTGGAAACCCATGATGCCGAGGCCGATCGGGCGATGGCGCAGGTTCGAGTTGCGCGCCTCGTCTGTGGGGTAGAAGTTGATGTCGATGACGTTGTCGAGCATCCGGATCGCGGTGCGCACGGTGGTGGCGAGCAGCTCGAGGTCGAGCTGGCCGTTCTTCATGTGGCGACCCAAGTTGACCGAGCCCAGGTTGCACACCGCGGTTTCATCGGCCGAAGTGTTGAGGGTGATTTCGGTGCACAGGTTCGAGCTGTGGATCACGCCCGCGTGGTCCTGCGGCGAGCGGACGTTGCAGGCGTCCTTGAAGGTCACCCAGGGGTGGCCGGTCTCGAACAACATGGTGATCATCTTGCGCCACAGCTGGCGCGCCGGCATGCGCTTGGACAGTTTGATCTCGCCGCGGTCGCGGGCGGCTTCGTAGGCGAGGTAGCGGGCCTCGAAGTCGCGACCGTAGGTGTGGTGCAGATCTTTGACCTCGTTGGGGGAGAACAAGGTCCACTCGCCGTCTTCCTCGACCCGCTTCATGAACAGGTCGGGGATCCAGTTGGCGGTGTTCATGTCGTGGGTGCGGCGGCGCTCGTCACCGGTGTTCTTGCGCAGGTCGAGGAAGTCCTCGATGTCGTAGTGCCAGGTCTCGAGGTAGGCGCAGGTGGCGCCGCGGCGTTTGCCCGAACGGTTGATCGCCATGGTGACGTCGTTGGCGATCTTGAGGAAGGGGATCACCCCCTGGCTTTCGACGTTGGTCGACTTGATCGCGGCGCCGGTGCCGCGGATGTTGGTCCAGTCGTTGCCGATGCCACCCGACCACTTGGAGAGCTGGGAGTTGTCGCCCAGGCACTTGAAGATGTGGCGCAGGTCGTCCTCGACGGTGGTGAGGTAACACGAGGACAGCTGCGGGTGTTTGGTGCCGGAGTGGAACAGGGTTGGGGTCGAGGGCACGTAGAGCAGCCGCGAGATGGTTTCGTAGAACTCGATCGCACGCTCGTTGGGGTCGGCCTCTTCGATCGCGAGGCCCATCGACACGCGCATCCAGAAGCCCTGCGGCAGCTCTGAGACCTGGTCGTTGCGGCGCACGAAGTAGCGGTCGTAGAGGGTCTGGATGCCGAGGTACTGGAAGTCGCGGTCGCGGTCGAGCTTGAGCGAGTTGGCGAGCAGCTCGAGGTCGAAGCTGGCAACCATGCGCTCGTCGAAGTTGCCGTGCTCGACGCCGTTTTTGATGCCGTTGACGAAGGCAGTGCGGTAGGCGGCGTCCAAGTGCTCTTCGGCGGTCGAGGCGCCGACGACCTCCTTGTAGAGGGTCTGCAGCAGGAAACGCGCGGCGAGCTGGCTGTAGGCCGGGTCGCGTTCGATGAAGGCGGTCGAGGCGAGCACCAGGGCGCGTTCGATCTGGTCGGTGGGGATGCCGTCGTAGACGTTCTGGATCAGCTCGCGCACCACCAGGTCGACGTCGATTGCATCACCGAGACCTTCGGCGGCGCGGCGAATGGTCTGCTCGACCTTCTTGACGTTGAACAACACCCGGCGGCCGTCGCGTTTGACGGCGGTGAGCTTGCCGAGGCGGGCGTCCTCGACCGCACGGGCCTTGGCGGCGATGCGTTCTTTCTGGCGGTCGGCGCGGTAGAGGATGTAGGCCTTGGCGATTTCGTAGCGGCCGTCGAGCACCAGGTGTTTTTCGACGATGTCCTGGATGTTCTCGACGTTGGGGAAGAACTCGCGGAAGCGCCCGTCGATCTCCTCGCAGATGCGGGTGACGAGGGTGTCGAGGTGGGTGTCACCAATCGTTTGGCCGGCGCCCTTGACCGCGTTGGCGACCGCATTGCGGATGCGGCTCGCGTCGAAATCCACCACCTGACCCGTTCGTTTCACCACGCGTGTTGCGAGCATGCTCTTGTCCTCGACCAATTGGGGCGCGATGCGCCCGGTTCTTGTTGCCTTCGACCACCAAAGAACGACCCTGCGACCCCTGCCTCGTCGCCTCCAATGGGCGACAGCTCCGCCCACTACACCTCTCGGCGTCGCGCCGGACCAGATGTCGTGGCGGGGCAAGGAGGAAAGTTACCCGAGACTCGCGGCGAATGCAAGATGCTGGGTGCGCACGAAGTGCGCACCACAATGGATTGTGGTCGGCGGGAAGGTCGGCGGGCGGGCGCTATCTCGCTGAATCGAGCGAACTTGAGCGCGGTCGAGCGAGAGGGTGGCGAGTTTTGCGGAATCGTCGCGAGAACTGCGCGATGGTGGGGCGGTGCGGTGCAGGCGAGAAATTGTGCACAGGAAAGTGGGCAGTTGGGGGAGGGGGCGGCCAGGTGGGTCACGTTGTCCGGGCGCCGGCGGCGGCTTGCCCGCCCCCGCGCATTTCCCCGGATCCGGCTCCCTTCCGAAGTACCCGGTCCCCGGTACACCGTGCCTTCCGAGGTCCCGACCCCCTATCTTCTCGGGTCCCGGGTCCCGGGTCCCGGGTCCCGGGTCCCCGTTCCCCGCTTCAGTTCTGCTCGAGGAGGCGGTCGAGTGTGCCCTGATCGCCGCGCTCGAAGTCGAGGAACTCGACGCCGATCTCGAAGGCATCACCCGTGGGCTCCGCGTGGGCGACGCGGGCGCGGGCGCGCACCACCTCGTCGCCCGCGGAGATCGACACCAGGACCTCGGTGCCGACGTCGAGGGCCTCGTCGCTGCGGAAACTGCAGCCGCCGCGGCCGATCGAGCTGGTGCGGGCGAAGCCGCCGACCTCCTGCTCGTCGGGCCGCTCGATCATCATCGTCGCGTGGGCGGCGACACGGGGGAAACGGCGTTGTTCGCGGTGTGGCATGAGAGGAGCTCCTGTGTCGATTGTAGCAACAGGGAGGAGGGGAGAAAGGGCTTGGGGGTTGGGTGTTGGGGGTCAGGTCCGGAACAGAGTGGGTCTGGGTTCGTTCGAACGGGGCCGACTCCGGCCCTAACCCCTAACCCCTGATACCCAACCCCTTCTCCTCCCCTTGACCTGCTCCGGCAATCTGCGGTACAAATACGCGCTCGACGCCTTCTGCTGGGAGGTCGTCTAATGGTAGGACAAACGGCTCTGACCCGTTCAATCGGGGTTCGAATCCCTGCCTCCCAGCCAATTTCCCGCCGTTGCCATCGGCGGGGGTGATCGACGCGGAAGCCATCGGGGTGAGCCCGGCCGGTTGACCCTGTTTCGCCCCTTCAGGGCTTCGGACGTTTGTGGGGCGCCCCCCAACCCAGGGCGTCGCTTCGCTGTGCCTTGGGCTATTCGCTGGCCCTTCGGAGCTGGCGGATGATGCCGGCACTCAGCCTCGCTCCGCGTCCCAAGGTCCTCAGTTCCGCAGTCCCCTAGTCCCTTCCCCCCCCGCATCCTTCGTCCACGTTGCCGAGGTCACGCCCGAGCGCCAACGCCTCGTCGACTTCGGCGCAGGTGGTGGGGTCGCCGCCGGCGACCGCGGCACCAACGATCTGTTCGAGGGCGTCGGCGCGGGCGCGTTCGGCCGCGGCGGTGCGGGCGGTGTGCCACCAGCCGGCGGCGAGGAGCACGCCGAGGAGCAAGGCCGCGAGGCGGGGCGCCCAGGCGCGCAGGCGTTGGCGGTCGATGGTGCGCCAGTGCGCGGGGGCGCTTGGCTCGCGCGCCGCGAGGATGCGCTCGAGGTCGTCGGCGAGGGCGTGGCCGTTGGGGTAGCGGCGGGTCGGGTCGCGGTCGAGGCAGGCGAGCACCACGCGGTCCAGGGGCGGGGTGAGCGCGGCCTTGAGGGCCGGCGGGGTGGTCGAGCGCAGCGCGGCCAGCTCCTCGAGGCGGTCGCGTTCGAGGCGTTTCGAGGGCGGCAGCAGCGGGCCATCGCAGATTGCGGTCAACACCGCGGCCTCGGTCTTGGCCTCGGGCCAGGGTGGAGCGTCGATCAGCAGGCGCGAGAGCAGGATGCCGAGGGCCCAGACGTCGGTCGCCGGGGACACCGCTTCGCCGCGGATCTGCTCGGGAGCGGCACACGACGGGGTCAGGCGCCTCAAGTTGGTGGCGGTCGAGGCCACACCGCTGTCGAGCCAGCGGGCGAGCCCGAGGTCGAGCACGCGAGTGCGCCCGTGGCGATCGAGGAAGAGGTTGCCGGGTTTGAGATCGCGGTGGATCAGACCGTCGCGATGGAGGTCCCCGACGGTGCGGGCGACATCGGCGAGCAGGCGCAGGCGTTCGCTGATCGGCAGGCGGGCGCGGTCGGCGGCGCGATCGATCGCCTCGCCGTCGACCAGCTCCATCGCGAGCCACGGCAGGCCTTCGGGGGTGGTGCCACCTTCGATCAGGCGGGCGACGCCGGGGTGGTCGAGGCGCGCCAGGGTTTGGGCTTCGGCGAGCAACCGGCGTACGCCGTCGAGGGTGTCGGCACCCGGGCGTAGGAGCTTGAGGGCGACCTGCTGGCGCAGATCGCCGCTCGAGCGTTCGGCCAGATGCACCACCCCGCTGCCGCCGTGGCCGAGCAGGCGGGTGATCCGCCACGCGCCGATCTCGCGCCCGACGGCCCAGGTGCTGGCCAGCGCGTCAAAGAGGGCATCGCCGCCGACGGTTGGTCCCTGGTCGAGGAACTGTTCCGAGCTCTGTTCGGCCTCGAGCAGCGTTTCGACCTCGCCGCGCAGCTCGTCGTCGCCTTCACACTCGAGCGCGAGCCACCCGGCGCGGGCGGCGGGTGGCAGGGACAAGGCGGCATCGAAGAGCTGCTTGATCCGCGACCAGCGTTCGGGCGAGGGCATGTGGAGATCTCAGCGCGCTTGCGGCTCGCGGTCGCGGGCGATGGCGGTGCGCAGGGTGCGCGCGGCGGCGATGGCAAGCAGGGCGGCGGCGGCGTTGAAGCCGACGTCCCGCCAATCGAAGACGCGGCTTGGCACCACGGCCTGCACCAACTCGTCGCCGAACCCGCCGAGCGAGCCGATGACGATGCCGCCGAGCTCGGGGTGGCGTCGCCACCACGAGCCCGGCCCGAGGCGCAGGGCGCGCAGCTCGAGGGCGCGCATCGACAGCAGCGCCAAGACGCCGAACTGGATGAAGTGCAGCCGCTCCTGCACGATCGGCATGCCGCGCAGGATGGTGACGTAGACCAGAGCGAAGGCGGCAGCCACCGCCAGCGTGCGGGCGCGGCCGCCGGCCCGTACGACCAGCACCAGGGCGACGATGCCGGCGAGCACGAAGGCGGCGGTCACCGAATGGGTGAGCAGACCACGCCCGCGCAGGGCCAACATGATCTGCTGGGCGAGTGCGGTGCCGAGGTAGAGCGCCGCGGTCCACACCACCGCACCGATCCACCAGCGTCGTTCGGAGGCTCCGGGGTCAGGCGGCTGCATTCGCGAAGGCTAGCAGGAGCGGGGCAGCGTTTGTGGCGGTGGCGTGGCGAAGAGGCGGCAGGAGGAGGAAGAGGTGCGGCTTCCGCACGCACCTTGGGCGCTTCCGCTGCCCCTACACCGGAAGCAAGGGAACCGGGACCTGGGATCCGCGACCCGGGACTCTCCGATCCAGGAGTCCCCATCCTCGAGTCCCTGATACCCGGTACCCAGTACCTTCTTTCCGGTCCCTGGTCCCCGATACCTCTTCTCCCCAGTCCCCTGGTCCCCGGTCCCTTCCTGGTCCCTGGTCCCCGGTCCCGGGTCCCTTCTTTCCGGTCCCCAGTACCCGATACCCGATACCTTCTTCTCCCCAGTCCCCGGTCCCCGGTCCCTTCCTGGTCCCTGGTCCCCGGTCCCGGGTCCCTTTTTTCCGGTCCCCAGTACCCGATACCCGATACCTTCTTCTCCCCAGTCCCCTGGTCCCCGGTCCCTTCCTGGTCCCTGGTCCCCGGTCCCGGGTCCCTTCTTTCCGGTCCCCAGTACCCGATACCCGATACCTTCTTCTCCCCCTCAATCCATCTGCTTCCTCAACACCGTCGGAATGTCGAAGTCGTCCTGCTGATTGCTCCAGTTGGGGCCGAAGCCGCTCGGATCCTCGGGACGCGAGGAGGCGAGGAACTTCTGGAAGAAGGGAATTTCGCGCGAGCTTTCGCGCACCGGTTCGGGGGCGGCTGCGAGTGGCGCTGCCGCCAGTGGCGTGGCAGCGGCTGCCGGTGCGCTTTCGCGGACGGTCTCACGCGGCCGCTCGATGATCCGCCGAGGACGGGTGTCCTCCAGGTCTTCCTCGATTTCGGCGAGGAAGCCGGTGGCGATGACGGTCACCTTCATCTCGTCCTGCATGTCGGGGTCGATCACCATGCCGGTGATGATGTTGGCGTCGACGTCGACGGCTTCCTGGATGATGCGAGCCGCCTCGGCGACCTCGTGGAGGGTGAGGTCGGGCCCACCCGAGACGTTGAGCAGCACGCCGCGGGCGCCTTCGATCGAGGTCTCCTCGAGCAGCGGCGAGGAGATCGCCCGTTGGGCGGCTTCGATCGCACGCTCTTCACCCTTGGCCAGACCGGTGCCCATGAGCGCCATGCCCATGCCGGTCATGATCGACTTGACGTCGGCAAAGTCGACGTTGATCTCACCCGGGGTGGTGATCAGGTCGCTGATGCCCTGCACCGCCTGACGCAGGACGTCGTCGGCGATGAGGAAGGCCTCGGCCAGCGGGGTGCCGCGGTCGACGAAACGCAGCAGGCGTTCGTTGGGGATGGTGATCAGGGTGTCGACCACGCTGCGCAGCTCCTCGACGCCGCGCTCACACTGCTTCATGCGGCGGCGACCTTCGAAGCCGAAGGGTTTGGTGACGACCGACACCGTCAGCGCGCCGATCTCGCGGGCGAGGTTGGCGATCACCGGAGCGGCGCCGGTGCCGGTACCGCCGCCGAGGCCGGCGGTCAGGAACACCATGTCGGCACCTTCGAGCATCGCCAGGATCCGTTCGGTGTCCTCGAGGGCGGACTTGCGGCCGACCTCGGGGTCACCGCCGGCGCCGAGGCCGCGGGTGAGAGCCGGCCCGAGCTGGAGCTTGTGGGGGGCGCGGCACTTGGCCAGCGCCTGCAGGTCGGTGTTGGCGGCGATGAACTCGACGCCGCGCAGGTTGGCGTCGATCATGCGATTGACGGCGTTGCCGCCGCCACCGCCGATGCCGATCACCTTGATCTTGGCGGGGGCGAGACCTGCCTCGTCGAAGGTGGCGAGAGCCTGAGTGGAGTCAGAATCGTCGAGAAGAATCATCGTGTCTCTCCTTCCAAAACCGTTGCTAGAGCAGGTCCGCGAACATGGAGCGCAGGCTGTGGACCATCCCGCGCATCGAAAGCCCCGGGCGCCGGCCGCTCTTCTCGCGCCGATTTTCGGCGGCGAGACCGTAGAGCAGCAGGCCCGAGGCGGTACACCAGGTGGGTGAGCTGATGACGTCGACCAGCCCGGTCAGACCGTGGGGCAAGCCGTACCGCACCGAGCAGTCGAAGCTCTGCTCGGCGACCTCGAGCAGGCCCTCGAGCTGGGCACCACCGCCGGTCAGGACGATGCCGGCGCGCGGCGCCTCGGAGAAGCCGGCACGGTCGAGGTCGCGTTTGACCAGCTCGAACATCTCCTCGGCGCGCGGCTCGAGGATCTCCGAGAGTTGGCGCCGCGGCAACACCCGCGCCGATCCTCCGGCGACGGCAGGGACGGTGACGCCCTCTTCGCCGTCGACCAGGGCGGCGAGGCAGCAGCCGTATTTGAGCTTGAGCTTTTCGGCTTCGGCAAAGGGGGTCTTGAGCACCATCGCGAGGTCGTTGGTGAAGTGCCCGGCGCCCACCGGCAGGACCGCGCTGTGGCGCACCTCGGACTCCGAGACCAGGGCGTATTCGGTGGTGCCGCTGCCGATGTCGACCAACAACACCCCGAGCTCGCGTTCATCCGGCGTCAGCACCGCTTCGCCGGTGGCCAGCGGCTCGAACACCAGCTCGGTGACCTCGATGCCGGCCCGGTTGACGCAGGTCAGCAGGGTGCGGCTCTTGGTGGCGTTGCCGGTGACCAGGTGCACCAACACGTCGAGGCGGCGGCCGAGCATGCCCATCGGGTCGTTGATGCCCTCCTGGTCGTCGACGATGAACTCCTGCGGGATGACGTGGAGGATCTCGCGGTCGGGAGGCAGCGGCGCGTTCTTGGCGGCGTCGAGAGCACGGCGGATGTCCTGGTGGCTGATCTCGCGGTTCTGGCGCGCGACGGTGACCATGCCGCGGGAGTTGAGCGAGCGCACGTCGTCGCCGGCGATACCGACGTAGGCCGAGGCGATCTCGATCCCGGCCATCACCTCGGCCTCTTCGCAGGCCTGTTTGAGGGCCGCCACCGTCGCTTCGACGTTGACGATGTTGCCGCGTCGGCAGCCGCGGTTGGGGGCGAGCCCACGGCCAACCACTTCGAGGCCGCCGGCCTCGGTGCGTTGGGCGATCAGCACGCCGATCTTGGAGGAGCCGATGTCGATGCCGACGAGATAGGGGATGGTGCGCGCCATGAGAACAACCTCGGCCTAGGCCCCCCGCGAAGGGGAGCCGGTCAGGGGGTGAACGACGATACGTCGTTCGAAACGAATGTCGAAAGCAGCGGGTCGGGCGATCCGCTCGCGGATCGCAGGCAGAGCGAGCTCGAGCCGGCCGATGCCGGCCGCGACCGAGCCGCGCCGGACCACCAGGGCCCAGGGCAGGGCAGCGGTGATCACGCGGGCGTCGCCGTCGCCGAGCAGCTCGATCTCGGAGACGGCGGCAGCCCACTCCGGTCGTGCCGCGGTCAGCTCGGCCAGGAGTGCGCGGACCTCCGCGGTGGGGACCGGCGTGGTCGAGCTCCAGATCACCAGCGGCAACGCCTCGAGCTTCGGGTCGGGAGCCCAGGGGGCGATGACCTGGCCGTAGCGGTCGACGTACACGAGCTGGTCCCCGCGCCGCAGCAGCAGCTCGGGTAAGCGTTCGGTGACCTCGACGGTGAGGTGGTCGGGCAGTTGTTTGCGCACCGCGACGTCGGCCAGCCACGGGTGTTGCTCGAGGCGGTTGCGCACCTCGCGCAGACTGACGGCGAGCAGGTGCCGGCCTTCGAGGTCGGCGAGTTGGGCGGTGATCCAGGTCGGGGCGACGCGGTCGGCGCCGCGGACCTCGATCTCGCGCAGGGCAAACACCGGAGAGGTCGCAAGCCAGGAGGCGGCGAGCATCGGTGCCCCCAACAACAACGATACTCGCACGGCGGCGAAGACCCGCAGGGGCAACGCCGCACGACGACGACGCGCGAGTGGCTGGCGCGGCCGCAGCGGTGCCTCTTCGTGGGGAGCGGGCTTGAGCAGCGGGCGGGGAGTCGGGTTCATCCGTCCCCCTCCTTCGCCAGCTGTTCGGCCAACCGCACGATGTCGCCGGCGCCGAGGGTGAGGATGACGTCGCCGGGGCCGATGCCGGCAGCGAGGTCGGCGGGCACGTCACTCCAGCGTTCGTGGTAGCGCACGTCGCGATGACCGGCGGCGCGGGCGGCGTCGGCCACGAGCGTGCCGGTGACGCCCGGTTCCGGCGCCTCGCGGGAGCCGTAGATGCCGGTGACGACGGCGGTTTCGGCGCCGAGCAGGGCACGGCCGAAGGCGTCGGCGAGCTGGCGGGTGCGCGAGTAGAGATGGGGCTGGAACACCGCGATCACCCGGCGGCCGCGGAACGCCTGGCGGGCGGCCTCGAGGGTGGCGGCGACCTCCGTCGGGTGGTGGGCGTAGTCGTCGACCACGGTGGCGCCGCGCCAGGTGCCGAGGCGCTCGAAGCGGCGGTGGACCCCCTTGAAGGCGGCGACGCCGGCGGCGATGGCGTCGAAGTCGAGGCCGACGGCGAGGCCCACGGCGACAGCGGCGAGGGCGTTGGCGACGTTGTGGCGTCCGGGCAGGGGGACTTCGAGGCGACCGAGCTCTCCGCGCTCGCGGTGGCGGATCGAAAAGGCGGTGCCCTTGTCGGTCGGCTCGAGATCAAATGCGACCAGGTCGGCCTGGGGCGAAAAACCGTAGGCGACGATGCGGCGATCGGCCAGACGCGGCAGGATCGCCTGGACGTTGGGGTCGTCGAGGCAGACGATCACCTGGCCGAAGAACGGCACGCGCGAGGCGAACTCGACGAAGGCGTCGGCGATCGCGGCGAGGTCGGCGTAGGTGTCGAGGTGATCGACATCGATCGAGGTCACCACCGCGAGGATCGGGGCCAGACGCAGGAACGACCGGTCGAACTCGTCGGCCTCGGCGACCAGGTAGGGCGAATGGCCGACGCGGGCGCCGGTGCCCGAGGCGCGCAGGCGGCCGCCGACGATCACCGAAGGATCGAGGCCGGCTTCGGTCAGCAGCGTGCCGATCAGCGAGGTGGTGGTGGTTTTGCCGTGGGTGCCGGCGATGGCGATGCCGTACTTCAGGCGCATCAGCTCGGCCAACATCTCGGCGCGGCGGACCACCGTGATCCCCAGGCGCCGTGCCTCGGCGATCTCGGGGTTGGTGTCCGGCACGGCGGAAGACTTGACCACCAGATCGGCGCCGTGGACGTTGCCGGCCTGGTGGCCGAAAGCGATCTTTGCCCCCAGGGCCTCGAGGCGTGCGGTCGCCTCGGAGCGGGCGACGTCGCTGCCCGAGACCTCGAGCTCGTAGTCGAGCAGAACTTCGGCGATGCCGCTCATGCCGGTGCCGCCGATGCCGACGAAGTGGACGCGCCCGAGGTCGACGAAGGAGCGAAACATCAGGCAGCCTCCCGGGTGGCCCAGCGGGCGGAAACCGCCCCGAGCAGGTGATCGGCGATGCGGGCCGCCGCGTCGGGTCGGGCGAGCGCGGCAGCCCGCGTCGCCAGAGTACCGGGCAGCGCGGGGTCGGAGAAGACGGACGTGAGGGAGGTCGCGAGTCGTTCGGGGAGGCCGGCGCCCCCCTCGACCACGATCGCCGCGCCGAGACGCTCACGCTCGCGCGCGTTGCCGAGCTGGTGCGCGCCGGCGGCCATCAGCGGCACCAGCACGGCGCCGCGACCGACGGCGGCGAGCTCGGCCAGCGTGATCGCGCCGGCGCGAGAGATCACCAGGTGGCTCTCGCGCATCGCCGCGGCAACGTCGTCGATGAACTCGCTGACCTCGGCGTGGTGGCCGGCACCGGCCCAGGCGGCAACCGCGGCGGGGGCGTGGCCACGGCCACACTGGTGGCGCACGGCGACTCGGCGCTCGGGGTCGGCGGCGGCGACGGCAGTGGGCACACAGCGGTTGAGCTCGGCCGACCCCTGGGATCCTCCGAGCACCAGGATCCGCAGGGCACCTTCGGGAAGGGCCGTGATCGTTCCCTGGAAGCTGCGCCGCACCGGCACGCCGGTTTCCCACTGGGGGCAGTGCAGGCGCGGCCGGGCGCCGGCCGCGACACAGGCCCCCACGGCCAGGCGCGAGGCGAGGCGGTTGGCGGCACCGGCGTCGGCGTTGGGTTCGAGCAGCACCACCGGCCGGCCCGCCAGGCGGGTGCCGACGGTGGCCGGAACCGAGGCGTAGCCACCGGTGCCGAGGGTGATGTCGATGCCTTCGCGCCGCACCAGGGCGCGCGCCGCCAGGGCCGAACGTGCCATGGTCGCGACCGCGGCCACGCGGCCGACGGGGCCTTGGCCGACGAAGGGTCGCGCGCGCAGGGGGTGAAAGCGCACACCGCGGGACGGCACCAGCTCGGCCTCCATGCCGGTCGGCGACCCCGCGAAGTGGATGTCGGCACCACGACCGACCAACTCCTCGCCGACCGCGAGGGCGGGGAAGACATGGCCACCGCTGCCGCCGCCGGCGAGCAGCACCCGAGGGGCACGGGGTGAGGTCCTGGTGCTCATGCGTGTTGCGAGACGTTCAGCAGGAGCCCGCAGCCGGCGAGCATGACCACCATGGCCGAGCCGCCGTAGGCGATGAAGGGAAGAGGGATGCCGGTCGCCGGGACGAGCGCCAGAACGACGCTGACGTGGAGCAGGGCCTGCACCACCAGCATCGAGGTGATGCCCCAGGCGAGGTAGCGGCCGAGCAAGTCCGGGGCGCGCAGACCGGCGCGCACACCGCGCCAAGCGATCACCCCGAAGAGGGCCAACACCGCGACTGCGCCGATCAGGCCCATCTCTTCGGCGACGATCGAAAAGACGTAGTCGGCGTGGGGGTAGGGCAGGAAGTGCAACTTCTGCAGGCTGCTGCCGAGCCCACGACCCCACAACCCGCCCGAGCCGACGGCGATCAGCGACTGGGAGGTCTGGAAGTTGCTGCCGAGCAGGTCGGTGGTGGGATCGAGCCAGGCTTTGACCCGCTCGAGCCGGTAGGGGGCGATCAGCACCGCGAGGGCGGCCAGGGGTACCGCCGCCGCCGTGGCGACGAGCACGTGTTTCCAGGGCAGGCCGCCGAGGAACAGGCACATCGCCCCGACCGCGCCGAGCAACAACGCTGCCGAGAGGTTGGGCTGTTGGATCACCAACAGCACCATGGCTCCGATGGCGAACAGGGCTGGGACGAGGAGCTCGGCCGAACCGACGCGGTCCGCTTTGCGCTCGAGCTGCGAGGCGAGGAAACAGATCAGGGCGAGCTTGGCGATCTCCGAGGGTTGCACCGAAATCCCGCCGATGAACAGCCAACGGTTGGTGTCGTTGAGCGTTGGGCCGAACAACACCGCGACCAGCAGCGCCATGGCCAGCCCGAGGATCGTCCAGGCAGCTGCCGGAGCGCGCAGCACGCGATAGTCGATGTGCATCAGGCCGAGCATCACCGTCAGGCCGAGCAGCGCGGCGATGCCCTGTTTGATCAGGAAGGGATTCAGGGGATCGCGCGACATCGCGGCGGTGGCGGAGTACACCATCGTCAGGCCGAGGCACACCAGGCACATCACCGCCAGGAACAGGGTCAGGTCGAAGGCGAGTTTCTTGGCCATCAGCCTGAAACCTCCGCGGTCGCCAGAGCCTTGGCGAGGGAGCGAAAGTGCAGCCCACGTTCGACGTAGTTGCGGTACTGGTCGTACGAGGCGGCAGCCGGAGCCAGCAGCACCACGTCGCCGGCGGCGGCGGCGGCGGCGGCGGCGGCGACCGCGCGGTCGAGGGTCGAAGCGGCGGTCACCGGCAGGCGACTGCCTTCGAGAGCGGTGGCAAACGAGGGGGTGGCCTCGCCGATCAGCCACACCGAGGTGGCATGGGCCTCCAGCACGCGGGCAAGGTGCGCGAGGTCGTCGCCGGTCTTGGGGCGACCGCCGAGGATCACGTGCAGGCGGCTGTTGGGGAACCCGGCGATGCCGCGCACCGCCGAGGCGACGTTGGTGGCCTTGGAGTCGTCGACGAAGCGCACGCCCCCAACCTCGGCGACCAGCTCGAGGCGATGGGGCAGGCCGCGGAAAGTCGGCAGCGCGTCGGCGATGGCGTCGGCACCGACTCCCAGCGCGCGTGCCAACAGCGCGGCAGCCATGACGTTCTCGAGGTTGTGCTCGCCCGGCAGCGGGATCTGGGAGGTGGTGCAGAGCACCCTCGAATCGTGGCCGTCGACCTCGATCAGCTCGTCGCCGCGACGCCAGCAGCCGTCCGCAACCGGTCCCGACAGCGAGAAGCGGCGGTGCCGTGCGCGGCTCGGCAGGTCGCAGACCCAGGGGTCGTCGGCGTTGGTGATGGCGCAGTCGCGCGGGCCCTGGGTGGCGAAGATCCGGCCCTTGGTCGCGGCGTAGGTCGCCATGTCGTGATGCCGATCGAGGTGGTCGGGCGAGAGGTTCAGGACGGCGGCGGCGTGGGCGTGGAAGCTGACCACGGTCTCGAGCTGGAAGGAGGAGACCTCCACCACGAAGGTGCGGCCCGGCGCCCCCAGGGCACAGGCGCTGAGTGGCCGCCCGATGTTGCCGCAGACCTCGACCGCACGGCCATCGGCGGCGATCAGGTGACCGGCAAGCGCAGTGGTGGTCGACTTGCCGTTCGAGCCGGTGACGGCGATGACCTGCGAGTCGGTCGGCAGGTGGCGGAAACCGAGCTCGAGCTCGCCGATCACCTCGATCCCGCGCCGGCGGGCGGCGGCGAGCAGGGGGTGGTCGAAAGGCACGCCAGGGCTCGTCACCACGAGGTCGGTGGCTTCGGGTGTGGTTGCGGGCTCCGCGCCGAGCAGCAGGTCGACGCCCGGGTCGCGCACGATACCGTCGAGCTCGAGGTCGAAGCGCGAGCGCCGATCGACACCCACTACCGCGGCGCCGCCGGCGCGCAGCAGGCGCACCGCCGCCACCCCGGAGAGTCCGAGGCCGAGCACCAGCGCGGAGGAGGGGGTGGTCGTCGTCATCGCAGTTTGAGCGTCGAAAGAGAAATCAGGGCAAAGACGATCGCCAGGATCCAGAAGCGCACGATCACCTTGGGCTCGGCCCACCCCTTGAGCTCGAAGTGGTGGTGCAGCGGGGCCATGCGGAAGATGCGCTTGCCGGTCAGCTTGAAGGAGGAGACCTGCAAGATCACCGACATCGCCTCCATCACGAACAGCCCGCCGACCAACACCAGCACGAGCTCTTGCTTGGCCAGGATGGCGACGATCGAGATGCCGCCGCCAAGGGCGAGGGAGCCGACGTCGCCCATGAAGACTTCGGCCGGGTGGGAGTTGAACCACAGAAAGCCGAGGCTCGCACCGACCAGGGCGCCGCAGAAGACGGTGACCTCGCCGACGCCGTTGACGAACGGGATCTGCAGGTAGCGGGCGGCGATGACGTTGCCGGCGACGTAGGTGAACACCGCGTAGGTCGAGGCCGCCACCAGGGTCGAGCCGATCGCCAGGCCGTCGAGCCCGTCGGTGAGGTTGACGGCGTTCGAGGCGCCGACCATCACGAAACACACGAAGGGTACGTAGAACCAGCCGGCCTGGAGCACCAGGTTCTTGAAGAAGGGGAAGTGGATCGTCGCCTGGAAGTTTGGCAGCAGCACCAGGGTGGCGCCGGCGATGGCGGCCACCAGCACCTGGCCGAGCAACTTGGCCCGCGCCGTCAAGCCGAGGTTGCGCCCGCGTTTGACCTTGAGGTAGTCGTCGAGGAAGCCGACCGCCCCGAAGCCGAGGGTGGTCGCCATCGCAATCCACACCAGCGGGTTGTCGAGTCGCGCCCACAGCAGAGTCGGCACCAGCAGCGCGAAGAGGATCAGCAGCCCACCCATGGTTGGGGTGCCGGCCTTGACCTGGTGGGTCTTGGGGCCGACCTCGCGGATGTTCTGGCCGATCGACAGTCGCCGCAACATCTCGATGAAGCGCGGCCCGAGCCACAGGGACAGCAGCAATGCCGTCAGCACCGCACCCGCGGTGCGGAAGGTCAAGTAGCGGAAGACGTTGAGAACGCCGAACTGCTCGGAGAGGGGAACCAGCAGATGGTAGAGCATCAGCGCGGCCCCCCCGCAAGTGCCGCCACCACCCGTTCGAGGCCGACGCCGCGGGAGCCCTTGACCAGGATCACGTCGCCGGGCCCGAAGCTGCGGCTCGCGATCGCTGTGGCGGCCGCAGCGGCGTCCGGGAGCCAGGTGGCGCCGGCAGCCTCGGCGAGGGGACGGGCCTCGTCGCCGACGGCCACGACCTCGAAGCCGAGCTCGGCGGCGAAGTGCCCGACCTCGTGGTGCAGGGCGGTCGACTCCGCGCCGAGCTCGAGCATCGCCCCGAGTACCGCCAGGTGGTGGTGGCCGGGCAACGCGCGGGCGGCGGCCAAGGCGGCACGAGTGGCTTCGGGGTTGGCGTTGTAGCTCTCGTCGAGGAGGCGCGCCCCACCCGGCAGGAGGGTGGCGACGCCGCGGCCGGCGACCGGTCGCAGGGTGAGAGCCGCTTCGGCGCATTCCTCCACGGAGACGCCGAGCTCGATCGCCACCGTAGCCGCGGCGAGGAAGTTCACGGCGTTGTGCTCGCCCAGCAGTGGCAGCTCGACGGCGACGGTGCCGGTGGGAGCGATCAGCTGGAAGCGCGAGCCTTCGGCGTGGGGCACGAAGGCGGCGATGCGGTAGCTCTGCTCGCGTCCGAACCACACGGTGCGGCCGGGGAAGCGAGCGGCGATGGCGCGGCAGCCCGAGTTGTCGGCGTTGGCGACGACCAGGCCCTCGGGCGCGAGGCCCTCGAGCAGCTCGGCTTTGGCGTCGACGATTGCTTCGCGGCTGCCGAGCCCGCCGAGGTGGGCCGTGCCGACGTTGGTGAACAGGCATACGTCGGGCCGCCCGAGCCGGGAGACGCCACCGAGCTCACCTGGTGTCGACATTCCCATCTCCGCCACCATCCACTCGGTGTCTTCCGGGATACCGAGCAACGCCAGCGGAAAGCCGAGGAGATTGTTGAGGTTGCCGGGTGACTTGGCGACCTTGAAGCGCGTTGCGAGCAGGCTTGCCAGGATCTCCTTGGTGGTGGTCTTGCCGGCCGAGCCGGTCAAGCCCACCAGGTGTTGCGGCGTCTGGCGACGCACGCGGCGGGTGAGCTCGTGCAGGGCGACCAGGGGGTCGTCGACCACCAGCAGCGGCGACAGGCCGGCGAGCTCGCGCCCGACGAGCGCTGCCGCGGCGCCGCGCTCGAGTGCGGCCTGGACGAAGTCGTGCCCGTCGGCAAAGCGGCCGGGCAAGGCGACGAAGAGCTCGCCCCCATGGACCGCGCGCGAGTCGATCGCGGCGCCCGACCAGAGGGCCTCGCCCGGGCCGATCAGGCGGGCGCCGACCGCGGCGGCGGTGTCGGCTAGCGACCACGCGACCACGCCGCGCCCTCCAGGGTGGCGCGGGCCACCTCACGATCGGAGTAGGGGATTCGTTCCTTGCCGACGATCTGGAAGGTCTCGTGGCCCTTGCCCGCGATCACCACGACGTCGCCGGGCTCGGCCGAGGCGATGGTGCCGCGAATCGCCTCGGTGCGATCGGGGATCTTGCGCCAGGCGCGGCTGCCGCTTTCGCGCAGGCCCACTTCGACCTCGGCGAGGATCGCGAGTGGGTCTTCGCTGCGCGGGTTGTCGGTGGTGGCGACCGCCAGATCCGCGAGCTCTCCCACGATCTTGCCCATCACCGGACGTTTGCCACGGTCGCGGTCGCCGCCGCAGCCGAACACCACCAGCAGGCGCCGCCCGCCCATCTGGCGCACGGCCCGCAGGGTGGCGCCGAGCGCCTCGGGGGTGTGGGCGTAGTCGATCAACACGCTGAAGGGCTGGCCGAGCGCAATCGGCTCGAGGCGGCCGGGCAGCGGAGCGAGCTCAGCCACTGCCGCTGCGATCGCCGCCGGCTCGATGCCGAGCCCGAGAGCGGTGGCGGTGGCGGCCAACAGGTTTTCGGCGTTCCACGCCCCGAGCAGGGGTGTTTCGAGCTCGAGCGACGGCTGGCCCTCGATCCCGACGGTGAGGCGCGAGCCACTGAGACTCCACCGAGCATCGAGCAGCTGGACACGGCCGCCGGCCCCGAAGGTCCAGAGGTCGAGGTCGGTGCGGCGCGCGAGTTGGCTGGCGATCGCGCGACTCCACTCGTCCCCCAGGCCAACGACGGCGACGCCGTTGCGGACGAGGTGGCCGAAGAGCTTCTCCTTGGCACCGGCGTAGGAGGCCATGTCGCCGTGGAAGTCGAGGTGGTCGCGGGTGATGTTGGTGAGCACGCCGGCGCGCAGCTCGAGCTCGCCCACACGGCCGAGCTCGAGCGCGTGCGAGGAGATCTCGAGCGCGGCGGCAGAGGCGCCGCGCTCGCGCATCGCGGCGAGCATGGCGTAGAGATCCGGTGCCTCGGGTGTGGTGCGTTCACCGGGGAGGTCGAAGTCGCGAAAGTGGTAGCCGAGGGTGCCGAGGCGACCGCAGGGTCGCCCCGCGCGATCGAGGATCGCTGCGAGCACCGCGACCATGGTCGACTTGCCGTTGGTGCCGGTGATGCCGAGGAGATCGAGGGCGCGGTCGGGGGCGCCGTGAAGGCGTTTGGCCAAAGCCCCGAGACGCGGCCGCAACGTCGGGAGTTGCCACCACGGGCCGAGGTTCCACCCATCCGGAGGTGTCCCTTCTGCCAGCACCGCCACCGCGCCCGCCGCCACGGCGGCAGCGGCGTGGACGCGGCCGTCGGTGGTGGCGCCCGGCAGGGCGACGAAGAGGTCGCCGGGGGCGATCTTGCGGGAGTCGAGGCGCAGGCCGGTGAGCTCCTGATCGCCGGGAGCCGCGCCCCAGGCCCTCGTCGGCAGGGCATCTGCGAACAGCGTCGCGGCTTTCACGGGGCCACCTCGGGGGGCAGGGCGGCGACGACGACCGGCGGCTCGGGCCAGGCGCCGTCCTCACGCAGCCACACCTCGACCTCGGCGAGCGCAGTGCCGACGGCCGGGCTCTGGCGGTCGACGAAGCCACTGCCGTGCAGGACGACGCGCACACCGGCGTCGTTGGCCCACTCGAGGACCTGGCGCGCGGCCAGGCCCGAGAGATCCGGGATGGTGTCGGCGTCGGCCGGCAGGGCCAGCGGCAGTCGCGGTTCGGGCAGGGGCTCGACGACGGGTGCAGGCGGCGCGGCGAAGGTGGCGTCGGCGACTACGGCCGCTGCCGTGGGGGGATTGGGGCGAGCGCCGAGGTACAACAGCGCCGGCTCCATCAGGTCCGCGAAGATCGGGGCGGCGACGGTGCCGCCGTGGTAGTCGCCGGCACGCGGGGTGTCGACGGCGACCACCGCAACCCAACGGGGGGCCTCCACTGGTACGACGCCAACGAAGTTGGCGACGTAGTCGGTGGCGGAGTAACGCCCGCCGACGGCCTTCTGCGCGGTGCCGGTCTTGCCGCCGACCCGCCACGAGCTGAGCGCCGCGGCCTTGCCGGTGGCATCGGGGGCGATCACGGTTTCGATCATTTCGAGCAGCGCGTGCGACGTCCGCTCCGAGATCACCCGTCCGGCGCTACGGGGGCGGGTCGGCATCTCCTCGCCGACTCGGGCGACGACGAAGGGCGTGACGAGCTCGCCGCCGTTGGCGACGGCCGCCAGGGATCGCGCGAGCTGCAGGGCCGTTACGGAGATCTCCTGGCCGAAGGAGATGTAGGCCTTCGACAGGGGCGTCCAGCGTTCCACCGGGCGCAGGATGCCGCCGTTTTCGCCCGGGAGATCGATCCCGGTCGGGCCGCCGAATCCGAACGCGCGGATGGTCGACGCCAGTTGGGCCTCGCCCGCTCGCAGGCCGATCTTGATCGCACCGACGTTGCTGGACTTGGCCAAGATTCCGGCGACGTCGAGAGGGCCGAAGGGCTTGTGATCGTTGATCACGGTGCGGCCGAAGGTGATGCGACCCATCTCGCAGTCGAAGACGTCGCCGGCGCGGATCGCCCCCGACTCGAGGGCTGCTGCGACGGTGATGATCTTGAAGGTCGAGCCCGGCTCGTAGGAGTCGGCGATGACGGCGTTGCGCCAGCGCTCCTTGGGCAGCTCCCCGAAGCGGTTGGGGTCGAAGCTCGGTGCGGTCGCCATCGCTAGGATGGCGCCGGTGTGGACGTCCATGACCACCGCGCTGGCGGTCTTGGCGCGAGTGCGTTCGATCGCGCGTGCAAGGGCGTCTTCGGCCGCAACCTGAACCGCTGCGTCGATGGTCAGGCGCAGGTCGCGTCCGGGCTCGGCTTCGATCCAGGTCAGCTCGGGGTGCACCACCTGGCCGCGACGCGCATCGCGCAACACCGTGCGCCGCCCGGCACGCCCGGCGACGACTTGGTCGTAGTGGGCCTCGAGACCCCACAGGCCGCGGTGGTCGGTGCCGACGAAGCCGATCACCTGCGCTGCCACCTGGCCCATCGGGTAGTAGCGCTTGTTCTCTTCGAGGAAGTGGATGCCGGGCAGATCGAGGCTTTCGACCTGGTCGGCCACCGGCGGATCGAGCTTGCGTGCCACCCACACGAAGTGTTTGGGTTCGTCCAGGCGTGCCGCCAGGGTCCGGCGCTGCTGGTGATCGAGGCCGAGAACCCGTGCCAGAGCGTCGACGGTGGCCTGCTTGTTCTTGACCTGGCCCGGCACGGCAAAGGCGGAGCGGACCGGGACCGAAACCGCGAGGTCGCGGCCGCGAGAGTCGAGGATCCGACCGCGCGGGGGCTCGATCTCGATGTCCCGTTGCTGCTGTTGCTCGGCGCGGGCGCGCAGCTCCTCGTGGCGCACCACCTGGAGGGTGTACAAGCGCCACGTCGCTGCGCCGGCCCAGAAGGCAACCGCCACACACCAGAGCACCACGCGGCTGGTCACGGCGCGGAGGGCTCCGGATCGACGACCAACAGCTGCTGGGGCTCGGGTCGGACCATGCCGAGCTCGTCCGCGGCGCGGGCGGCGATCACCGGCAGGGCCGAGAGCTGTGCTGCCTCGAGCTCGAGCTCGCGCTTGTCCTGGGCCAGCACCTGGAGCTCGGTCTCGAGGGCTTCGATGGCGTAGCCCGTCGCCAGGATCTCCTGCCGCACCCAGGTGTAGCCAAGCGCGGCGCCCGCCACGATGGCGACCGCGGCCGACACCGCCAGCAGATCGCGCAGGCGCTGCCGGTCGCGCTCGCGCACGAGGTATTCGTTGACCACCGGTCGGGTGAGGACGTAGGAGCTGCGCAACACGAGCTTTTCAGATCCTCCGGGCGGCACGCAGCACGCCGGAGCGGGAACGTGGGTTGGCGGCGACCTCGGCGGTGCTCGGGCGCACCGGCTTGCGAGTCAGGAGCTCGAGGATCTTGGTTTCGGCGAGGGGAGCGCCGGTGACTGGATCCGGGATGCCACGAGCGAGATCGCGCAGGCGGTTCTTGACGATCCGGTCCTCGAGGCTGTGGTAGGAGATCACCACCAGGCGTCCGTCGAGAGCCAGGCAGCGGGTCGCCTGGTCCAGCATGCGGTCGAGAGCGTCGAGCTCCTCGTTGACCTCGATGCGCAGGGCCTGGAAGACCAGGGTGGCCGGATCGATCTTGCTGCCGCGGGCGGGGCGTTTGGCGCGCTTGACCACCTCGCGCAGCTCCGTCGTCGTGGCGATCGGCCGGGCTGCGACGATCGCGCGCGCGATACGGCGAGCGTCGCGCTCCTCGCCGTTCTCGCGGAGAACGCGAGCGATCTCCTCCTCGGCCCAGGTGTTGACGATGTGCGCTGCGGTCATGTCGCTACCCCCCATCCGCATGTCGAGTGGTGCATCGAACCGAAAGCTGAAGCCCCGCTCGGGCGTGTCGAGCTGCAGGGACGAAACCCCGAGATCGGCCAGGATGCCGCTCGGTGGCGGATCGCCACGCTCGCGCAAGACTCGTTCGAGCTCGTCGAAGCGGCACTGCACCAGCGCACAACGTCCCTCGAAGGGCCTGAGGGTTTCGGCGGCCCGGGCGAGCGCCGACGGGTCGCGGTCGAGTCCCAGCACGAAGGCATTGGGTGCGCGGGAGAGCAAGGCCGCAGCGTGGCCGCCCAGTCCCACCGTGACGTCGACGAAGAGGCCGCCGCGCTCGGGCGCGAGCAGCTCCATCGTTTCGGCCAACAGCACCGGTTGGTGTCCCGGAAACAGCGGCGACGCCTGCGCGCCCCGTGTGTCCGGCCGTGTGAGAGCCATTGTCCACCCAGCCTTCCCTCCGCGGCGCTCGGCTCAGATCCCGAATGCGCTGAGCGCCTCGAAGTCCTTCTGATCGAACGGTTCGGCGGTGATCTTGGTCTCGAAGCGCTGGCGGTTCCACACCACCATGTGATCGAGACGCCCGCTGACCACCACCTCGCCGTTCATCTCCGCACTCGCCCGCAGGATGGTGGGGACCACCAGACGGCCCTGCGAGTCCAACTGCACCTGTTGCCCGAAGTAGCTCACCCGTTCGAGAAACCGCAGCCGAACGGGGTGAGTGGTCGGCATGGCCAGCAGGCGAGCTTCGATCTGCTCCCACACCGGGAGCGGATAGAGCGAAGCCGCCGCACCATCCACCGACGTGACGAAGAGCTCGGCGCCGTATCGCTCTTCGAGCTGGCGCCGAAACTCGGCAGGGACCTTGAGGCGTCCCTTGTCGTCGATCGTGGCCGGTGCGCTGCCCCTGAACATCTGCCCTCACCCCGCCGGCTGATCCCGGGATGTCCGGGACCGGTCGTCGCGAGAGAAGTTCGCTCCAGCCGGCTGAGGCGGGTGAAGTCTACCAGCGTGGGCCACTCATGTCCACTTTGATCCACTTTGATCCACCAAAGCGCCTCCCGTGGCCTCGTTGAGCCAAAATGGTCGTGCTTTACGCCAGAGCCATATGGAAGCCCGCGACAGTAGCCCAGTCCGTGCTGGAACGGGCCACTCTGCGTGGGACAAGGAGGAGACGATGCGACAGAAGTGGAAGGTTCAGTGGATCGGAGTCGCGGTCTTGGCCGCCGCCACCGCGGCGGGCGCGGCAGAATTCGCCCCCGGCAGTGAGGTGCGCAGCAGCGCGCTCGGCGCGGGCGTGGCGATCGAAGCTGCTGCGGCCGGCTCGGTGCGGCTGTCGGTGACCGGCCCGCGAGGGCTCGCCTGGCAGGGCCAGGGAGACGGGAGCGTGGAGTTCGGTGCCGCAGAATGGGGCGCGGCACTTCCCGATGGGTTGTATCGCTGGGAGCTGCGGGAGCAGGCGCCGCTGCTCGAGCGTGGTGTTTCGGCGCCGCGCGCCGAAGTGCCCCTGCTCGCGAGCGGGATCTTCCGCGTCGTCGACGGTGCGGTGGTCCTCCCGAATCCGGACCTCCTCGAACCTCGCGGTGAGGTGGCCAAGGCCCTGCCGGCCGAGAAGACCACCATCAGCGGCGATCTCACCGTCTACAACAGCCTGTGCGTCGGATTCGATTGTTTGGCCACCGAGTCCTATGGTTCGGACACGATCCGGTTGAAGGAGAACAACCTTCGCATCCATTTCGACGACACCAGTGCGGCGGCGGGTTTCCCAAACCGCGACTGGCGCATCATCGCCAACGACCAGAGCTCGGGAGGGCTCAACAAGTTCTCGATCGAGGACAGCACCGGGGCCCGGACGCCGTTCACCATCGAAGCCGGTGCCCCCAGCCACTCGCTCTACGTCGATGACGGCGGACGCGTGGGCTTCGGCACCTCGACGCCGGTGGTCGAGCTGCACTCGAGCAATGGTGACACCCCGACGCTGCGGCTCGAGCAGAACGGCTCGAGCGGTTTCAGTCCCCAGACCTGGGACGTGGCCGGCAACGAAACCTCGTTCTTCGTTCGGGACGCCACCAACGGGTCGACGTTGCCCTTCCGGATCCGCCCGGGCGCCTCGTCGAATTCGCTGGTGATCGCAGACGACAGCAATGTCGGTGTCGGCATCCTCAGTCCGACCCAGAAGCTCGAGGTCAGCGGTGGCGACATCAAAGTTGGCCGTAGCAGCGGCACCACGACCACCTCGTTCTTCTTCGAAAACACCGCTGGTGCCGTCCCGGCGTCGTGGATCCTGCGAGCCAATGGCACCAATGGCGCCTTCACCTTCACCGAGGCAGGCGGAAACACGGCGTTCAAGATCAACAACGGCGCGATCACCAACGGCATCACCATCACCAACACGGGCGTCGACCTCCAAGGCACCCTGCGAGTGGGCGGTGTCGTCGTCAACGTGCCCGACTACGTCTTCGACCCGGCCTACGACCTGCCCTCGATCGAGCAGCAGGCCGAGCACATGTACACCAACAAGCACCTGCCGGCGGTGCCCAAGGAGACGCTGGGCGAGGACGGTCGGCCGATGGTCGATCTGGTGGCCTACCAGCTCGGCATGTTGGAGGAGCTCGAGAAGGCTCACGTCTACATCGCGCAGCTGCACCAGACGCTCAAGGGCAAGGACCAGCGTCTGGACGACCTCGAGGCGCGTCTGGCGGCACTCGAGGCCGAGTCACAGGACTGAAAGCCGGGCCCATCCGGTCGGAAACTCGAGAGCGGGAGGTCGGCCCCTGGCGAGAGTCGGGGGCTTGGCCTTCCGCTCTTTCGTGTGCTCTGCTCACCCTGCCGGCACGGGCCGCGATCCGAGCGGCAGGCGGCTCGAGGCTTCGATGGCGCGGGGATCGTCGCTTCGGCCCCGGCTTGCGGCGAGGATGGCGACCCAGGCGATCATCGCAGCGTTGTCGGCGGAGTAGGGTAGCGGGACCAGACGCAGCGGGATTCGGCGCTCGTCACACCAGCGGGTGAGCTCCCGTCGCAGCAGCCGGTTGGCGGCTGCACCTCCCGAAACCGCGAGCAGTGGGATCGACCGGGCCTCGGCGAGGCGCTCGAGCCGTTCCAGCACCTGGGCCACGGCGGCGTGCCGGAAGGCGGCGCAGAGGTCGGCGACCTCGCCCGGCGGGTGTTCCGGATCGAAGGGGACGGGCCGCTCGAGGTCGAGAGTCCCCTTGCGCTCGAGACCTTCGATGGCGCGAATGGCCTCGCTCTTGAGGCCTGAGTAGGAGAAGTCGAGGCCTTCGAGACGAGCCACGGGGAGACGGGCTCGGGGTGTTCCCAGCTCGGCGATGCGGTCGACCAGTGGCCCCCCGGGGTAGGGCAGGCCGAGGCGTTTGCCGACCTTGTCGAAGACCTCGCCGACAGCGTCGTCGCGGGTTTCTCCCAGAGTCGCGATTGCGCCAACGGCATCCACCGTGTAGAGGCTGGTGTGCCCGCCGGACACGACGAGAGCGACGAAGTCCGCGGGCGGATCCTCGGCAGCCTCGCGCTCGAGGCGCAGGAACGGAGAGTAGACGTGCCCTTCGAGGTGGTGAACGGCGAAGAACGGCAGATCGCGCGAGTAGGCCAGGCCCCGGCCGAGGGAAAGCCCAACCAGCAGCGAGCCGAGCAGGCCGGGTCCACGGGTGGCTGCAACCGCGCCGATGTCGTCGATGGTGACACCGGCCTGGTCGAGAGTCGCCTCGAGCAGGGTGGGCCAGGCCGCGAGGTGCTCGCGCGAGGCGAGCTCGGGGACGACCCCGCCCCAGGGTCGGTGGGTGGCCAATTGCCGCGCTACCAGCGATGCCAGAACGCGGCCTTCGGCGTCGACCACCGCTGCGGCGGTGTCGTCGCAGGAACTCTCGATACCGAGGGTCAACGGGGCGGCGAAGGTGGTCATGCGTGGTATCCTGACACGACGTTTCAGGGGGCGTCCATTGCGCCCAACCTCCACTGCCGACAGTCGAAAGCACCGACTCGCGCCGCTGGCGGAGTTGGTGTCAGTGCGGAGACAAGCTCTGAGGACGCGGGTCGCGATCAACGGTTTTGGGCGGATCGGCAGGGCACTGACCAGGGTGTTGCTCGATCGCCGCGAGGTGGAGTTGGTCGCCATCAACGATCCCGCTCCACCCCCCCTGCTCGCTGCGGCGCTCAGCCGTGACAGCGTGTTTGGTCGCTTGCGCCATGAGGTGCGCGCCGGCGCCGAGTCCCTCGAGGTCGAGGGTCGCACGATCCGGGTGTCCCATGCCACAGAGCCCGCAGCGGTGGGCTGGCCGGCGGTCGATGTGGTCGTCGAAGCCACCGGCAAGTTCGTCAGCCGGGCCGCCGCGAGTGGGCATCTGGTGTCGCCGGTCGGGCATGTGGTGATCTCTGCCAATTCGGCCGACGCCGACTTCACCGCGTGTGTCGGTCTCAATCACCGACAGCTGGACCGCGGCCGGCACCGGGTGATCAGCAACGCTTCCTGCACCACCAACTGCATTGCTCCGGTGGCTGCGACCTTGCACCGTGGTGTGGGGGTGGCACGAGGCTTGATGACCACGGTGCACGCGTACACCGCTGGTCAGGAGTTGGTCGATTCGGTGCGCCCTGGCAGTGACCCACGGTATGCCCGCGCGGCAGGTGTCAACCTGGTCCCTGCCGCCACCGGGGCGGCCGTGGCCGTCGGTGTGGTCGTTCCCGAGCTGGCCGGACGCCTCGACGGCCAGGCGGTGCGAGTACCGCTGGCAAACGTGTCGATGGTCGAGTTGGTGGCACAGCTCGAGCGGCCGACGGCGATAGTGGAGCTCGAGCGAGTTTTCCGAACCGCTGCGTCCGAGGGGCCTCTGGTGGGCCTCCTCGGCGTCACCGACGAGCCCTGGGTGTCGAGCGACGCGCTCGCGGATCCACGATCGGCGATCGTCGATCTCGGGCTGTTGCAGCTGATCGGCGATCGCCTGGCGCGGGTGGTGGCCTGGTACGACAACGAATGGGGGTACGCCAATCGCCTCGCCGATCTGATCGCGTACCTGGGAGGACACGATGAAACTGCGAACTCTCGATGATCTCGGCGACCTCGAAGGGATGACGGTGTTCGTCCGGGTGGACTTCAACGTCCCCCTGGGCGAAGGGCGCGTCACCGACAACACCCGCATCGTCGAGGCCTTGCCGACCCTGCGCGAGTTGCTCGGGCGCCGCGCGAAGGTGGTGCTCGCATCACACTGCGGGCGCCCTAAGGCCAAGGTCGACTTGAAGTATTCGCTCGAGCCGGCGGCCCACGAGCTCAGTGCGCTGGTCGGGGCCGAGGTGGCATTTGCGGGCGAGTGCATCGGCCCGGTCGCCCAGGCTGCGATCGGCGCCTTGGTGCCCGGCGCGGCGCTCCTGCTCGAAAATCTGCGCTTCCACGCCGGTGAGGAGGCCAACGATCCAGGCTTCGCCGCAGCCCTGGCAGAGGGGATCGACGTGTATGTCGACGATGCCTTTGGTGCGGCCCATCGTGCGCACGCGTCGACCGTCGGCGTGCCGGCGCTGGTCGCTCGCAAGGCGGCCGGACGCCTGTTGGTCCGCGAGGTCGAGGCGCTGACTCGGTTGCTCGGCCGGGCGGATCGGCCCTTCGTGGCCGTGGTTGGGGGCGCCAAGATCGAGGGCAAGATCGACACCCTCGAGAATCTCCTGCCGCACCTCGACCGGCTGCTGGTCGGCGGGGGTATGGCCAACACCTTCTTGGCGGCCGAGGGGCGCGAGCTCGGAGGGTCGCTGGTCGAAACCGGCCGGCTCGAGTTGGCGCGCGAGATCCGCACGCGGGCGCAGGCTCTCGGCGTCGAGGTGGTGCTGCCGGTCGATGTGGTGGTGACCGATGACCTGGCGGCTGCCACGGTCGTCGAGGTGGTCCCGGCCAACGGCATCGCCGCGGACCGCAAGGCGGTCGACATCGGCCCCGAGACGCGCAGGCTGTACGCGAGCAAGCTCGCCGATGCGGGCACGGTGTTCTGGAACGGCCCGATGGGCGTGTTCGAGATCCCACCCTTCGACGCCGGGACTCTGGCGGTCGGCGAAGCGGTGGCGTCGTCGCCAGGATTCACCGTGATCGGAGGTGGCGAAACCGTCGCTGCGGCGCGGAAGGCGGGCGTCGTCGAGCGCATCGGGCACGTCTCGACCGGCGGCGGCGCCTCGCTCGAGCTGCTGGCCGGTGCGGTGTTGCCGGGTGTGGCAGCGGTGGCGGCATCGTGAGGCGGCAGCTGATCGCGGGGAACTGGAAGATGTTCCTCGACCAGGCGCGGGCGCGCGCGCTGGCGGGTGGGATCGCCGACGAGGTCGCGGTCGACGGCCCTGAAGTGGTCCTGTTTCCCTCCTTTCCGCTGTTGCCGGTGGTGGCCGAGGCCCTTGCGGGCTCGCCGGTGAGCCTCGGCGGCCAGGATCTCCACTGCGCCCGGGAGGGTGCCCACACCGGTGACGTCTCCGGCCCACAGCTGGCCGACTGTGGTTGCCGCTTCGTGTTGTGTGGGCACAGCGAACGCCGGCGCGACCACGGCGAGTCGGACCAGCTCGTCGCCGCCAAGGCCGCTGCCGCACGAGCCGCCGGGCTCGAGCCGGTGATCTGCGTCGGCGAAACGCTCAGCGAGCGCCAGGCGGGCGAGACCGCTGCGGTGTTGACGCGCCAGGTCGGCGCGCTGTTCGAGGTCTTCACGCCCACGTCCGTGCTCGCCTACGAGCCGGTGTGGGCGATTGGTACGGGGGAAGTGGCAACACCTGAGCAGGTCGCCGAAGCCCACACGACGATCCGCGACCTGCTCGCCGACCGGCTGGGCGTCGAGCTGGCGGGAGGCGTACGGATTCTCTACGGCGGGTCGGTCAAACCCTCCAATGCTCCGCAGTTGGCCGGTGTAGCCAACGTCGACGGCTTCCTGGTCGGAGGCGCGAGCCTTGACGTTGCGAGTTTTCTCGGTATCATCACAGGTTCTGCCCGTCCGGCCCCGATGCCGGGGCGCTGACCCGGAGGCTATCGTGATCTATCTCGTCTACACCATCCACGTCGTCACCTCGATCTTCCTGATCCTGGTCGTGTTGCTCCAGCAGGGCAAGGGAGCCGACCTTTCGGTGTTCGGCGGAGGCGCGACCCAGACGGCCTTCGGCGCCCGCGGGGCCACCCAGATCATCCACAAGTTGACGGTTGGCTTCTTCGCGGTCTTCATCCTGACCACCTTGGGGATCGGCCTGCTGCAGGGACATGCCTCGTCGAGCACCGTGATGGCCGACGAGCCCGTGGTCGAAGCGCCGGCCGAGGCGACTGCCAGCGAGGCCGCCACGCCGGTCGAAGAGGCCGCTCCCGCGACGACTCCGGTCGCCGAGGTGCCGGCTGCCGAGGCACCGGCTGCCGACGCAGCGCCGGCCGAGGCGGAGCAACCCGCGCCGAACCCTTGACAGCAGCGCCGGGGTCGTGGTGAGATCCCGGTTCCGCTGGCGCAACAGCGGTCGATCTTTACAGCCGACGTGGCGGAACTGGTAGACGCGCACGTTTGAGGGGCGTGTGGGGCAACCCGTGCCGGTTCGAGTCCGGCCGTCGGCACCATTCATTCAACCGCAGCCTTCCCTCGTGGCTGCGGCAAGGGCGTGAGCCTTGGGCGCCTGGGACGGGCCTCGAGCCCTCCGTGGCATGCCGCCGTCTGAGTGGGAATGGGGCACCTCGACACCGCCTACAGGGTACCGGGTACCAGGTACCGGGGACCCATCAGATCGCAACGCACCCCTCCGGTCTCAGGGTGCACCGGCTGGCCCAAGTCCCTTTTCCGATCCCCGGAATCCCTGCCGCCTTCCTGGTGCCTTCTTCCGAGTCCCTGATCCCCGGTCCCTGATCCCTGGTCCCTGGTCCCGGGTCCCGGGTCCCTTCTTCGGGTACCCAGTACTCGGTACCTCTTCTACCCCTTGCCCGGCTTCATCGCCTGCATCATCGCCTTGAAGCGATCCCGCGGGATGTCGGTGAACTTGCTGAACTCCTGGCCGTTGCGAAGCCACTCGCCGCCGTCGAGGACTACACACTCGCCGGTGATCCAGGCGGCAAGTGGGCTCATCAGGAAGGTCGCGAGGTCCGCGAGCTCGGCAGGCTCGCCAAAACGGCCGAGGGGTACCGCCTTGATCGCCGCGTCGAGCATGTTCTCGGGCAGGAGGCGCGAGAACGCGCCCTCGGTCGGGATGGGACCAGGGGCGATGGCGTTCGAACGGATGCCGTAGGTCGCCCATTCGACCGCAAGCGAGCGAGTCATCGCCAAGACCCCGGCCTTGGCGGCTGCGCTCGGCACGACGAAGGCCGATCCCATCCAGGCGTAGGTGGTGACGATCGACAGGATCGAACCCTTGGTGCCGCGTTCGATCCACCGCCGCCCGAGCGCGGTGGTGCAGTGGAAGGTGCCGTGGAGGACGATCTTGACCACCGCGTCGAAGGCGTTGGGCGAGAGATCCTCGGTCGGCGCGAGGAAGTTCCCGGCGGCGTTGTTGACTAGGCCATCGAACCTGCCGAGCCGCTCTTCGAGGTCGTCGATGGCGGCTTCGACCGCCTGCGGGTCGCGCACGTCGACGCTGGCCCAGGCGGCGCTGCCGCCGCGGGCGGTGATCGCCGCGACGGTGTCCTCGAGCGGCGCGGTACGACGGCCGATCACCGCGACCTTGGCGCCGAGCTCGCCAAAGCGCTCCGCCATCGCCCGGCCGAGGCCGGTGCCGCCGCCGGTGACGAGAATCGTCGATCCCGCCAGCAGTTCGGGAGCAAACCCGCTCACTTCTTCACCGTCACTTTCTGGATGACGATCGGCTCCTTGGGGACATCGCTCGGGAAGCGTCCGGCACGCCCCCGCGGAACCGCCACGATCGCGTCGACGACCTCCATCCCGGCGGTGACGCGCCCGAATACGGCGTAGCCGTAACCGTCGCCCTGCGGATTGTTGCGGTCGAGCATCCGGTTGTCGACGACGTTGATGAAGAACTGGGCGGTGGCGCTGTTGGGGTCGGAAGTGCGGGCCATGGCGATCGTGCCACGGGCGTTGGAGACTCCGTTGCCGGCCTCGTTCTCGACCGGCGCCACGGTTGGCTTCTGTTGGAGGTCGACTGTGAAGCCGCCTCCCTGGGCCATGAATCCCGGGATCACCCGATGGAAGATCGTGCCTTCATAGAACCCGGACTCGGCGTAGTGGAGAAAGTTGGCGACGGTCTTGGGGGCGGCGGCGGGGTCGAGCTCGAGCACGATCGTGCCCTTGGTGGTCTCGAGTGTGACCGTGGGGTTGGTGAGCTTTGGTTCGGTCGGCTCCGCAGCCTGGGGAGCGGTGGCGAGCAGGGCAGTGATCAACAGCGAGACCATAAGGGAAATCCTCCAAGTTACAGGAAGCGGTGCTCCACCGGTCCGACATTCGCGGTGCACGAATCGCACGGGCACATCCGGCGCAGCAGGTCGAAGGAGTAGATGCCGGTGCCGTGACCGTCGGCGAAGCCCAACGACAGGGCGTAAGTGCCGACTGCGGCGACGCTCTCGAGGTCGGGATCGCCGGCAGGCCGGAATGTGATCGCCGCGGCGTGGTGGCCTTGGCATCCCGCGCAAGGGCAAAACCCACGCAGGATCTTCCACGCGATGGTCGCTTGGTGCCCGTCCTCCCAGCGGAGCGCGAGCTCGCGTTGCGGGCCGAGGCGGCGGGCTTCGACGAGGGTCGGCGCGATCATCGGTGGGATCCTATCGGGGTGGGGGACGAATGGGTATCGGTGCCCGTGCGGGACGGCCCCATTTCATCAGCCCGGGGCGTGCCACACGGGGTTAAGCACTCCACGCCTGCACTCGATTGCGGCCCTCGTGCTTGGCTTTGTAGAGCGCCTCGTCGGCTCGACGCAGCAGCTCGCGAGCCGAGACCGGGTCGGTGGCGGTCAATTCCGCCAAGCCGATCGAAGTCGTGACGGTGATGGCGTCGTCATCGGGCATCGGGATCGGGGAGCGGGAGACCGTCTCCCGGATCTTCTCTGCGACGGCGACGGCGCCATCGAGGGGGGTCTCGGGGAGGACCAGAAGAAACTCCTCGCCCCCGTAGCGGCCGATCGAGTCGGTTCCGCGCAGACCTCCGCGCAGGATCTGGGCGACCCGCTGCAGCACGCCGTCGCCTCCGAGGTGCCCGAAGCGATCGTTGACCGCCTTGAAGTGATCGAGATCGACCATGGCGACCGCCAGCGGGCGGCCATAGCGGGTGGCGCGCAGGGCCTCGCGGTCGAGGATTTCGAGCACGGCCTCGCGCCGTAGCACCCCGGTCAGGCTCTCGTAGGTCGCCGACTCGAACAAGCGGGCATTCTCGAGCACCGAGGCCACGTGGTGGCCCAGCAGTCCGAGGAGCTCGAGCTCCTCGGCGCGGAAGTGGCTGCCCCCATGTTTGGCGCCGACGACGACCAAACCCACCAGCTGATCATTGAAGGTCAGGGGTACGACGAACTCGGCGTCGAGCTGGGCCAGCCGCTGCCGCAGCGACGGACTACGCTTGGCGATCACCTCGGCCGAAACCGCACGTGGGTTGTCGCGCAGGTGGGCGATGCCGGGGTCGTCGGGGGCGAGCAGCAACGACTGCCCCATGTCGCGGCCGAGCCCCTCGAGTGACGAGGCGAGGGTGACGAGGATGTTGCTCTTGGGGTCGGCAATCAAGATCGTGGCCGCCCGGGCCGCGAAGATCTCGACCAGGCTCTGAACCAGGCGGCGGCCCATCGCCGGGAGGGTACCGAGGGCCGGCAACTCGCCCGCGAGGGTGACGAGTCGCTGCCGCGTGGCATGACGTTCGGGAAAGACGCGTCGGGCTACGAAATGCTCGATGGCGCGCCGGGTCGGTGCAAAGGCCAGTCCCGCGAGCATGGCCGCGACGGCCACGACGACATTCGACGGCGGCGCCTCGAGTTGCGCCGAGAAGATCCATCCGAGGATCACCAGGGCGACGTAGAACAAGGCCAGCAGCGAGGTCGTCAGTGTGGTGTAGATCAGGCTGCGCTTGACCACCCGCTCGAGGTCGAAGAGGTGGTAGCGAAAGATCGCTACGAAGACCGCCACCGGGTACAGCAGCAGGGCAATTGGCCACAGGGGGTAGATCCAACTCGGCAGCACCATGCCGAGCCAGCGCGATACTTCGCCGAGCACGGTGAGGGTGATCCACGGCAGTGCGCCGGAGAGGACCAAGGCCGCCTGTTGCCTGCCCTCGGGCTCGGGATAGCGGATCGCCTGCCGTCCGAGCAGCAGCAGCAGCCCGAGCGCCCACAACAGGTATCCAGGACCCTCCCAGAGGGCCAGCACCGGCGCGGAAATGCCGGCGGCGATGCCGCCATGGTCGAGGTGAATGGCGAGGATCGATACGGCGGCGCCGCCGAGACCCACCGCGTAGCAGCCTCTGCTCCCCCACCGCCGCGGTTCGATCCAGGCCTGCAGCCGGGGGATGACGGCAGCCAGGTGGAGCTCGGTGCCGATCTGCACGCCGTTCAGAGCCACCAGCAACACGGTGCCGAGGAGTGCCCCGACGCCCTCGCCCAGATCGGGCAGGGAGAGCTCGATGGCCACCGCGGCCGCGAACACGCCGAGCAGACGGGCCCGCAGGTCCTCGCCGGCGTGGCGCAGCGACAGCAACGACAACAGCAGGTACCCCAAGACGCAGACCATCTCGAGGACCACCCCTCCCCAGGGGTACGAGCCACCCGGCACCACCGACGCCTCGAAGGTCTGCTCGCCGCGTCGAGCCCGAAAGATCATCGGGACGCCGTGCTCGAGCCGGTCGGCCGCCTTCGAGAACTCCGCGAGGGTACTCACCGCGTCGGGGCCGACCGCCAGGAGGTAGTCGCCGGCTCTCAGGCCGGCTTGCCACGCGGGCTTGTCCGGCTCGGTGCGCACGATCAGCAGCTCGTCGCCGCGTTGCTCGACCAGCACCCCGACGAACGTCGCGGCAGCACGATGATGGTCGAGCCCATCGGCCACCAAGCCCAGCAGGACTGCGACCACGAGTCCGAGCTTGACCAGTGGTCCGAGCACCGCAACCTGCGATGCGAACCTCGGTGAGGAGGCGGTCATCTAGGGAGATTGTACCTCTGCGGGCGCTGACTGCCGGGCAGGGACCGGATCATCCGTGCCGTGGGGCGTCCACGGCCCGCAGCGCAGCAGTCGCCATGTCGCCATGCGAGCCCCCTGGACACTTCCATACTCCAGGATTGCGGCGCGGGCGTATCGGGAGCAGGTCGGTACGAAGCGGCAGCGAATTCCGGTGTGGGATCGAAGTTTTCCGGAGCCCTGGTCTCGATACCAGTCGACGGCGCTGATCAGGATCCGCGCCGTCGGTTGGCTCTCGGGGGGCAGCAGTCGCTGTTCCGCCGTCAGGGCGGCGGCAGCAGCCAGGCACGCGACCATCAGCTGCAGTCGGCGTCGGCGCGACCTGGACCGGCCGGCCGACGCCGAGTCACTCGTCAGAACTTCTCCACCAGCGGCGTCAGGCCGGGCAGATTCATGCGTTCGCCGTTGATCGCCTTCATGATCAGCATGATCCGCAGGATCAGCACGCCCAGGCCGAGGAACAGCGGCAACAGGGCAATGACACAGCCGAGTACCGGGATCATTGCCAGGATGGCCAGGACGATGTAGGCGATGATCTCAGCGCCCAGCAGGACCAGGCCGTGTTTGGCATGCCACTGCACTTCGCGATCGTTCTTCTCGATCAGCAGCGGGATCAGCGCGAAGATCCAGAGATAGGCGAGCACCAGCATCAGGTTGCGGTTGTCGGAAGCGCCTCCGGCGGGCGGCCCGGCGGGCGGCGGCGGTGGTGCGGAGGGCGGCGGCGGGGGAAGGGTTTCGTTCATGGCAGCACTCCTTTGCTGTTGTCGGTTCGCGGATCGGATGCGGTTGCAAGATCGGAAGCCCGGCCGAAGGCCGAGGTCCCACCAGGATGGCGGCAGCGCCCCCGAAATCGGCTCGGTGCGCCGCCGGAATCAGAGAACAGTTTCGCGCACGACTTCCTCGATGGTGGTTACGCCGTCGCGAATCTTCTGCAGGCCGCTGCCGCGCAGTGTGATCATGCCGTCTTGGATCGCTCGTTGCCGGAGCTCGTAGGCGCTGGCGCCCGAGAGGATGAGCTCACGCAGCTCGTCGCCGATTTCCATGACCTCGAGCAGGCCGACGCGACCCTTGTAGCCGGTGCCGCTGCACCGTTCGCAACCACGGCCCTTGAAGAGCTTGATGGTGCGTGACTCGGCCTCGCCGAAGCCGGCGGCGACCAAGGCGGCCGGAGGCGCTTCATCCGGTTCCTTGCAGAAGGAGCACACCCGGCGCACGAGGCGCTGTGCCACCACCAGATGGACCGAGGTGGCGACCAGGAAGGGCTCGACACCCATGTTCATGAGACGGCTGATCGACGAGGGCGCATCGTTGGTGTGCAGCGTCGACAGCACCAAGTGGCCGGTCATGGCGGCCTTGATCGCCACCTCGGCGGTCTCGAAGTCGCGGATCTCGCCGACCAGGATGATGTTCGGGTCTTGGCGCAGGAACGAGCGCAGGGTGGCGGCGAAGTTCAGGCCGATCTGCTCGCGCATCTGCACCTGGTTGATCCCGGCGAGGTTGAACTCGACCGGATCCTCCGCGGTCATGATGTTGGTTTCGGGCGTGTTGATGCGCTGCAGCGCCGAATACAGGGTGTTGGTCTTGCCCGATCCGGTGGGACCGGTGACCAGCACCATGCCGTACGGCTTCAAGATCGCCTGCTCGAACTTGCGCAACGACTCGGGCTCGAACCCGAGCTTGGTCATGTCGAGCATCAGGTTGTCTTTGTCGAGCAGCCGCAGCACGATCTTTTCGCCGAAGATCGTCGGCAGCACCGAGACTCGGTAGTCGAGATCCTTGCGTTTGCCGTTGATCTTGGTCTTGATCTTGATGCGACCGTCCTGGGGCAGGCGCTTTTCCGCGATGTCGAGGCGCGCCATGATCTTGACGCGGCTGGTGATGGCGTCGCGCAGACGAAGGGGCGGCGTCATCTTCTCGTAGAGCAGGCCGTCGATGCGGTAGCGTACCCGGTACTCTTTTTCATACGGCTCGATGTGGATGTCGGAGGCGCCCCGTTTGATCGCGTCGGTCAGGATGATGTTGACCAACTTCACCACCGGCGCCTCTTCCGACTCCTGTTCGAGGGTGGCGAGGTCGAGCTCCTCTTCCTCCTCCAGCAGCTCGAGGTCCTCAGCTTCCTGGTCGCTGAGATCCTCCATCACCTTCTTGAGCTCGATCGCGTGGGTCGAGCCGTAGTACTTGTCGATCGCCTGGCGCAGGCTGCTCTCCGAGGCCACCACCGGGTCGACGTTGTACCCCGTCATGAACTTGATGTCGTCCATGGCGAAGACGTTGGTGGGGTCGATCATCGCCAGCGTGATCTTGGCGCCGGCTTTGGCGACCGGCAGGATGGTGTATTTGCGCGCGACGTCGGGCGAGATCGCCTTGAGCACGCCTGGGTCTATCTCGATGCGATCGAGATTGATCGACGGCACGCCGAAGTGCTTGGAGAGGGTCGCAACCAGCTGCTCTTCGCTGATGTACCCGAGCTTGACCAGGTTGGCGCCGATACGGCCGCCTTGCTCGCGTTGCGTCGACAGCGCCTTCTTGAGCTGATCCTGGGTGATGGTCCCCGCCTGGACCAACATTTCTCCGAGCTTACTCATGACGAATCACCTTCCGACGCCTGCAGGCGGAACGTTGCTGAGACGACAGCATGACAGGAGCATATTGCACCATGACGGTTCAGCGCCGCGGGGACTGCGGCAGTGCCCGAACCGCCGCGATCAGGTCCGAAGTGTTGTGGTCCTTGGGGTCGCCGACGAGCCGCGTCTCGCCACCGTAGGCGCGCACGACCTCGAACTCGGGAACGCCGGCCGGGGTCCCGTAGTCGGTGCCCTTGCAGTGGATGTCCGGCTGCAGCCGCTGGAGCAGGGGGGTCGGCGTATCGCCCTCGAAGATCGTGACGTAGTCGACCATCGTCAAGGCCGCGAGCAACTCGGCGCGCTCGGCCGCCGGCACGATGGGGCGGCCGGGGCCTTTGAGGCGGGCGACCGAGTCGTCGGCGTTGATGCCGACCACCAGGACGTCGGCGGTTGCGCGCGCCGCGGCAAGATAGCGGGTGTGGCCGACGTGCAGCAGATCGAAGTGGCCGTTGGCGAACGCCACCCGCCTGCTGTCGCGGCGCAACTGCTCGCGCACGGCCAGCAGCTGTTCCTGATCCACTACCTGACCCATTCCAGTTCCTCCAGGGGGCGAGCGTCGCGAGAGATCGCGGCCGTCAGCTCGCCGCGTGACAGGGTTGCGGTGCCGCGCTTCATCACCACGATGCCGCCGGCGTAGTTGGCGAGCAGCGCGGCCTCCAGAGGGCTCGCTCCCGCCGCAAGGCTCAGCGCGAAGGTGGCGATGACGGTGTCTCCGGCACCGGTGACGTCGGCGACTTCGTCGGTCCCGTGGACCGGAATTGCCACGGCGTGCTGGTCGAAGGTCAGCAACATGCCGGCGCTGCCGCGGGTCACCAGCAGAAAGCGCAGTCCCAGACGATCGCGCAGCTCGAGGCAGCGCGTCGCGGGGTCGTGGCCGAGGGGGCATCCCAACAGCTCTTCGGTCTCTTCTTCGTTGGGGGTGGCCGCGTCGATCCCCTCGAACTCACCGAGGCGGTAGCGGCTGTCGCACAGCAGGGTCGCAGCGGGCAGGCGCTCGCGCAAGGCACGCGTGCGCGAGGGTGTGGCCGAGCCGTAGCCGTAGTCGCTGACGATCGCCACCGCCGCTTCGGGCAAGGTGGTGCCCTCGACGAGGGCCTCGGCAGGGGTGGACCTGGGCAGCTCGTCCTCGACGTCGAAGCGAACGATCTGCTGCTTGATCGAGTGGCGACCGCCGCCGAGCACTCGAGTCTTCGTCGGAGTGCGGTAGCCGGGTACCGTGAGCACCCGGCCGACATCGGCGCCGCGACGATCGAGCTCGGCGATCAAGGCCCGGCCGGAAGGGTCTTCGCCAACCGCTCCCAGGACGATCGCCCGGCCTTCGAGCGCTGCGACGTTGGCGGCAGCGTTGGCGCCGCCTCCGGGCACGGTGACGTCCTGGTCCTGGCGCAGGATCAGGACCGGCGCTTCGCGGCTGATGCGCTTCGGGGTACCGGTGATGAAACGGTCTGCCACCAGGTCGGCGAGCAGGACTACCGGCTGCGAAGCCATTCGGGCCACCAGATCGAGCAGGCGCGCAGCAGAGGGGGACTCGGTGGAGAGCGGCACCGCGAGATGCTACCAGGTGATGGAGGAAGGTACCGGGGACCAGGTACCGGGGACCCGTCGGAGCGCGGCGTGGTTCTCTCCGAGTGGGTCCGGCTCTCACTCGGGTCCCGTCCCGGGTCCCTGATCCCTGGTCCCCCGCCCCCGCGTACAATCGCGGCATGGGAGACGGGCAGGAACCTGCGAGCGAAGGGGCGGCGCCGGCAGATCGTGCTTCGTCGCGGCGATCGTGGCGACGTGCGGTGGACCTCTCGGCGGTGGGG
Organism: uncultured Thermoanaerobaculia bacterium; assembly: GCA_964599475.1. Taxonomy (GTDB): domain Bacteria; phylum Acidobacteriota; class Thermoanaerobaculia; order Multivoradales; family CAZRFU01; genus CAZRFU01. The sequence continues at coordinate 50,859 of CAZRFU010000027.1, forward strand.
ATTGCCTTCCCGATCGCCTTGATCATGGGGTTCGTGCTCGGGCGTGAGGTGGGCGACTGGCTCGGGTATCCGGTTGCGGGGCGGGTGATCGGTGGTGTGATCGGCGCTGCCGCCGGGTTTCGCAATCTGCTGCTGCTGGCGAACCGGCGCGAGCGCCCATGAAGACGCAGGCGAGCCGCAGCGTTCGCGAGATCCTGGCCATCGCGGCGCTCTTGTGGGGCGTCGCCCTGATCGCCGCGTGGATCCGCGGAGTTGATGCTGCCGGGCTTGCCGCCTTGACAGCGGCGTGCTTGCTGGGTATCTTCGGCTTCGGGAGTTTCCGTCCTCTCGTAGAACGGGTCTACGCTCCCGAGTCTCAACGTATCCATCCCCTCGCGTCCTGGCTCCTGACTGCGCACACCCTGATCATGGGCGTCGTCGTCCTGGGTCTGTTTCGCGCCTTTCCGGGGGAGAGTCGAGCCCTTCTCGTCGGGTTGGTCGTGACCCCGATCGCGGTTGCCGGTTCGGCCCTTCTCCACTTGCTGCGTCCGAGGAGCCCAGATGCTCGCCATCGTCAGTCCTGAATCCGGCTCGGTCATGCGCGGAATCGTCAACGCCCTGTGGTCCCGGACCGTGGAGATCCTGGGCCTCGGCGAGCGCTTCGGCGACGTCACGGTCCCGGACCACGTCGCCATGGCACTGTTCGTCTTGGTGCTGGTGAGCGTGATCTTCATCCCGGTGGGACGCTCGTTGCGACGAGAGCAGCCGGGGCGGCTCCAAGGCGCCCTGGAAGTGCTGGTCAAGGGTGTGCGGTCGATGATCGAGGGCCAGGTCGGGCATGGATCGGGCAATCGCTTCTTGCCCATGATCGGGGCCTTCGGCGTGTTCATTCTGCTCTCGAACCTGTGCGGGATGTTCTTCTTCCTGTCGCCGCCGACGCAGAATCCGAACGTCACCTTCGCCCTGTCGATCACCGCTTTCCTCTACTACAACTGGGTCGGGTTCCGCCGCCACGGCATCGCCTACCTCAAGCAACTGCTGGGGCCGGTGTGGTGGCTCGCGCCGCTGTTCATCCCGATCGAGATCATCAGCCACTTCGCCCGCGCCCTCTCGCTCGGGCTGCGCCTGTTCGGCAACGTTTTCGGCGAACATCTGGTGGTCGGTGTCTTCGTGACGCTGGTTCCCCTGCTGATGCCGCTGCCGCTGATGGCGCTGGGCGTCTTCACCGCCACCATCCAGACTTTCGTTTTCATCATGCTCACAACGGTCTACATCGCCGGCGCCGAAGCGGAACACCACTAGAACCCCGCTGGGTTGGCATCCCCGACGTTTGTCGATCGATTACAACGAGGAGTGTTGGACATGAACAAGAAGTACTTTTTCCTGCTCGCAGCCATCGTCTTGATGGTGTTTGCGATGCCGGCGTTCGGCGAAACCGCCGAGGCCGGCTCGGCCGCCGGCTGGGGTTTCCTCGGCGGTGGTCTGGCCATCGGTTTGGCAGCGGCGCTGGGCGCCATCGGCCAGTCGAAGGCCGTAGCGGCCGCCTGTTCGGCCATGGCCCGCAACCCCGGCGCCGCGGACAACGTTCGTTTCGCGCTGATCCTGGGCCTGGCGCTGATCGAGTCGCTGGTGCTCTACGCCCTGCTGATCGCCGCCAAGAGCGTTGGCCTGATCTGATTCGGCGCCATTGCCCTGGTTCGAGCCCCGGTGCCCTGGAGGTATCGGGGCTCGACCTTTTGTGCGGAGCCGGTTGCGGGGTACGCTAGTACCGATGGATGCCGCCGCGACCGCGCCGTTGACCTTCGAGACCGAGGCCCTCGGTCATCTCGATGCGCTCTACAACACCGCGCTGCGCTTGACCCACAACGCCGAGGACGCCGAGGACTTGGTCCAGGAGACGTACCTCAAGGCCTTTCGGGCGTGGGAATCGTTCGAGCCGGGTACCAATCTGAAGGCCTGGCTGTTCCGGATCCTGAAGAACCACTTCATCTCGCAGTATCGCAAGACTGCGGGTGACCCTGGCCTCGACGACTTCTCGGAGATCGAGGGAGCGCTGGAGTCACGCCTTGCGGACGCACCCCATCCGAGCCCGGAAGACGAGCTGGTGGCGAAGGTGCTCGACGAGGACATCCAGCGCGCGCTCGACGGCCTTCCGGCCGACTATCGCATGGTCGTGGTGTTGGCGGATCTCGAGGGCTTCGCGTACAAGGAGATCGCCTCGATTCTCGAGATTCCGATCGGCACCGTCATGAGCCGGCTCTACCGCGGCCGGCGCCTGCTCGAAGCAGCGTTGTTGCGTTTCGCGCGTCAGCGCGGCTACCTGCGTGAAGGGGCCGAACCGGCAAAGAGTCGCAGTGAGGCGGAATAACTGCCTGGGCGGCGACGTTTGGAGTGAGCGGAGTCCATGAGCGTGCGAGTCGATCCGCGAGAAGAACGCGACGAAGTCGAGCAGCTGGCACGAGGTGTCGTCGGCTGGACCGAGGAGCGCACGATTCACTTCGTCGCCCTTGGGCGCCTGATGATCACTGTTCGCAAGTGCTCGTGCCGGGTCGAGGCGCCGGAAACACTGCGTCACCGGATCGTCTCGGTGCTGCGGGGCCAGGCGGGAGGAGGGAGCTGATGCGACGATCGTGGGTGGCCAAGGCGCTGGGGATGGTGGTCATCTTGAGCTCGGTGTGGGCGCAGCCCGTTCTGGCTGAATCGGTCCGCCTGCCCGGCGTGGGCGGCGGTGAGCTTACTGATGCCGATCTCGCCCGCGGCAGTTGGGTGGTGGTGTTCTGGGCCTCCTGGTCGCCGCGTGGCCGGGATGTCCCCCAACGTGTGGCCGCGCTCGCGCAAGCGGTGGGCACGAAGGCGCGGGTGGTGGCGGTCAACTTCCAGGAAGACCCACAGGAAGTGGAGCGTTTCGTGCAGCAGTCGCCATTCGGCGTGCCGGTGTATCTCGACCAGGAGGGTGCGCTCGCGCGGCGCTACCGCGTCACCCAGCTTCCCGGTCTGCTGGTCTTGGTCGACGGTCAGGCGCGCTACGCCGGGGCGCTTCCGAGCGCTGCGGAAGCCGCAGTCGACGAGGCTTTGCGCTGACGCCGGGAGGTCGCGGGTGGGCGACGTGCCGCTTGGTGTGCCAGCCTGGTAGAATGCTCGGATGTTTCGGCGCGGAGAAACTCGGCCCTGACCCCGCGGCCCAACCTCTGGTTGCGCCTCGGCGTTCCCACCGTGCCGGCGCTGTGTGGGCTGTTCGTGTTTGCCTCGAGCATGCACAACGGGCGCGAGGAGGGGCCGGTCGTGGCGACGGCAGCGCCCCTGTATTCGGCCGAGCTGGTCTCCGAGGACGATGCGGCCGTCGACCTGCCGCCGTTGCGTGTACCGGAGGTCGTGGTCCTCGAGCGCGGAGAAACCCTGAGCTCGTTGCTCGCCCGGCTCGGGCTCGAGGGGCCGGCGCAGCGTGAGATCCTGTTGGCCCTTTCCGAGACGGTCGAGCTTCGCAAGCTCCGACCGGGAGTGTCGCTGGTCGCTCGGATGGACGCTGAGGACCGCCTCGCCGAGTTGGTCGTGGTCCAGCCGGGGCGAGGCGAGACCCTGCTGCGGCCGGAAGGCGCCGGCTGGCAGAGCGTCTGGCGACCCTCCGAACGATCGTCGCTGCCGGCTCGCTTGGCGGGCACTCTCGAGTCCAGCCTCGCCACGCTGATCGCCCAAGCCGGAGGTCCTGCCAGCCTCACCTACTCCCTGGCCGAAGTGCTGCAGTGGGACCTCGACTTCACCCGTGACCTGCGGGAGGGCGACACCTTGGAGGTCTTCTACGAAGAGGAGCTTCTCGACGGGCGACCCACCGGCGGGGTCCGGGTGTTGGCGGCGCGGTACGTCAACCGTGGGCGCCCGGTCGAGGCGTACCGCTACGGCGATTCGGGCTATTACGACGCCGAGGGGCGGCCTTTGCGCAAGCGCTTCCTTCGCTCGCCGCTCAAGTTCTCGAGGATCTCGTCGCGCTTCTCCAAGGCACGACTCCACCCGGTGCTCAAGGTCGTCAGGCCCCACTTGGGCGTCGACTACGCGGCGCCCACGGGAACCCCGGTGCGTGTCACCTCCAACGGCGTGGTGTCCTTCGTGGGCTGGGACCGAGGCGGCGGTCGCACCGTCAAGGTTAGGCACGGCAGCGACTACGAAACCGCCTACCTGCACCTGTCGAAGTACGCTGCGGGGCTGAGGACCGGCCAGCGGGTGCTTCAGGGTGAGGTAGTCGGCTACGTTGGCAGCACCGGCCTCTCGACGGCTCCCCATCTCGACTACCGGGTGAAGTTCCGTGGTCGGTGGATCGATCCGTTGACCCTCGGTGCAGAGCCTGCCGATCCCCTGGCGGCCGACGAGCTCCCGAGGTTCATGGCCTCTCGAGAACGCTACCGTGCGGTGCTCGGTGGCGCAGAGCCGCCCAGCGCCGAGCTCGCTCGACTTGCGGTGGGCGTGCAGCCGCCCGAGCTCCAGGCCGGCTCGTGAGCACCTGGTCCGCTCGGGCTCCCTGTCGCGTCGACTTGGGCGGCGGCACCCTCGACATCTGGCCGCTCGGCTTGTTCCATCCGGGCGCTCGGACGGTCAACGTCGCCGTCGATATCGAGGTGGGGGTGGAGGTGCGCCGCGCCACCGCCTTTCGCGTTGCCCAGGCCGGAGCGGTGCTCGAGGCGGACGACCTCGAGAGCTTGCGTGCGGAGCCTTCGACTCGACTGATCGCCGAGGTGTGCGACTTCCTCGGCGTCGACGGCGTCGACATCGAGATCAGCAGCGGCTCTCCCCGGGGCGGGGGCCTCGGCGCCAGCTCGGCCCTGACGGTATGCCTGCTCGCCGCGATTGGGAACGCCGCCGGCCGCGCACAGCCGCCGAGTGCCCAGCTGGCCGCTGAGGCTCGGGATCTCGAGGCCCGCATGATGAGGCTTCCCACCGGGATTCAGGATCACGCGCCGGCGCTCCTAGGCAACGCGGTCGTGGTGGAACATCGGATCGGCGGCAGCGTCAGCCGCGTTCTCCCGTGTGACCTCGACGGCTTGGGGCGGCACCTGGTGGTGGCCTACTCGGGGCAGAGTCACTTTTCGGCGGGGAACAACTGGGCGATCATCCGCCGCGCTCTGGATCACGACCCGGCCACCGACAGCCTGCTCGGACTGATCGCTCGGGCGGCAGGTCGCGTCGAGGACGCTCTCGCCGCGGGGGATTTCGAAGCTCTCGGGCACGCGGTGGCGGAGGAATGGCGCCACCGACGCCAGTTGGCCGAGGAAGTGTCGACGCCCAAGATCGAAGGGCTGCTCGATGCTGCGCGTGATGCCGGAGCCTGGGGTGGCAAGGCCTGCGGGGCCGGCGGTGGAGGCTGCGTCGTCGTGCTGGCGCCGCAGGCGCACCGGGCGCGGGTGGTCGATGCCCTTGCGCGGGCCGGTGGCGAGGTGCTCGATGCCCATCCGTGCCGTGAAGGGCTCCGAACCACGCGGACGTGACACCTCGGCGGCACGAGGCGCGACCCCACGGTTTCGCCGGCGTCGCAAGGTGGCTCCGCTGGGGTGAGCGCTGCTTCGAGTGAAGCTGCGCTCCTCGCTCCGCCGGCCGTAAGGACATCACGAAGCGCCCCGTCCTCGGGGCACTTCAGTGGTGGATGACGCGGGCTTCCAGGAGCTCGATCGCTGTCGCCGCCTGCTCGGCCGAAGTGGCGAGAACGAGCGCCGGAGCCCAGTCGCGGTCGCGACTTTCGGCGTAGTAGTAGACCCCGCCAAGCTCCCAGACCAGCGCGGCCATGAGACCGGTGGGAGAAACCATGGTCGAGATCAGAACCGCGCCCGGAGGGATCGAGGGGCGTTCGAGCGGCTCGAGCCAGATGATCTCGAAGTCGCCACCCATCGCCGAGCCGGTCGCCACCGCCACGAAGGTGCCGGCGCGGCCGGGCACCGGGTCGAGCGCGCGCGCGCCCAGCTCGATGATCTCCGCGCGGGCTTTGTCGGCGAGCAGCTCGAGGTCGGTTTCGGGGTCGACCAGGAGCGCGCTCTGAATCTTCTCCGCCGCAAAAACCTGGAGGCTCTGGTGAACCTTCGCGCCCAGCTCGATGATTTCGGCGCGGGCCTTGTCGGCGAAGATCTGGCGCGGGCTCTGTGGGGTGTGGGCCCCGAGCTCGATGATCTCGGCACGAGCCTTGTCGGCAAAGTCGGTCAGGGCCATCGGCAGCGCGCGGATCATCGCGCGCTGGAAGCTGTGGCTGGCGGGGTCGTAGAAGGCGATCGCGACCGTTTCGGGCTCATTGGCCCGGCTGAGGGCCGGCGCCGACATCAGTTGCTCGTCGGCCGGCGTCACCGAGGTGGCGAAGTCGGTCAGAGGGAGGGCTGCATTGGCCCCGGGGTAGAGCCCATCCAGCAGCGCGACCGGGGAGAACATGACCCGATACCCGGGGCCGGCTTGTTCGGCCCAGAGTAGCGAAATCAGCTGGCGCTGGTCGAGCGCGTCCTCGCCGGTGGCGAGTCCAGGGCGTCCGGCATCAACCGAAACGATCAGCGACGAACGCTCGGCAAACGGGTTGCCCGAAAGCTCGATCGGCTGGCTCCAGTCGCCTTCGGCCGAACGTTCCGCGAGCAGGAGCTGTGAGAACACGCCGTGGAGGCGCTGTTCCCAGACGAGAAATACGCTCTGGGAGCGGTCGTCGAGGACGAGCCGTGCATGGCGCTCTTCGTCGATGCCGTTCGTCCCCGGGACTACCTCGAGCCTGGAGGTGCCGTCTGGGTAGCTCAGCACCAGGGCGAGCTGCGGGGAGCCCGCCACCAGGCGACTGCGAATCTCGTAGGTGGTGCCGTCGGGCCCCAGCAGCGAGGCCGCGCCGGCGGGGGCGGCCACGAGCAGCAGGGAGAGGAGGGCGGTGCGACGCATGGATCAGGCTCGCAGATTGACCACCGAGAGCAGGTTGACCGCTCCGACGACCGCCGAGAGGTGGCCATAGGAGGGATAGTAGTCCGACAGCCGTGCCGCAAAGTCGGAGGCGGCATCCTCGTGCCCAGCCTCGCGCGCCGCCTGGGTGGCGAGCAGCAGCGCGGCCTTGCGGGTCTCCGGGCGATTCTCCGCGGCGAGGGCCAGCGCGCGGTTCGCATGCCGAGCTGCCAGGTGTGGCCTGTCGATTTGAAGCAGAGTCCACGCCAGATCCAGGTGGATCAGCGCCGACCGCGTGCCGGCGTGGCGCAGGCCGCGACATGCACGGTAGAGCCGCTCGAGCGCGAGCGGGAAGTTGCCTTCGAGGGCATCCACATAGCCGATGTTCTGCAGGATCGGGAGTGCCCGCAGGGCGTCGCCGGCCTCGACCAGGTCCGCCGCCTGCAGGTAGCAGCCGCGAGCGGCGTCGAGCTGGCTGACGGCGACATGGAGGTTGCCGAGCCGATTGAGGCTCGAAGCAACCCACGCGCTACGCCCGGTGGCGCGGGCTCGAGCCTCGGCGATCTGGGCGTAGAACAACGCCTTGCGGTGCTGCCGCGCGATCTGGTGGGCTTCTGCAAGGTTGTACGCCGCGAGGAATGCCGCTGCCGGCGAGCGTTGAGCCAGCAGGATCTCGCGCAGCCGTTGCAGCTCGCCGTCACCGTTGCCGAGCTCGATGGCAACCGCTGCGCGGTTGCAGAGGGTGCGATCGAGGAGCTCGAGGTCCCCGGAGGCGCGGGCAGCCGCCACCGCGTCGTCGAGGATCGCCGCCGCCGCTTCGAGGCGGTCTTCGGCGACCAGCGCCGCAGCGCGCTCGCGCAGCTGGGCGCAGTGGGTCTCGGGCGACTCTGACGCTGGCCCCGATTGGATGAAGACAGCAGTACTCACAGCATCGCACTGTACACGCAGTCGCCGCGCGGCGCAAGTCGCCGGCCGCGACGGGGCGCACGTCACGGAAGTGATCGGTTCGGGGCACACTGTCTGGCACGGGGTC
>CAZRFU010000028.1:0-58543 GCA_964599475.1 uncultured Thermoanaerobaculia bacterium
CGATCTCTACCCCATCGACTTCCTCCTCCCAGGCTTTGCCTGGCGCACACCTGGTACCTTCTCCTCAGACTGGATTGGTGTCGTCGCCGAGCCCGACGCCACGATGCACTCGCCGCTCGCGGCGTTCGAGCAATAGGTCGTAGAGCACCGGCACCAGGATCAGCGTGAGAAACGTGGCCACGCCGAGGCCAAAGATCACGGCGACCGCCAGCCCCTGCCACCACTGACTGCTCTCGCCACCGGTGCCGATGGTGAAGTTGACGAAGTCGATGTCGACCCCGGTCGCGAGCGGCAACATGCCGAGGGCAGTCGTCACTGCGGTTAGGAGCACCGGCCGCAGGCGGCGCTCGCCGGTGAGGCGGACCAGCTCGCGGCGCGGCAGTCCACGCGCCCGCAGCTGTTCGCCGTAGTCGAGCAGCACGATGGCGTTGTTGACGACGATGCCGGCGAGCGAAATGACCCCCAGTCCGGTCATGACGATGCCGAAGGGGAGCCCGGTGACGAGCAGGCCGAGCAGCACCCCGATCATCGACATCACCACCGAGGTCATGATGATCAGCGGCACCGCAAGTGAGTCGAACTGGCCGACGATCAGCGCCGCCACCAGCAGCAAGGCCCACAAAAACGCCTTGGAGAGAAAGGCCTTGGCCTCGTCCTCGTCTTCGCTCTGGCCGGCGAAGGCCACGGTGACGCCGGGAGGCACGAGCGAGGTGTCGGCCTCGATCCGCGCCCGTGCCTCGGCGCGTACCGGCTCCGCGAGCTCGGGTGACGTGACGCGACCGGTGACCGTCACCACCCGCTTGAGCTCCTTGTGGGTGATGGCGGTCAGCGCCTGATTGCGCTCGATGCGGGCGACCGTCGACAGCGGAATCTGCACCCCAGCCTCGTTGACCAGGGTGATCGCCTCGAGGTCAGCCACCGAACGGCGACGGCCTTCGGCGAAGCGCACGACGATGTCGACATCTTCGTCGCCGCGGCGCCAGGTCGAGGCGTCGGTGCCGTTGACCGCGGTGCGCACGTCGGCGGCGATCTGGCCCGGGTCGAGGCCGGCGCGGGCGGCGGCGACCCGGTCGACGCGCAGCAACAGCTCCGGGCGAGCCAGATCGAAGTCGTCGTCGAGCGAGACCAGCCCAGGAATGTCCTCGATCAGGGTGCGAATCTGATCCGCAGCCGACCGAGGGTCTCGAAGTCGTCGCCGCGGATCTCGATCGAGACGGGATCTCCGACCGGCGGGCCTTCCGCCGGGCGGCTGACGTCGAGGGTGGCACCCGGAATGCCGGTCACGCGCCGGCGCACCTCGTCCATGGTGACGAAGCTCGAGATCGAGCGTTCCTTGCGCGGGATCAGGTCGATCAACAACCGCGCACGGGCCGCCTGGCCACCCTGGGCCGAGCCGCCGAAATCGGCTTGGCTGCCGGCACCGACGCTGGCAGCGATGACACGGACGTCCGGGAGCCCGGCGAGGCGCCGCTCGAGCTCGCGGGTGACCGCGTCGGTGCGGTCGAGCGCGGTTCCGGGCGGCAGGTCGAGGTCGACCACGATCTGCCGGGGTTCGGTTTCGGGGAAGAACTCGACGCCGTGATTGAAGCGGCCAAACAGCATCACCACCACGATGAAGGTCAGCAGAGTGAGGCCGACGACCAGGCCTCGGCGGCGCAGGGCAAAGTCGAGCGAGCGGCGGTAGGCCGCCATGATGGCGCGGCCGGCGCGGTTGCCCCCGCTGCCGTCGTCGTCTGCACCGACAGCGTCGGGATCCTCGCCGGCCCGGTGGCGATCCTGCTTCGGGACGGTCATGAACGCGGCACACAGGACCGGATTGACGGTGAAGGCGATGAGCAACGACGCCGCAAGGGCGATCGACACGGTCAGCGGCAGGTACTTCATGAAGTCGCCCACCACGCCGGGCCAGAACAGCAGCGGCGCGAACGCTGCGACGGTGGTCAGGGTCGAGACCAGGATGGCGGTTGCCACTTGGCGGGTGCCGAGGCTCGCGGCTTCGAGGTGGCCCCGGCCCTGCTGCATGTGACGGTAGATGTTCTCGACCACCACCACCGCGTTGTCGACCAACATCCCGACCGCCATCACCAGGCCGAACAGCACCACGGTGTTGAGGGTGAAGCCGGCGAGCTCGACCACCATGAAGGTGATCAACATCGCGAGCGGGATCGCAAACCCGACGAAGCTCGCGTTGCGCAGGCCGAGTGCGGTCATCAGCACGACCACCACCAGGACCAAGCCGGTCAGGATGTTGTTCTGGAGGTCGGTGACCATCATCTCGACGTCTTCGCTCTGATCGCCGAGAAACACCACCTCGAGCCCGGCCGGCCAGCTCGCACGGTGGGCTTCGACCTCGGCCCGGGCGGCGTCGGCGACCGCCAGGAGGTTGGCGCCGGTGCGCTTCTGGATGGCCAGAGCGATCGACTCGCGTCCGTCGATCCGCGCAATCGAGGTGCGGTCCTCGAATCCGAGGGAGACCGTGGCGACATCGCGAATGAACAGAGGACGGCCGCCGCGGGCCTCGATGGCGAAGTCCGCGACGGTGCGCGGGTCGTCGACCTCGTTGGGGACGCGCACGGCGAAGGTCGAGTCTCCGACCTCGAGCTCGCCACCTGGAATCGACAGGTTGCCGGCGCGCACGGCGGTGATGACGTCCTCGAGGCTGAGGCCGTAGAGCCGCAGGCGCTCCGGGTCGATGTCGACTTGGACTTCGCGGTCGAGACCGCCGACCAGGTCGACGCGCAGGACTCCGGGAATGGTCTCGAGGTCGTCGCGGAGATTCTTGGCGAGCTCCTTGAGCACCACCGGTCCGAGCTCACCGGCGAGATTGATCTGGAGGATCGGGATGTCGGAGAAGTTGACCTCCTGGATCAGCGGCTCTTCGACGTCGGTCGGAAAATCCGCGCGGGCGAGGTCAACGCGGTCGCGCACCTTCTGCCGCGCAAAGTCGACCTCGGTGCCGGAATCGAACTCGATCGTCACCACCGACGAGCTCTCTGCCGAAACCGACGACAGCCGCTTGACGTCGGCGAGGCCGCGCAGCTCGCGCTCGAGGCGATCGGTGATTTGGCGCTCGACCTCGGCGGGAGCCGCACCCGGGTAGATCGTCGTCACCACCACCACCGGCACGGTGATGTCGGGGAAGCTCTCGCGGGGCAGGGTGTTCCAGGCCTGAAACCCGAGGATCGCGGCAGCGAGCACCGCGAACAGGACGGTGGTACGGTTGGCAAGGGCGCGGTCGGTCAGCGTCACGGCTGGGCGACCTCCACCGCCTGACCATCGGCGACGCGGTCCTGGCCCCGGATGATGATGCGGTCGCCGGGCGCGAGGCCGGCGTCGATCACCACCTGTTCGCCGATCCGGGTCCCGACCGTGACGTTGCGACGCCGGGCGTTGCCGCCCTCGACGACGTAGGCGGCGTGCCCGTCTTCGAGCTCGATCAGGGCTGCGGCAGGGACCAGGATCACCGCCTCGAGCTGACGGCGCACGATCGCCAAGCGTGCGGGCTCGCCCGGAATCGCGACACCACCGCCGAGCTCCACCTCGATCTCGAGAGTGCGCGAGACCGGGTCGATCGCCGGGGCCCGTCGCGCCAGCACCGCAGGGACCCGTTGATTTGCGCGCGAGCTCAGCAGCACCGCAACCTCGGCGTCGGAGCCGATCCAGCGGGCGTCGTCGGCGGCGATGACGGCGCGGGCGGTCAGGGTCGACGCATCGACCAGCTCGAGCGTCGGCTGGCCGGGCGCGACGTAGTCGCCCACCTCAACTAGGCGCGCGGCGATGGCGCCTTTCCAGGGAGCGGCAACGGTGGTGTTGGCCAGCCCCAGCCGGGCCGCTGCCAGTCGGGCGGTCGCGACATCGTGGTTGGTCACCGCATCGAGCAGCTGCGCCTTGGTGATCGATCGCCGTTCGAGCAGCGCTTCCGCGCGTTCGCGCTGCAGCCGAGCTTGTCGCTCGAGTGCAGTGGCCGCGGCGAGCTCTTCCTGCGCGGCGCGTTGGTCGACCACCAGCAGCGCTGCCCCAGCGGCGACGGTGTCGCCGAGGTCGCCGCCGAGGCGCAGAACGCGTCCGGCGGCCTCGGCAGCGATGCGAGCGCGTCGGTGCGGCTCGAGCTCGGCCGGCACGATGATCTCGTCGCGGGCGCTGGTGGGCTCGAGCAGCAGCACCTCGACGGGTGTCGGCGGTGCGGGTGAGGCTTCGGCCGGCTCAGCCGCCTTGGAGCCGCAACCGGCCGCGAGTGCCGCCAGAATCGGGAACAGGGCCAACGAGACGAGGGCTCGCGATGGGATCGCAGACGAGCGTGGCATGGTGCTTTTCCTAGGGGTTCGTCGAGGAAGTCGGGAGGGTACCGCGGGCGCGGTCGAGCTCGATGGCAGCCGCCCAGGCGGCGAGATCGGCGTCGATCGTCGCGAGCTCGGCCTGACGGGCGAGATCTTCGGCCTCGAGCACGTCGAGTTGCAGGGCGACGCCGAGCTCCCAGCTCTCGCGGGCGACCCGGGCTGCCTCGCGGGCCGCCGCCAGGGAGCTTGCGGCAGCCTCGCGGCGTGCCAGGGCGGCGCGAAGGTCGCTCCAGGCGGTTTCGACCTCGCGTTCGACCTCGCGCTCGAGCTCTTCGAGCCGCAGCTCGATCTGCCGCTGCTGGCTTTCGGCGCGGGCGAGCTGGCCCGCTCGTTTGCCGCCGTCGGAGAGACTCAGGCTGGCGCTGATGCCGACGCGCCAGTCGTCGTAGAGACCGTCGCGGAGGTTTTCGCCGAGACGCGCCTGGCGCCCCCAGCCGGCGCTGAAATCGAAGCGCGGTCGACCCTCGGCGCGGGTGATTTCGGCTTGGCCGGCGACCGTGCGTTCGTCGAGACGCAGGCCGAAGAGCTCGGGGCGCTGGGTCAGAGCGGCGCTGCGCGTCTCAGCCAGATCGGGCAGCTCGGGGGTGTCGGCTCCGCTGCGGGCAACCGTGAGAGTCTGGTCGGCGCCCAGGCCCATCGCCGCCCGCAGGGCCGCGATGGCGGCGTCATAGCGGCCGTCGAGCGCGGCAATCTCCGGCTCGAGCGAGGCGAGGGCGGCGACCGCCCGTAACCGCTCGAGCTCGGTCGCTTCGCCGATTTCGAGTCGGGCCTCGACCAGCTCGAGGGCGGTTTGGCGCGAGGCGAGCTCGGCCCGCAGGGCCGCGCGGGAACGATCGGCGGCGACGGCATCGGCCCAGGCACGGCCGGTCCGCGCCGCGACATCGAGCCTGGCTGTCGCGATGCGATTTTCGACCGTTTCGGCGGCAAGCTCGGCCAAAGCGACGGTGGCCTTGACCTTGCCCCCGGCCCAGATCACCTGTCTCAGCTCGACGCCGAGGTTCCACAGGTCTTGAGTCTGGGGCTCGAAGCCCGGAAACTGCTCGAGGAAGTCCTCGAAGTCGGGGCTGTTGAGCAACGACGGATTGCGGCTGCGATTCCAGCCGGCGGCGAGATCGAGCTGAGGATAGGCATCCGCCCAGGCTTCGACCAAACCGCCGGCGAGCTCGCGGCGTTGTTCGATCGCGGCAGCGAGGCCGGGGTTGTGCTCGAGGGCGTAGGCGACCACCTGTTCGAGGCCCATCGGCTCCGAGGTTGCCGTCGCGGCGTCGGCCGGCAGCACAGAGGTTGCGAATACAGCCGCCACCAGGGCGGCACGGAGGCGTCGAGGCACGAGCTGGGCTCCTGGTCAGTCGGTCGGAGAAAAGGCACGTTCGAGCGCGGGCCAGAGTCGCTCGAGGCGTGCACAAGGGCGAGGCTCGGCGTCGGGCCGAAGGACGGCGACGGAGAAGAGCCCGTCGGCGACCGTGCTCCAGAGCTCGAGCAGAGCCGGCAGATGTGAGGTCGGGATCTCCCCGGCGCGCGCTGCGGCTTCGAAGGCTTCGGTCATCGCGAGCGACCAGCCCTCAGAGAGCTGGTCGAGCCGATCCTGGAGCCGCCGGCCGAGCTCGCCACCGATCCGGGTGGCGGCGACCTGCACGATGGCGGCCTGGTGTGGATGCGTTTCGCACCAGGCCAACGATGCTCCGAGGTGGCGGCGCAAGCGCTCGAGGAAGGGGCTGGGCCCCCCGAGTGCCGGCTCGGCGGAAGCCATCCAATCGGCGATGGCATCCTCGAACAGATCGAGAAGCAGCGCCTCTTTGGACGGGTAGTGGCTGTAGAGCGTCGCCTTGGTGACCCCAATGCGTTCGGCCAGGTCGGCCATCGACGTGCCGTCGTAGCCGCGGCGTCCGAAGCGTTCGGCGGCGGCAGCGCGCAGGCGATCTCGAGTGGTCTTGGTCGTCATGGCAACAGTACAGCGGCGGCACAGCGTGCCGCGCTCATGTTACCCAACCGACCGATCGGTTGGCAAGCTCTGCGCTCTACTCACCCACTTTCCCAACCCCCAACCCCTAACCCCCAGCCGGACACACCGGGAACAGCTCGAGTAAGCCGCGCAGGGCGTTCTCATCGCCCGGCAGACCCGCCTCCGCGCCGGACCGGGAGTCGCCTTCCCGCATCGGTACCGCCCAGGCCACCAGCTCGACCCGCGGGTGGTTGGGACATTCGACCAACGCGGCGGCCACCCGGGCGGGGATGCTGCGCTGCTGTTCCTGCTGATCGAGGTTGCCGTAGTAGGCGGCCCAGGTGACGTCGCTTTCGCCCATGCCGAAGCTGCCCTTGGCGAATGCCGAGGAACCGAATCCCACCGGCAGCTGGACGCCGGTCGATTTGGGGTCGGAGCCGGTCTCGAGTGCGGTGCGCCACTTCTCGCGCTGGCCGCCGATGTCGCGCACGGAGGCGAAGATCAGGGCTTGTGACGCGGCGTCGACCTGCGGCTCGACGCCACCGTCAGCAGTGGGTCGGTCGGCGACGCGGTCGGCGAGCACGACGATGTCGGCGAACATCGGTACCGAAAACACCGCCGCCGCATGCCATCCCTCAGGCAGCGAATCCGTGCCGAAGCGCGAGCGGGCAGCCTCGTCGCGTTTGGCCGGGTCCGACATCGTTTCGGCGGTCTGCTTGGCCCACTTGACCCCCATCCAGCCGAGGCCGACGAAGGAGATCGTCACCACGAGAGTCAGGCAGCCACAGCCGCCGAGCAGCCACATCCACCACGGGGTTCCCTGACGGCCGGTGTTCACATGCGCTCCGGCACGGGGATCCCGAGCAATGTGGTCAGGGTGGTCAAGGCCTGGCGGAAGGCCAGGAATGCCGCCAGGCGACCGAGGCGCTTGGCGGGATCCTCCTCGCGCAGGATCGGGTAGCGGTTGTAGAGCGCGTTGAGCCGTTGGGCGAGCTCGAGGGCATGGCGCGCCAGGAGCGAGAGCTCGAGCGTGCTCGCCGCCTTGGCCGCCACCTCGTCGACCTGGGCGCTTGCGAGCACGAGATCCCACAGATCGTCTTCGAGGACCGCGGGATCGAGGGCCGCAACCTGCTCGGGTGCCACCCTCGTGTCGAGACCGGCTTCGTCGAGCTTGCGCAGGATGTTGGCGACGCGCACCAGCGAGTACTGCAGGTAGGGGCCCGAGTCGCCTTCGAAGGACAGCGCGTCGTCGAGGTCGAAGGCGATCACGCGGGTGGTGCCCCACCGCACCATGAAGAAGCGCACGGCGGCGGTGGCGATCTCGACCGCCAGGCGATCGAGGGTGTCCTCGTCCAACTCGCGGTTTCTGGCGCCGATTTCCTGGCGCGCCTTGCTCACCAGCTGGTCGAGCAGGTCGTCGGCCTTGACGCCGATTCCCTTGCGGCCGGACATCTCCATGGTGCGGTTGTCCTCCTCGTCGCCGAGGAAGCCCAGGTGCCGTGCGGTCGCGGCCGACAGCGACACCATCTCGTAGGCAAAATGCACCGACCGTTCGGCTTCACCGTGGTGGCCGAGGGCCTCGAGTCCGGCGCGGACGATCTTCTGCAGATAACTCTGGCGGGCATCGATGACGTTGATCACCGAGCTTGCGCCACCGAAGGCGGGATGGTCTGTGACTGCCGGCGGCAAGGTCTCCCACACCCCCTCGGCGTCCCAGCGGGAGTACTCGAAATCCTGGCCGAGCAGGCCGAACTTCCACAGCTGGTAGGCGATGTCCTTGCCGACGTAGGTGATGGTGCCGTCGGAGCGTACGATGACCTTGTCGGGGTCCTCGAGCCCGGCGAAGGTTTCACTGCCGGCAAGTGGCATCACCCAGCAGCCGGCGTTCTTGCCTTCGGCCTCGAGGTGGATGGCGCCGCTATCGCGCAGACGCTCGAAGGCCCGCTGGAAGAACGACAAGCGCAGGATCTCGGACTCGCGAGTCAGCAAGTCGTAGCCGATGCCGAGGCGCTGCATCGTCGCCAGATGATTGTGCACGATCCGTCGCGCCACCAGCCGGCCGAGCTCCGCGCGCGGCCCACTGCCGGCCTCGAGCTCGTGCAGCGTCTTTCGGCGCAGCGCCTGCCGCGAGGGATCCTGCTCGTACCAGCGGCCGACCGCGGCGTAGAGATCCCAGCAGGCGTGATCGAACGGTTCGGGCATAGCCGCGACCTGCTCGAGGCTCTTGCCCTCGAGGTCGACGAAGCCGACCACCACGTCGGCCAATTGCACGCCGGTGTCGTCGATGTAGTTCTGCACCTCGACGGGAGTGCCGAGGAACCGCAGCGTTCGCACCAGAATGTCTCCCAGCACGGCGTTGCGCAGATGGCCGATGTGCGCCGCCTTGTTGGGATTGATGTTGGTGTGCTCGACGATCACCTTGCCACCGGTCGTGACCCGGGGCGCTCGTGGTGCGAGCAGGGCGGCTGTGAAGCTCGGCCGATCGAGGTACACGTTCAAGTAGCCGGCACCGGCAATCTCGATTCGCGCGACGCCGGTAGGGGTACCCAGGCGTCCGAGGAGCTCGTCGGCGATCACACGGGGGGCTTTGCGCACGGCGCGAGCGAGGTGCAATGGTGCGGGGAAGGCGAGGTCGCCAAGCTCGCGCCGCGGCGGCACTTCGACCACCGGGTCGTGCTCGACGCCGTAAAGCTCGCGAATGCTCGCCGTCAACACCTCGCGCAGATGCTGTTGGATCGAGGTCAACATCGCGCGATCCTACTGCAACGGTTTCACCTCGAGCCGCTGATACAATCCTCGGTTCGAGGAGTTGGACGATGGAAGGACGCAAGCTCGCCATCAAGATGAAGACCACCAGTCTCGAGATCGCCGATGTCGACATCACCGAGGTCGACGTCGACGTGATCGTGAACGCGGCCAACGCCGACCTCAAGCTCGGGGGTGGCGTGGCGGGTGCAATCCTGGCGAAAGCCGGCCCGGGGATCCAGGAGGAGTGCGACCGCATCGGCGGTACCGCCGTCGGCACCGCCGTCATGACCGGGCCCGGCAACCTGCCGGTGCGGCACGTCGTCCACGCCGTTGGCCCACGGATGGGTGAAGGTGAGGAGGATCGCAAACTGGCTTCGGCGGTGCGCTCGGCGCTGGCGCTGACCGAACGCCACGGGATGAAGTCCCTCGTCCTGCCGGCGATCTCGACCGGCACCTTCGGCTTCCCGATGGACCGCTGCGCGCGCATCACGCTGACCGAGGTGCAGCGCTACATCCAGGGCGGCACCAAGCTCGATCGTGTGGTGATCGCGGTGCGGGGCGACGACGTGTTCGAAACCTTCAAGCGCGAGCTCCGGCGCGGGTTTCGCTGACCCGCGCAGCGACCGATGCGCTCGGCCGCCCGCTGGTCGCTCGGACTTGCGGCGCTCTACGCGGCCCTGGCAGCGGCGTTGGTGGTCTCGACGCTGCGGCTGGTCGACGCGAGCGCCGAATCGCTGGCACTGGCGACCGCAGAGCTGCTCGGAGCCGAGCTGACGGCGACGCTGGACGGCATCGCCCTCGAGGATCCTGGTGCCCTCGCGGCGCCGGAGACCCGGCTCGAGCTGTATGGCGTGCTGACCAGATTGGCCGCCGCGACGACGCTGATCGAAGGCGCCGAAGTGGTCGACCGCAACGGTGTCGTCGCCGCCGCCACCAGCGCGGCGGCGATCGGCACTCGACGTCGCGCCCCCGTGGCGGCTACTCCCGGTGAGTCGGGCATCCGTGTAGAAGCTCAGCCGCGCGCTGGGATCGACAGGATCCACCCCGCCGTGTACGTGGTCGACACGCCGATCGTGCGGGATGGCCGGGTCGTGGCAGGGGTGCGCTTTGCCCTCGCAAGCGAACCCTTTGCCGACTTGTACCGGCGCGCCCGGCTGCGTCTCGGGCGCCTGGTGGTGGTGACGTTCGCGCTCATCGGTGGGCTCGCCCTCGGACTGCACCTCGTGTGGCGACGCAGTCGTCGGCGGCTGCGCGAGGCCTTCGATGCTGCATTCGAAGGTCGACCGCTCCCGGACGTCGTCGACGACCCCCTGGCCCCGGCGGTCGCCGAGGCCGCCCGGCTCGGCTTTGCACTGCACGATGCCCGCGAGCGCCTGGAGGACCTCCACCGCGGTCTCGGGCTGGTGGGCTCGGTGCTCGAGATCGGCATCGTCGTGCTGGACGAAGGCGGCCGGGTGCGGGCGATTGGGCCGCAGGTGCAGGGGCTGCTGTCGCCCGATTGGCCGATCGAACGAGTGGCTGAGGAGGTGTGGACGCAGGCCAACGATGGCCACACCCGGTTTGGTCTGGTCGTGGGAGAAGAGGAGCTCGCGGTCGAAGCAGCACGTGCCAGCGACGGCGGTGTCCTGGTGATTTTGCGGCGCGCCGCCGCGGCCCGCGCCCTCGAGACCGACCTCCGGCTGGCGGCGCAGCGACGAGCTCTGATGAGCCTCTACCGCGGCTTGGTGCACGATCTGAAAGCGCCGCTGAACGCCCTCGGTCTTCATCTCGAGTTGCTCCGGCGCTCGATCGCACGGGCCGGGGCACCGGATCCCGATGCCCAGCGCGAGCGGCTCGAGGTGGTCGCCGGCGAGATCGAGCGGCTGCGCCGCGGGCTCGAGCTGCTGCTCGATCAAAGTGCACCACCGCAGACTGTCCCTGCGGCGGTCGATCTCGGGGTGGTCCTCGCGCATCTCGAGCTGTTGTTGGCGCCCCAGGCGCGGCAGCAGGATGTGCGTCTTTCCGTGGCGACCGAAGGAAGGGGTCTCGAGGTCGAGGCCGGCGCGGATCAGGTCGAGCAAGCGATCCTCAACCTGGCGGTCAACGCACTCGAGGCGATGCCCGACGGTGGCGAGCTGCGACTGTTCGCGCGGCGGCACCGAGAAGTCATCATCGTTACCGTCGAAGACTCCGGTGCCGGGCTGCCGCTGGAGGTCCAGCAGCGGCTCTTCGGCCTGCACGTCACCACCAAGGCAACCGGGACCGGCATCGGCCTGTACACCAGCAATGCCATCGCTGCCGCCCTCGGCGGATCCCTGCGCCTCGAGCGGACCGGGTCGAGCGGTACGACTTTCAACCTCGAGTTGCCGGCTCTCGCGTAAGCTCCGCCCGTGATACTCCGCGCGTTGGTGGTGGAAGACGACCGCAGCCAGCTGCTGGCGCTCGCAGCCCTGGTCGAACAGGCCGGCTTCGAAGTCGAGCGTGCAAGCACGCTCGAGCAGGCCCGGGGCTTCCTCGGCGGTTCGCGCTTCGACGTGGTGTTGGTCGATGTCCTGCTTCCCGACGGGCGCGGACCGGAGCTCCTCGGAGAGCTCGAGGGCTCGTCGACCAAGGTGATCGTACTCACCGGCAACGCATCCGTGGACTCCGCGGTCGAGGCGCTGCGACTCGGCGCGTGGGACTACCTGACCAAACCGATCGACATTCCCCGGCTCGAGGGTCAGTTGGCGATCTTGCGACGCGCCGCCAAGCTCGAGTCCCAGGTCTTCGACCTACGCCGGGACCTGCGCGAGCTCGGGCGATTCGGCCACCTGGTGGGAGCCTCGACGGTGATGCAACGGGTCTACGAGCTGGTCGAAAAGGTCGCTGCCACCTCGGCCTCGGTGCTGCTGGTCGGAGAGAGCGGTAC
Source organism: uncultured Thermoanaerobaculia bacterium (assembly GCA_964599475.1). Classification (GTDB taxonomy): domain Bacteria; phylum Acidobacteriota; class Thermoanaerobaculia; order Multivoradales; family CAZRFU01; genus CAZRFU01. The sequence goes on from CAZRFU010000028.1 coordinate 11,915, forward strand.
CGGCAAGGAGTTGGTGGCTCGCACGATCCACGACCTGGGTCCGCGCAGCGAAGGCCCGTTCGTGGCGATCAACTGTGGCGCCATCAGTCAGACCCTGATCGAAAGTGAGTTGTTCGGGCACGAGAAGGGCAGCTTCACCGGTGCTGCCACGAAGCACGTCGGAGTGTTCGAGCGGGCCGATGGCGGAACTCTCCTGCTCGATGAGGTCGGCGAGATGCCGGCGGAACTGCAGGTGCGACTGCTGCGGGTGCTCGAGACCGGGAGTGTGACTCGCGTCGGTGGCGACCGCGAGATCCCCGTCGACGTTCGGATCGTCGCCGCCACCAACCGCAGACCCGACGAAGCGATCAGGGAGGGGCAACTGCGCGAGGACCTGTACTACCGCTTGGCGGTGTTCCCGATCGAGTTGCCCCCCCTGGCCGCACGCCGTGGTGACGTGCGCCTGTTGGCCGAACATTTCCTGGCGCAGCTGGCCCCTGCCGAGGGTGGCGGCAAGACCTTCTCCGCCCGCGCGCTCGATGCCCTGGCGGACCACCACTGGCCGGGCAACGTCCGCGAGCTGCGCAACGTCGTGCGCCGCTCCGCGATCGTCGCCGATGATCGCATCGAGCCCGAGGACCTCGCGCTGGGCGAGGTGGTGGCGGATGCGGCCGCTGGGCGGCTGCGGCTGCCGGTACCGATCAGCCTCGCCGAGGCCGAGCGTCGCCTAGTTCTTGCGACGCTCGAACATGTCGACGGCGACAAACAGCGAGCTGCGGATGCGCTCGGGGTCAGTCTGAAGACGATCTACAACCGCCTGAAGAGCTACGCGGCCGCAGGTACCTGACGGTCCCCATAGATCGGTACAGGTCTCGGGTGTGCGTCGGCCCCGCGGACGGCACCTGGCCACTCCAAGACACCCCTGCATGGTGCACCGCCCAGGCCGCAATGGGCGCGTGCGAGCGCACCTCGACCGGGACGGCTGTCGGCTTGTAGACCAGGGGTGTGGCCTTGTAAGGGTTACACGGACGGGGCCGGTCAGCGCCACCGGACGGCGCGACGAACAGCCGCTAACTGCATGACTGCGCGACGCTTGCGTCGACGATCCAGAGGCTGGCACGAGAGCTGCTCCACGTTGGGGTGTCGCGGCTACGGTGGCGGCGCATCCGAAGAGAGGAGACACCATGAACTGGGAACAGATCGAAGGCCGTTGGCAACAGTTGGCTGGACGCATCAAGGCACGTTGGGCCCAGCTGACCGATGACGACATCGCCGAAATCGGCGGCCGGCGTCAGGAGCTGGTCGGCCGGCTGCAGCAGCGGTACGGCTTGGCCAAAGAGCGTGCCGAGCAGGAAGTCGAGGCTTTCCGTTTGGCCGCACGCGACCTTCTCGAGTCTTCGCGCGAGCCGGGCCGCTGAGGCTTCGGGGCTCGACCACCCGACGGACATCCACAAAGGAGAACACTATGAAGATGCATGCCCTGTTGTTGATCGCCACACTGACCGCCGCCACGCTCGTTGCACCGGTAGCCGCACTTGCGAGCGAAGACCGCACGCTCGGCGAGTCGGTGGAGGACGTGCTCCTCGCCACCAAGGTCAAGGCATCCCTGCTGACCGACCTCGGGTTCGACGCCTTGGGAATCGACGTCACCGCCCGTGGCACTGAGGTCACTCTCGCCGGCACCGTCGACAAGCGCACCACCGCAGAACAATCCCAGGCGGTCGCCAAGGCGGTCGATGGGGTCACCAGGGTCCACCACCACGTCGAGGTCGAGCAGAAGTCGTCGGGCACCCCGGTCGCCGACGCCGTCGCCAAGGGCGAGCGGGAGGTTGCCGACGCGCTGCTCGAATCGAAGGTGAAGATGGCCCTGCTCTCCGAGCTCGGCAAGAACGCCTTCGACCTCGAGGTGGAAGCCACCGACGGAACCGTGAGCCTGCGTGGCACGGTGGCACAGGCTGCCCACGAGAAGCTCGCTCTGAAGACCGCAGAGGGCTGCGAGGGTGTGACCAAGGTGATCGATCTGATCGAAAGCTGAGGCGAGCACCCTTGCCGTACGGTTGGGCCGCTCCCCACGGGGGGCGGCCTTGCCCTGCGCTCAGCGCCGCGGCAGGACCTGTGCGAGCGGCATCGGCAGCCCGATTGCGAACCCCTGTAGGTAGTCGATGTCGATGGTGCTCATGGCCTCCAGGATGTCTTGATCCTCGACACGCTCGCCCACCGTGGCGGCTCCGATCGTCCTGCCGATCCTGGTCGTTGCCAGCACCACCTCGCGCAGCACCGGCTCGTCGGCCATCTGGGCGACGAAGCTGCCGTCGATCTTGAGGTAGTCGACCTCGAGGCTGCGCAGGTAGGCAAACGCTCCCAGACCGCTGCCGACGTCGTCGAGGACGAAGCGGGCGCCGCGCCGTCGCACTGCCTCGACCAGTGTCCGAGTGGCGGGGAGGTGGGAGAGCACAGCCGTTTCCTGGAGCTCGAAGCACAACTTCGCGCCGATGCCGGGGTGCCGGTCGAGTCTGGCTGCGATGGCGTCGCGGGTGCTGCTGTCGGCGAGGCTCTGGCCGCTCAGGTTCAGACAGACCCGCAGGTCGTCGGGCAGACCCCGTTCGCGCACGAGGCTGCAGACGAGGTCCAGGACCAGCAGGTCGACGTCGGCCAACAGCTGGTGGCGTTCGGCGATCGGGAGGAACTCGGCCGCCGGCAGGGGCTCGGCGGTGCCGGGCAACGGCAGGCGGACGAAAACCTCGATCAGGTTCGGCTGTTCACCGCCGCAGCTGGCAGTTTTGGCGAGCGGCTGTCCCCACAGCTCGAGCGTCCCGTCTCGCAACGCCCGCTGCAGGGCGGCGAGGATCTGCAGCTCCCGGTCACCGTGGGGGCTCGCCTGTCCGCGTTCGGCAGCGCTGGCAACGTGCACGCGGTTGCGCCCGCTCTCCTTGGCGAGGTAGAGCGCGGCGTCAGCGGCCGCCAAGAGGTCGCGCAAGCCGCCGCTGGCAGCCGTGACCGGCACCAGGCCGATGCTCGCGCCGACCTCGAAGACCCGCCCGGACCACTCGAATCGAAAGGCGCGCACCGCAGCGCGGAGCTTCTCGGCCACGCGTTGGCCCGCCGAGGTCGGGCAGTCGGGCAACAGGACTCCGAACTCGTCGCCGCCGACCCGGGCGATGATGTCGCGTTCGCGCAGGAGCGAAGACAACAGCGTGGCGAGTTGGCGCAGCAGCTCGTCACCGGCGAGGTGGCCGCAGGAGTCGTTCACCGACTTGAAGTCGTCGAGGTCTACGAACAGGAGCACCGCGGGTCGCTCGCGCTCGCGGGCCTCGCTGACGATGTGGCGAACCTGCCGCTCGAACTCGCGGCGGTTGCGCAGCCCGGTCAGCGGGTCGTGCGAGGCGAGGAACGACATCTCGCGCTCGATCCCGCGCTGGAGCGAGACGTCTTTGAAGATCACCACCATTCCGTGGCGGTTGCCGCTGCGATCGCGGATCCAGGCGGCGCTGTCGCGAACCGCGAGCTCCGCGCCGTCGCCGCGCACCAACACCCGGGGCGCCGGCAGTGCGTTGGGATCTTCGATCGAGTCCGGGCGGGGGGAGCGCGGCATCCGCGTCACCTCGTCGACGACCCGATACACGGCCTCGAGAGGCCGTCCCACAGCGTCGGCGAGGGAGAATCCGGTGAGGCGTTCGGCCGCCGGATTGAGGTAGCCGATCAGGCCCTCGCTGTCGACTCGGATCACGCCGTCTCCAATCGAGGCGAGGGTGATCTGGGCCTCTTCCTTTTCCTGATCGAGGGCTTCTTCGACCAGTTTCAGGCGGGTGACGTCGGCGGAGACGCCGACCACCCGCACGGCGCGGCCCGCGGGGTCACGGACTGCAATGCCGCGGACGCCGAGCCAGCGGACGGTGCCGGCAGGGGTGACGATGCGGTGCTCGATGACGTAGGGGACGTCGTCGCGCAGGGCCACCGCGATCGCGTCGTTGACTGCCTGGCGGTCGTCGGGGTGGATGAAGCGCTGCATTGCCGCCCCGGTGCGCGGCAGCTTCTCGCGCGGCATCTCGTAGAAGTCGGCGGCAAAGTGCGACAGCTGCATGTGATCGGTGGTGAGGTCCCACTCCCACACGACACTGTGCCCGGCGCGCTGAGCCAGCTCGAGGCGCTCACGGTACTCGACCAGGGCACGTTCAGCGAGCTTGCGCGGGGTGATGTCGACCGCGGTCGACAAGCACGCCAGCCGGCCGTCGATGGGGACCGTGCCGGCAGCGAAGTCGATCCAGCGCTCCTCTCCGCTGGCGTGACGAAAGCGGATCTCACGGCGCTCCGGGAGCTTGACTCCCGCGAGGCGTTGGCGCCGCCGCTCCCGCGAGGCCTCGCGATCCTCCTGGAACAGGAGGTCGTCCGGGCCGAGCTCGAGGAGCTCTTCGACCGATCGACCAGCGAGCTCGGCGGCGGCGGGGTTGACGTAGAGGATCCGATCGAGCGTGTAGACGAAGATCGCCGTGGCGGTGTTTTCGGCCACCGTTCGAAACCACGGATCGGAGATCCGTGGTGCGGCATCGTGTACAGCGCGGACTGAGTGCTCGCCGTCCCCCAAGGTTCCACCTATGCTCGAGTCACTGCTGGAGTATAGGCGGGGGGATCCCCCGCCGTCAGGATGCGGGGGGGAGGGCCTTGAGCCACTGGACCAAGGTGCTCAGCTCTTCGGGGGTGAGCTTGGCTTCTTTCGGGTGAGCCTTGTCGTGCAGCTTCTCTTTTTTGGTCAGGTACGCGATGAGCCAGGCTTCCTCGTGTTTGGCACTCGCGCCGTCGAGCGCCGGGCCCTTCATCTTCTCGGACTTGGTGGTGTGCGCGATGTCCTCGGAAGCGATCGAGTGGCACAGATTGCACTTCTGCGCAAGGAACAGGGTCTTGCCCGGTGCGTCGGCGGCGACGGTGGCAGCCGGCGACGCCAGCACGATGGCGAGTGCTGCGGCTGGGACGAGAGCGTGGATCCGACGATTCATGATGCCTCCCTCAAAAGCGCCCGGTGTCGAGCACGGTGTTCACCCTGCAAAGCGTACCGAATTTCGCGGCCAGGCAACCACCCGCCAGGGTGGCGCATGCGGCAGGCGTGCTCGGTAGTGTAGGGTCGGGACGAACACGAACACGGAGGGCGCATCACGTGAGCTTCGCGGACATTGCCCTGATCGTTGCGGTGATTGCCACCGTGGCGCTGATCGGTTTGGTGGTCGAAAGACCCAAACTCCTCGATGGGAGGCCCGGCAAGGCGTTGGCCTTCTTGGCCCTGTGCCTGTTGCCGATGGCGGCGCTGGGCTTGGGGGCGTATTCACACCTCGAGTCCTCCAAACGCACCGAGTTCTGTCTCTCCTGTCACGTCATGGAGCCCTATGGCGAGAGTCTGTGGGTGGACGACGCCGAAGCGCTGCCGGCCAGCCACTTCCAGAACCGCCGCATCGATCGCGACACGGCGTGCTTCACCTGCCACACCAGCTATGCCATGTTCGGGGACGTCGAGGCCAAGATCAAGGGGCTCAAGCACCTCTGGGTCTACTACGCCGGCACGATTCCCGAGAAGATCGAGCTCTACGAGCCGTACCTCAATCGCGAGTGCCTGCACTGTCACTCCGGCGCTCGGGCCTACGAGGAAAACGAGATGCACGCCGACATCCGGGCCGAGCTCGTCGATGGCTCGACCTCCTGTCTCGAATGTCATTCCACCGGACACGACATCGCGAACGTCCACGCCGCGACGCGCTGGGAGGCGCCACAATGAGCGAGAGCCAGCAGTTCGTCCAGAAGCTGCGCCGTGCCGGGATGTGCATCGTCACCGGCCTGGCGGTCACCGCGGTGTCGGTGCAGTTCGCCCACCCGATGAGCTTCATGGCCTTCGCCGTCCTCGGTGCCGGAGGTGTCGTGGTAGGCGTCGGGATGTTCCTGTGGGCGCTGGCAAGGCGCCCGGCAACGAGCCCGAGCGGCTAGTCCGCCCGGGCCAACGCTGAGAGGGGGCTGCGGGCGAGTACCCGGTGCCCGATACCCCCAGAGGTGTCCTTGGCACCTGTTAGGATCCCTCTGCGAGGTGCGTGATGGCACCCTGAGCTAGCGAGGATCGATGCCAGAGAACACCGGACAGGGTTGGTGGGGGAAGCTCGGCATCGGCGGTCGGCCCCAGCGGGCCTGGGCCCTCTACGACTGGGCCAACTCGGCGTTCATCACGATCGTCGTCACTGCGGTCTACCCGATCTGGTTCCAGCGGGTGGCCGCGGCTGGGGCCGAAGGTGCAGCAGGTCGCCACGCGATGGCGAGTTTCTGGTCGCTTTTGACGATCGCGTTGATGGCCCCATTCTTGGGTGCCGTCGCAGATCTCGCGGGGGGCAAGAAGCGGTTCTTGGGCGCCTTCCTGGCACTCGGCGTGCTCGCAACCGCCGGCCTGGCCTTCGTCCCGGCGGGATCGTGGGCCCTCGCCTCGGCCCTCTTCATCCTCGCCAATATCGGCGTCACCGGGAGCTTCGTCTTCTACGACTCGTTGCTGCCGCACGTTGCCTCCGACGAGGAGATCGACCGCGTGTCGACGGCCGGCTACGGCCTCGGATATTTGGGGGGAGGGCTGCTGTTGGCGCTGGCGCTGGCGGCAATCTCCTTTCCGCAGCGATTCGGGCTCGCGGATTCGGGCGTGGCGACGCGCGTGGCCTTCTTCGCCACGGCGGTGTGGTGGGCGGGCTTTGCCATACCCCTGTTTCGGCACGTGCCGGAGCCGGAGGTCGCCGACCGGATCGGTGTCGGCCAAGCGCTGCGCGGCGCGGTCGGCCGGCTGGTCGACACGGCGCGCCACCTCGGCCGCTACCGTGAAGCCTTCCTGATGCTGGTGGCGGCGATGGTCTATCTCGATGGAGTGGGCACCATCTACCGGATGGGGACGACCTTCGGGGCGGAGCTCGGCCTGCCGGAGACGGCGCTGATCACCGCGATTCTGCTGGTGCAGTTCCTCGGCATCCCCTTCGCCTTCCTGTTCGGGGCGATGGCGCGCCGCATCGGCGCCAAGCGGGCGATCCTGGTCGGCATCGCGATCTATCTCGGCATCAGCGTCTACGGCTACTTCGTCCAGACGCTCACGCAGTTCTTCATTCTCGCCGGATTGGTCGCCACCGTGCAGGGCGGAGTGCAGGCGCTGTCGCGATCGCTTTTCGCCAGCATGATCCCGCGCGACCGATCCTCCGAGTTTTTTGGGCTGTTTGCGATTTTCGAGCGGTTTGCGGGGATGTTCGGGGCGCTGGTGTTCGCGCAGGCGATCGCGGCCACCGGATCGTCGCGGGTCGGGGTGTTGGCAGTGGTGGTGTTCTTTGCCGTCGGTGGGGTGTTGCTGTCGCGCGTCGACGAGGAGGCGGGCCGCGCCGCCGCGGAGCGCTGATGGCCGATCCGATTCGCAGCCGCGATCGCGTCGGGGCGCAGTTCCTGCTGACCGCCGCCAGCACGGTGGTCCTGGTGGCGGGCCTCAAGGCCGCCGCGAGCCTGTTGGTGCCGGTGCTCTTGGCGGTGCTGCTCGCCTTCGTGAGCTTGCCCTTGTTCGGCCTGTTGGTGCGCTGGAGGCTACCCCGCGGGCTCGCGGTGCTGGTCACCGTGCTGTTCGACCTGGGGGTGTTGGCGGCGGCCGGGTTGGTGGCGGGTGCAGCGTTGCGTGACGCCGGCGAGCTGATGCCGATCTACCAGCAGCGCCTGTGGGAGCTCGATGCCGAAATCGATCGCGTGTTGATCAGCAACGGCTTTCCTTCGATCGATCTGCTCGGTGACCCGACCCTCGGGCCCGAGGCGCTCAGCCGGGTGGTCGAAACCGGCCTGCGCGGTGCGGTGACGGCCGGGTCGCACATCCTGCTGGTGCTGTTCACCGTGACCTTCATCCTGCTCGAGGCGTCGGGCTTCCCGCCCAAGCTCGCTGCTGCCTTTGGTGAGGGTAGCGGCAGGCTTGGGCAGTTCTCGCACGCGCGGCTGCAAATCCAGCGCTACCTCGCGGTCAAGTCGGTGGCCAGCGCGGTGACCGGCCTGCTGCTCGGGCTGTGGGTCTTCTGGTGTGGTCTCGAGGCGCCGATCCTGTGGGGGCTGCTGGCTTTTGCCCTGAACTTCATCCCCACCCTCGGCTCGATCATCGCAGCCGTGCCGGCGATCCTCGCGGCCGCCGCCCAGGGGGGGGTGCCTCAGGCACTGGCGGTGGCGATCGGGTACGTGCTGGTCAACTTGGCGATCGGCAATCTGATCGAGCCGATGGTGATGGGACGCCGGTTGGGCCTCTCGACCCTGGTGGTGTTCACCTCGTTGTTGTTCTGGGGTTGGGTGTGGGGCCCGGTGGGTGCGCTCCTCGCGGTGCCGTTGACGACAGTGGTGAAGATCCTGCTCGAAAACACCAAGGATCTGCGCTGGATCGCGATCCTGATCTCGGCGCGGGCTCCCGAGCGCGAGCAGCGATAGGTGGATTTCCCGTCGCGGCACCGCCTTTCAGGGGACTGCGGCCGACCACGAGCAGGTGCTGCCTTCGGCCTCGAAGCCGTCGGCGAAGACGACGGGACTGATGCCGAGGTAGAAGTGGTCGAAGGCTCCGGTGTACTGCGGCAGCCCATTGACGGGTGGGATCATGTCCGCCATGAGCCGCACGCTCGCAGCCCCGGTGGGCACGGTAACCGCGTCGAGAATCGGGCTCCAGCTCGATGACGACGTCGTGAAGGCGAAGTTGCTGAAGGTCGTGGGGGTCACACAGTCCTCGTCGCTGAATGCGGACAGATAGAGCCGCGCGTAGACCACCTCACTGCTGGTCACCATCGCGCCGAGCCAGAGCAGAGGGGTAGAGGCCGGGTCGACCTGGATGCACTGGGTCGAGTGCAGCTGGACGTAGTAATTCCCGTTGATGTTCCCAGCCAGGGCCTGGGCGGAGTCCGACAGGGAACAGCTCGCCGAGTCGGGACCGAGGCTGAAGGTTCCGGCGGTCGAGCTCCAGTCGCTGAACCCGAGCCCGGCGGCGAAATCCGGGTTGTTCAGCATGTTCTGGGCGCCGGCGGCTACACCGAATGAGGCAACGAGGAACGAGAGTGCAAGCGTGTGCACGAAGGCCATGGAGGAGCTCCTTTGGGAAGTCGGGGGTCGAGTACAGGTCGAGGCGCGTCCGGAACGGACGAGAGCGAGAAGGGCGGCTCGCGATCGAGCCACCTCTCATATGGCGCAAACGCCGCGAATGTTTCACACCGACTGACCTCTTCCGGTCGTGGACGACGGTCCCGGTACGTCCACCCACGCTTCGGCCGGCGAACCGACGTTGCGGCTGACCGTCCTGGCCCTGATCTGTGGTCTCGCTTCCGGGACCGCCCTCGGCACAGCCAACACTCCACGGCTGTCCGGTGCTGCCGGCCGACAACATCTGGAACGTCCGCATCGACACGCTGCCGGTGCAGCCGCAGTCCTCGGTGTGGATTCAGACCTTCGGCGCGCAGCCGGCGATGAGGTGGTCGGGCACGGGAGCGCAATCGGCCGTCGAGCTCGGTGGTCGAGGCGGCGTTGTCCTGCGCCAGCGCCGCGAGGTCGATGCCGCACCAGGCGGAGGCGACGGCGCTTGGCGCATCCATGGGTCGCGACAGCTCGACGAACTGCCCACCACCGTCTGCGATCTGCGAGCTCGCCACCACCGTGGCCAGCTCGACCCCGGCGCAGCTCGCGGAGTCGAAGAACAGGCAGAAGAAAGTCGCGGTGGTCAGAGACGACGGGGTCGCCGTGGTGCGCAGTCGGGCCCGCAAGGTGTGAAGCCCCTCACTCGCAGGCACACACTGGCCGATGGCCAACGGATCAGCGCCGAAACTCTCGACCCGTGCCGACGACGAGAGCGGCGAACCTTCGGCATCGGGCCCGTCAGGCGTGACCGCGTCGGGTGCCGTCACCTCGACATCCCAGCCGGCGAGGCTCGGCACGATCGTGCCGCAGTGATCGAAGTGACCATTGGCAAAGAGGTTCGCGCGCTCGATCCGAAAGCGACGCGTGAAATCCTCGCCTGGAGTACCGTCGCCTGCGCCATCGAGATCGTTGCCGTGAAGGTCGCTCAGATGCCGACACAGGCGCAGCTCGAAGAGCCCGTCGGCCACGGCGGCCTCGAGCACCACGGCAGCGGTGAAGGTCACGCCGTTCCAGCTCACGGACTCGATCGGCACGGCGACGTCGTCACCCTCCGGTCCACCGGAACAGCTCGTCGTCGAGAAGTCGAGATCCGGGCCGCTTGCCAGCAGGAGGTAGTTGGCAGGATTGGTGACGTCGCCCGCCGCGGCATCTCCCGGAGGATCGAACATCGCCTGGTCGAAAGCCGCCGTGAGCTCGAGCACCGGAACGCCGACTTTGGCACACTCGGCGACCTCACCGGCGGGCGCCACCGAGACCGCAACCACCACCGGAGGCCCGAGGTCGTCATCGTCCTCGACGGTGACCGTCGCCCGGCTCTCGTCGATGGTGACCGCCCCAGCCGGCTCGCCGGCGCTCAGATCAACGAAAAACCACTCATCGGGCTCCTCGGCCCCGTCGGGGTTGATCACGAGAGTCAGCGTGGCCGACGTCTCGCCGGGCGCGAGCGTGAGTGTGCCGGCGGCGAATTGGTAGTCGTCCCCCGAGGTTTCGTCACCCGCGGTGCCTTCGGTGGTCGTGCAGTCGACGCTCACCGGCAGATCGCTGGTGTGGCTCATCGACACCGCCACCGTCACGGATCCGCCGTCCTCGGTGGTCGTCGCGCCGGCGATCGAGAGGGGCGATGTCGTCGTTGAGGATCACTCCCAGGCCACTCGGATCGAGCAGCAGTGCCCCGGCCGAGGGGCTGGTCAGCCCCACGGTGAAGGTCTCGTCGGCCTCGACGACGGCATCGCCGACTCCAAGAACCGTGAAGGTTTGGATCAGCGGCCCACCTTGGGGGAACGTGAGCACGCTTGGGCCGGCTGCTGCGAAATCGACCGGAGCCGTCGCCGTGCCGCTCGTCGCCGTGACACTGACCGTGACCGGGATCGCAGTCGACGAGACCGTGACGGTGAAATCGAAGGCTGTTGGGCCGGCGTCGCCTTCCGCCAGGGTGACGTCGTCGATCGAGATCGCGATCGACGGCGCGATCATCACGACGTGATCCTCGACCTCACCGTCGCTCGCAAATCCCGAAGGCCCGAGATCGCCGGCCGTGGAGAGCCGGAAGCGGACGAAGGTCTCGCCGACCGCGGCGCCGGGTGGCACCACGAAGGAAAGTGCGTTGACGCCCGCCACCAGCGCGCGGCTCGCGAAGATCTGCTCGCCGGGCTCCCACGTGCCGCCCCGATCGAAGTCGACCCAGGCGTCGAGGAGGCCGGCGGCCGAGGCGGTCACGTCGACCGTGGCCGTCGCACCCGGGACGAGCCCGGAGGTGAAGACCACCCCGTCCTCGTCGTCCCCCGCGACCGCACAGATGCCCACCTGCGGCGAACCCACGCCGAGGTCGTCGCCGTTGGCGCTCGCCGTTGGCTGACCGTCGGTTTCCGCGTCGACGCAGGCACCGAGGAAGAGTGCCGAGAGGACGTGGCGGGCGCCGTTGTTCGCGAGTTGGGTCGGGTAGCCGGAATCGGGAGCGTCGCCGAAGTCGCGGTCGACGGAACTCTCCGTGAGCTCGAACGGGGTTCGCGGTTCGCTGACGCTCCCGCCCTCCAGAGCGACATCCACAGGCAGATTTCCCAGGGGCTGCGCCCCTGACCGCGCACGACGAGGACGTCAGCGGCTTCGTTCTTTGGTCAGAGGGTGGCGAATGACCATGCCGAGAGGTCGCCGGATTCGAAGCCGTCGGCAAAGAGGGTATCGATGCCGAAGAACAAGCTGTCGATCTCAGCCGTCGACATTGGGGCGTTCGGTCCGGGCGCCAGGCCGACGCCGCACAAGGCGGAGCTGGCGCCGGTGGGGGGGTGGATCGGACGGGACAACTCGACGAAGGCACCGCTGGTATCCTGGATCACCGCTATCGCGACCGAAGCCTGGAGCTCGGCCCCGCTGCAGTTGGCAGAGCCGAGGAACCTACAAAACAGCGTCGCCGCGGTGAGTGGTGCCGAAGGGTCTGCCGCGAAGCGCAGCCGGGTTCGCAGGTGGAGGGGCCCGGCCGCTGGGTTGATCGGAACACATTGGCCCACAGTGACCGGGTCGAAGCCGAGGCTCTCGACACGAGCGGAGGCTGAGAGTGGCGAGTCTCGAAAGTCGCCGCCGTCGAGGGTGACGGCGTCGGGGGCCGTCACCCCGACATTCCACGGCGCGAAGGTCGGTGTGGTCGTGCCGCAGTGATCGAAGTGGCCGTTGGCGAAGAGGTTCGCGCGATCGACCCGGAAGCGGCGCACGAAGTCCTCGCCCGGGTTCCCGTTACTGGCGCCGTCGAGCTCGTTGCCGGAGAGATCTCTGAGGTCTCGGCACAGGTGCAGCTCGAACAAGCCATCCGCCAGCTCGAGCCCGAGGTTTGCCGTGGCGGTGATGTTGCCCTCGTTCCAGCTCACAGCCGCGACGGGAAGGACCAGGTCATCGCCCTCCGGACCGCCAGCACAGCTCGTGGTCGAGAAGTCGAGGTCTGGGCCACTCGCGAGCAGCAGGTAGCTGGTTGGATTCGTGACATCGCCAGCCGTGTCGTTTCCGGGTGGATCGAACATGACCTGATCGAAGGTCGCTGCAAGCTGGAGCACCGGCCCGCCAAGTTGAGAGCACTCACCGACCTCACCAGTGGTCGTTGCGGCGATCGCGACGACCACCGGGGGGCCGAGATCGTCGTCGTCTTCGATGGTGATCGTGGCCCGGTCGTCGATGATGGTGACCACCCCGGCGGGCTCACCGCTGCTGAGATCGACGAAGAACCACTCGTCTGGCTCTTCGATCCCGTCGGGGTTTACGCCCACGGTCACGGTGCCCGAGATTTCGCCAGGCGCCAAGGTGAGCGTGCCACTCGTCGACTGGTAGTCGCCTCCCGAGCTCTCGTCACCCGCAGTGCCGTCGGTGGTGGTGTAGGCAACGCTCACCGGCAGGTCGCTCTCGTTGGTCATCGACACGACCATCGTGACCAGTCCCTCGTCCTCGAGGATCGAGGTGTCCGCGATCGAGATTTGTGTCGTGTCGTCGTTGAGGATCCAAGCGGTCTCGGGCTCACTGTCGACGGTGATGTTCGCGGGATCGATCCCGGACCCGAGTGCGCTGAGGGCGCCCAGGGAGACGAGAATGGTCTCGTCGGCCTCGACCAGGTCGTCAGCGATGACGTCAACGGTCAAGGACTGCGACTCGCCTGCCACTCCGGCAAAGACGAGGGTCCCATCAGTGGGGCTGTAGTCGCCGCTCGCCGCCGTCGCGGTCCCGTCGGCGGTCAGCACCTCGATCGTGAACCCACCCTGGAGCGCCTGACCGAGGGTGACCGAGAAGACCCGGGCGCTGGTGCCGACATCGCCCTCGGGCCCGCTCGCTGCGACCGGCTCGAGGCTGAGGGTCGTGGTGTCGTCGTTGAGGATGGTCGCTGTACCTTCAGCAACCAGGAGGAGTGATCCGAGCGACGGATTCGACAGGACGAAGGCGAACGCCTCGTCGGCCTCGACCACGTCGTCTGCGGTGAGCGCGACCGCTACGCTCTGGGTCAGGGCACCCCCCACCGGGAACGAGACCACGATTGGCCCCGGATCGATGAAGTCGCTTCCCGCCGTTGCGGTGCCGGAGGCAAAAGACAGCGTGACCGCGGAGGGGGTCGACGTCGAAGTGACGGAAACCGGGATCTCGAGCAGCGTGGTGCCGCCGCCGGATCCCTCCGCGCCCATGGCGTTGCCGACACTCAACTCGATCGGCGCCTCGACTGCGACTGCGTGGTCCTCGACCTCGCCGTCGCTCGCCGGACCGGTTGGCTCGAGGCCTCCGGCGGTGGCGATGCGAAAGCGGCCGAAGGTGGTGCCGAGCGCCGCCGTCGCGGGGACGGATACGACGAACATGTTGGGGCCAGCGACCACCGCGACGTCGTCGAGGATCTGATCTCCGGCCTCGCTCCAGCTGCCGTCTCCAGCCCAGTCGACCCAGGCGCTGACCAGGCCCGCGGCCGAGGCCGTGATGCTGACTGCGGCCTCGAGACCAGGGACAACTCGTGAGGTCCAGACGACACCGTCCTCGTCGGCGCCGTCGCCGCTCGCCTCGGCGCTCGTTTGACCTTCGGCTTCGTCGTCGGGTGGTGCCGAGCCAAGGAAGAGGACCGGCGAGCCGGGCGCCAGGTGGCGTGCGCCGTCGTCCCCCAGCAGCGTTGGGTAACCGACCGCGGGAGCGTCGCCGAGGTCCCAGCCGACCTCGTAGGCGCCGATGTCGCAGCCCCCACCGATCGGCCGAGGCCGACCGCGCTGGTCCTGCCCCAACCCTTCACACCCGCCGGCGCCGGCGTCGATGGCGGGGCTGCCGAGCCGCGGCGCCAAGGTCGCGGTCGCGCCACCGTGATTTGCCAGCGGGCCGAGGTGAGGATCGCCGCTGAGGTTGCCCGTTCCGCCTGCCATGCTGCAAGCCTGGTGGACCACCGGCGAACCAACGGCGCTGGTCGATTCCACCAGGCTGTGATCCGTCACCGCGACTTCCGAGGAGACGCCGGCCTCACCGTGCGCCGAATGGTTGCAGTCGGACACCACGAGACCATTGCCGTCCAAGGAGTCCGCCAGGACCGAGCCGCGGAGCCGAAGGGTGGAGGAGAAGCCGTAGGCCTGTGGATTCTGGACGCGGTTGTAGACGGCTCCGCCGGCGGCGCTCGCTGCCGAGGAGCCGGGTGAAGGGGCCGTGCCGATGAGGACGCGATTTCCGGCCAGGGTGTTGTGGAGCAGGGTCACCTCACCATCGAGGTTGAAGATTGCTCCTCCCAGGCCGGATCCCGGCTCGGCAATGTTGTTGGCCGCTGCAGCGCCGCCGACGGCACGGTTGGCGGTCCAGGTGGTGTTGATGGCCTCGACCATCCCACCGTGGTTGAAGAGCGCGCCGCCCATCCCCGCACCGCCGCCGCCACTGGCGAACGGGCTGCTCGGCAGTCCATCCAATCCGCCGGTGCCGCCGCCAAAGCCACCACGGCCGCCCAGGAAAGCCGAGGGCTCGGTCGGTGTCGCCGGAACGAACTTCCCGGATCCACCACCACCGCCAAATCCTCCCTGGCCACCGGCCAACGTTTGGTCACCGGAGCCGGATGTGTTCGCGGCTCCACCGCCGCCGCCGAAGCCGCCTGATCCGGCCTCCCCGACGTCGTTGACCGAACCACCACCGCCGCCAACGCCGCCGCCGCCGCCGCAGGTCGAGCCGGCTGCACCGGCTCGTCCGAAGCCACCGCCGGCGCCGGTGCCGAAGGTCGAGTCGACCAGGCCCCCGGCTCCGCCCCCGCCGCCGTCCTGCCCTTGACCCATACACACCTCCGGGTCCGTTTGAGAGCAGAGGCCGGCGAAGGCGCTGCTTCCGCCCACGTTCCCCAACCCGCCCCCGTCGCCCGGCAGGACCGTCACCTCCGGGAGACCCAGGAGCACGGTGCCGACTACCGCGTCGTTGCCGGCAGCCTGGCCGAACCCTGCACCGCCTCCGCAGCCGTAGCGGAGCATGTCGTCAATCGCGGGATCGGGTGAGAAGAGGGCAGCCCCTCCGAGGGCGCCGCCGAACTGCCCGGGGCCAAATCCGCCGGCGCCCGAGAGCTCGGCGTTCTGCCCGATGCCGCCACCCGTGCCGACCACCAAGAACCCAAAGCCTGCAGCGCCCGACCGCCCGCCGATCGCTTCGTTGCCGGCCAAGGTGACGCGCTCCAAGGTCACCTCCCCTTGGTTGAAAATGGCGCCACCCATCCCGGCACCACCACCACCAGCCTGGCCGCTGCCGCCCCGCGCGAGCCCCTGGCGCAAGGTCAGGTTGCGCAGCACCAGCCGGGCGCGATCCTCACCGCTGCGGATCGCGATCCCATGGGTCAGCGTCCTGCGCGAGACGAAGAAGAATCGGTGGGGGGCGCCGTTGTTGGCCCTCTGGATGACAGCCCCGTTCCCTTCGATGGTGATGTCGTCGCCGATCGGCGGCAGACCGTTGGGCCCGTACCAATGGTTGTCGGCGGCGCTGAGCGTGTAGGTCAGCGGCGACAGGGTGATCGAATCCGCCTCGGGCGTGTTGTTGGCGATGCAGATCGCTTCGCGCAGCGTGACGTGCCCATCGGCCAACGCGGTCGCGAGTGTGGCGCCGCCGGTGACCGTGGTCGCCGCCGGACCAGGGTCGACGTCACTGCCCGGCGGCAGGCACTGGAGCTCGGTGAAGGTGCCTCGATCGCCGGCCGTCGAGGTCACCACGATGGTGGCGGCAAGCGCCTCGTGGGTACCCCCGAGCAACGAAATGCAGGTAAGGCAGGCGGCTGGGATTTGGCGGTTTCGTGGGACTCTCATAGCCCCCAGAGCGACATCCGTCGGCGGATTTCCCAGCGCGCCGTGGCGCCGCCAGCTCTGCGGCTCGCCCTCCTCCGGCTCCCGGCTCCCGCGCCCTGATGCCCGATCCCTCCCCTACCCGCTCAGCTCGGCCAGTGCCGCCGCCGTCTCCTGGGTCACCGACCCATCGGCGCCGAAGATGCGCTCGCGAATCTCGAGAGCCCGCTCGAAGGACCTTTGGGCCCGGTCGTGCTCGCCGCGAGCGCGTTGGGACTCCCCGAGCAGGTGATGCAGCTCGCTTACCACCAAGTGGTCGGCGCCGAAAACCGGCTCGATCACGGCGAGCGCCTGCGCGAAGCGACGCTGCGCCCGGTCCGTTTGGCCTTGGCGAAGACGCACGATCCCGAGGCTGGTGCTCGCCAACTGGCTAAGGAAATGCCCCTCACCGTAGGCCGCGGCGTGATTGGCGAGGGCCTCCTGGAGCACTGGCTCCGCTTCGTCGAGCCGACCTTGCCGGGCCAGGCTGCCGCCGAGGTTGCGCAGCACCGTACCCAGCAGCGGATGGCTCGGCTCGAGGAGCTTGCGCGCCGCCGCCAGCGCGTCACGCAGCGGGGCCTCGGCGTCTGCGGGTCGACCGATCTCGATCTTCGCCTGGCCGACGTTGTTGAGCGCCACGACGGTTCGAATGTGGTCGGGGCCATAGGCGCGGCGGGCGACCGCGAGGACTCGCTCGAGCGCGGCGAGCGCGAGAGCCGGCTTGCCCTGGTCGGCGTAGAGGCTGGCCAGACTGAGCTGCAACCGGGCATCGAGCTCGTCGTCGGGCTCCGCCAGCTGGTCGTAGAGCCCCACGGCACGGGTCAGCGCGGCCTCCGCACCCTCCAAGTTCATCTGCCGGTTCAGCACCAAGCCGAGCTTGCCCAGCGCTTCCACCAGCAGTCGAGTCTCGCCGCCCGCTTCGTAGAGGCGAATTGCAGATCCGATGTGAGGCTCGGCTTCTGCGGGTCGCTGCACCTCGACGAGCAGGTCGGCCAGAGCCCCGTGGGTGGCGGCCACGTCGAGGGGTGCCCCTGATGTCTCGCGTTCCGCGAGAGCCCGCGTGAGCAGCTCCTCCGACTGCTCGAACACGCCGATGTGCATGTAGGCCGTTCCCATGGCGTGCAACAACCTGGCGCGCACCTCGGGCTGATCCGCGAGCTCCGTGTCGACGCGCTCGACGCCCGCGTCGAGCAGCTCACGCGCGGTCACGTCGCGTCCCTTGGCCGCGGAAGGGGTCGAGGCGGCAAAGAGTCGCTCGAGGAACTGCGAGACTTGGTCCGCCGCCGCGGCCTCCCGATTCGCTCGTTCCGCTTCGGCGTGCGCGCGCTCCGCTTCGCGTTCGGCGCGGCGCGCCTGGAGGGTCGTCGCCCCCAGGCCAACTACCACGGCCAAGAGCGCCATCACCGCCAAGCCGGCGGTGACCGGGCTTCGCCGCATCCACTTGTTCGCACGGTAGGCCCAGGAGTCGGCCATGGCCGACACCGGCCGACCGTCGAGGTAGGCGCGCAGATCGGCGGCGAGACGTTCTGCCGAGGCGTAGCGCCGGGCGGGCTCCTTTCTCAGCGCGGTTTCGATGATCGCGTCGAGGTCGCCCTCGAGCTGGCGCGCCTCAACCGGCGGGCTTCCCGGGTTCTCGCGGTCCTCGCCCCCGGCGGCTCGCCGCGCCGCGACGCTCGGTCGCGTCGGTTGGGTTTCGCTGATTGCACGCGCCAGCTGGGCCGGTGAGCTTCTCGACGCTGCGCCGTAGGGCGAAGCGCCGGTCAAGAGCTCGTAGAGCAAGACGCCGAGGCTGTAGACATCGCTGAGCGCGGTGACCGGATCGCCTTCGATCTGCTCGGGACTGGCGTACTCCGGAGTCATCGGCGCGGCGTCGGCGCGGGTCAGCTGTTGCCCTTCGTCGTCGACGATCTTGGCGATGCCGAAGTCGAGGAGCTTGGGGCGTCCGTCACTGGTGATCAGGAGGTTGGCCGGCTTGAGATCCCGGTGGACGATCAGGCGGGAGTGGGCGTGGGCCACCGCGTCGGCCACCTGGGCCACGAGCTCCAACCGCTGCTCGAGACCGAGCCCAGTGCGGCGACAGTAGGCGTCGATCGGCTCACCGTCGACGTACTCCATCACCAGGTAGGGCAAACCATCTTCGGTGGTGCCGCCGTCGAGCAGGCGGGCGATCGCAGGGTGGTCGAGCTCGGCGAGAATCTGGCGCTCCTGAAGAAACCGCCGGCGCGCGTCAGGTCCGCCGAGATGCCGCGGAATCAGCTTGATCGCTACGTCCTGGCGATAGGTCTCGTCGTCGCGGACGGCCCGGAGCACGACTCCCATCCCTCCGCGCCCGAGCACTCCCGAGACGCGATAGGGGCCGATGCGTTCACGCTGGTCTCCGGAGTCTTCGCAAAGCGCCGCCGCCGAAGCGGAGGACACCACCGCTGCCAGATCCGAGCCGGCGGCGCCGTCGGCCTCGAGCAGCGCCCACACTTCGTCACGGAGCCCCAGCTCCTCGCCGCAGGCTTCGTCGACGTAGCCCTTGCGCTCGTCCCCATCGAGATCGATCGCATGGTCGAAAATGGCGCGCACACGGCGCCAGCGTTCAGCCGAGGTCACCCTGGATCTCCCGGAGCTTGTCCGAGGTCGGCGCGACCCCGGACGCACATTCTGTCTCGATTGCCTCGCACGCCGCACCCGGGGCCAAGAGGCACTCGCTAGAATCCCCGCATGTCGGATGAGCCGGTGGCGCTGACTCAGCTTTTGCACAGCTGGCGCGAGGGAGAGCCCGACGCATCCGAGCGGCTGGTCGAAGCGGTCTACGACGAGCTCCGCCGGGTCGCCGCCCGGCGTCTCGCGACCGAACGCCGCGATCACACCCTGCAACCCACGGCGTTGGTCAACGAGACCTTCGTGCGCCTGCTGGACGCCGGCATCCCATGGCGCGATCGGGTCCACTTCTTTGCCGTGGCAGCTCGCGCCATGCGCCGCATCCTGGTCGAGCACGCGCGGGCGCGCAACCGCGAAAAGCGCGGCTCCGGGGCCGTCCGCGTCACCCTCGACGGCGTGCATTCCGCGACGCCCGAGATGTCGATCGAGATCCTTGCGCTCCACGACGCCCTCGAGGCCCTCGCAGAGCTCGACGCCGACCAGGCGCGGGTCATCGAGCTCTACTACTTCGCCGGCATGACCCTCGAGGAGATCGCGCTCGCCGTCGACAGCTCGCGCTCCTCGGTGCATCGGCTGATTCGGTCCGGCGAGGCGTGGTTGAGCGTCCGGTTGCGGGAGGGCGCCGGTTCGGCGTAAGTGGGCCCGCCGCACGCGTCGAGGAGGCAGGGGCGCGTCGTTTCCAGCAGGTCAACCATGTGGATGGAGACTCGACCACCGTCGATGGGTGGCGGGTTTCCGGCGGTTTGTCGAGATCCCGGGTAACGGCTGGAGACTGGACTCCAGCCCACCCGGAGACTCCTCGATGCCTGCACCCTCTCGCTCTGCTTCTGGCACCTCATTGCGCACCCTCTGGTCCTCCCTGGTGATCGCACTTGCCGCGGCGAACCCGCTGGCGGCGGGGCTGCTGGTCTGGGAGGACTTCGATGCTCCCGTGGGAACGCCCCTCGAGGAGCTCGGCTGGACCAAGACCGGCGGCCAGCCGCCGAGGCAAGTCTCGCCCGGCAACCTGACCTACCCAGGGTACACCGTGGCGATTGGCCAACAGGTCACCTTCTCGGCATCGGCGTCGGCATCGTCCTACACCCACGACCTTGGCCTGCACACCTCGGGGAGCGTCTACCTCGCCTTTCTCGTGCGCGTCGACCGCGCGCCGGTTGGGCTCGGTGCGCCGCGCATCATCGACCTCCACGGCTCCGCCCCCGGTGGGTCGGACCGCGGAGTCTTCCTGCAGGTCGTCGAGGAATCGCCCACCAGTTTTCGGTTCGGTATCGACAAAACCGGCAGCCAAACCGCCACCAGCAACCCCTACCCGTACGGGGCCACCAACCTCGTCGTGCTCGAGTACGAATTCGTGCCCAGCGGCATCGACCAGATCTCGATCTTCGTCGACCCCGACCCCGACGCCCTCGAGCCGGCTCCGCTGTTCGACTACAACGAGGCTGGAAACTCGGACGCCGACGACATCCATGCCATTCGGCTCTACGCCAGCGGCACGCCCGACCAAGAGGTCACCATCGACGCGATCCGCGCTGCCTGCTCGTGGGAGGTCGCCATGGGTCAGGATCCGGTCGTTGCGCGAGAGCTCGGCGTCGAGCAGATCGAAACCGCCGCAGACCGCGACGGGCGTTCGCTCTACGTCGCCGCGCGGTGGTTCGGCGAGTTTGGCCTGTTCGCCTCGCAGGACGGCGGCCGCACCTGGCACGAATGGTGGCGGGCGACCGGCAACGTCGCCGACATCGACGTCGCCGTTTCGGCCGGGAAGGTCTACCTCGCGTGGACCGACGGCGTCAACGGCGGCGCCGTGCGCTTCGACCGTACCACCGGCGACCCCCTTGCCTGGTTCGCAAACCTCTCGCCGAGCTCCGGAGCCACGGAGATCGATGAGGTTGCGCTCACCTCCGATCTGACCGACGCAGACGACTACCTCTACCTCGGAGCCGTCGAGTCCGGTGGCCGGCTTCGCGTTTGGTACCTCGAGGATCAGGTCGACGACGGCAGCGAAACGCTGAGCGAGCTGCCGCAGGCGATCGCCAGCGTGACCAACGCTGCAGGCGGCCTCGATGTCGATTGGAGCGACGCCAGCCCGGCGGTGTGGTTGTCCTGGATCGACACGAACGGCGGGGTGCAGGCTACCAATTGGTTCTCGCTGCTGTGGCAAACGACCCCGGTCGATGCCACGACTCCGGCGACGCCGAGCTCCCGGACTCGCATTTCGGCGCGAGCCGGCAGTGTCGTCGTCGGCTGGGAGGCGGCGGGGCAGATCGCCGTGCGCGTGCGTCCGACGCCCAGCAGCGGCTGGACCACCGGGCGCAGCGTCGTGCCTCCGGTCGGGTTTTCGTTCGAGGGTTTCGACGTCACCGCCGACGGCGGTCGCGGATTCCAGATGGTCCACCGCGAAGAAAACACCGGCTACGATGGGATCCTGATGGCGCGCCGTTCGGACTACGACGCCGGTCCGTGGAGTGCCAACCAGTTGGTCAACCGCACCGACGCCGGGGGCCTCGCCGCCCCGGTCATCGTCCAGCTCGCAGGCGCTTGTCCCGGATCGACCGGTGCGCTCTACGTCGACGATTTCGGGCTCATTCGCTTCGCACTCGGCCACATCGATGGTGCGTTCGGCGATCCCCTGCGCCCGGCGGTCTTCTGTGACGGATTCGAGAGTGGAGATGTGCTCGAGTGGAGTGAATGACTGGCCGATCGGCCCCGATCTTCACCTCGAGGCAGGCCTCGACCACCGCGCACCCTGCCGCATCGCGCATAAGCTCCCCTCCACTCCGGAGGGTCCATGGCCACCAGCTCGCTGCCCGAAACCACCGCGCCCGAAGCAGACAGCGCCGGTCGCGAGGAGCGCCGGCTCGCTGCCGTCGCCCTCGCCAACCGGCTCGCCTACCTGCCGACCGAAGCAGCGGTTGCGGCGATCGCCGACGAACCGCCTGCCGCAATCGCCGCCGCGCTCGCGCTGCTGACTCCGGCCACCGCGGTCGAGATCTTGTGGGAGCTCGATGCCGGGCAGCGCGAGGCGATCGTTGCCGTGGCACCCGGTGCCACGTCGTGGGAGCTGGCCCACAGCTACGACGAAGGCACCGTTGGACGGTCGATGGAGCGGCCCCTGGCGATCTTTCGCCCGTACACCACCGTCGGCGAGGCGATCGAACGGCTGCGCGAGCTGACCCGCCGCGCCCACATCGTCTACGGCTTCGTTACCGACGACTCGATGCGGCTGGTCGGGGTGTTCGCCTTTCGCGAGCTCTTGTTCGCCGATGCCGACCAAACCCTCGATGCGATCATGGTCCGCGAGCCCTTCGCGCTGCGGCCGGAAACCACGCTGCTCCAGGCCGTGCGAGAGGTGATGGCGCTGCACGTGCCGGCCTACCCGGTCGTCGACGGCGACGGACGCCTGGTCGGCATGATCGGTGGGCGCACGCTGTTTCAGGAAGAGGCCTTCGAGATCAGCGCCCAAGCCGGTCGTCTCGTGGGTGTCGACAAGGAAGAACGCCTCGCCACCCGGTGGCAGCGCAGCCTGCGCTTTCGCCACCCGTGGCTGCAACTGAACCTCTTGACCGCGTTTGTTGCCGCAGCGGTGGTCGGCGTGTTTCAAGGGACGATCGACCGCATCGTGGTGCTGGCGATGTTCCTGCCGGTGCTCGCCGGCCAAAGTGGCAACACCGGCTGCCAGGCGCTGGCAGTGACCCTGCGTGGGCTCACTCTCGGCGATCTGCAGGACGGAGGCCTCGGGCGGCTGCTCGGCAAGGAAGCCCTCCTTGGCCTGCTCAACGGCGTGTTGGTGGGAATCGTCGCCGGAGGCGCCATGGTGGCGGTCGCCAGCGGGCAGGGGAACGATCACCCGTGGAGGCTGGGGTTGGTAGTGCTGGCGGCGATGGCTGCCAGTTGTATGGTCAGCGGCATCAGCGGCGCAGCCATCCCGCTGATCCTGCGCCGACTCGGCGCCGATCCCGCCACCGCCTCGAGCATCTTCCTGACCACCGCCACGGATGTCGCGAGTATGGGCCTGTTGCTCGGGCTGGCAACCCTGGTGGTGTGAGGCGCGCACCGCCTCGGGCCGGCATCCGCAGGTGGAACCCAGCCCTCGCTGACGCGATCTCAGGGTTGCCCGCCGACGGGCTCGACAGCCGACCAGGCGCTGACGTCGCCGGTCTCGATGCCGTGGGCGAAGACGATCGCGCCGGGTGGCAGGATCGTGAACGCGATGTCGGCGCTGAGGGTGAATGTCGCCGCGGACAGGGTTCTCGACCTCAGGGCAACCGTGCCGGAAGTCGTCGATCAAAAGAACCGTTCGCCAACGGCAGTTGATCTCGGCTCCCTGATACCCGATACCTGATATCCAATACCCAAGCTGAACCGACGCTCAGCCCTGCGTAGCATCGTAGTAGGTCGGTGCCTCGGGCCCAACCGGTAGACCAAGCCCAAAAACCCACAGGAAGAAAAAGACCATCCAACCGGTGAGGAAAACCAGGCTGTACGGCAACATCGTCGCGATGATGGTGCCGATACCGAGCCGACGGTCGTAACGCGTTGCGAAGGCGAGGATCAACCCGAAGTAGCTCATCATCGGCGTGATGACGTTGGTGCTGGAGTCGCCGATGCGGTAGGCCGCCTGTACCACCTCCGGGCTGTAGCCGAGCAACATCAACATCGGCACGAAGATCGGCGCGGTGACCGCCCACTGCGCCGAAGCGCTGCCGAGCATCAGGTTGACGAAGCAACACATCAAGATGAAGAGCACGAACACCAGCGGTCCGGTGAGCTCGATCGATTGGAGGAAATCGGCACCGAGCACTGCGAGGATCGAGCCCAAGTTGGTCCACCCGAAGAACGCCACGAACTGGGCGGCAAAGAACACCAGCACGATGTAGAGCCCGAGAGAGCCCATCGCCTTGGACATGCCCTGGATGACATCGCGGTCGTTCTGGAGGGTCCCTGCGACCTTGCCGTAGACCACCCCGGGCACCAGGAAGAAGACGAAGATCAGCGCCACCATGCCGCGCAGGAAGGGCGAGCTCAGCACGTCGCCGGTCTCGGGGTTGCGCAACGGCGCCCCCTCCGGAACCACCGCCAGGGCGATGAGCCCCACCACGGCCAGCGCCGCGATCGCCGCCGCGATCAGCCCGCGGCGCTCCGCCGAGGAAATCGGCTCGAGGCCCGCGCCCTCGTCGACTCCCTCTTCGGCTTCGCCGGGGTCCCACTTCCCGAGCTTCGGCTCGACGATCGCGACCGTCACCCAGGTCCCGAGCGCCGTGATGAGAAAGGTGCTCGCCACCATGAAGTACCAGTTCACCGCAGGATGCACGGTGTAGGCCGGATCGATCAACTGGGCGGCTTCCTCGGTGATGCCGGCGAGCAGCGGGTCGACGGTGCCGATGAAGAGATTGGCGCTGTAGCCACCGGAAACACCCGCAAACGCTGCCGCCAGCCCCGCGATCGGGTGTCGACCGAGGGTGCGGAAGATCACCGCTGCGAGGGGAACGAGGACGACGTAACCCATCTCCGAGGCGGTGTTCGAGACCACCCCGGCAAAGACCACCGCCGCGGTGACCAGGCGTTTGGGCGCCTTGATCACCAGCAGCCGGATCGCCGCGCCGAGCAGACCGGACGACTCGGCGACTCCAACCCCGAGCAGCGCCACCAACACCGTACCGAGCGGCACGAACCCGGTGAAGTTGGTCACCAGGTTCTCGACGATGCGGCGCAGCCCTTCGGCATCGAGCAAGGACACCGCCGCGATGACGCCGGTCGCGCTGCGGCCGCGCGCGCCTTCGGGGCGGGGGTCCTCGACCTCGAGACCGAAGAACGCCGCCACCGCCGAGGCCACCAGCACCAGGCCGGCGAAGGAGGCAAACAGGGTCACCGGATGGGGCAGGAGATTTCCGAGCCACTCGACCAGATCGAGGAAACGAGTGAACCAGCCGCGGCTTCGCGGAGGCTGGGCGACGGGAGCCGGCGGAACGGGAGACGTGTTGTCGGAAGGACCCATGACCAACCCATGGTAGCCGACTGATGCTCGACACCCACCTCGCGCTGGGCCAAAACCTACGGCCAGGCCGTCCATTCGCCGAGGTCACCGGACTCGAAGCCGTCGGCAAACAGTCGGCCGAAGATCACCGCTGCCGCGCCGGAGTTGTCGGCATTGGGAAGGTCCCGGCCGGCGGCGCCGATCGCGAGGTCGGCGAATCCGTTGCCGTCGAAGTCGGCGGCAGTCAGGGAGACTCCCCAGTAGGGATAGCCCGTTTGCACGTCTGGGATCATCCCGGCGGGGTCGTAGTGGACGGGCGCACTGGCGTGCCCACGCGGGTAGAGTCGGCGTGTAGTGCTGCCGCGCAGGCCTCCAACCAGGCGACCGAGGGCGACCGCGACGCCACCTTCGTTCCATTCGAGGCGATCCTCGCCGACGATGCCGATGGCCAGATCGTCGATCCCATCGGAGTTGAAATCGCCCGCAGTCAACGCGCTGCCAAAGTTGTCATAGGCCTCGTTGCTGCCCGAGCCGAAGAGCACCTCCTGGGTGAGCAGCTCGGAGCCGCCTGCCGTGAGGCCACCAGCACTGCCGTAGATCACGTACACGTACCCGACGTCGGTGAGCTCGTTGCCGTCGGCTCGCGGTGCGCCCACCGCCAGGTCGGCGAAACCGTCGCCGTTGAAGTCGCCGACGCCCAAGGTTTCGCCGAAGCGATCGCCCGACTCACCGATGTGACCCAGGTCGAATTGGCCGACGTACCAGTGGTTGGCAAAGATCAGTGAGTCGGGGCTGCCGTAGACCACCAACACGGCGCCGACATCGTCCTCGCCCGGCACTCCAATTGCCAGATCGTCGAAGTTGTCGCCGTTGAAGTCGCCAGCGCCAACGCTGTACCCCAGCTGGTCGTTGTCCTCGGAGACGTCGGGCAGGCCTTCGAGCCCCTGGCGCATCTCGAAGGCGTCGAAAGGCACCAGGCCGCCGATGTGGCCATGGCCGACCAGGACGGCGCCGCGACCGTTGAAGTTGTTGCACGCCGTCGCGTCTTGGCACTCGTCGAGGGGGTTGCCGACTGCCAGATCGTCATGGCCGTCGCCGTTGAAGTCGCCCACCGCGAGGGCGGCGCCCAAGCGATCGCCGGCCCGGGCATTCCCCGGCACGGTGTCGCCACCGCCTCCATCTCCCTGCCACACGGCGTGTTCCGCCACCCACTGGATGCTGCCCGAGTGTCCAGGCAGACCGTAGTGGACGTGGATTGCCCCCGACCTGGTGTGAGGCCCGGCGGCGGTGTAGTTGAGGTTGAACGGAACACCAACCACGAGGTCATCGTGGCCGTCGTTCTGAAAGTCGCCAACCGCCAGCACCGCGCCGTAGTGGTCGTAGCTGCTGGCGGGCTCGGGCGCCACCTCGCCGTGGGGCCCCAACCCGTTCGGGTCGAGGGTGAGGACTCCGCCCAGCGCGCCGGTCGAGTAGCCAAAGCGCACCTGCACCGAGCCGCAGTCCCATACCTGGAAATCGCAGTCGTTGTCCGGAATGCCGATCGCGAGATCCGCGAAACCATCGCGGTTGAAGTCGCCGGCCGCGACCGCCTGGCCGAAGTGGTCGTCCGCGCCGGGGCTGTGGGGATAGGCCTCTTGTTCGGTCAGCAGCAGCGCGCCCGGGCCGGAGAGTCCAATTTGCGGGAGGGACGATGCGCTGACGCTGCCAACGCAAAGGATCAGTGCAGCGATGATCGGCGTGGCGCCGAAAAGGGTCGAGAGAAGTGGTCGATGCTGGAACATTCAGGAGCTCCTGGGGGTTCGGCCACGGTGACCCGCGCAGCCGGAGGCACGCAGGCGAATCCTGCGGCTGCCGAGCCGGCGCGCGTCCACGTGGCAGTGGTGGAACAGAGAGAGTTGGCAGGGCTCGGCCCTGGCCGGGCGCCCGCCTGCCGCCGACGGCTAATCGATGCTCAGAGTTGCCATGTGACTCCAGAGGGATTGGAAGGAGGGTGTGGGAGGTGCACGCGACCGAGCGGTGCGAGCAGAGGTACGTCTCGGAGGATTACGCGCAGGGAATGCCGCGCACGGGCCACACGGCCGGCGAGCGGACCCTGGCCCCTGCGAGCCCGGCGCCGCGTAGGCAGAGGTATGGCCAACATGTGCTGCTCTTCCCCTGCCCTCAGGCTCGCGCTCCTCCTGGTGGTGGTGCCCGGCGCCGCGCTGTCCGCCGCCGATGGCGACGTCGACACGTCGTTCTTCTTCACCGGCAAACGTTTGATCGCGTGGACCAGCGGCCAGGATCTTGCCCACGGCCTGGCAGTCTCCCCGGCCGGCCGGGTGATCCTCGCCGGACTGGTGCGCGACGCCGAGGGAGGGATGGACTTCGGCCTGGCGGGTCTTACCCCGACCGGGCACTTTGATCCGAGTTTCGGCGGCACCGGCAAGGTACAGGTCGCCTTCAACCTCAGCGGGCCAGGCGGCAACAACAACGATCGGGCGCGCGCGGTGATGGCGCTGCCCGACGAACGAGTGTTGGTTGCGGGCGAGGCCGTGGGCCCCGCAGCCGACCCGGTGACGCGCGTCGCGATGGTAGGGCTGACCGCCGGCGGCGCTTTCGATCCGAGCTTCAGCGGCGACGGCAGAGCGACCTTCCGGCTGAGCCATTCAGCCGAGGTCGGGGCCATGGCACCACGCCCCGGCGGCGGCGCCTTGATCACCGGCACCCTCTACGTCTCTGGTGGCAGTCAGGACATCTTCGTGCTCGCGGTCACGGCTGCCGGGGCTTCCGATCCCGACTTCGGCACCGGAGGATGGATCCGCATCAGCTTCGACCTCGGCGACGACGGGCACGATCGCGGTCGGGCGCTGGTGGTGCGGCCCGACGGGTCCATCGTGGTCGGGGGGCAATGTGAAATCACCGGTGGCACCCGCGTCTGCCTCGCGCGGCTGACCCCAACCGGCCAGCTCGATCCGACCTTCGGCAATGGGGGGAAGATGGTGCTCGAGATCGACCCTGCGGTCTCGGACCAGATTGCGGCCAGCATGGCCTTCGACCGCAGCGGTCGACTCCTGATCGCCGGAGGTCTCGACTTTCGACCGTTTGCGGCGAGGTTCGTCGGTGCCACCCTCGACCCGAGCTTCGGCGATGCGGGCGTGCGGGCGATCACCTTCACCGCCGGTCTGTCCGGATTCTTCTCGTCGCTGCTCCTCCAGCCCGACGATCACATCCTCCTCGGCGGCGGGACCATCGCCGACGATCCGCTCGACGGGCTCGACATGGCCTTCGCCCGCCTCGACTCGCACGGCGATCTCGACCCCAGCTTCGGCACCGGCGGCAGGGTGATCGTTCCGCTCAACGTCGGCGGCAACAACTCCGAGGGCGTCGAGGCCATGGTCGCCGTGGCCGGGCGCATCTACGGCGCGGGCTCGGTCGACTACGCCTCAGGCAACCAGAACTGGGCGGTCGTTGCCTTGGTCGACGATACGATCATTTTCACCGATGGCTTCGAGGTGGGGTCGACCGGCGGATGGTCGGCCGAGGTGCCGTAAACGCCACGCACCTCCGGGTACCGGGGACCAAGTACCGGGCACTCGTCGGAGTGCAGAGCCGTTCCTTCTGAGGTTGCCCAGGCGGCGCGATCTGCGGCCTCGAGCGCTTCAGGCGTGTATCCTCCGCTCGAGGGCCCGAGTCGAGCCTCCTGACTGGCTCACGGGGTCCACGAACTGCAAGGGCGGAGCCGAGATGACCGTTTCCAGAGACGAAGAGCTCGAGGGGCTGCGACGCGTCGGCCGCTTGGTGGCCGAAACCCAGGACGTGATGGAACGGGCTCTGGCCGCCGGCACCACCACGCGCGAGCTCGATGCGCTTGCCGCCGAGCATGCCGGCCGCGCCGGCGCTCGCTCCGCGCCGCAGCTGACCTACGGCTTTCCGGGCTTCACCTGCATCAGCGTCAACGAGGAGATCGTGCACGGCGTGCCCGGCCCGCGGCGCCTCGAAGCCGGCGACGTGGTCACCCTCGACGTCACCCTCGAGCTCGACGGCTACATGGCCGACAGCGCGCGCACGGTGATCGTCGGCGCGGGCTCGAGCGAGGCCGAGAAGCTGATCGAGACCGGCCGCATCGCCTTTCACCAGGGCTCTCAGGCGGTCCGCGCCGGGCGCAAGCTTCGCGATGTCGGTGCCGCAGTCGAGCGAGCCGCACGGCGCCGGGGCGCGTTTGTGGTCCGGGAGCTCTGCGGCCACGGCATCGGCCGGCGTCTGCACGAAGAGCCCGAGGTTCCGAACTGGTCCGACCCGCACAACCGCACGGTGTTGCACGAAGGCCTGGTGCTTGCGCTCGAACCGATGCTGACCGCGGCGCCGGCTCGAGTGGTCGAGGAACGCGACCGCTGGACTCTGCGCACCAACAACCGTTGTCTGGCCGTCCACCACGAGCACACGATCATGGTCCGGTCCACAGGCGCCCCATTGGTGCTCACCACGACCTGAGGCAAAAGCTCCTCAGAGGCGGCGCTGGTCGGTCGACCACCGGCTCAGGAGCCCGGAACTCGCACGCTCAGCCGGGTGAAGTAGTAGGCGCCGTTGAAGCCCATCTGCACGTTCTCCCACAGCGCGCCGTTTTCGGTCTCGTTGGGATCCTGTTGAGTGGGCTGCGCGTCGAAAACGTTCGCCCCGCCGACAGTCAACCGTAGCGCCGGCGTCAGGTCGAAGCCCACATGGAAGTCGACCGTGAGCCGCGGAGCGTAGCGCTGCGGCGGTGCCAGGGGGTCGTCGAGCTGCGACCACGTCCCGGCGACGACATCGCCGAAGTAGTTGAGCTTGATTCCGGTGTTCCAGCGATCCAGGGAGTACCCGACGCCAAGGGTGCCCTTGACCTCGGGGGCCGAGCCTTCGACGAAGAGTCGTTCGCGGGTGCTGAAGTAGATATCCTCCTTGCCCGCCAGCCCCGGTGCAGTGTTGATCGCCGTTACCTCGGTATCGTTGAAGTTCACCACCACTGAGCTGTCCAACGTTCCGACGGTGAGCCGTCGTGTGTGGGTGAGGGTCAGGTCGAGGCCGCGCGTGCGGGTGTCGATGGCATTCGTGAAGAAGCGCGCCTCGGCCAGCTGCAGCTCCTCCAAGATCGGGCCGATGTCGGGATCGTCGACGGTGAAGCCTCCGGTCAAGACGATGCGATCGTCGATATCGATCTGATAGGCATCGAAGGTGAGCTCGAGGTCCTGTCGGGGCGCCCAGCTGAACCCCACCGAGAGGTTCTCCGAAGTTTCCTCCTGAAGCTCGGGGATGCCCACTCGACGCGCAAGCTCGCTGTCGTTGGGCGCGAGCTTGACGTCGGCCGCTTCGCCGGCGATGAAGTCGGTAAAGGTCGAGCTGAAGAAGCGCTGATGCAAGGAAGGGGCGCGAAATCCGGTGCTGGCGGAACCGCGGAGGCGCAGCTCACCGAGCCGGTAGGCGAACGACAGCTTGCCGTTGGCGGTGTCGCCGAAATCACTGTAGTGCTCACCGCGCAGGGCAATCGTGACGAGCAGGCGCTGCGTGGTTTGGAGCTCGACGTCGGCATAGGCTGCGTAGCTGTTGCGACTGGCGTCGACCTCGTCCGCGGGTTGGAAGCCGGGGAAACCCTGAGACCCCGCGTTGCCGCCGCCCGGACCGTCGAAGTCGGCCCAGGAGCCGGGCTCGCCGGCGAAGATCTCGTAGCTCTCGCGGCGGTATTCGAATCCAGCGGCCAATCCCATTCCTCGCAGGCGGTCGGTGAAGAACCGCGACACATCGAGGTTGGTGGTGTGTTGCTGGAAGCGGAAACCTCCAGCGTCGAACACCGTGGGGGAAATGCCGTCGTTGAGTGTCGCCAACGAGGCGTTCAGCGTGTCCTGGATCTGATAGGCCATGCGGTTGGAGCCGAAGGTACTGCTGAGGTCGAGGGACCAGTCGCCGACCAGGCTCCGGAATCCCAAGGCCGTGGAAAAGTCCTCGATGTCGGTCCCGATCCTGGGCACGAAACCATCCGGGTACATCGCCGCCGAGTTGCGTGACGGAATGTCGTCCGAGCCGATGCCGCCGCGGTACCATGCCCCCGCGAGCCCATCGCGTTGGTTGTAGCCGCCGTGGCCATAGAAGCCGCCGGAGTCTCCGGTCGGCAGATCGAGATTGAAGAACAACGACAGGTTCTCGGTTTCGGCGTCACCGATGATTCGCGGCGCGTCGTCGGTGGAGCGATCGGTGGCTTCGCGAGTCAGGATCTCACCGGTGAGGCTGAGAACTCCACCCTGCCCGCCCAGTGGCATACCGTAGTTGAGCGCCACCTGGCCGGTTTCGCCGTCGCCCGCGGTGTACCCACCCCCGGTGAGTATCACGCTCAGGCCCTGGTCGTCGCGCAACACGATGTTGATCACGCCGGCGATTGCATCGGATCCGTACTGAGCCGCGGCGCCGTCGCGCAAGATCTCGATCCGCTCGATCGCGGCCACCGGAATGGTGTTGAGATCCGTGCCGACGTTGCCGCGGGCGCGCGATCCGAACAGGTAGATCAACGACGAGGTGTGGCGGCGTTTGCCGTTGATCAGCACCAGCACCTGATCGGGCCCCAGGCCGCGCAGGGTGGCAGCGTCGACGTGGTCGCTGCCATCGGAGCCCGACTGGCGGTTCGAGTTGAACGAGGGAGCTGCCAGGTGGAGCAGCTGCCCCAGGTCGAGCTGGCCGCTGTCGGTGGCGAGCTCGGCGAGCGGGAGCACGTCAACCGGCACGGGTGTATCGGTTCGGGAACGCTCGGAGCTGCGACTGCCGACGCTGATGGCCTCGGTGAACGTCGTACCCTGCTGCGCCGGGTCGGCGGGATCAGCGGGCGGGGTGGCGGGATCGCCGCTCGTTTGCGCCGAAACCGGAACGGCGGCCAGCAAGGCTGCAAACACCAAAGCGGCAAGCCGGAAGCCCTCGCCGTGGTCGACCGAGCTCGGTGACATGGACACTCCTTGGGGCCGCGGCCCGGGTCATCGTTCGATTCGCGCGGAACGCTAGCACGACCCGTGGTTCGTCGACTCGCCCGGCACACGACTGGGACACAAGTGGGCTCAGCCGCTCGGAGCCCCGCCAGGGCTTGCACTCTTCTCGCGCAAGTCGGCGAGGCGCTGGAGATCGGCTCGAAGCCGATCTGCCAACAGCGGATCTTCACCGTCGGCCATGGCGAGGGCCTCGCGCCAGGTGTGCTCAGCCTGATCGAGCTTGCGTGCCTTGACGTGAACCAGGCCGATCGGCAGCAGGATCTGCGCCACCGGGATCGAAGGCTCTCCAAAGAGCGCGCGGCGCATCTGGAGACTCTCGTCGAGGTACACCATGGCGTCGTCGAGCCGCCCCTGCGCGAGGCGCAGCTCGCCCAAGCCGTGGAGCACCGTCGCGATCCGCAGGTGGTGGGCGGGGAGCAGCTCACGTGAGATCGACAGTGCCTCCTCGAACAACTCCTCGGCGCGGTCGAGCTCCCCGAGGATCTGGAGGTTGTTGGCAAGTTGCGCCAAGTCGGTGGCGACCTCGAGATGGCGGGCGCCGTAGACCTCGCGGTCGATGGCCAAGGCGCGCTCGAAGTGCGGTTGGGCTCCGCGGTAGTCCTCGCGGCGCTGATAGACGCGACCAAGGTTGAAGTGGTTGACCGCGAGCTCGGGGTGGAGCTCGCCATGGAGTCGCTGGTTGACCGCCAGTGCCTCACGGTGCAACCGCTCGGCCTCGTCGAGCTTGCCGCGTCCCTCGGCGATCAAAGCGAGGCTGGTCCAGGTGCTCGCCACCTCGCGCTCGTCGCCGCGTTGCTCTCGGATTGCCAGCGCCCGCTCGAAGTAGCTCTTGGCCTGGTCGAGCTCACTCGCGAAGTAGTGCAGGTAGCCGATCTCGGCCAGGGTCTCGGCGAGCTCCGGGGCCGATGGGTCAAGCAACTGCTCCCGCAGCTGTAACGCCTCTGTCAGAGCCGCCTGCGCCGCATCGCGATCACCCAGATGCCGGGCCACGGTGCCGAGGTGATGGAGACTCTCGGCCACCTCGACGTGCCGGTCTCCGAAACACGCTCGGCGCAGGGCGAGGGCCCGCTCCTCCATCGACCGCGACTCGTTCAGCCGGCCGAGCTTGCGGTAGATCTGCCCGAGGGTTGCCAGCAGCCGCGCTTGCACCGCGGGTTGGTCCTCGAGCTCCCCGTCGATTCGCTGTGCGCCACGTTCGAGCAGCTCGAGGGCGTCGATCGAACGCCCGAGTGAGCTGGCGGGGTCCGAGACCTCGAACAAGCCGACCAGGAACCGTTCGACCTCGGTCGCCCGCTGCGTCTCGAGCTGGGCGCGGTCGCGTTCGGCGGCGATCGCACGGGCCTGCACCGTCACGGTCGCGGCATAGCCAACCATCAGCAGCGCCGCCAGGCCACTGGCGGTGGCGAGCGCCGGGTTGCGCCGCACCCACTTTGCGCCGCGCTCGAGGCGGCCGCTCGGCCGGGCCACGATCGGGCGCCCTTCCAGGAAACGCTCGAGGTCGGCGGCTAGTTGCTCGGCCGAGGCGTAGCGGCGCTCGGGGTCCTTTTCGATGGCGTGTGCCACGATCGCGTCGAGCTCGCCGCCGAGCTGCGCGGCGAGCCGGGCCGGCGTGGATCTGCGGCGCGAAGCAAGCTCGACCGCCGAAACACCTCGCGCATCGCGCTGGACGACGGTACTCGGCCGCTCCGGTTCCTGCTCGCACACCGCATGGACGAGCTCCGACAGCGACACCGCGCTGCTCGGCTGAGCATCGTGGCCGGTCACCAGGAGGTAGAGCAACAGGCCGAGCTGGTAGACATCCGAGGCTGTCGTGATCGATCCACCTTTGACCTGCTCGGGTGAGGCGAACGCCGGCGTCATCGCAAAGCTCACGGTGTGCTCGCCGCCGCCGTCGTGCTCGAGCAGCTTGGCGATGCCGAAGTCGAGCAGCTTCACCGAACCGTCGGCGGTGACCAGCAGGTTCGAGGGCTTGAGGTCGCGGTGGATCACCAGGCTACGATGGGCTGCGTGCACCACTCGGGCGATCGACGCGACCAGTGTGATGCGGGCCTCGATCGGCAGCTGCTCGCGGTCGCAGTAGGCATCGACCGGAGCTCCGTCGACGTGCTCGAGCACGAGGTAGGGCAGGCCACGCCGATCGAGGCCACCATCGAGGAGCCGAGCGATACCCGGGTGCTCGAGCCGCGCCAGGATCTGGCGTTCCTGCTCGAAGCGGCGTACCGCTTCGGCGTCGGTGCGGCCGTGCGGAAGGATCTTGAGCGCCGCGTGTTTGTCGAAACTCCCGTCGGCACGGGAGACCAGGTAGACCACGCCCATGCCGCCGCGACCGATCGGCTGCTCGACCCTCCACGCACCAACCAGCTCGCCGGCTTCGAGGTCGGCCTCGGCTCTGCCGAGGTTCTCGATGAAGGCGTGCAATGGCGTCTCGACCGTGAGGTCGCCGGCCTCACACGCTGCCAGCAGCAGGTCGACCTCGCGCCGCAGTTCCGGATCACCGCTACATCGCTCAGCCAGGAACTGCTCGCGCGCGCCGGCCTCGAGCTCGAGCGCTGCTGCAAAAACCTCGTCGATTTCGACCAGTCGGTGGCGATCCATGGGACCCTCGAACGCGGCCGGACGTTACCACGCTGCTCGACGGGACCGCCGGCCGGCGAGGGACTCAGCCCTCGATCCCGAGCTCCTTGATGCGCCGATAGAGGGTAGTCCGTCCAATGCCGAGAACCCGCGCGGCGGCGGCCATGTTGCCGGCCTCTTGCTCCAGCGCGCGCCGGATCGCGGCGCGCTCGGCGGCTTCCACTGCCGCCTGCAAGGTCCCTTCGGCGACGGCGTCGCCCGGTTCGCCGGCCTCCCGCAACGCCGGCTGCAGGTGTCGCACCTGCAGCAACTCACCCGATTCGAGAAACAGCGCCGCCCGGGCCATCTCGCGTTCGAGCTGGCGCACATTGCCGGGCCAGGGATAGGCGACGATCGCTTCCATCGCTGCAGCGGAGATCCCCGCAGCCCGAACTCCTCGCCGATCGCACTCGCGCAGCAGGAAGGCTGCCGCGAGGTTCGGGACATCACGGCGGCGGCGGCGCAGCGGCGGAAGCTCCACCACCCAGTCGGCGATGCGATGGTAGAGATCGTCACGGAAAGCGCCGTCCCGGCGCAGTGCCTCGAGGTCGCGGTTGGTGGCTGAGAGCACCCGAACGCGCGCCGGGCGTGCCTCGGATCCACCCAAGCGGTAGACCTCGCCCTCCTGCAGCACGCGAAGGATCCGCGCCTGCGTCTCGAGCGCCATGTCGCCGATCTCGTCGAGAAACAACGTGCCGCGGTCGGCGAGCTCGAAGATCCCAGGTCGGGCCCGGACCCCGGTAGCGACCCCCGCTTCGACGCCGAAGAGCTCACTCTCGAGCAGGTCGCGCGGCAGGGCGGCACAGTTGAGCGCCACGAACGCCTCACCATGGCGCGCCGAGGCGGCATGGATGTAGCGCGCCAGGACCTCCTTGCCGGTCCCCGACTCGCCGCGGATCAGCACCGAAACCTCGCCGCGAGCGACGCGTTGGGCCTGGGCATAGATCTCCTGGACCACCGGTTCGACGCTCGGCGGACTGGGCAGGGGTACCTGATCAGTCTCGCGCGTGGGAACCGGCATGCGCAGGCCCGACCGACTGGCTCGCAGGAGGTCAGCCAAGCCTTCCACCAGCGGCCGATAGCCACGCGCCTGAGAGGTCAGACGAAACGAAACCTCGAGGATCAGGTCGCCGCTTTCGGCGCGGACCGTGCACGCCGGATCGACCACGTCTTCCCCCGTCCCGGTCGCGCCGTCACCGACAAAAAGGATCCCTGCGCCGCCCTCGCCGAAGCGCAGGACCCGAGCTCGACGCGCCGGCAGCAGATCGAGCACCACCCTGCCGACCGTGCCGGCCATGGTGCGCAGCTCGACGCCGTCGGCAAGGTCGCGCAGCAGGCCTGGCAGCCCATCGGTCAACAGGGCATGAAGCGAGTCGCCGCCAAGTGTCGTCGCCGCCGACCCAACCGGGGCCATCGTGGGCGAAACGGATTCGAACCGCACCGCCGGCTGCACCTCGCGCAGGTCTACCCGTTGCACGGTGGCCACGACCGTCCCGAAACCCAACTCCGCGCCGTCGACCAGCGGCGCCGTGCCGACGATTCTCTCGCCACCGATCCGGGTGCCGTTGCGCGATCCGAGGTCCTCGATCGCGAGCGACTCGCCCTCGAGGATCAACGCCGCATGTCGGCGCGAAACGCTGAGGTCGGGAACCTGGAGATCAGCTTCCGGCGCCGACCCGACGACTGTACGCGGAAGACGGAGGTGGTGCGCGCCACGGTTGGCGGTATCTCGGAGAACGATTTGCCACGGCATGTCGAGGCCGGAGCGTATCAAGCCCGCCGTGTCCAGCGACTGGGCGCCACGTCGTTACAATCGGCCGCCTACCATGCGGTTTGAAACTGGGGTCCTTCTCGGCGAAGGTGGAATGGGTCGGGTGCTCGAGGTCTTCGATCCGGACCTCGGCCGCCGGGTGGCGGTCAAGCTCCTGCGCTCGGATGAGCCCAGCGCCATCGAGAGGATGTTGCGGGAAGCTCGCGCGCAGGCGCGCGTCGACCACCCCAACGTCGCTCGCATCTACCAGGTCGGCGAGCTCCACGGCAAACCCTTCATCTCGATGCAGCTGATCGACGGCAAGCCGCTCGACGAGGCCGTTGCCGATCTGCCGTTGGAGCGACGCCTGGCGCTCCTGGTGCCCGTCGTTCGCGCGGTGCAGGCCGCGCATGCCGCCGGACTGGTCCACCGCGATCTGAAGCCCGGCAACATTCTGGTCGAAAGACGTGCCGATGGCGAGCTCGTCCCCTTCGTCCTCGACTTCGGCATCGCCCGCGAGGTCGCCGGCACCGGGCTGACGCTGTCGGGCCAGATCATCGGCACGCCGGGGTACATGTCGCCCGAGCAGGGACGTGGTGAGGTGCGGTCGATCGATCGCCGCAGCGATGTTTTCTCGCTCGGCGTGTTGCTCTACGAGTTGGTCGCCGGAGCTCATCCCTTCGACACCGGCAGCGCCATGTCGACCTTGATGCGGATCCTCGAGAGCGATCCCCCGCCCCTGCCCCGGCATCTGCCCCGCGATCTGCGGGTGATCGTCGAACGCTGCCTCGAGAAGGACCGGGAGCGCCGCTACCCCTCGGCCAAGGCTCTCGGCGACGACCTCGAGCGTTACCTCGCCGGTGAGCCCGTTGCGGCCCGGCCGATCGGTTCCGTCGAACGACTGATGCGGCGCATGCGCCGTCACCCGGTGGCAACGACCCTGGTCGGCGGAGCGGTCGCTGTCGCCCTGCTCTCCGCCGGATTCGCTGTCGCGAGCTGGTGGCGAGCCAGCGAGCAGGCGCGCACGGCCGAGGCCTTCGGCCGACGGATCGAGCGCATCGACAATGTGATGCGCCTCGCTCACATCAGCCCTCTGCACGATCTGACTCCCGAACGGGCGCTGGTCGAGGCCGAGCTGGCGGCCATCCGCGACGAGCTCGATCGCAGCGGTCGCGGCGCACGCGGCCCGGCCTTCTACGCCTTGGGTCGTGGCGCTCTGAGCCTCGAACGTCCCGAAGAGGCGCGGCGCCACCTCGAAGCAGCCGTGGCGGCCGGCTTCGAGGAGCCAAGGGTGAGACTTGCCCTCGGCCGCACCTTTCTCGCTCTGCTCGCCCGCGAGCTGTCTCAGGCCGAACGCCTGGCCAGTCCCGAGGATCGCCGGGAAGCTCGTCGACGTGCACACGAGACCTACGGCAGCCGCGCCCGCGATTTGCTGTCGGTACGAGGGGCCCGCTCCGAGGACACGGCTCTGCTGCGAGCCCAGCTGGCGCTGGCCGACGACGACCTCGAAGCCGCTCGGCGCCTCGGCCTCGAAGCCGCCGCCGAGGTGCCCTGGCGCTACGAGGGCTTGCTGCTGGCGGCCGAAGCCGACTTGCGCAAGGCCGGTGGGATCCTCGATTCCTCGCTGCCCGAGGAGGTCGTCGAGCCGCTCGCGCGTGCCCGCGAGGTCCTCGATCAAGCAGTCACGCGCGCTCCCAGCGATCCTCAGGTCTACGCCGCCCGCTGTCGTTGGTGGCGGCTCGAGCTCGACCGCCGCTTCCGCCAGAGCGATGGGGTGGCTGAGGCCTTCGAAGGTGGGGTGCAAAGCTGCGACGACGCGCTCCTCGCCGATCGCGAGCACGTCGAAGCCTTGTCGACACGCGCCCAGCTGGGCTGGCGCTACGGCCGTTGGTTGCGGGCCCACGGCAAAGACCCGGCCGCGCCTTTGGCCGTCGCCGACGAGAGTGCCGAACGGCTGCTGGGCGGCGGCGAAGGGCAGGCCTACGGGTACCTTCACCGCGGCAACGTCGCCATCACCCGGGCCGAGTGGGCTCAGGACCGCGGGGAGCACACGCGGTCGCGCGAGTTGTTGCGGGAAGCGATCGGGCATCTCGAAAGCGCTGCGCGGCTCCGACCAGATCCCCTGGTCGCGATGAACCTGGGGCGCGCCTGGTCCAAGCTCGCCGGCGCGAGCTGGAACGGCGACTGGGAGCAAGCGTTCCGCGAAGCCGTGGGCGCGTTCCAGGACGGGCTTGCCCTCGGCGCCGGTTCGCGCCTCGACCTGCTCGTCGGACTTTGCGCCACCCAGGGCGACTGGGCCTACGTCGCCATGCAGCATGGGCGCGAGCCCGGCGAGCACACCGAGCTTGCGATCGCGGCCTGTCGCGAGGCATTGGCGATCGACCCCGAGCAGCGCAACGCCCTGAACTCGATGGCGATGGCGTATTGGTGCCGAGCCGAGGAGCTGCTCGGGCGCGGTGAACCGGCAGAGACCGCGCTGGCTGAAACCGCCGCCTCGTTCCGGGCAGTGCTCGAGCGCTATCCGAACTACCACTCGGCCCACGTCAACCTTGCCACCGCGCTGTTGCAGCTGGCCGATGTCCGCATCAGCGCCGGTCGGAACGCAGAGGCCCTGCTCGACGAGGCCGCAGGCCACTCGCAGTCGATCCGCGATGTGTACCCGACCGACTACTGGTACCACCAGACGCTGCTGCACACCGCTCGCGCCCGCAACGCCATCGTGTTGGGTCGACCGGGCGACGCCGAAGCCGCCTTTGCCGCCGCGCGGCAGGCCGCCGGGACCCTGATCGCCCAGTGGGGTGAGGTCCCGGTCAACCTGGTCGCGGTCGCTGCGGTCGACCGCCATGCCGCCGGCTGGCATCTGGCCCGAGGCGAACGCGAGCGCGCTCACCAGTTGGCTCGATCCGCTGGATCCAGGGCCGACGAGGCTCTCGAGCATTCCGATCGGCTGGTCGCCGCATGGATCGAAAAGGCGCTGGCGGCCGCGCTCGCGGCCCGCGCTGCAAGTGACCCCAACGACGGCCGAGAACACTGGCGCGAGGCGCGCGAGGCTGCGCTCCGCGGCCAGGCACTGGCGTTCGGCCCACGGCCGGAGCTCGCAGCGATTTTCGAAGCGGCCGCCAGCGCCGCCAGCTGAGGGTACCCGCACGCTCCGTCACGCCAAGTCGTTCTGGTCCAGATCAGCGACCACGACCCCGTGACGAAGCGCTGTGCCGAGATCGGGATCACTGTTCCGCCGCTGATACCCACCCACCGAGCGACGCGGCAGCGACCGATCCCGGTGCGCCAGCCAAGTCATTCTCGGGCAATTATTTGCGCTGCTTCAAGCCCGAGCGGAGCGCCTGGCACCGGGGTTGCTCTCCCGCCTCAGCATCACAGCCGACCCTCGAGCCGGAGCACACCGCGGGAACTCGCTCGCGATGGACGACGGCGAGAAGGCGGCAAAAGAAGAAGGGAAAATACCATGCTCACGAACCTCCGCTCGATCCTCTCCTCGACGCTCCTCGCCTTGACCGCCGTGGCCTGTGGCCAAGCGGCCGACGGTGTCGCGCCGGCCGCCGCCCCGGCGGCGGCTGCGGCGCCCGCAGCCGCCGCAGCCAGCGCACCCGCCGGCAACGGTGTCCTCGTCCGCGGCAACAAGGCCGGTGAGCACCAGCTGCCGGTCGACCAGGGGCGCTTCGTGCTGTCGAGTGAGCACTACCTCGACATCTACCTGGCCAAGGATCCGGTACGATGTCGGAAGCGATGGCGGCGATGTCCGCCGCCAACCAGAAGGTCATCGTCCAGATGGCGCTCCAGACGCGAGACAAGTCGCGCCTGCAGAAGGGTCAGACCTTCGTGCTCGACGGCAAGTCGAACCACGACCTGAGCGTCAGCATCTTCTCGCCTGGGGGCAAGTTGGATACCTTCACCGTCGTCGACCAGAAGAGTCTGGGCACTGTGGTGCTGGAGGAGCTCTCCGGCAGCCGCGTCGGCGGCACCATCGACATCGAGGCCAACGGCCAGGTGATCCGCGGCCGCTTCGTTGCCACTCCCCTACGATGAGCCCTCGCGCCGACTTCGGAGACACCACCATGCACCGTTCGACCCGACGTTCGACCTCCGCCTCCGTCCGGCTCCTCTGCGCCGCAGCCGCCCTCGCCCTCACCGCCGCCTGCGGAGGCAGCTCCGCCGCCTCCGCCCCCTCCGCTTTCTCCCCGCCGACCACTCGCGACGGCGGCAGTGGCTGGCTCGAATATGTCGATGCCGCGCCCCTCGACCGCAGCAGCGCTCGCGGCGTGGCTCCCGGTGACGCCTCCGCCGAAGCTGCGGTCACCCACTTCTACGCCAGCCGCCTGCGGGGTGACGAGCGCTGGCGTGAGGTGCTCACGTCACCACCGTCGGCACGGCTCGAGCGCAATCTCGCCGAGCTGCAGAGCTGGAAGTTCCACTCCTTCCAGCTGGTCGCTCGCAAGGAGCGGGCGCCTGGTTCGCTGTGGGTGCGCGTGCGCTTCGAGATCGAGGTCGACGGCGATCGCGACGAGGGGACCGACGAGGTCGGCGTGCGTCTGGTCGATGGGCGCTGGCGCATCGAAAGCGTTCCGTCGTAGGCACCGTGGAATCGGGACCGGGATGGGCTCCGGCCATTCCGGTTCCTCGCTCCCCGTCTACCTCCTGCGCCGAAGCACGAGGTGCAGGACGAGCGTCCTCAGCCGAGAGGTGGGCGTTCGTTGGTCCAGGGCAGAGGAACGAGCGGCGTCACGCAGCGTCCACGCAAGGCAAAATTGACCGTCAGATTGTAGTAGACGGGAACCGCTTCTCCATCCTTGCGCGCTGGCTCGAATTCCCAGTCTCGGACGGCGTCGAAGGCTACGAAGAACAGGATCGGATCGTCGCCCTCCTTGATCGCCGGCTGTGTCGCCCGCCCCTGCTTGTCGATGATGGCCTGGAGGACGACCCGTCCCTTGCCGCAGGTCAATTGGTGAGCCAGCGGATAGGTCGGCTGGGGAGAATGCGTTTTGCGCGGCGGGACCACCTCGGCCGCATCGTCGTCAGGGCCGGCGGCCTCGCGGGGCTCGGCCTCGCGCTGCAGCCGCTCGCGCCGCTGTGTGCGGGCGCGCTCGAGGATCACACCGGCTTCACCGTAGCGTGCGAGGTCGAGCGAGTGGTACCCGTCGGAAAGCTCGAGCGCCACCTGGAAGTCCCAGCTGGCTGTCCTCTCGTCGCCGATCATCGCCGCAGCCAGGGCCCGCAGAAAACTGACCTGGCCGAACAGGTGGGGTGTGGCCGGCCCGCCCCGCAAGCGCTCCAGCATCTCGCGCCGAGTCCTCTCGATCTGTCGTTGACCCTTCTTGACGTTGCCGTCGAGCAGCTCCTGGTGCGCCACCTGAAGTGCCTCACTCCAGCCCTCGAGCTGGCGGCGGGTTGCCTTTTCACTTTGGACCCGCTGTGCCTCCGCGGTGGGAACGACCAGGCCCATGAGCACGAGCGCGACGGCAAGACGAGACAGCATCAGCAACTCCTCGGATACGCCGGCCGGGTCCGCCGGACGTGGGAAGGCGCTCCGATGATACTGCACCAACGTCGCCGCGCGTCTGCGCAACGATCACCGACCAACCCGCAGCGAGCTCCTCGTTCAAGCCAGGTGGATCAGCCGCGAATCCGGATCACAGCCAGAAGGTTTCGATCTCCCGCTCGGTCG
Source organism: uncultured Thermoanaerobaculia bacterium (assembly GCA_964599475.1). Taxonomy (GTDB): domain Bacteria; phylum Acidobacteriota; class Thermoanaerobaculia; order Multivoradales; family CAZRFU01; genus CAZRFU01. The sequence continues at coordinate 53,943 of CAZRFU010000028.1, forward strand.
GGATCGAGATCACGATGTCGTCGCGCAATCCCAGTCGTTCCTTGCCCTGGCGCAGCTCGTCGAGCACCGCGACCATACCCGCGTAGGGTGCCGCACGGTCGCTGTTGATGATTACGGGTTTGGCCGGGTTCTGCGCCAGGATCGGCTGCAGATAGTCGAGCAGCTCGTCGAGCTCGAGCGGCCGCTGGTCGACTACCAGGCTCGAATCGGCGCGCACCTCGACCAACACCGATCGCACCAGGTCGACCAGCGGCGGGGGTTCCTCGTTCGCATCGAAGCGGAAGTCAAGCCCACGGGTCGCCGTGAAGGTCGTCGTCACCATGAAGTAGATGATCAGCAAGAACGCTATGTCCGCCATCGAGGAAGTGGGAATCTCGTCACTCGAGTGTCGCTGCTTCATGCGCATGTCGGGCCTCCTGGATCTGAGACCCCGGCGGGCGCCGGGCGGTTCCCATCCGTCGCTGGGCTTGGGCAGCGCGCGCTGGTGAAACCTGGGCGCAGGAGTGCAGTATCTCCACCATGCAACCAACCACCCCTCGTTGGCCCCTGATCGCGTTGCGCGTCGGTGTCGCGGTGCTGCTCGGCATCCACGGCGTCCATCGCGCCACGCAAGGTGGCGTTGCGCCCTTCGGCGCGTTTCTGGACGGTGTTGGTTTCCCGTTCGGCGTGTGGATCGCGCGCGCCATCACCGGCTTCGAAGTGATTGCGGCGATCGCGCTGGCGGCCGGCTGGTGGACCCGGGTGGTGGTCTGTGGGTTCAGCGCCATTCTGCTCGGTGGCATCGCGCTGGTTCATGCTCAGGCCGGCTGGTTCGTCGTCGGCGCGGGCCGCAACGGCGTCGAGTTCAGCGTCCTGCTGCTGCTGTGTCTGGCAGTGCTGTTTGCGACCGCGGGAGCTGTCGGCCGGCGCTGAGGCTCAGCGTGCCGCCTCGAGCTCCGCGTCCGAGCACGATTCACAGCGCGCCGGGAGCTTCGCCGCAAGCTCCGGAGGGAGGTGGCGCCGCGCCAGCGCCAACACACCCTGCGGACCGCCGGCGACGAACTTGCGCAGGACATCGGGATCCTCCACGAGATCGGCCGCGAGCCACAGGGCGACGGGCAGGGCTCCCCACTTCTGTTCGAACGGTCCGGTCGACAGGCCGTGGAGCAAGCCAGGTGCCTCCTCGGTACCCGCCGTCGAGAGCGCACCTAGGCGCTCGACCAGGATCGGTCCGAGGCGTTCGATGGTGGCCTGAGCATGGGTCGACAAGTGCCCATCCGGGCCCCGCCACTTCTCGGACAAGGACCGCAGATTGCCGAGGCCCTCTTTGGAGCACTCCCACAGCGCCGCTTCGAGCGGGGAATCGATCCGGACCCGGCGCTCGCTGATCCAAGCCTTGTGGTAGACGTGGGTCAACTCGTGATCGAAGAAGCGGTCGAGGCGAGCACCGTTGCCGTCGTCGGCGCGACCGTAGATCGACCGCAACCGCCCGATGTCGAAGGCAATGGTCGTGGCGGCAGGCGAAAAGGCATCTTCGCCGCCGCCACGGCCGATCACGACCTGGACTACCCCAGGCGGCACCGCCCCTTCGAATGGCGTCCACAACGCAGCCATCCGCGCGGGCCAGCCACGAGATCGCGCCCGGGCCAACTCGACCCACTCGCTCTCTTCGGGATCGAGCGGGTCGTGCGCCGCCACCAACCCCGCGATCTCGGCCTCGTCGCGCCAGATTCGAATCGCCTCGATCCAGGATTCGCCAAGGCGGCCGTCGGCGTCGACCGCGACGCTCACACGCAACTCGGGGACATTCGCGCTTGCCGGCGCCACCGGCGCCAAGGCCGCGTGCTCGGCACCGACCCAGTCGGCCCCCACCAATGCCGCCAGAGCCAGCAACACGGACGACCGGGGGCTTCGGCGTCGGCGCTGCCGACCATCCGTTCGTTTGCCATCTGCTCTCATCGAGGCCTCCCAGGTTGCCGCGATTGGATCACAAGAACCGTGACCTCGCGACTTCGGTGGCGCACCCCGGTCTGATGAACCTGGGGCCATCCCGGCACGGGCATCAAGGTGTCGGGTATCAGGTATCGGGTATCAGGTATCGGGTATCAGGTATCGGGTACTCGTCGAAGCGGACGTGAGGTCATTTTCTGAGCAGTTCCCCATGCACCCCTCCGTGCTGCACCCCGGCGGCTGAAAATCAAGCCCGCCGTCCGGTCTCCGTGCCGGCCCGGTCCCGGGTCCCTGGTCCCGGGTCCCATCTTCTGAGCAGCTCCTCATGCACCTGCCGTGGTGCCCCCCCCGGCCGATGAAGATCGGCTCCCGGTACCGATTCTCCGACCCAGAACCTTCGCGTTCCGAGCGCGTAGTCGGTGTGCGACACTTCTGAGCCTTCCGCCGAACGACGAGGTTTCCCATGCGCCGACGCTCAACCCTGCCGCCACTCCTTCTGCTCACGGCTTCGCTGCTGGTCCTCGGCTGCGGCCGCAGCCAGCCGTCGCCACCACCGGAGTCCACCGGCGCCCTTTCGATCGACGAAGCCGCGCTCCCTCCGGTTCTCAGGTTCGCGGCGAGCGACCTCGACTCCGCCAAGGACCCCTGCACCAACTTCATCGCCTACGCCAACGCCAACTGGCTCGCTGCAAATCCCATCCCGCCGGATCGCATTAGCTGGGGCCCAGGGGGTATGTTGGTGGAGCGGTCCCTGGCGATTCAACGCCAGCTCGCCGAGCACGCGGCCGCGGATCCGGGGGCATCCGGCATCGACAAGATCATCGGCGACTTTTGGGCCACCGGCATGGATCAGGAGGCGATCAACCGCGCCGGGATCGGACCTCTCGAGCCGCAACTCCAGGAAATCGAAGAGCTCACCGACAGCGCGTCGATCGCCACATACCTGCGCACGATAGCGGCGAGGGGTGAGGGGCAGGTCTTCGGATTCGGCCCCGAGGCCGACTTCAAGGACTCCTCCATGACCATCGCCTTCGTCACCCAGGGGGGGCTCGGCCTGCCCGACAAGACCTACTACGTCGACGAGGACAAGGCTGACACCCGGGCCGCCTATCTCTCGCACATCGCCCGTGTGCTCGAGCTCTCGGGGGTCCCGGCCGCAGCCGCCAAGGGTCAGGCCGAGGAGGTGATGCGCTTTGAGACACGCTTGGCTGCGGCGTCCAAGTCGAGCGAGGACTTCTCCCGCAACGTGTCGCTGTTCTACCACCCGATCTCGCCATCCGAAGCCGATCAGCTGACGCCACACTTCTCCTGGAGCGCGTTCTTCGCGGCGCAAGGGATCTCCGTGCCTGAGCAGTTTTCGCTGTCGGTCCCGGCCTTCCACCAGGAAGTCAGCACGATGATCGCTGACGAGCCCGTTGCGGCCTGGCAGGCCTACCTGCGCTTCCACGTCGTCGACGACGCCTCACCCTTCCTCGCCGACCCCTTCGTTCAAGCCAACTTCGACTTCTACGGCAAGACGCTGAACGGCCAGCAGGAGCTACCGGCGCGCTGGAAGCGCGTGCTCGAGGCAATCGAGGCCAACGCCGGCGAGGCCATGGGCCAACGCTACGTCGAGGTCGCCTTCCCTCCGGAAGCCAAGCGCCAGATGGAGCAACTCGTCGGCAACCTCGGCACCGCCCTGGGGGCGCGAATCGGCAAGCTCGAGTGGATGACTGAGGAGACCAAAACCAAGGCGCTCGAGAAGCTCGCCACGTTCAAGCCCAAAGTCGGCTATCCCGACCGCTGGCGCGACTGGTCGGGTCTTGCGACCGACCGCACGAGCCTGCTCGCCAACGTTCATGCCGCCACCGCTTTCAACTACCGCTGGCAACTCGACAAGGTCGGCAAACCCGTCGATCCCAACGAATGGGGGATGACCCCCCAGACGGTCAATGCCTACTACAACCCGCTGCAGAACGAGATCGTCTTCCCTGCGGCAATCCTCCAGCCGCCGTTTTTCGATCCGTCCGCCGACGCACCGATGAACTACGGTGGCATCGGCGCAGTGATCGGGCACGAAATGACTCATGGCTACGACGATCAGGGCAGTCGCTTTGCCGCCGACGGCAACTTCGAGAACTGGTGGAGCGAGGTCGACGCGGCGGGGTTTGCGGCTCGGACGAAGCAGCTGGTGGCCCAGATCGACGCCTACGACGCGCTGCCCGGCCTCAAGGTCAACGGAGCACTCACGCTTGGCGAAAACATCGCCGATCTCGGCGGCCTGGCGACTGCCTACGACGCCATGGTGATGGCCACCGCCGGTGCCGACGACACACGGATCGACGGTCTGGCGCGTGATCAGCGCTTCTTTCTGGCCTTCGCCACGGTGTGGCTCGCAGGTCACCGAGGAGCGCATGCGGGTCGTCGTCGCCACCGATCCTCATGCTCCGCCCCATGTCCGAGCGGTGGCTGCGCCCTCGAACCTCCCGGCCTTTGCCGCCGCCTTCGGCTGCGAGGAGGGAGCACCCATGGCGCGGCCGGCGGCCGAGCGGGTCGCCATCTGGTGAGCAGTCGGCGATGTGCCCCCCGTAGTGCGTCCCGGTTGGACGAGATCGACCCTTCCGTGCACCACTTGCAGGGTACCGGGTACCGGGTGTGCGCCAGGCAAAGCCTGGGAGGAGGAAGTCGATGGG
>CAZRFU010000029.1:0-25749 GCA_964599475.1 uncultured Thermoanaerobaculia bacterium
CCGATCAGCGCCAGGTTGATCACGAACGCCACCAACAGCGTCCCCCAAACCGGGGTCGCGAAGTACGCTGGAAAGGTCGCGATCGTGGCGATCAGCGCCGCCCCGATGACCCCCGCGGTGCGCCCGAAATGTCGACCGATCCAGCCGGTGAGCAAGAGCTCCGACATCAAGCCGACCGACATCGCCGCCGCCACCGCAAAGCCGAGCACCGGCAGGATCCACCATTGGGCGCTCTCCCAGGAGGTGCCACCACTGCCGACCTCGAAGGGAATCACACCGGCCTGCATCAACCCCCAAGCAGCGAGGAGCATCAGCGCGCTCAGCGCCACCCCGGAGCCGATCCCGCGTACGGCGGCACGGGCGTAGGTCGCGTTGGCCCATTCACGCTTGAACAAGGCGTCGAAGGCGGCCAGCGCTTGGGGCCGGCGCTGGCGGCAGAACGACTCCCCCACCGACCAGGACAAGAACGACAGCAACGCCATCGGGACGTAGAAGACGACCGCGAACTGGACGAAAATCACCGCCATCGTCTGCGGTTTGGTCAACACCCCGAAGTTCCAGCCGAGCGCCACACCCCGAGCGGTGAAGAGGCAGGCGACGATGCCACCGGCCAGCACCACGCCGGCCAGCCTCAGGCCTTGAGCAATACCGATCTCGCCGGCGTGGTATCGACGCACGAAGGGGATCGCGAACAGCGGCAGCAACAAGATCGGGAGGAAGACCCACGCTTGTTGGGTCAGGCCGATGGCCTGGAAGCGAGCGCGAATCGCCTGGGCCTCCGGATCGTCGACGTACGGCAGCATTCCGGCGTATTCGCTCCCGGCAAAGCGGACCTCGAGGCCATAGGCGAGAGCCTCCCCCATCACCCGCTCGGTGTCTTCGAAGCGCACCGTCGTATCGCGCCTCTCTCCGACCTCGGTAACCCGTACCGTCGGCGCCTGGTAAAGCGAAAGATCGACACCGCGGGCCTCGAGCGCCTTGCGAGCACGTACGATCGCTTCGCCGGACTCGAGCCCTCCCGCCCCCTCGGTTTCGGTCCACCAACGCCGAACGCTCAGCACCCTGCCATCGAGCCCGACGACGGCGCGAGCGCGCCACAGGCCGGCCGTTTCGGCCGGGTCATGGAAGGTCGCCCGCCACGCCGCCAGGGGCTCGGCCAGCCGCGAGGCACGCAGATCGTCAATCGCGATGCCGGCACGAGAAGCCTCGAGCAAACGCAACTGCAGTGGTTCATCCGAGTACCGCTCGACGCCCACCCAGAGGGCATCGGGATCGGCACCGAGCTCCCGAATCGCCTCGCGGGCGATGGTCTCGGCCTCGGCGCGCGACACCGTCCACGTCGACGTCGGCGTAAACGGCTCGAGGCGAGGCATGACCCACGCCACCAGCGCCAGTCCAACCACACCCGCCACCACCCAGGCAATCAACTCTCGCCGTGACATGCGCAACCTCCCAGATGGCCTACGGATGCAGAGCCGAGGTGTTCCACCCCGTGCATCCGGACCGCCGCGGCGGCGCCGCCGCGCGCACAGTGTTCACCGTCGCCGCGGCACTCTAGCAGGCTGCTGAAATACTCCCTCGGCCGCGATCCAACGAGTTTCGTGCGCCGCGCTGCAGCATCTCGCCTGCCCGAGCACGCTCGGGCTCGAGGAGCGATGCCTTCGCTTGGCTACGCAACTCGTTGTCTCCCTGCGGGATGCGGCGGCGCACTGCGTCCTGCCGCGTCGCCGCTCCTCGACGATGGCACCGCATCGCCTGCGTCGCGGCTCCTTGCATGACGCAGCGCGGCGCTCGCATCGCGGCACAAGGCGTTTTTCATCAGCCTGCTAGCAGTTGCCCATGCACCCTCCGTGGTGCACCTCCAGCCGATGATCTCGGATCCCCAGTACCCAGTACCCAGTACCCGATCAGCCCGTCGTGGTACCCTGCTTTCGCCTCCGGAGTCCGCTGATGCCTTCCTCCGCACTCGCTTCCACCGCCACCCTCCTGCGTCGCTTCCAATCCGGCGACACCGCCGCTCAGGAGGAGCTGATCGAGCGCTGCCTCCCCACTCTGCGCCGTTGGGCCCGCGGGCGCCTGCCTGGCTACGCTCGAGACCTGGCCGACACCGACGATCTGGTCCAAACCACGGTGATGCGCACCATCACTCGTTTGCCTTCGCTCGCGCCACGAGAGTCCGGGTCGTTTCTCGCCTACCTCCGAACGGTCCTGGTCAACGAGATCCGCGACCAACTGCGCAGGCGCGAGCGCTCGGGGACGGTTCCGGGAATCGCCGAGACCTCCGGCGCCGCCGCTGTGGCGAGCGAAAGCACCGACCCTACCGTCCGCCTCGCCTACGAGCGGGCCCTCGACGAGTTGACCACCGAACAGCGCGACGCCATCGTGCTGCGGCTCGAGCTCGGCCTTTCGTTTCCGGAGATCGCCATCGAGCTTGGCTTGCCGTCGGCTGACGCTGCGCGAATGCGGGTCAGCCGAGCGCTGGCAGTCCTGGCTGAGGTCTTCGCCCCGTGACTTCCGATCCGGGCTCGGGAGCGATCGAGCGCCTCGCAGGATTGGTCGCCGAAGGGCGCGACATCGACTGGGACCACGAGCTGCTGTCCAACCCCGAAGCGAGGCGCCAGATCGAGAATCTGCGGGTGCTCGCGCGCCTCGCCGCCGGGCCGACTGCATCGCCGAGCGCAGTGGACGAGCCCACGACCTGGGGCCATCTCGAGCGGCTCGAGCCCCTCGGATCAGGCGGATTCGGGTCCGTCTACCGGGCCTTCGATCCGGTCCTGCAGCGGCACGTGGCGCTCAAGCTGCGTCGCCTCGCTGGGAACGACCAGAAACCCGACGCCTTCGCCTTCATCGAGGAGGCGCGGAGGCTGGCACGCGTCCGCCACCCTCACGTGCTTGGCGTCCACGGGGCCGACATCCACGACGGGCTGCCGGGCTTGTGGTGCGACCTGATCGAGGGGGGCACCCTGGAGGATGAGCTCGCTTCTTCGCCAGGCCCAGCACGCGCCCACACGCGGGCCCTCGAAGTGGGAGCGGCCCTGGCCTCGGCACTCGAGGCGGTACATGCCGCTGGTCTTGCTCACGGCGATGTCAAGGCAAGCAATGTCGCGGTCGAGCCTGACGGTCGAGTCGTGCTGCTGGATTTCGGCGCCTCGTCGGCCTACGCCGGGCCAAGCCCTGCGCGAGCAGCCGGCTCGCCGCTTTCCGCCGCACCCGAACGGCTCGCGGGACAACCGCTCCAGCCGAGCGCAGATGTGTACGGTCTCGGCGTGGTGCTCTATCGGATCCTGGCTGCCGGCGCCTACCCGATCCCGGCAGCCTCGTTGGAGGAACTGCAGCTGCGCCACTCCCAGGGCAGTGCCGAGCTCGCCGCCAGAAAACTACGTGGGCCCCTGCGCCAGCTGGTGGCTTCCCTCCTCGCCGTTGAGCCGCGCGATCGGCCCACGGCCAGGGAGGTGATCGACGCGCTGAGCGACATTGCGGTCGCTCCGCAGCGCCGGCGACGGCGGCTCGCGATCGCCGTCGCACTCGTCGGCCTGGGGACCGCGGTGATCGGGCTCGGCGTCGGCCTGGGCACGGCGCGGCTAGAAAGAGACCGGGCCAAGCAGCAAGCAGCACGCGCGCAGGAGGTGCAGAACCTCATCGTAGATCTGTTCCGCGCTTCCGACCCCGCACAGTCGCGGGGCGAGGAGACCACCGCCCGAGAGCTTCTCGAGCGTGCCGTCCAACGCATCGACGAGGGGCTGGTCGCGCACCCGGCCGTCCAAGCCCAACTGCTCGGAGTGGTCGGCGAGGTCTACCGCACGCTCGGCCGCTACGACCACGCCGTCGAGTTGCTCGAACGGGCCGAGGATCTGGCCCGAGCCAACGCGACCGTCGAACCCCTGTTGGTCGCTCGCGTGCTTCACCTTCTCGGCGAGGCCTTGACGGCTGCGGGCCGCTACGATGAGGGCGAGGCCGCACTGCGCGAGGCACTCTCCCTGCAACGCGATCTTGCCGGAGCCAGAAGCCTCGAGGTGGCCGAAACCAGCGACGCCCTGGCGGTGAACCGCCATGCCGTGTCGCAGTGGGACGAAGCCGGGGCCTTGCTCGAGCAGGCCCTCGAAATCTTCACCTCCGAGCTGGGGCCGAGCTCGCCCGCGGCGCTCGGGTCACTCGGCAACCTCGCGACCATAGCCTTCGAGCGCGGGGACTTCGTGGTGGCAGTCGAGCGCTCTCAGCAGGTCGTCGATCTTCGATTCGCCGTCCACGGCGAGAATCATCCCGGCGTCGCCGCGGCGCTGACCACGCTCGCGTCGGCGCAGCGGCGTGCCGGGCGGCTGGCAGAGGCCCGCCGGAGCCTGGAGCGCTCTCTGGTCATCAAACGTCAGGTGTTCGATCCCGGTCACCCGAGCATCGTAACCAGCCTCAACAATCTCGGGGCCACCCTTGCGAGCTTGGGAGACTACGCCGAAGCAGCGGAGATCTTCCGCCAGGCGCTCGAGCTCGACCGCGTCGCACTGGGCGATGATCATCCAACCACAGCTCGTAGCCGGGAGAATCTCGCCGGGATGCTGATCCACGTCGGCGGCGTCGACGAGGCCACTGCGCTCCTCGATCAGGCGGCACCGATCACCCGCGCCACGGCCGATCCGGTGTCCTGGGCGGCCCACCTTTCGGTTCGCAGCTGGCTCGAGGAACGGCGTGGCGATGCGTCGGCGGCGATCCGCGCCGCCGACGGCGCCATCGCCGCGATCCATGACACCCTCGGGGCCCAGCACCCCAGAACAACCATCCTGAGAGCCAGGCGAGCGCGACTCGAACCGAACCCCGAGGCTCGGTGGGTCCAGTTGGACCAAGCGCTGCGGGACCAGATCGCCGTCTTGCCCGCGGATCATCTCGAGGTTGCTTCGACTCGCATCGAGCTGGGCGCGACGCTGATCGAGCTCGGCAGCCCTGACCATGCAGCGGAGCAGCTCGCTCTGGCAGCGACAGCCCTGAAGCTCACCGTTCCTGCAGATCACTGGCGCCTCGCTGAAGTTGCGGCGCTGGTTGGCGCGATCCACTGCGACCCGATCGTCCTCGGAAGCCTGCCGGTTTCGCTTCGCGCCAGACCCGCCGCCGAGCGGCTTCGGCGGCTGGCGCTTCGCTGCAACTGAGGCGAGCGTTCGGTTCGCCGAGTCGGCGGCGTGTACTTCTTCGGAGGCCTGCGATCCTGCGGGTCCGAAGGAGCACCAGAGATGACGTCATACCACCGCCTCGCCAGCCTGCTCTTGGCACTGGGCGCCTGTCTGCAGCCCGTTCGGCTGTCGGCGCAGGTGATCCTGATCGTCGACCGCTTCGACGACCCGCCACTCGGAGCCGGGACCACCTGTACCAGCTCCCCCGCGGACTGTTCCCTCAGGGAGGCGTTCGAGAAGGCCAACGAGCTTCTCTCCGGGCCGGCGGTGCAGATCGAGCTCGAAGCGGGAACGTACCAACTCACCATTGCCGGCAACAACGAGACCAACAACCAGACCGGTGACCTCAACTACATCGGGCCGAACGACCTGCTGCTCGTGGGAACGGGTCCCTCGACGACGGTGATCGAGCAAACCACCGACGATCGCGTCGTCAGCCTGGTGGGCACCGCCGGCCTGGCCACTACCCGGCTCGAGGGGGTGACACTGCGTGGGGGAACGTGCCCAAGTGGGGGTGGTGCGATCCTCTCGAAAACCACGCGTCTGGAGTTGGTCGATGTAAATCTCGAGGACAGCTTCAGGGCCGCGATCGGCGGCTGTTTGCACCGGCTCAAGCTCTCCAACGACTACGGCACCCACCTCGAGCGAGTGCGAATGAGCGGGTGCTCCGCGGGGGTTACCGGCGGCGCGATGTACCTCGAAGCGCCGGGCGATCAGGGCTTCAGCACGATCCTCGCATCTCGCTTCGAGAACAACTGGGCCGGTTCGGGAGCTGGGGGACTGCTGCTCAGCAATCTCTCCCTGGTTACGGTCGCCGACACCGTGATCGCCGGGAACGTCGTCGCAGGATTGGAGGGAGACCAGCTCGCTCGCGGTGGAGGGATCTTGGTCCACTACGCCAACGCGATCATCGAGCGCAGCGCCTTCCACCACAATCGCGCCGGGACCATCCCTGCAACAGCATTCGGCGGCGGCGGAACCCAGGTCGGCGAAGGCGGGGCCCTCGCCATCATCAATGGGAGTGTCGTCGACATCGACAACACCACCTTCGCCCACAACCGGGTCGCCGGAGCCACCGAGCTCGGCGCCGCGCTGCTGGTGCGGGCGTCGACCGTCGATCTCCACACTTCGACCATCACCGACAGCCGTGCGGCCGGGCGAGACGCGGTGCGCCTCGAAGACTCGGCCCAGCTCGAGCTCGCTCGCTCTCTGGTCGACGGAGGGTGTTCGATCTCCGGAGCGACCGTAACCTCAGCCCAGGCCAACGTCGAGGTACCGTGGGGAGGTGGCGGCACCACGTGCAACCTCGGCGCCGGCGACCTCGTCGTCGCCGACCTCGGGCTTCGCCCTCTCGCAATCTATGGTGGCCCCTTCGGCGTTCCCACCCAGGCTCTGCTTCCCGGAAGCCCTGCCGCCGGGCTGGTCTCATCGGCCAGCTGCGCCGACGAGGACGCCCGCAGTGCTCCCCGCCTCGGGCTCTTCTGCGACGCCGGCGCCCACGAAACCTCGGCGCTGGCCCCCGGCCCGTGGATCTTCGCCGACGGGTTCGAGAGCGGCACCACCTTGGCCTGGTCCGGCCCGTAGAGCAATGGCAGAAACGAAGCAGCCAACGACACTGTCAGGCGCTCGCAATCGTACGACCTGAGAAGAAGAACTTTCGTTCGAAAAGATCGGAGAGCCCCCTTCCTCGCCCTCCGAGCGTCTTGCGCTCGGGCCGGCTGCGGGCTGGCTCCCTGGTCCCCGCTCCCGGATCCCCGGTACCTCCTCCTGCTACGATCCGCCCACATGGCAGGCTCCAGTCAGGGCAAGCGCAAATCGGTGTGGGTGGTGCGGGAGGGTGGTGAACGCCAGCGATTCCTGCGCGGCATCGTCACCCACCACCTGGTGCAGCGCGGGGTCGACTTCGACGACGCCTATGCCATCGCCCGTGCGGTGCGCGATCGCGTCTCCGGCCGCGACGAGGTGTCGATCGGTGAGCTGCGAGCGATGGTCGACGAGCAGATCTCCGGCCTGCTCGGCTTCGTACCCGCCCCAGCCTCCGCCGCCGCCGGCTCGACTCCGCTGTCGGTCCGCTACGGCGTCCAGAACCAGCCCTACTCGCGCGGCCTACTCGCCCAGTCGATCGTCGCCGCCGGGCCCGACATCGACCGCGCCTACGCCCTGATCGCCACCCTCGAAGGACAGCTCCAGCACGAGCACGTCCGGACCATCGACTCCTCCGACCTGGCTCGCCGGGTCGCCTCGTTGCTCGAAGAGCACGAGGGCAAGGACACGGCGGTTCGCTACTGGGCGATCCGTCGGCTGCATCGCCTGCCACGGCCTCTGGTGGTCTACCTCGGCGGCGCCAGCGGCACCGGCAAGTCGACTCTGGCCCTCGAGCTCGCCCCGCTGCTGCGCATCTACCGCGTCAACTCGACCGACACCATTCGCCAGGTGATGCGGATGTTGTTCGCCCCGGCGATCCTGCCGGCACTGCACACCTCCAGTTTCGAGGTCGCCGAGGAGGCCGAACGCGACGCCGAGCCCGGAAGTGTTTCGGCCAAGCTCCTCTCCGCCTTCACCGAGCAGGCGACGCGGGTGTGTGTGGGCGTGCGCGCCGTGGTCGAACGCGCCATCGCCGAGAACATGAGTGTGGTGGTCGAGGGGGTGCACTTGGTCCCCGGACTGGTACCCTTCCCCGACCTCGAGGGGGCGTGCTACCAGGTCCACTTCCTGCTCGGGACGGAAGACGAGGAGACGCATCGGACCCGCTTTGCGGTGCGTTCGTCGGCGGGCGTCCGTCGCGCCGAGCGGTACCTGCTGGCCTTCCCCGCCATTCGCGCGATCCACGATCACCTCCAGCACGAGGCCGACACGCGGTCGGTCCCGGTCGTCGACACCTCGATCGGCGAGCCCCCGGTGCGGTCGGCGTTGCAGATCATCACTCGCGCGCTGCGCGAGCGCCTGCCCCAGCTCGGCGATATCGGCGAAGGTCGCCAGAGCACGCCGACCCCGACCCTGCTGCTGATCATCGATGGCCTCGGGGATCGCCCCACCCACGCGCTCGGTGGCCGCACCCCGCTCGAAGCAGCGCGCACGCCCAATCTCGATCGGTTGGCGCGCGAGGGACGCAGCGGCCTCGCCGATGCCGTGGCCCCCGGGGTGGTGCCGGACACCGCTTCCGGGACCCTGGCGTTGCTCGGACAGTCGCCCCACGCGATTCGGCGAGGCCCGATCGAAGCTCTGGGGGCCGGGCTCGAGCTGGGGCCCGGAGATGTGGCGCTGCGCGGAAACTTCGCCACCCTCGACGACCACGGACGCATCCTCGATCGACGTGCCGGCCGCATCCGCGAGGGGGCAGTGGCTTTGGCCAAAGCGATCGATCGGCTGGCGCTCCCGGGCGAGCTCGGCGATCACGAGGTGCGCGTGGCGATCGGCACCGAACATCGCCTCGCCGTGGTGCTCAAGGGCGAGGGTCTTTCGCCGCGGATCCGCGGGTCCGACCCCGGCGATGGCGCGCCGAACGGACTGCCGGTGGCTCCCCACCCACTCGACCCCACCGACGAGGCGGCGGTGTTGACCTCGCGCCTGCTGTCGGTGTTCGAGCAGAGAGCGCGCGATGTGCTCGCAACCCACACGGTCAACCTTCGGCGGCAGAAGAAGGGCAAACCGGTCGCCAACGCGATCCTCACTCGCGGCGCCGGCCGCGTCCACCGGCTGATCCCGCTCGAACATCGCGGCGTTCCGCTGCGCCTGGTGTGCATCAGCGGCGATCGCACCGTTCTCGGCGTCGCGAGTTGGCTCGGTGCCGAGGTCATCCGCCGCGGTTCGATGACCGGCAACCTCGACACCGACCTCGGCGCCAAGTTCGATGCCGCCATCGAAGCCCTCGACCGTGCCGACTTGGTGGTCGTCCACGTCAAGGGCGCCGACATCGCCAGCCACGACCGACGCCCGGATCTCAAGGCCGGCTTCATCGAGGCCGTCGACGACCAGCTCGGGCGCCTGCTCGAAGCCCGGAGCGATCAGCGACTTCGAGTCGTCGTCGCTTCGGATCACGCCACCCTGTCCGAGAGTGGGCTGCACGCCGCCGACTCGCCGCCGGTGCTGCTGTGGGGTGAAGGGATCGATGCCGATTCGGTCACGCGCTTCGATGAGCGGTCGGCGCGCGCGGGCGGGCTCCACCGCTTTCCCCTCCAGACTCTTATGGGACGCTTGTTCGAGCGTGATTGAGGTCAGCCCATGAGCCCGCGTCGACGCCCCGCCGCGCCCCAGCTCGTCAGCACCGAGAGTCAAGTTCTGGCCGCGATCGACCTCGGCTCGAACAGCTTCCACATGGTGGTGGCTCGGCGCCTCGGTGAAGATCTGCAGATCATTGACCGGGTGCGGGAAGGCGTGCGCCTGGCCGCAGCCCTCGACGAGCAACGACGGCTGTCCGAGCCGGGCATGAGCGCGGCGCTCGAGTGCCTCGAGCGCTTCGGGCAGCGCCTGCGCGACCTGCCGCCCGAGAGCGTGCGGATCGTTGGCACCAACACTCTGAGGCAGGCGAAGAACGGCCAAGTCTTCCTCGAACGGGCGCAACGAGCGCTGGGGCACGAGATCGAGGTTGTTTCGGGCCATGAAGAGGCGCGGCTGATCTACCTCGGCGCGTCTCACAGCGTCGCCATCGGGGAGGACCGCTCGCTGGTGGTCGACATCGGCGGCGGGTCGACCGAGTGTATCGTCGGCAGGGGCACCAAGGCCGAGCTGACCGAAAGCCTCTACATGGGCTGCGTGTCGTGGAGCCAACGCTTCTTTCCCGACGGGGTGCTGACACGCGAGCGCTTCCGCGCTGCGGAGATCGCCGCGCGGCTCGAGGTCCAACAGATCAAGGACCGCATCACCGACGCCCGCTGGGTGCAGTGCTGGGGAACCTCGGGCACGATCCGCACCATTCGCGAGGTGGTCCGCATCCACGGCTGGGGCCCCGACGGGATCACCCGCAAAGCCCTCAGAGAACTGCGCAAAGCGCTGATCGGCGCGGGACGGCTCGACCAGCTGCGCCTCGAAGGCCTGCCCGAAGACCGCGTGCCGGTGCTCCCGGGCGGGCTCGCGATCCTCTGGGCGCTGATCAAAGACCTCGAGATCGACCGCATGTTGTTCGCCCCAGGGGCACTGCGCGAGGGGCTCCTCTACGACCTGATCGGCCGCCTCGACCGCGACGACGTGCGCGACCGCACGATTCGGCGGCTGATCGATACCTACGATGTCGACGTGCGGCACGCTCGACGGGTCGCCGCCACCGCAGCCAAGATCCTCGCTGAAGTCGCTCGGGGCTGGCGGCTCGGGCCGCGGCATGCGGCATGGCTCGAACGGGCGGCGATGCTGCACGAGATCGGTCTCGCCCTGTCGCATTCAGGGTTCCACAAGCATGGGGCGTATATCGTCCGCAATTCCCATCTCGCCGGATACTCCCTGCGCGAGCAACGGATCCTCGCGACCTTGATCCTCGCCCATCGGCGCAAATGGCCCAAGGCCGCGTAAGCCGAGCTCGCTCCCGCCGACGAAGCGGTCGTCACCCGCCTGGCCCTGGTGCTGCGCTTGGCAGTTCTCCTCGAGCGCACCCGCACCCGCGACGAGATCCCCACGCCCGGAATCCGGGTCCGCAAGGACCGCGTGGTGCTGGCGATGCCCAAAGGCTGGCTCGACGACCACCCCCTCACCCGTGCCGACCTCGCCGCCGAAACCGAGTTCTTGGCGGCTGGGGGTTGGGCGCTCGAAGTCCACTGACCGGACCGGGGATGCCAAGGATGTCCAAAGCCAGCGGCCGGATCTCGTCCTACTTCCAGCTCGAGCAGCGCGGCACGTCGGTGGCGACAGAGGTCCGTGCCGGTACCACGACCTTCCTCACCATGGCCTACATCCTGGTGGTCAACCCGGCGATCCTGGCAGAAGCCGGAATGCCGGCGAGCGACGTGGCCGCGGCCACGGCCCTGGCGGCGGGACTCGCCACGCTGCTGATGGGCCTGTGGGCGCGCCTGCCGTTTGCGCTGGCTCCGGGTATGGGCCTCAACGCCTACTTCGTCTACGGCATCTGTGTGGGCATGGGTGTGGACTGGCGGGTGGCGCTCGCGGCGGTCTTCGTCGAAGGGTTGATCTTCCTCGGGATCTCGATCACCGGCTGGCGCTCGCGGCTGGTCGACGCCATCCCACCATCCCTCAAAGCGGCGATCTCCGCCGGCATCGGGCTGTTCTTGGGATTGATCGGCCTCGAAGCCGCCGGGCTCGTCGTCGATCACCCCGCGACCCTCGTCACCCTCGGCAAGCTCGCGACGCCCACCGCCGCCCTTGCCATCGGCGGCATCATCGCTGCGGCGGTGTTGCTCGCGCGCCGGGTGCGAGGTGGGCTCCTGGTGGTGATGGCCGGGATCGCTCTGGTCGCCTGGCTCGCGGATCTCGCCCCCGCACCCACGCGATGGGTTGGGGCACCACACCTGCCTGCGCAGACCTGGCTCGCCCTCGATCTCGGCGCCGTGTGGTCACTCCAGCTGATTCCGGTGATCCTTGCGCTGTTTTTCGTCGACTTGCTCGACACCGCCGGGACACTCGTCGGAGCCGGACGCGAGGGTGGGTTCATCGAGCGCGATGGCTCGATGCCGGCCAGCCGGCGAGCCTTCGTCGTCGATGCCATCGGCACCAGCGCCGGAGCGCTGCTCGGCACCAGCACCGTGACCACCTATATCGAGTCGACGACGGGGATCGAGGAGGGCGGACGAAGTGGCCTCACCGCGGTCGTCACCGCCGGTTGGTTCTTCGCCGCCCTGGCCTTCGCACCTCTGTTCGCGGCGGTACCCTCACTCGCCACGGCGCCGGTGCTGGTGGCCGTCGGCGCGCTGATGATGCGCGCCGTGGCCGACATCGACTGGAAGCGCCTCGACGAAGCCGTGCCGGCCTTCCTGACCATCGCCGTGATGCCCCTCTCCTTCTCCATCGCCCACGGCTTGGTCGCAGGAATGGCGAGTTGGGTCGCGATGAAGCTGCTCCTCGGCCGCCGCCGCGAGGTCGACCGGGGCTTTGCGGTCGTCACCCTGGTGCTGGTGGCGCTGGCGGTCTGGGTGCACGGGTAGGGGATCGGGGATCGGCGATCGGGGTCCCGATACCCGATACCCGATACCCGATACCCAATACCCGGTACCTTCCTACCAGCTCAGCTCCAGCTCGTAGGCTCGCCGATAGCGCCGAGCAAAGCTCTGGCGATCGAAGGTGTGGTTCTGCGTCCCGTACCCTTCGATACAGGCCGCCGCTGCGACACTGCCCATCCGCGCACAGGTTGCGAGGTCAAAGCCACTCATTCGCCCCGCCAGGAATCCGCCGCGATAGGAATCGCCCGCTCCGGTCGGATCGACGAGGGTGGAGATCGGGGCGGCGGGAACGGCCACTTCCTCCCCGTCTCGGGTCCGGATCAGAGAGCCCTCTTTGCCGAGCGTCACCACCACCACGTCGACGAGGTCGAAGAGACTGCCGTTGTCGAGGCCGGTCTTTTCCTTGAAGACCGCCAGCTCGTAGTCGTTGACGAAGAGGCCGTGGCTTCCGGCGGCGGCTCGGCGCAGGGTCGCCCCATCCATCGCCGTGACCTGGAAGGACGGGTCGAACCACAGCTCGACTCCCTGGCCGCGTGCCTCCTCGCAGTGTCGCACCATCGCCTCGGGATCGTCTGGGGCGACGATTGCGCACACCGTCGAGCCGTTGCTCGCCGCGGCCAGGGACAGGTCGCGGGCGCGACTCATCGCGCCGACGTGAAAGCCGGTGATCTGGCTGCCGGTGCGGTCGGTGGTGATGAAGCACGACGCCGAGGCGACGTCGCCGTGGACCACGACCGGACCGAGGTCGACGCCGAGGGCCTCGAGAGGGCCGGCGTACTCCGGGAAGTCTCGGCCGGCGGCCGCCAGCACCCTCGCCGCGACGCCGAGCTGCCCGAGCGTCCAGGCGATGTTGCCGGCGCACCCGCCGCGCTGGCGCCGCAGCTCGGGGATCAAGAACGAGATGTTGATCACATGGAGTTTCTCCGGAAGGATGTGATCCTTGAACTCTCCGGGGAAGTCCATGATGTTGTCGAAGGCGAGAGATCCCGCCACCAGGACATGGGGTATGGTCGCCACAGTCGGCTCCTCAGCTCGGTCGAGACACGATCCGGGGCGTGCCCCGGGCAACCGGCGGATTGTGTCAGAGCGGGGAGATCGACGCCACCCCGGCGGGCGCTACGGTCTTGCCAACACCACTGCCTGGTCCGCGGCGGATTCTGCCAGGCGGAGAAACTCGCGCACCCGCGGGTAGTCGCCGGCAGGAACCTCTGCTGGGTCGATCCGCACTCGCTGCTCGAACCGCACCACGCCACCTTCGGCACGCCAGTGTGCCACCAGCTCGCCCCAAGGCTCGGTGCGTGCGATCGCGGTCGGCAGCTCGTCGACCTGCCATCCGTCCGGGAGCACCAGTGCGACCCGCACGGCCTGCGACTCGGCCTGGAGGAACAGCGGCTGGGTCCTGCTCGACGAGGTCAGATCGTAAACGCTCGAGCCGCCGAGGAATGCCAGCTTGACCAGCCACAGCGCTCCACCCACACGTTGTCCGTACTGGGGCGCCTCGAAGGCGATCCTGCGCTCGAACACAGGCCCGGCCTCCCCCGCCGTCAGATCCCTGACGCTGGCGCGGGGCGCCTGCTGTCCCAACCAGCGTTGGAGCCGATCGCGGTATTCCTTCGGCTCGAGCGCCTCCCACAACGCCCGGGCACTCGCCGCGGGGATACCCCCCGCGCGCTCCTCGACCACACCCTGGAGCAAACCATCGGCCCCGAGCCGCACCTCGACAGAGCGTTCGAGGTGATGGTCCGAGGCTCGAGCCGCAGGCGTGCGCACCAGCGCTCCGCCCTCGTCCTTGGCGACCAGCACCAGCGTCGAGTACTCGTGCGCCGGCAGCCACCCGATGGGCGTGACGTCGTCGGTAGGATCGAAGAACAACAACCGGCCCATCCCCTCGTACGTGCCAACGGCAGGCCGCTCGACCTCGGCACCCACTTCGATGGCGACGATCGCGTGATTGAACTGATGTGGCGACGGCCACGACTCGACCACTCGCCGCGGATCACCCGCGTAGATCGCTACGCTGTGCGACGCCACCCCGAGCTCGCGCAGCATCGCCCGCAGCAGGTTCGCCTTGTCCTTGCAGTCGCCGTACCCTTTGCTCAGGACCTCGGTCGCGGGATGGGGCTGGTAACCACCTCCGCGGGCGATACCGACCTGGATCGAAACGTAGCGGATGCCCTGCACAAACCTCGCAAGTGCCTCGATCTGAGCCCAGCGGTCGCCGATTCCGGCCACCAGACGCGCCACTTGCCCCTGCAACTCGGCGTTGATGTCCAGTCGCGCCTCGTGGAGGCCGGACTGCCAACGCGCCACCTCCGGCCAGCTGCCGAAGGCCGGAGCATCGGCCTGAGTCGGATCCGCCGGCCGGTAGTCGATGGCGAGGCGGGGTGCCAACGCACTGTGGCCGAGCCCTGCCTCCTCGAGCTCGATCCGAGGGAGATTGCGCACCTCCCAGGTCCACGTCGTGCCCTGGTGGCCCGCGACGACCCCGCCGTGATTGAACACGCGTGACTCGGCAAGCCATCCTGCCGGCAACTCCAGCCGGTAGCGCGACACCACTACCGGATCGATGCCCTGGAAAGACCACGTCTCCTGCAGGAAGATCGATCGATCTTCCTCCTCGCTCTCCCATCCGAACACCGCCCCCGGGACCGCTGCCGCCCGCACATCGATCTGTTTGATGCGATAGTCGCTGTAGACATCCCTCAGCTGCGCCAGATCGACGACATCCCGCTTGCCATAAGCCTTCGTCGTGCCCGCCGGAGTGATCAGCCATGCCTGGAGGCTCTTGACCTCCCCGCCGCCTTGGAGATACGGGACCGCAGCGATGGCCGAGCTGCGGCCCTCGTCGTTGAGGATCCGCACCGCGTAGCGCAGCCGCCGCTTCTTCGTTCCGGCACCGGTGACCACGGTCGCCCCCTCGTCGAGCAAGACGAGGGCGCGGGCTTTGGGGTCCTGTGGACCGGACACCGTCGCGGCGGCATCGAGCAACCAGCCGGGAGCCGCGTCCTCTTTGGCGGCCCACAGAGGGCTGCCGACGACGCCGATCAGCACCAGCAGCACGGCCGCCGGTCGCATCATCCATCACCCCCGCCGGCCTTGAGGGTGATCACGTGCTGGTCACTGCGGTAGATCGCATCGAAGATGCCCTTGATCGCCGGGTACGCCTCGACCGGAAACCCGAGGTAGCCGTCCTTGCCCATCACCAGTTGCCGACTGGCCCGGAGCACCCGACGATCGTTGCTCTTGACGGCCCGGAGCGAAAGGCCAAAGCTTCCGGCAGGGTCGAAGGTCAACGTGCCGGGGGACTCGGCCCCTTCGAGCTCGAAGCCGCTTGGCAGCGTGATCTCGATCTCATCCGTTTCCGTCCACGGATAATCGAACGCGATCGGGAAGGTGCGCGTATCGGCGGTGAACAGCGCGGCCTTGGCTTGGCCGAAGACCGACGGCACGACGAACAGTCGGGTCCCCGTGCGCTGCGAGTAGGCGGGGATCGAAATCCTGTAGCGATAGCTGAACGGCGCATCGACGTCGTCGACGCCGCCGACTTCGAGCCCTTCGACGGATGCGGTGGGGAACCACTCGATGAGCTCCCGCTCGAGGGCTTCGGCCCGTTCCGCAGCGGTCTTGCGCGCCAGATCCCACTTGCGGCCAAAGGCGAAGAATCCGGTCTCAGTGACCTCGACGTCTCCGCTCAGTGAGCCGTCCTCGGCCAGGGTGAAGTACGCCAGCCGCAATCGCTGGGTCCGTTCCGGGGGTGATCGTGGTGTGGTCACGAACTCCGGGCCGTGCCGATCCGCGATCAGGGCCGTGGTCCCCTCCTCCTGCCAGGTCAACATCCCCGGCTCGACGAAGGGATCCGCACCGTCGAAGAACCGCCACTCGTGATCCACCTTGATCGCCACGCTGTCGCGGCTGAGGAAGGCGTCGTGGCGGAACTCCTTCTCGAACGGATAGTCATCGCGAGACCCAACCCTCGTCAGCCGCGCCTCGAAGCCCGCTGCGGTCGCCAACGCGATCAGCAGGCGCTGGATCTCCCGTCCGGTTCCCATTCCCCGGGCGAGGGTCTCGGAGGCCTTCTCCGACGGCTTGCGCTTGCCGAGATCGGCGGTGGAAATGCCTGAAGTCGGGTGGTAGACGTTCTTGATCTTGGTGCGGCAGAAGTTGACCAGCCGCAACACCTTCTCCGCCGGCGTGGTGGCGCCGGCGACGATCTCGTTGGCGGCCTTGGTGATCGCCGCGTCAGCTTTGGCCTCTCGTTCGTAGCTCGCGAACAAGTCCTTGCCGTAGCTCTTCCAATGACGCTCGACGTCGTCCTCGACGAGCTCGGTGTAGTAGACCAGAATCCACGAGCGCAGCCGTTCCTCGGGCGGCATGAACGGTTCTTCCCGGAAGGCCGGGACATTCTCGAAGCTGGTGCCGAACCAGCCGACATTGGTGCGCTTCCAGCCGTCGTGGTTGCACTGGAAGCACCTCGACCGCATCGTCAAGGATCGCGAGAAGCGGGTCTTTGCAAAATCGATCGGTTTGAGCTCGAACTCGACCTTCCAGGTCGGCTCGTCGGCCTGCAGCAGCAGCGCAAGATTGTTCGACCAGGTGTCGTCCTCGGCGATGGTCCATTGGTATTCGACCACGGCGCCGACCTCGACCCCGGGCAGCGCGAAGGAGCGCTGCCGCGTCTCGACCCCGTTCGCCCGCTTGACGTCGCGCTCGAAGATGTCGGCCTTCTCGACCTCGATGATCTTGCCGTCCGGAAGGATCGTGCGAGCGCGAAGTCCCGAGATCCGGCCATCGTCGACCGCACGCAGGTCGACGACGCTGTGCTTTTCCTTGCCCCGTTCGGTGTAGATCTTGAGGCGAACGTAGTTGGAGCGCATCAAGACCAGCTGCTCGCCTGCGCTCAAGACCTTGTCTTCGATCCGCACCCGCCGCAGCAGGTATTCGGCGTCGGCTTCGGGGTCGAGCTTCGGCGCCTTCAGGGCCAGCAGCTCGGGATCGAGCGGCTCCCACGCATCCGCCCCGGCACCCGCGGTGCCAAGGCTCGTGAACAAAACAAGGTACGCGAGGGACTTCCAACGCATCTCCATTCCCCAGTGATCGGCAAGGTGATCGAGTGTGCGCACGAATCTATCAGGAAGCGGGCGGGGCTGGTAGTCTCGCCCCGCAATGCACGCCGCGACCAAGGTCACGATCGGGCTGGCACTGGTAGGGCTGGCGAGCTGGTTCCTGGTGACTCGGCGTGCCGGTTCAGGCCGCGAGGAGCCCGCTGAGGAACGCGGCTGGTTCGAAGACCGAACCGCCCGCGCCGGTGTCGACGCCCCTCACCAGAACCGGGTCTTCGACAATCCCTACGCCGAAATCATGCAGGGCTACACTGCCCTCGGCGCCACGGCGTCGGTTGCCGATGTCGATGGAGACGGCTTCGAGGACGTCTACTTCACCGTGTCGAACGACCGCGGGCTGAACCGACTGTACCGCAACGAAGGCGACTTCACCTTCACCGACATCGCCGCCGAGGCTGGAGTCGCCCAGGGCAACGACGCCCGCAACGCCTCGGCGTCGTCGCTGTTCTGCGACTTCGACAACGACGGCGACCCGGATCTGGTGCTGGTGCGCTTCGGCCAAACACTGTTGTTTGAGAACCAACGATCGGCCACCGGCGAGCTCGCGTTCGAGGAGGTCTCGACCGCCGCCGGAATCGCCCCGCGCCGACTCAACTCGATCGAGGCGATTTGCTTCGACGCCGATCGCGACGGCGACCTCGATCTGTTCCTCGCCAACTACTTCGCCCCGGTCGATCTCTTCGACCCGGAAACACCACGTTTTTTCCCCGAGAGTTTCGAGACCGCACGCAACGGCGGAGGGGTGACCTACTACCGCAACCTGTGGGCAGACGAGGGCCGGCTCACCTTCGTCGACGCCACCGCCGAGGCTGGTCTCGGCGAGATTTCCGGGTGGATGCTCGACCTCGGGCACGGTGACGCCGATCACGACGGTGACGACGACCTGTACCTCGCGGCCGACTTCGGCACGGACCACTTCCTGCGCAACGACGGCGGGGTCTTCCACGATGTCAGCGCCGACACCATCGGGGTCGACACCAAGAAGGGCATGAACGTCGAGTGGGGCGATTTCGAGCGCGACGGCTGGCTCGACATCTACGTCACCAACATCACCGACGAGTACATGAACGAAGGCAACTTCCTCTGGCACAACGACGAGGGACGAGGTTTCGTCGACGTCGCCCGCGAGGTCGGCGCCCGCGACACCGGTTGGGGGTGGGCCGGGAAGTTCCTCGACTACGACAACAACGGCTGGCTCGATCTGATGGTGGCCAACGGTTGGGTCTCGGGCTCGCGCGATCCTGCCGACAACTACGTCAAGGACATCTTCGAGATCATCCAGGACCCGTCGATCGACCTCGCCGATGCCCGCTCGTGGCCGCCGATCGGCACCAAGTCGCTCTCTGGCTATCAGCGCAACGTCTTGTTCCGCAACGATCGCGGTACCTACGTCGAGGTCGCCGGCCGCCACGGGCTCGACGCCGAGCTCGACTCCCGCGGCATCGCCGTCGCCGACTTCGACCGCGACGGCCGCCCCGACCTATTCGTCACCAACGCCGGCAAGCCACCCCAGCTGTGGCGCAACGCGCAGCCCACCGGGCGTCCCGCAATCGGGCTCGAGCTCGAAGGGCGGGAATCCAACCGCGACGCCGTCGGCGCCCGCGTGTGGATCGTCGCCGACGGCCGTGCGCAACTCGACTTCGTCGACGGCGGCAACGGCTTTGCCAGCACCTCGAGCAAGCGGCTCCACTTCGGGCTCGACCGGGCCGAACGCGTCGAGGCGCTGGTGGTGGTGTGGCCCTCGGGTCTGCGTCAGGAGTTCGCGGACCTCCCGGTCGGCCGGCACTACCGGCTGATCGAGGGCCAAGCTACCCTGCTCGGTGGACCCGCGCCGATCCCGGAACGGCGCCGTGCCCAGGCGGTCACCGCCCCGCCCGAGGTCTGGGCCCGATTCGCCGCGGTGGCGATCGCCACCGACGACGCTGGCTCGGCACTCCCCGACCTCGGCGAGGGGGCCGAAGGAGCGGCCGGCCTCGCAGCGTACCGGGAAGGTGTCGATGCCTTCGCTCGAGGTGAGGCCGAGGTGGCCATCTCCCGGCTCGAGCGTGCGCTCGAGCTCGAACCGAACAACCTGCGCTTCGGCGCCGACTACCGCCAGGTCGTCATCGCCACCAGCGGCCGCGACTCGGCCGGCTACGAGCGTGCCCTGCTCTTCCTGGGCGGACTGTCCGAACGCCAGCCCGACGCGCCGAACCTGCTGCTCAACCTCGCTTTCGCCCACGTCGACCGAATCCCGCTCGAAGGTGCCATCACCCAGGTGATCCAGGCCAACACGGCTCTCGGACTCTTCACTCGCGCGCTCGAGGTCGAAGAAAGCTGGCTCGGTCGCTACTCCCGCGGCAACGCTCTGCTGTTCTGGCCGCCGATCTTCGGCCGGGTGCCCGACGCCATCGCCGATCTGGAACAGGCTATCGCCCTCGCCGCGGACGAACCGGTGCGGCCGTACCATGGCCGCGCCTGGGCGGCACTCGGCGATGGCCACTGGCGCCTCGGTGACGTCGATCGCGCCGTGCAGATCTGGCGCGACGGCGCCACTCGGTACCCTGAGGATCCCGAGCTCACGACGCGCCTGCAGCACCATGCGCGCAGCACACTCGAGGCCTTCTTCGAGGAGCGATTTGATCCCAACCGTCGGGTCGCCACCGACCTCGGCGAGATCTTCGGCACACCCACCACGGTGGTCGACACCCCTGCTGTGCTCGGTGGCAGGGCCAGGTCGACCGACACTGCGGTGCGTTTCGAGGAGGTCTCGCAAGCAGCCGGGATCAACTTCATCCATCGCACCCGCCGCTTTGGCGGCCCGAAGGCGGAAGTCCTGGAAATGTTCACCCACGGCGGGGTGGCGGTGGGCGATTACGACGGTGACGGCGACGACGACTTGTTCGTCACGGACTCCGCTCTCGGTGCCCAGAATCGCCTGTGGCGCAACGACTCCCCGATCGGTGGACCCGTCCGGTTCGTCGAAGTGGAGGGCGCCCTTGGGCTCAGCGGCGGCAACGACGCCCACGCCATCGTCGCCGACGCGCTGTGGCTCGACTACAACAACGACGGCAACCTCGACCTCTACGTCGGCCGCTTCGGAGCTCCGCTGCTGTACCGCAACCTCGGCGGTAGCCCGCCGCGATTCGAGGAGATCGCTCAGGCGGTCGGCCTCGACCTGTTCGGCAATACCATCGGCACCGTCGCCTTCGACGCCGATGGCGACGGCTACCTCGATCTGATGTTGGCCAACTACTTCGCTCCCATCGACCTGACCCGGCTCGAAACGTCCTCGGTGCTGCCCAATGACCTCGACCGCGCCGACAACGGCGGCGGGGTGACCTTCTACCGCAACGTCGCGCTTCCCGACGGCGGGCGGGGCTTTCGCGATGAAACTCGGCGTGCCGGCCTCGCCGACTTGCGCGGCTGGTCGCTCGACATCGGTCATGCCGATCTCGACGACGACGGCTTCCAGGACGTCTACGTCGCCGGCGACTTCGGCACCGACCGGGTACTCTGGGGGCGCGGCGACGGAACCTTCGAGGATTCGACCTCGGCCTCACTCGGCGGCTTCGACACCCGCAAGGGCATGAACGTCGACATGGGAGACCCCGATCGCGACGGCCGCCTCGACATCTACGTCACCAACATCACCGACGACTACATGAAGGAATGCAACTTCTTCTGGCACAACCTCGGCGGGCGCAGGTTCCTCGACGTCTCGCGCGAAAACGGCACCTGTGACACCGACTGGGGCTGGGCTGCAAAGTTCGGCGACTGGGACAACGACGGTTGGGAAGACCTGTTCGTGGTCAACGGCCTGCGCTCGCGTGATCCCGAGCAGGACTACATTCCGCTGCTGCTCGACACGACGATCCTCAAGCCCGGGGTCGACTTTTCGCGGCTCGAGTCCTACCCCGACATCGGCACCATGAGCTGGAGCGGATACCAGAAGCAGCGGCTCTTCCACAACGCCGGCGACGGCACCTTCGTTGAGATCGGCCGTCTGGCGGGCGTCGACAACGATCTCGACGGGCCGCGGCATCGGCGTAGGCGACTTCGATCGCGACGGTCGACTCGACTTCTACCAGAGCAACGTCGACCAGCAAGCGTTGCTGTACCAAGGGGCATCGACGACCCGGCACCACTGGCTCGGTGTGCGGCTGGTGGGGACTCGCTCCAATCGCAACGCCATCGGCGCCCGCATCCGCGTCGAGGCCGCCGGCGGCACCCTCATCCGCGAGGTCAACGGCGGCAACGGCTACGCCAGCGCCTCGTCGTTGACCGCCCACTTCGGCCTGGGTGCGAGCAACCGCGTCGACGTGGTCGAGGTCCGCTGGCCCAGCGGCACGGTCGAACGTTTCCCGGTAGCGGGTGTCGATCGGATCCTCGCCCTGGTCGAGGGGGAGGGCCAGTGAAGCGCGCTGCTCAGAGAATGGGTACCCGGGACCCGGGACCGGGGACCCGGCCGGAACGGAGACCGAACGGCGGGCTTGATTTTCATCCTCCGGGGTGCACCACGGAGGGTGGATGGGCAACTGCTCAGAGAATGGGTACCCGGGACCCGGGACCGGTGACCAGGGACCCGAGTGGGAGGCGGACCCACTCGGGGGGAACCACCCCGCACTCCGACGGGTCCCCGGTACCTGGCCCCTGGTCCCTCCTCATGTTCATCCCCCGGGGTGCACCACGAGGAGGTGCCTGGGCAACTGCCCTGATCCTGATCACCGTGCTCGTGGGTGTGGCCTGCCGCAGCCCGGCTCCGCCGACGATCTCGAAGGAAGAACTGGCCGAGAGGGCGCGGCTGCGCAACCTCGGCAAGGCGTTCTACGAGAACCCCACCACCCGCAGTGAAGCCGTCGAGGTCCTTCGCCAAGCCTGGCAGATCGACCCCGGCTCGAGTTGTGACCACGCCAACTACGCCATGGCTCTGCTGCGGGTCGGCCAGACCACTGCCGGCGTCGCCGAGCTCGAGCAGGTCCAGGGCCGCGATCCTTCGTTGCCCCATTCGTACTTCAACCTCGCCATTGCCTACAAGAACGAGTCGCGACGCGACGAGGCCCGGAGCCAGTTCGAAGGTCTGCTCCGGCTCATCCCTGACGAGCCGGTGTCCTGGTTCAACCTCGGGCTGCTCGACAAGCTCGACGGCAACCTCGAGCAGGCCATCGCCGCCTTCGAGCGGGCGAGCGCCCTCGCTCCCAATCTCGCCGGCCCCCACTTCCAGCTCGCTGCGACCTACCGCCAACTCGGACGCCAACCGGCGGCCGACCAGGCGATGGCGCGGTTCCGCGAGCTCAAGGCGATCAACGACGACGACGCGGTGCCCGAAGATCTCGACTGGAGCTACTGGGCCGAGCTGTGCGAGGACATCGAAGGCCCACTCACGCCGCCACCGCCGGCAGAGCGCCTTGAGCTCGAGATCAGCGAGCTGGCAACCGCAGTCGATGCTGCCGGGATAGCGTTGCTGCACCAGCCGGACGCCGCGACCGAGATCCTGCTCGCCGATCGGGACTCGGGGCTGTGGGCAATTGCTCTCGACGGCAGTCGACGCCACCTCGGGCCCGAAGACCTGCCCGCTGCGGAGAACCTCGCCCTCGCCGACATCGACAACGACGGCGACTCGGACGTCGCCATTGCCGCGGCCGACGCCGTATACCTGCTGGTCCAGGATGCCGGCGGCGGATTGGAGCTCGACTCGGGCTTCGGTGCGGTCGCTGCAAGGGCGTGGGGCCCGGAGCACCGGGTTGCCACCATGGTGTGGCTCGACGTCGACCACGACTACGACCTCGACCTGGTGATCCTGGGCACCACGGCGGTAGTGCTGCGCAACAACGGCGTCGGACCGGAGTCAGCGCTGCCGAGCTGGGAGCCCGTGCCGTTCCCGTTCCTTTCGGGCGCGGTCACCACCGCCGTAGTGCTCGACTATGAGCCCGACAGTCAGGGACGCGATCTCCTCACCGTGCGCACCGACGGGAGCGTGGTGCTCTACCGTGATCGCCTCGCCGGCATCTGGGAGGCGCAGGAGCTCGCGATCAACGCCGCCGACGCCGACTCACTGCTGGCCATCGATGTCGACGGCGACAGCCGCACCGACGTGCTCGAGCACAGCGCTGACACGATCCGCTGGTGGCGCAATCAACGCCCGGACTTTGCCCCCCCGGCGGTGCTTGCCGCCAGCCGCGCCAATCCCGTCCTGGCCGACCTCGACAACCGCGGGACTCGCGATCTGTTGACCTCGGTCGGGGTTGATCGCGGAGCCGAGGCCCCGTCGACTCCCTGGCCGACGGAGCTCGGAGAACCGCGGTGGCTGCTCGCCGCCGACCTCGATCGCGACCACCGCGCCGACCTCGTCACCGTGACCACGGACGGCCGACTGCAGCTGGCTCTCAACCGTCAGTCGCAGCCCCACCACGGACTCACGGTGAGCCTCGAAGGGCGCAAGAACCTTCGCCTCGCGCCGGGCTCGGTGGTCGAGGTGCGGGCCGGACGCCACTACCAGAAGCTGGTCAGTGACGGTGGGCCGCTGCACTTCGGTCTTGGCGCCCTGACCACCGTCGACACCGTGCGGATCACCTGGGCCAACGGCCTGGTTCAGAATGAGACCGATGTCGCGGTTGATGCCGCGCTCGAGGTACAGGAGGCCCAACGGCTTTCCGGGTCCTGCCCGATGATCTACACCTTCGACGGCGATGGCTTCCGCTTCATCACCGACGTGCTCGGGGTGGCCCCCCTGGGGGCGTCGGCGGGAGATGGCACGTCCTTCCCGGTCGATCACGACGAGCACATCCAGATTCCAGCGGACGCCCTGGTCGAACGCGACGGCAACCTCGAGATCCGTATCGTCGAGGAGTTGCGCGAAGTTGCCTATCTCGACCGCATCGAGCTCCTCGCCCTCGACCGCCCGGAGGGGATCGACCTCTACGTCAACGACAAGTTCCAGGGCCCGCCGTTCCCGCACGAGCTCGTGCTCTACGGAGTCGAGAGACCAATCCGACCGATTGCCGCTCGCGATCACCAGGGCAACGACGTGCTCGACCTGGTCCTGACCCGCGACGGGCGCGCGCCCGCCGGATTCGCGCGGACCCGTTCGGGGATCGCCGAGCCTCATTTCCTCGAGCTCAGCTTCGACGACGCGGTCGAGCCCAACGACCTCATCCTGGTGCTGGCGGGCTGGGTCGACTGGGCCGACGGTTCGACCTTTCTCGGCGCGGCCCAGACTCCGGGCGGCGAGCTCCAGTTTCCGGCGCTCGAGGTCCTTGGCGACGACGGTGTGTGGCGCACCGCGGTCGCCGACATGGGCATCCCGGCGGGCAAACCCAAGACCATCGTCGTCGATCTGCGCGGCGTCTTCACCGGCCGCGAGCGGACCATTCGCATCCGCACCAACCTCTGCGTCTCGTGGGACCAGGTGTTCCTCGCCAGCGGCAGTCGCGAGCCCGAGGTCACACAAACGCGACTGCTCCCTTGGAAGGCCGACCTGCGCTTTGCCGGGTTTGCTCGGGTGGTCGTCGATCCGGAGCGGCGCCAGCCCGAGTCGTTCGTGTACGCCGACCGTTCCCCCACCTCGATGTGGAACCCAACTCCCGGGTTCTACACCCGTTTCGGCGATGTCGTGCCGCTGCTGCAAGACGCCGACGATCAGCTGGTGGTGATGGGCTCGGGCGATGAGCTGCGACTGCTCTTCGACGCCGCGTCGCTGCCCCCCTTGCCGCCGGGCTGGCAGCGCGACTGGGTGCTGCGCGTCGACGGTTGGGCCAAGGATGCCGACGCCAACACCATCGCCAGCCAAACGGTCGAACCCTTGCCGTTCCGCGCGATGAAGAGCTACCCGGAGCCGGACCCGCAGGACCCCGACGTGCTGCGTTCCCGCGAGATCTACAACACCCGCCCGGCGCTGGTGCTGAACCGATCGCTGGTGGTTGCGCCCGGCGCACGACCCACCTTCTCCCCTGACCGCACCGGCCGGCTCGCACCGGCGGCCGACCTCCTGAAGGACTGAAGGCCAACAAGGAGCACACGAGGACGATGGACCTGCGTTACGGCGTCGCCGCCTGCCAAACCGATTTTCCGAACCCACGGGACCGCAGCGAGATCGCGGGGCGCGTTGGCCGCATGCTCGAGATGGTCGACGCTGCGGTCGTGGGGTACGCCCCCTTCTTCCAGGTCCGCCTGGTGGTCTTCCCCGAGTTCGCGCACGCGGCCCCGATCTACGCGACCCCGGCGGAGCTCGACCGGCGCCTCGCAGTCGAGCTCCCCAACGAACACACCGAGCGCTACGTCGCGAAGGCCGCGCAGCACGACGTCTACATCCAGACCGGCACCTTCCTCGAGCGCGACCCGAGGTACCCCGGCGTGGTCTTCAACACCACCTGCCTCATCGGTCCGGAGGGGATC
>CAZRFU010000029.1:25759-58016 GCA_964599475.1 uncultured Thermoanaerobaculia bacterium
CCGCAAGGTCAATCCCTGGATCCCCTGGGAGGTCCACACCAGCCCCCACGATCTGCCTGACTACGAGGACGAGCTCTTCCCCGTGGCCAAGACTGCGATCGGCAACCTCGGAGTCGCGATCTGCTACGACTGGCTGTTTCCCGAGGCGCTACGCCAGTTGACCGCCAATGGCGCCGAAGTGCTGATTCGCGTCTCGGCCTACATGGACCCATGGGGTGCAACAGCCCCGATGGACTGGTGGTCGGTGGTCAACCGCTGCCGAGCGATCGAAAACGTGGCCTACGTCGTCGCCTCCAATCAGGCCGCGAGCCTGTCGCATTACCCGCCCTTCTCCTGGCCGGGCGGATCGATGGTGGTCGATTTCG
The DNA here is from genome assembly GCA_964599475.1 of uncultured Thermoanaerobaculia bacterium. Lineage (GTDB taxonomy): Bacteria > Acidobacteriota > Thermoanaerobaculia > Multivoradales > CAZRFU01 > CAZRFU01. The sequence continues at coordinate 26,125 of CAZRFU010000029.1, forward strand.
ACGGACGGATCCTCGCGCAGGCGGATCCCGGCCCGGGAGAGAAGATCGTTGCCACCGTGATCGACGTCGGCGCGCTGCGCCACGAACGTTCGGTGCGCCGCGGCCACCAGAACTTCGCCCACACCCGCACCGAGGCCTACCCGTGGTACCGGTCCTCCCAGCTGCCGCGAGCCGGCGCAGCGTCGGCCATGTCGGTCGACGACAACGACCGGCGTATCGCCAGCGCCAAGCGACGAGCCGGGTACGAGAAGCCATGACACCTGAACGCCCACCCTTGATTCCACGTTTCGCCGGCCGCGAGCACGAAGACCAAACTGTCGCGGAGCGACGGCAATGGATCCGTGAGCGCGTCGGCGTTGCTCTCCCCCACCTCGCCGGCGCGCCAACTCCGGCGACGGCGATGGTCGGAAACATCGAGAATCCGATCGGCGTGGCCCAGGTGCCGGTAGGACTCTCGGGCCCCCTGCACGTCCGCGGCAGCGGCTGGGAGGATGTCCTCTACGTCCCGCTGGCAACCACCGAAGGGGCTCTGGTGCGCTCGATCGAACGTGGAGCGATCGCGATCACCCGCGCCGGCGGGGCCTCGAGCCGGGTGGTCAAGGACACCAATCAGGTGACGCCGAGCTTCTCCTGCGGTGATCTCGACCGGGCCATCGCACTCGCCGAGTGGCTCGAGACCATGCCCCCGGAGCTGGTCGCCGCGGCAGAGTCGACCACCCGGCACGGGCGTCTGGTCTCAATCCTGCCGCGCGTGCTCGGCGCCACCGTGCTGGCTACCTTTCGCTACTCTACCGCCGACGCCAGCGGCATGAACATGGTGGTCCGAGCCACCGACGCCGCCTGCCGCAAGATCGTCGAGCTCGGACGAGCCGAGGCCTTCCTGGTGTTCTCGGGTGCCAGCGGCGAGAAGCGGCCGGCCGGAGCCCTGCTCGCCGGCGGCAAGGGCAAGTCGGTCACGGCCGAGGTCGTCCTGCCACGCACCGTGTTGCGGGCGGTGCTGGGCACGGACGCGGCTCGTATGCTGGCCTTGTGGAGTCGGACCACAGTAGGCCAGATCTCCTCGGGCACACTCGGAGTCAACGGCCACGTCGCCAACGCCCTGGCTGCCCTCCTGATCGCCTGCGGCCAGGACGTCGCCAACGTCGCCAACGCTGCGGTGGCGATGACGGTGTTCGAGCCCGCCGGTGAGGATGGGCTCCGGGCGTCCGTCTCGCTGCCTTCCCTGACCGTCGGCACCGTCGGCGGTGGGACCGGCGTCGGCACCGCGGCCGAATGCCTGGCGCTGCTCGACTGTCGCGGAGCGGACAGGGCCAGACGGTTCGCCGAGATCGTCGCAGCAACCGTGCTGGCCGGAGAGCTCTCCTTCGCAGCGGCAATCGCTGCCGGCGACATGGCCGAAGCGCACGAGCGCTATGGCCGCAATCGCCCGGCCGGTCCGTAGCGCAGCAGTGACCTGCCTGCTAGCCTTGGCTGCCTTCGGCAACCCTTCTCTCATTCCGCGAGGTGTCGTGATGCACAAACTGATGTCGACGTTGGTCTTGGTTCCCACGATGCTCGGCGCGAGCGAAGGCAAGTGGACCCCCGACCAGATCTTGGAACACCGACCCGACTGGCTCCGCGAGGCGGGTGTCGAAGTGCCCCCGGCGACGCTCTGGGACGGTGAGAAGGGACTCCTGCGCGCGGCCGTGCAGGTCGGCGGCTGCTCAGCCGGCGTGGTGTCGCCCGCGGGGCTGGTGCTGACCAACCACCACTGTGCCTTTGGGCTGATCCAGCAGCACAGCAGTCCCGACAACGACCTCATCACCAACGGTTTCCTGGCGAGCAACCTCGAGTCGGAGTTGCCCGGCAAGGGCACCCGAGCCCGCGTGCCCTGGTCGTTCCGCGATGTCACCGAGGAGGTGGAGGCAGCACTTGCCGCCGAGAGCGACGACCGGGCTCGAGCCCAACGCCTCGACCGTCTGGGAGCCGCCCTCGTCACCGAGTGCGAGCAGCGCCCGGGCCGTCGGTGCGAGCTCGTGGTGCACGACGACGGCGTGCGGTACGTGCTCGTCGAGACGCTCGAGTTCCCCGACGTGCGCCTCGTCTGGGCACCGCCGCGGGCGATCGGCGAATACGGCGGCGAGGTCGACAACTGGTCGTGGCCGCGTCACACCGGCGACTTTGCCGTGCTGAGAATCTGGGCCGCGGCCGACGGCAGCCCCGCGCCGCATGCCGCCGACAATCGCCCCTGGCGGCCGGACGAGTTCTTTTCGGTGTCGACCGAGGGAGTATCCGTCGAGAGCGCGGTAATGCTGGCAGGCTACCCCGGCCTGACCTTCCGCTCGCTCATCGCCGACGAAGCGCAACTCGAGGTGGACGGTCGGTTCGCGACTCGAGCGCGGATCTACGCCGACTGGATCGAGATCATGACGGCCGCGGGATCCGACGACGACGGCGCCCGCATCGCCCTGGCCAGCCGACTGAAGACCCTCGCCAACCGCGAGAAGAACGCCCGCGGCCAACTCGAGGCAATCACGGCGCGGGGGCTGATCGAGCGTCGACGTCGGGCTGAAGCGGAGGTGCTGGCCTGGGCTGAGGCCAAGGCGCCGGCGGTCGTGGCAGCCCACGAGGGCCTGGCGGCGCTCGCCGCCACGGCCCGAACCACACTCGAGCGCGACCGCCTCCTGGTCGAGGCCACCGCCGGGCCGCTGCTGCTCGACGCTGCAATCGACCTGGTCCGTTGGGCCACCGAAAGACCGAAGCCCGACCTCGAGCGCCGCAAAGACTACCGCGACCGCGACCGCAGCCGCCTCGTCGACCAGCTCACCGCCGCGCAGAAGCGGCTCCACGCTCCGACCGAGGCCGCTTTGATCGTCGACCTCGCGCGCCGAGCCGCCGCCCTCGGCCCGCAGCGGGACGTACCGGCCCTGCGCGGCCTCGACGAGCCACAGAAGGTCCACGGCATGGTCACCACCTCGCAGGTCTTTGATCTCGACCGGCGACTGGCGATGCTCGATCTGAGCTCGGCGGAACTCGGCGCCCTGAATGATCCGATCCTGAATCTCGCGATTGCTCTCGAGGCAGAGCTCGAGCTCAAGCGCGAGCGCGACGAACGGCGCCAAGGGGCCGAGTTGCGCCTCCGACCGGTGTGGCGCCGGGGCATGGCCGCGGCCCTCGGCCGGCCGCTCGATCCCGACGCCAACGGCTCCCTGCGCCTATCCTTCGGTCGAGTGCGCGGCTACGCGCCACGCGACGGGGTGCTGGCGCTGCCCCAAACCACGCTCGCCGGCCTCCTGGCGAAACACACCGGCGAGGATCCCTTCGACGCCCCGGCGACCATCCGCGCCGCCGCCGCCGATCCGATGCTGCGCGGCCGGTGGAACGACCCGGCGCTGGGTGACGTCCCAATCGGCTTTCTTGCCACCGCCGACACCACCGGTGGCAACTCCGGCAGCCCGGTGCTCGACGGCCAAGGCCGATTGGTCGGCCTGAACTTCGACCGGGTGTGGGAGAACATCGCCAACGACTTCGGCTACGACCCACGCATCGCCCGCAACGTCTCGGTCGACGTGCGCTACCTGCTCTGGACCTTGGAGGTCACCGGACGAGATCGGGCCAAGTGGCTTCTCGACGAGCTGCTGGGAGCACGGCGATAACGTGCTGACGACAGGCCACGCTCGTCGGTATACTGCCCATCCAAGGTGGTGATCCGACGTTGTCTGCCCTGCGTGCTCGTCCTTGGGATCGCCTGGGTCCCGGCGGTCGTAGCGTGGGCTCAGGAGCCCGAGCCGGAGCCTCCCGCCGAGGTTCCGGCCGCGGCGGCCGAACCTGTGGCCGCCGAGGAGTCAGGAGTCGACGAAACGCTCGAGCCCTGCGTGCCGCCCCACGAGCAGGAGGCGTTCTGGGCCACGCGCATGCGGCGAGGTGTGTTCCGCACCGTGTGCTCCGCTGCCAACTGGTTCGACTCGTTCTTCGGTGAGCGACGCACTCTCAGCAGCGAGGACCTCGAGGACGGCGAGGATGTGCTCGAGGGGCGCTTGCTGATGGGCCTCGGCTATGACGAGGCCGAAGGGTTCGACCCCTCGCTCAAGCTGCGCGCGCGCATCCCCCTGCCGCGGATGAAGAACCGCTGGAACGCACTGGTGGGCCGCACAGAAATCGACGACTTCACCGCCGACCGCGATCAGCGCTTCGATCGCCTACCGGAGGCGCTCCAGAAGACCGACGACGAGTGGCTGATCGGGCTCGGATACAACCCTTTGCGGACGACGAGACTGCGTGCGGACGTCGACGCGGGTGTTCGTGTGCGCTTTCCTCTCGACCCCTTCGTCCGGGCACGGTTGCGGGGGGTCGTCCTCCTCGACGACGAGCAACTGTGGCGCTGGCGGCAGACCTTCTTCTGGCGCAATGCCAAGGGTTGGGGCCTGACCTCGGCGGCCGACTACGAGAGGATCCTCTCCGATCGCCTGCTCGCCCGCTTTGCAGTCAGCGGGACATTCGCAGAGGAGACGGACGGGATCGAGTACGTCGCCAGCTACACCGTCTTCCAGGATCTGGGGAGCGGCAGAGCCCTCGCCTACCGCGCGCTTGCCTTCGGCGAGACCGACGCGCCGGTGGCCATCGAGGAATACGGCTTTGCGGTGATTCACCGCCGGCGCTTCCTGCGCGACTGGCTCTTCGCCGAGGTCTCCCCTGGTGTGGGATGGCGCCGGCTCGATCGCGAAGACTCCCGCGAGCTGGTCTGGTCGGTACGCTTCGGCTTGGAGATGTTGTTCGGTGGCGAGCAGGGCCGGTAGGGCGTTCGGGGTTAGGGGTTGGGAGGTGCCACCGGTGGGTCGTCGGCAGGGCCGCGGCGATCGGCGCCCGGGTTGGGCATCGGCGGTGCTCCCAGGGCCACTACCCCCAACACCCCACCGAGGGTGAGAGCTCCACCAAGGAGTTGTTGGCCTGAGAATCGGTCGCCCAAAACCACCACACCGAACCCCGTCGCCACCACCACAGCGAGCTGGGCGATGACCCCCGCCTTGAGGTTGTCGACCCAGCGGTACGCCCACGTCATGAGCATCTGGGCAACCAGCGAGGTGATCGCCACGACCAGCAGCCACACCAGCTCGAGCCCGCCGGGTGTGACCCACCGAGCAAGGGCCATCGGTGCAGTCACAACCAGGCCGAACAGGGTGAAGCTCGCGTAGATCGACCATGACCCTTCGGTCCGGCGAGCAGCTCGAATCGAGGCCACGGCAGCTCCCGCCAGTACCGCTGACGCGAGTCCCGCGAGCTCCCAGACCCCGACCCCGGCGACCAGCGGCGCACCATCGACGCGACCCCGGACTACCAGCACTACGCCCCCGAGCGCGGTCGCTGCGGGCCAGATCACACGCGGGTCCAGGCGTTCGCCGAGGAACATCGCCGCAAAACCCACGGCAAACACCGGCCCGACACAATTGAGCAACGACGCCATCCCGACCGGGATGTGCTCGATCGCCAGAAAAAACAGCAAGACCGCTACGCCGCCGAACAGGCCGCGGTAGAGCAGCAGATCCCACCGCTGGATCGTGATCGCCGAGCGCCGCCATCGCGGCACCAGAAGGAAGGGCAAGGCGCCGAGGCCGAAGCGCACCATCGCGATCTGGGCACCCCCGATTCGAGGCGAGGCCAGCTTCGCCGCAAATGCCATCACGCCGAACAGACAACTGGCCAGAACCAGGGCCAAGGTAGCGGTGCGTACTGCTGAGCCCGGCGGCGGCGATGACACCAGTGGATCGTAGCAGTTGCCCGGTGCACCCCGGAGGATGAAATCAAGTCCGTCGGCCGGTCTCCCCTCCGGATCCCGGGTCCCAGGTCCCGGGTCCGCATCCTCTGAGCGCCTGCCGTACGCCCGCGCGGGCAGCGTCCCCAGGCTCATTCCGCGGCTGGACCCTGCTAGCATGCGCGCATGCGAAGAACGTGTTGCTCGAGCGTGCTGCTCGCGACCTTCCTGATCCCGGCAGCCGCCACCGCGGAGACCCGAGCATTTGTTGGTGCGCGCCTGCTGCCGGTGGTTGGCCCGGCCATCGAGGACGGCGTCCTCGTTGTGGTCGATGGCAAGATCAGCGCGATTGGGGCGCGCGACGAGATCGTCTACCCGCGGGACGCCGAGGTCGTGGACCTCTCCGGGAAAACCATTGTCCCGGGGTTGGTCGATACCCACAGCCACATCGGGGGGGTCGGCGCCGCCGACGGCAGCGGACCGATCCAGCCCGGCGTGCGCGTCATGGACTCGATCGATGTCCGCTCCCCCGGCTTCCGGCGAGCCGTGGCAGGAGGCATCACGACGGTCAACGTCATGCCCGGCTCGGGGCACCTGTCGAGCGGTCAGACGGTGTACCTGAAGCTGCGTACCCGCCGCGCCGAGGCGTTCACCATCGACGAGCTGCTGATCCTCGATGCCAACGGCAATCCGACCGGCGGCTTGAAGATGGCCAACGGCACCAACTCGCAGCGCGACAAGCCCTTCCCGGGCACTCGCGGTCGGTCTGCCTACCTGGTGCGCAAGGCCTTTCTCGACGCTCAGGACTATCAGCGCCGGCTGAAGGATCCCGACCCGACCAAACGCCCTGCCCGCGATCTCGACCTCGAGACGTTGGTCGAGGTCCTCGAGGGCCGCCGGATGGTCCACCACCACACGCATCGCGCCGATGACATCATGACCGTCCTGCGCCTCAAGCAGGAATTCGGATTCCGCGTGGTGCTCCACCACGTCTCCGAGGCGTGGAAGGTGGCCGACGAAATCGCCGCAGCCGGAGTTGGCTGCTCGGCGATCGTGATCGACTCCCCGGGCGGCAAGATCGAGGCCCGCGAGCTTTCGCTCGAAACCGGGGCCGTGCTCGAGCGGGCCGGGGTCGACGTGGCTTTCCACACCGACGACTGGATCACCGACTCGCGGCTGTTCGCGCGGTCGGCGGCGCTCGCGGTGCGGGCCGGCATGAGCCGCGACAAGGCCCTCGAGGCGCTGACCCTCGCCGGGGCAAGGATGCTCGATCTCGCGGACCGCGTCGGTTCGCTCGAGGTCGGCAAGGACGCGGACTTCGTGATCCTCGACGGCGATCCCTTTGCACTGCGTACCCGCGTCCAGGAAACCTGGGTCGAAGGCACCAAGGTCTTCGACCTGGAGGATCCCGCCGATCGGCTGCACGCCGAAGGTGGCTACGGCGCCGGGGAACCCCTGCGACCCTATCTGTGCTGCACCCTCGAAGGAGCCCACCAATGAACCGACTGGGAGTCCTGGTCTTCGTCGGAGCCCTCGTCACTGCAGCACCGGGCTGGGCGGTCGAGCTCGCCGTGCGCGGCTCGGTGGTCCACACCATGGCCGGTGAAGCCATCCAAGACGGCGTGGTGTTGATCAAAGACGGCAAGATCGTGGCCGTCGGACGGGCGGCGGAGGTGGCCATCCCTTCCGGGATCGAGATCCTCCAGGCAGCGGTCGTGACCCCCGGCCTGATCGACGCTCGTTCGACGGTCGGCCTGACCGGAATCCTCAATCAGGACCACGATCAGGATCAGCTCGAACGCTCCGAGCCGATCCAACCCGCTTTGCGAGCGATCGACGCTTACAACCCGCTCGATCCACTGGTCGGCTGGCTGCGAGGTTTCGGCATTACGACGGTCCACACCGGCCATGCCCCGGGTGAACTGGTGTCCGGGCAAACGATGGTGGTCAAGACCGTCGGCTCCACCGTCGACCAGGCACTCCTGCGCGATGCCGCTGCCATCGCGGTGACACTCGACGCCTCGGCGCTGAAAGAAGGGGCGAGCTCTCCCGGCACCCGGGGCAAAGCCGTTGCGATGTTGCGGCAGCAGTTGCTCGCCGCGCGGGCTCCGGCCAAGGATCCCGCGTCACGCGACCTGGCCCGGGAAACGCTCGCGCGAGTCCTCGCCGGAGAGATGCCACTGCTGGTCTTCGCCCAGACTGCGCGTGACCTCGCCAACGCCCTGCGATTGGCGGACGAGTTCGACCTCCGCCTGTGGATCGATGGCGGCGCCGAGGCTGCCCTGCTGCTCGCTCAGATCCGGGACTCGGGAGCTCCAGTGCTGGTCCACCCGCCGATGACGCGTGCGTACGGATCGTTCGAGAACGCCAGCTTCGCCACCGCCGCGGTGCTCGACCGCGAGGGCATTCCCTTCGCCTTCCAGAGCGGCTACGAAGCGTACGTCCCGAAAGTGCGAGTCGTGCTCTTCGAAGCGGCGATCGCGGTGGCCTACGGCCTGCCGGCCGACCGAGCCCTCCAAGCGCTCACGATCGACGCGGCGCGCCTGCTCGGCGTGGCCGATCGGGTCGGGTCGCTCGAGCCCGGCAAGGACGCAGACCTCGCCCTGTTCGACGGCGATCCGTTCGAGTACACCAGCCACTGTGTTGGGGTGGTCGTGGACGGACAGGTCGTCTCCCGCGACCGTCGTTGAGCCGATGGCGACCGGCGCACCAGTCCTGGGGCCCGCCCCCGACGACGCGGCCATCGCCGCGGTGCACCAGCTCGTCGACACCGAACAGGTCGGCCTGGCTTTCCAGCCGATCGTCGACCTCCACCGACGGGTGGCGTGGGCGCACGAGGCGCTTGCCAGGCCGAAGGACGGTTACTTCCGAGGTCCCCTCGAGATGTTCGAGGCCGCGGTTCATGCAAAACGCGTCGGCGAGCTGGGCCGACTGCACCGCAAGCAGGCGACGAGGCTGGCACCTCCCGGCCCGCTCTTCCTGAACGTTAATCCCTACGAATTCGAGGTCGGGTGGCTGGTGCGCCCAGACGAGCCCCTGTTCCTGGCGCGCCAGCAGGTGTGCCTCGAGATCACCGAATCGGCGCCGATCGACTTCTTCGATCAGTGCCACAGTGTGCTCGCGGAGATCCGCAAGAAGGGCGTCTGGCTCGCGATCGACGACCTGGGTGCGGGCTACTCCAACCTCCGCTACATCACCGACCTCGAGCCCGAGGTGATCAAGCTCGACCGACAGCTGATCCAAGGCATTCGGCCTCGATCGACCCAGTTCAAGTTGCTGCGCTCGATCGTCGAGCTGGGGCACGAGGTCGGCGCCAAGGTCGTCGTCGAAGGCATCGAAACCGTCGAGGAGCTGCTCACCGTGCTCGAGGCCCGGGTCCGCTACGCCCAAGGCTACCTGCTGGCCCGACCCGCCTTCCCCGCTCCTGAGGTCAACTGGCCGATCTGAGGGTGGGGAGGTCCTGGGTCCCGGGGCTGGGACATCGCGGGAACCTCTTTGAAGAGTTGTGAATCCGGGCGAGAAGGAAGTCTACTCCCGCGGCCTTGGCGGAAGGAGCCTGCGCGGATGCGAGACCTCGGCGCAGCCGGCGACCGCAAATCGCCACGGCCAGGCTGCCGCCTCGCCGGCGTAGTCCACTCCGATTCTGGGCCCGCTGAGCACGCCTGCGGCCGCCACGGGCTCACCTGCCGTCAGCCGCACCGCTCCGACGAGCAGGTCGGCCCCGTCCTCGCGCCGATCGATCGCCAGAGCCTGACCAAGTCGGCCTGGACCGCCGGCAAGGGTCCCCTTTCGAGCAGGCAGCGAAATGCCGCGGCGGCGCGCAGCAAGTGGTGCCCCGTCGACAACCTCGACCGCGCGCAGCAACACGGCGTGCGGCACTCCCTCGTCCCCGCAGACGACGTTGGCGCAGTGGTGCACACCGTAGATCAGGTAGACGTAGAGGTGCCCGGGAGGCCCGAACATGACTCGGTTGCGCGGCGTCGGCCCCTTGAAGGCATGGCTCGCCGGGTCGTCGAGTCCACGGTAGGCCTCGACCTCGACGATCCGCGCGACGACGAGGCCGTCGGCGTGCTCGCGAATCAACCACCGGCCGAGCAGATCGGGAGCGACCTCGAGCGCATCGCGAGCGCAGAACGCCCTCGTCAGGGGTGTCGTCTCATCCACCCGCGGCCAATCGTTCGATCAGCACCGCAACGTCGAGACGCTCCTGCTCACGACGCTCGAGGTCCTTGAGTGTCGCCTGCCCGGCCGTGATCTCGTCGGCACCGAGCACCACGACGTGCCGACAACCGATTCGGTCCGCGTGCTTGAAACCGGACTTGAGCGACCTGCCACCGAGCTCGGCCACGGTCGCGATGCCGGCCCGCCGCATCTTCTCGGCGAGGCCCAGGACATCGAGTGGACCGGCGCCATGAGCCCCGATCACCATCACCGGTGCCGGGGGAACGATCCGCGCGCGAAAAGCCTCGGGGAGCACCTCGATCAGTCGGTCGAGACCGATCGCGAAGCCAAGGGAAGGGGTTGCGGCCCCTCCGAGCTCCTCGACCAGGCGATCGTAACGGCCCCCGCCGCAGAGGGCATTCTGAGCTCCCAGTCCCTCGGCGACGATCTCGAACACCGTGTGGGTGTAGTAGTCGAGACCCCGCACCAATCGCGGCTCGATCTCGTAGTGGATGCCGAGCCTCCGAAGCCCGTTGCACACGCCCTCGAAATGGCTCCGACTACTCTCGGACAAGAAGTCCTCCAACACCGGAGCCTGGAGCAACAACTCGCGCTCTTCCGGCAGTTTGGTGTCGAGAATCCGCAGCGGGTTGGTCTCGAGGCGACGTCGCGAGTCGGCTCCCAAGCGATCCGCGAGAGGCGTCAGATAGGCCTGAAGGGCCGTCGCCCACGACGACCTCGAAGCATCGTCTCCGAGCGTATTCAGTAGCACTTTGGGCTGCTCGAAGCCGAGCTCCTGCAGGAGGCCGGTCAGCATCGCCAGCAGCTCGACATCCGACCACGGCCCGGCATCACCCAGGAGCTCCGCGCCGATCTGATGGAACTGGCGATAGCGCCCCTTCTGCGGCCGCTCGTAGCGAAACTGGGGCCCGATGTAGAACAGCTTGACCGGAGCCGGCAGGGCCGCCAGCTGATTCTCGAGGTAGGCGCGAACCACCGAGGCGGTGTTCTCCGGGCGCATCGTCACCGAACGACCCTTGCGATCGGCGAAGGTGTACATCTCCTTGCCGACCACATCGGTGCCCTCACCCACCGCCCGCACGAACAACTCGGTCGGCTCGAGGATCGGCGTCCGGATCTCCTGGTAGCCGTAGCGCCCGAAACAGCGCCGCGCGGCATCTTCGACCGCCGACCACACGGCGGTCTCGGGCGGAAGGAGGTCTCGGGTACCCTTGACCCGCTGAAAGGTGCTCATTTCCTTCTCTCCTCAGAACGAATCGCTCGATCGGACGATCCACTGCACCGAGTCGAGATCGCCGTCGAGAGGGAACGCGACATCGAGGTGGATCATCACGCCGCGAGACGACCGGCTGGAGGCGAAGCGCAGCCCCATTCCGACATCGCGCAGCACCTCGTCAGGGGCGTCCCGATAAGGGTTGCCGTTTTCGTACCACGCCCGTCCGACATCGGCGAACACGGCTGCCCCCAGATGGAACAAGCGAAAGACCTCGATCGAGCTGTAGAAGCGCTGCTCGAGGGTCAGCACCCAGCGCCGATCTCCAGCCTGGAACCGCCGCGGATATCCCCGCAGGCCGGTGTCGCCGCCGAGAAAGAGCTGGCGCTCCGGGTCGAGCTCGCGGCCGAGCTGGCCGTCGAAGGCGACCACGAAGTTGTGGCGACCGAAGTTGCGCCAGTAAGCGCGCAGGCGCACCGACGCAAGGGCATTCTCCCAGCCGTCCGCACCCGTCCAGCCGTTGGCCGTCGCCCCCGCCAGGACCAGAAACCGTGGCGAGGGTCGGAAGCCCCGGGAGACAGCGAGGTCCGCCACCCACCGATCGCGGTCAGCCCCGAGCGCTGTCGTCGAGTAGCCCAGCCGGACGTGTGCCTCGAGCCCGAGATTGACATCCTCCGTGCGAACGATGCGATCCAGGTTGGCCGCAGGCACCCAGCCGTCCTGCACCACCGCCAGCTCCACCCACGGATAGGCCAAGTTTCTCTCGAAGAACGGCTTGGCAATGCTCTGCGAGATCACCGGCCGCTCGCGCCGATAAGCCGCTTCGTCGATCACGACCCCTGCCGAGATTCGCCGGACCCAACCGTCCTCCAGCCCCGAGGACAGCCCCCCGCGCACCTCGGCAAACGAGGCATCGCGAAAGAACCGATCCTGCTCGCGTCCGGCGGCGTAGAGGCGCACGCGGCGCTCGTCGTCGACCGCCCTGATACCCCAAGACTTGCGATCTTCGAGCTCGTAGAACGGCCGCTCGAAATCGAGGGTATAGCGGTGCCCGTCGGAGTTGTCTGATCCGAGCAGACGGAGCTGATGGCGCGACCCCAGGAAGCCGTCGTCGAAGTACCGGATCCGATAGCTCGTGCGATCCGGCTCGTCCTCGTACTTGAGCTCGAGCTCTTTGCCGAATCCCAGTAGGTTCGCCTCGTTGACCTCGAAGCTCTGGGAGTTCTCGCCACCCTCCCGACTGAAGCCGACGCCCACCCCCAGGGTCCACACGTCGCGGGTCACCACCCGCAGGTCGACGACGCGGTTGTGATACCTGACTGGAACGATTTTCGCCTCGTAGATCGAGGGCAACGCCCGCAGGATCCGAGCGGCCTCGAGCAGGTCGCGCGGGTCGTAGACATCTCCGCTCTCGAGGGTCAGGCGGCGCCGCACCACCGACGGCCGCGTCTCGACATGCAGCCGATTCGCCAGGCGATAGGGCCACAGGTTTTCCTTGGGCTCGTTGGGATCGAAGACGTCGAGGGTGATCACCTCGATGGCGCCGATCGTAGCCCCTTCGGCCACCAGTACCTCATCGCTCGGAACGTCGGCGGCGCGCTGCACCGCCGACAATCGCGAGACCTCGGTCGCCGACACCGCTGCGTTCGTCACGAACGCGATCAAGAACGCGGCTGCCAGCCGCCCAATCGACACCCGCGGATCCTACCCGAGCCGCCGCCTTCAGTTGCTGCAGGCGAAGGCTGCCGTGGCGGTCAAAGCGGGAGATCGCACCCCGAGTGGGTTGGTCCAGGTTTCGACTCGGTTGGTGGCCGTGTCGGTGACCCGCAGCGTCCACTCGACATTGGTGGCCGCCGCTGCAAAGACCCAAACGTGGCCGTTGACCGCACACCCGTCGAGCACCTTGACCAAGATCTCCCAGTTCTCGGGCTGAAAGAACCACATCAGAGCGGAATCCGCGGAAGTCCCGTCGGCTACGGTCGCAGCGGCGCCGGTTCCACCATCGGCCGTTGCCCAGTCGACCTCGACGCGGAACCGACCGCCGAGCAGGCACGGCGCGGTGGCCGTGGTGCGGCAGCTGGCCGCTGGAGATCTTTGTGCTGCGAGGAAGCGAAACCCGTCTTCGATCGCGTCGGTGTCGAGTGAGTTGTGCCCGAGGCCCTCGCGGATATCGAGCTCGTAGGGCACACCGAGCGCCTGCCACTGCGGCTCGTAGAGCGGCAGGGCGCTCAGATAGTTCTGATCGAGCGTCCCGTAGAACATTCGCAGGGGTGGTGTCCAGTCGGGGTTGCCGAGCGCGCCGATCGAGCGAAACGGCGCCGCCATCGCAAACACCCCGGCCACCGGCCGGGCCTCAAGGTACGACAGCTCGATGGCGTAGGCCCCACCGGCCGAGTGTCCCGCCCACCCGATCCGACTCGGATCGATCGAGAGCTCCTCCGTCACTGCGGCCAGGGCGGCTTCCACCGTCGGTTCGTCGACCCCACGTATCCAGCCGGGTGAATGGATCGCGGCCGGCGCGATCAACACCACGCCCGCCTCCCGGGCCGGAAACGAGATCAACGAGCCATAGATTTCCGGCGAGCTACCGTAGCCGTGGAGGAAGACCACCAGCGGCAGGTCCTGGCCACCGACCAGATCCGGGGGCAGGTACCGCCAGGAGTAGCCGTCGTCGCCGTGCTCGAAGCGCTTCCAGCCCGCTTCCTGAGCGAGTGAGGACGCCGCCAGCAGGCCCAACAGGGCGAATACGGTCCAGCGCATGGGCAGATTGTTCCATAGCGGAAGGGGTACCGGGGAGCGGATCTTCATCCTTTCCCCCTTCCCGGCCGAGGAATCTTCTGAGCAGTTCCTCATGCATCCCTCCGTGGTGAACCCCGGAGGATGAATTCCGGCCTGGTCCCCGGTCCCGGGTCCCGGGTCCCTTCTTGCCATCCCTACCTTTCGTCAGTGGCCGCCCGAGCACCGGGCTGGCACCATGACCCTGCTCGATGTTCGAGCCTTCTGCACAAGGAGCAAGGAATGACCAAGCCCAGCCTGTCCTCGATCTCGGCCCTCGCCCTGGCGATCGCCACCGCCGGCTCTGCCGGCGCCTACACCGTCCATCACGCCACCGGCGCGACCGCCGACGACGTTCTCGATGTCCGCGCCGCCTTTCGTGCCGAGCTCGGCGGCGGCGACGTCGGCAGCGGCGGCAGCTTCGGCGGTCTGCGCCGCGAGATCAACTGGGACGGCGCACCCGACGCTGTTTCCGACCCCGCCTTTATGCCCTTCGACCAGTTCCGCAGCCGCGGCGCTCTGTTCACCACCAACGGGAGCGGAGTGATGATGAGCGCCAAACAAGGCAATCCAACCGCCACGCCGGTCCTCTTCGGCACCCAATCAGCCCTCTATCCACAGGTTTTCGAGGCCTTCACCGCCGAGCGCATGTTCACCCCGATCGGCAGCAGTCGCCTCGACGTCACCTTCGTCGTGCCCGGCACCGAAACTCCGGCTCTCAGCCGCGGCCTCGGCGTGGTGTTCAGCGATGTCGATCTCGCCTTCACGACGGCGATCGAATACTTCACCCTCGACGGGACCTCCCTCGGGAAGTTCTTCGTCCCCGCGTCCGACGGCAACACGAGCTTCAGCTTCCTCGGCGTCGCCTTCGCGGACGCGATCGTGCATCGCGCCGAGATCACGTTGGGCACGGTGGCCCTCGGGAGCCACGGTGAGCCTGCTGGGCACGACGTCGTCGTCACCGACGACTTCATCTTCGGCGAGCCCGCTCCCGCCGCAGAGGGGTGCCAGGCCGATGCCACCACCCTGTGTCTGAACCAGGGCCGCTTCGAGTTGCGCGTGGCGTTTGCCACCTCCGCCGGCGGACCGCGGTCGCAGGGCCGAGCGATTCGCCTCGGCGCCGACTCCGGAGCCTTCTGGTTCTTCAACGCCAACAACCTCGAGATGTTGGTCAAGGTGCTCGACGCCTGTGCGCTGAACGACCGCTTCTGGTTCTTCTCGGCAGCGGCGACCAACGTCGAGCTCGAAGTGACGGTCACCGACACCTTGACCGATACCACCGAGGTCTACACCAAGGCCTTTGGACCACCGGCCCCGGCGATCACCGACACCGACGCTTTCGCCACCTGCCAGCCTTGAGGCGCCCACCTCCCCGGCAGCCCGCCGCTGTCGGGGAGTCGTGCTACGAAGCCGGCCGGCCGTCGTCGCTGGCGTCGAGCGCGAGCAGCAACTCCTCCGCGTGCCGGCCGACGTGGCGCCAGAAGCGTTGAGCGTAACTTTCGACCTCACCGACCTGCTCGTCGAGAAAAATCCGTTCGACCCGGAACATCGGAGCAAACATCGTCGTCGGCCCCAGATCTCCACGCCCGGCGGCGACATCGCGCATCCAGTCCTCGAAGGAAGGCAGCGACACCCCGCGCACCGTCACTCCCTCGGGTGCAAGGTGTTCCAAGACGCCCCAGACCTTTTCGGTCGGTGCGGTCAAGTGCACGACCACCAACGACCGAATCTTCACGACCCGTGCGCGGCTCCGTGTTGGGCGAGCTCGAGCAACACCCCTCCGGCGCTCTTGGGATGCACGAACTGCACCCGGCTCCCGCCCGCGCCCGCGGTGGGCTGGTCGCGCAGCAGCCGAAAGCCAGACTCGCGCAGGGCTTCGTCGGCCATCACGACGTCACCCGAGCGTAGGCACAGGTGGTGGATTCCCGGGCCCCGCGCCTCCAGGAACTTGGCAATCGGCGAATCGGCCGACATCGGTTCGAGCAACTCGATGTGGGCGTCGCCACAGGCGATCATCGCCACACGAACGCCTTCGTGTGGCACCTCTTCGATCCGCTCGACGGTGAGCCCCAGCGCCTCCCAGAAACCCCGCCCTTCGGCGATCGACCTGACCGCGATGCCGATATGGTCGATGCCTTCGATCATCGAGCACTGTCCCCCAGCAGCTGCCGGGCGATCACCATGCGTTGGATTTCGCTCGTGCCTTCGCCGATGGTGCAGATCTTGGCGTCGCGGAAGTACTTCTCGGCGCGGTAGTCCTTGACCAACCCGTAGCCACCATGGATCTGGACGCCGCGCTCGGAACAGAACACCGCACACTCGCCGGTGGCGAGCTTGGCCTGCGAGGCCAGTCGGGTTACCGGCGCGCCGGAGTCCATGGCCAAGGCGGCGGCATAGGTCAACGCCTCAGCCGCGGCGATGTCGGTCGCCATCTCGGCCAGGTGGAACCGGATGGCCTGAAACTCCGCGATCGGCTTGCCGAACTGCTCGCGCTGTTTGGCATAGGCAACGGCGGTGTCGAGCGCACCGATCGCCGTGCCGAGTCCCAGCGCGGCGATGGAAATCCGTCCTCCGTCGAGGATCCCCATCGCCTGTTTGAAGCCCGCCCCACGCTCCCCGATCAGCTGGTCGTCGGGGATGAAGCACTCCTCCATCACGACCTCGGCCGTGTCCGAGGCGCGGATTCCCAACTTGTTCTCTTTCTTGCCGGGCCGGAAGCCGGCCGTGCCCTTCTCGATCACGAACGCCGAGATGTTGTGGCCCTTGCGGCCTTCGGGCTCCGTCACGGCGAACACCACGCAGATGTCGCCGACGCTGCCATGGGTCGTGAAGGTCTTGGCCCCGTTGAGGATCCATCCACCGTCGACCTTGCGCGCCCAGCTCTGAGTGCCGCCGGCGTCGGACCCCGCATTGGGCTCGGTGAGGCTCCAGGCCCCGATCTTCTCGCCTTTGGCAAGCGGTACCACGAAGCGCCGGCGCTGCTCCTCCGAGCCGTACTTGAAGAGGTGATTGGTGCACAGGCTGTTGTGGGCGGCCACGCTGATCCCGAACGAAGGGTCGACCTTGGACAGCTCGGTGATGACCAGTACGTATTCGACGTAGCCGAGGCCGGCACCACCGTACTCCTCGGGGAAAATTACGCCGAGGAAGCCAAGCTCCCCAGCCTTCTTCATCTGCTCCAGAGGGAACTTCTGGTGCTCGTCGTACTCGTCGACGATCGGATCGATCTCTTTGCGGGCGAACTCGCGAGCCGCGTCGCGAATCGCGCGCTGCTCTTCGGTGAGGGAAAAATCCACGTCCGTACTCCTGCGGCCACTGCTGCGGCGGGCCTGGTCGTCAGCTGCGGGCCGAGATGCTATCAGCTCGGGGGGTGGAAACAGGGTTAGGGGTTAGGGGTTAGGGGCAGGGAACGGGTCGACAGTGCCGGCGCGACGACGCCGCTGGTTTCCGTGCTTCTGCCATTCCAGGTCGAGCGCCGCTCCACGCGCCGCACCCGTCCGAGGTCGAGGCCACCGTAGTAGTGCGCGAGGATCTCCTCGTAGCTTCGACCCGACCGTGCCATCAGCGCCGCCCCGGTCTGGCACATGCCGACGCCATGGCCCCAACCTCGCCCACTGAACAGCCACCCAGGGCTCCCTTGTCGTTCCGCGGCCTCGAGGTCGAATCGGGTATCAGGAATGTCCAAGAGCCAACGGATCGCCAAGCCCTCGATCAGCTCACGGTGACCGTTGCTGCCGACCAGCCTCAGGCGGGCCACCCGAGAGGACGTTCCCCGCTGCAGGACCTCGAAGCCCCGCAGCTCGAGCCCAGGGTACTCCAGCGCCGCGCGCCGCGCGAGCTCGGTGCGACTCTTGAAGCGCGTCCACGGCCGATGCAGCGGCACTCGGCGCGAACCCTGAGTCTCGCCGGGCCGGGCGATGACCGCGACCACCTCCCCGGCGACGCGCCAGACCTCAAGCGGATCCCCCGGCGCGACCTCGACCGCACCCTTGGGTACGGCGTCTTGCAAACCGGCCCCACGCGCCAGCGCATACCCTTTGCTGAAGCCGGCGACCTGGACCTCGCCTTCGGTCCGGAAGCGCAGGCGCCCATCCCGAACGGAGTGGAATCCGCCACGCGTCGGGCGAGTCAGGTCGAGGGCCTCAGCCAATTCCACGATGAGAGCTCCGCCGTCCTTCTCGTCGAGGTTGCCATCGCCCTCGAGGAGGCCCCGTGCCGGCTCGGGAGGAACACCGCTCGTGCTGGCCAGCTCGAGCGCAGTGCCGAAGCGCCGCTCCACCGCCGCTGCCACCTCCGTCCGCGCCAGGCTGGCGAGACGCAGCGGTGGTCCCAGAAGACCCCTGCGACGCGCGAGCGCCTCCAGGCGTGCAGCGAAGGTCTCGACTCCGAAGGGTGCCAGGGACGGTGCCAGCTCCTCGGCGAGTCGGTGGATCGGGTCCGTAGCCGCCCCGGTCAGAGTCGACGTTCCACCTTCGATGCAGGGCACCCCCTTCAGGTACTCCGCTCGCAGCGTCGGAAAGACGTGCTGTACATCTTCGGTGTGCCCCCCACAGCTCGCGCTGTAG
This sequence comes from uncultured Thermoanaerobaculia bacterium, assembly GCA_964599475.1. Lineage (GTDB taxonomy): Bacteria > Acidobacteriota > Thermoanaerobaculia > Multivoradales > CAZRFU01 > CAZRFU01. The sequence goes on from CAZRFU010000029.1 coordinate 44,588, forward strand.
AGCGTGTCCCCAGGCTCGGAGCCGGAGATCAGGACGACGCCGTCGGTAGCCGCGACCGCCTCGGCTGACAGCGGATGCTCGTCGGCCATACCGTGGTAGACCTGGCAGCGGGGGGTGGCGCAGATGTCGAACCCCTCGTGAGCGAACTCCTCGAGGTGGCGCAAGGTGTAGGTCCGCGCGGCGATGGCCTGGGCCCGCAGGGCCTCCGGCCACGGGTAGACCCCCGGTCCCATCTCGCGAGTCACGACCCCCCGCAGGTAGCTCTCGAGATCGAGCGCGTTGATGACGTTGAGCGAGCCGCGATCGTTGACGAAGAGCACCAACGCGCCGCGATAGCGATTGCCGTTCCACGCCCAGGGGCCGTCCACCGACCTCACCATCAGCTCTCGCCCGGGAATCCGCTCGGTCCACTGCCCCGCGCTCAGGACGATCGAGGGTTCGGCGACGACTCCCATCTCGGTGACGATCCAGGCGTCCGGCGAGCCGGCGGCGGCCAACGATCGACGCGCGGCCTCGGCGTCCGAGCGGAGGAGGAACTTCCCCACCCGCACCCGGTAGAACCCGGTTGCAGCGTCAAAGATCGCATCGGCCGACCAGCCCGTACGTTGCCGTTGGCGGGCAGCCAAGCCGGCTGCCTGCCGCGAATCGCGCAACGCCGCCACCTGCACTCGAAAGAAGCCCGGCAGTGTCGAGCCGACCGCGGCCCGAGCGGCCAGACGCTCGCCCTGGGCAATGCGCCGGACGGCTCCGGCGACTTCGACCTCGAGCCCGGCCTCGGGTGCCACGAGCTCGACCTCGGCCAGGTCGCTGTCGAGGCCGACCCGGATCTCGACCGGGACTTCCTCCTCGACCTCGGCTTCGAGCTCGAGGGCTGCGGGCAACGGCTCGCTGGTGGTCACCAGCGGCGGCGCCACCTCGGCGGGCTCCGGCCGGGACGCCTCGACCGTTGGCGCCGGCACCGGAGGTGGATCCGCCCGCCGCCAGGGCATCACCACACCACAGCCGGCTGCCGCCAGCGCGAGAAGTCCTGTTCGCAGAAGGATCGAAGCTCGGGCCGCACCGCTCATGGGCGCCGAATCATGTCATTCCGAAGCGAGCCAGGCATACCCAGGAAGTTCGTCACGTGCTCACGTTTCTCACTCGTTTCCCACCCACCAGCCGCTCGTGCGATACTCGGCGCGAAGGGGCAACCATGAACGCGAACGATGATCCGTCCGGCGGCGCCGAGCGGCGACGCGAACCGCGCATCACCGCCAGGTTTCGAGTCTTCTATCAGCACCACGGCGAAGCGTGGTTGGTCGAGGCCGAAACCGCCAACCTCTCCTCCGAAGGCGTGTTCGTCCACACCCACCGGCCTCCGCTCGCGGTCGGCACCGAAGTGCTGATCTCCATGCGACTCGGTGACAGCCCACCCATGATGATAAAGGGCCAGGTCGCCTGGACCAGGGCCAGCGACGAGGCCTCGCGTGGCATGGGTCTTCGCTTCGTGGAGTTGGCGGACGAGCACGCCGAGGCGATCCAGGACTTCTTGCAGCAGGCGGTCTAACAGCTCACGCAGGGACTCCTGTCGAACGCACACCTCCGCGAAAGCTCGCGCCGCCGAGCTGGGGCGCCGAGGTACCGGGTACCGCCGGCGCGCGAGCGTCACAAACGGAGGCGATCCGCCAAGGCGCTGCGGATGGTCCGGTGGGGATCGATGCGGTGCCGGACCTCGAGAAAACGCTCCACCCTTGCCCCCTCCATGGCGCGGAAGGTCTCCGCGTCGAGCAGGCCGTCCTTGGCGAGGTAAAGGCGCCCCCCGAGCTCGAGAACCTCCTGATCGAGGCTGCGTGCGACGTGCTGGAGGCGCGAATCGGCCGGCAGGTCGAGGGCGAGGGTGAAGCCGGGTTGGGGGAACGACAATACTCCCCGACCTTCTGCGCCGAAGTCCTTCAACACTACGAGATAGGAGCGGCCTCCGGCCGCGCGCAGTGCTTCCAGCACCCGTCGGACACCCGCGAGCCCGTGAGTCGCGGGGATCACGCATTGGTACTGGGCAAAGCCCCGGCGTCCATACAGTCGATTCCAGCCCAGCACCGCGTCGAGGGGGTAGAAGAAGGCATCCGGGTGGAGCGTCCGCACCGTGGGCCGGCGAGGTGCCCGGCGCCAATACAGCCGGTCGAACAGACCGGCGGCGAGGTCGGAGAGGAGCCAGCCTGGAGCGTCGATCGGGATCTGCACTCGCAGGCCGTCGGCCGGCAGTCGGTCGGGCGCCTCGTGACGCTCCGCCCAGCGACCGGCGAGCACGACCCCACGACCCCAGGTGTCGTGATTGGCCGCATCGAGCCAGGCTGCGGTGAGCGGCCACCGACGCCCCGCCTCGGTCAGGGCTACGCCGAGCTCCTCCAGGGAGGAATACCGAGACGTCTCGCAACGAACCCACGCGGTGGAAATCTCCTCGAGCTCGACTTCGGCGGAAGCGATCACGCCTGTCAGGCCCATGCCTCCGACCGTGGCCCAGAACAGCTCCGGGTCTTGGTCCGGCGAAACCCGGCGGATGATCCCATCGGGCGTCACCAGCTCGAGTCGTGTCACGTGCCGACCGATGGTTCCTGCGAGATGGTGGTTCTTGCCGTGGACGTCGGCGGCAATCATGCCGCCGAGCGTGACGAACTTGGTGCCCGGTGAGACCGGGATGCTCAATCCCAGCGGCCACAGGATCCGGTTGAGCGTTTCCAGGCTGATACCGGCCTCAGCCGTGATCCGACGTCGCCCTGGGGCAAGCTCGAGGACCCGATCGGCAGCACCGGTCGACAACACGATGTCGCTCGACGTCGCCGGCAGATTCGCGTCGCCATAGGCCCGGCCGAGGCCTCGCGCCAAGTTCGCCCGTACCGCGAGCGCGCCGAGGCTCTCACCCGCCACGGCGCGTGCCGATCCGCGTCGTCGACCCCAGCTCTCGAGCTCCACCATGCCCCGACTTCATCACACCCGGGCCTGCCGTCCAACCCGGAAGGGCCCGGTGCCTGCACTCTGGGCCACGAGCCGCAGGATCCCGAGGGAGGCGTGCCTGACTCCTGCTAGACTCCCACCGCTTCGGAGGGATCGCCGCGGCGGCACGGCCCGGAACCGCTTCGGCTCCGCACGGAGAGCGTCACGTGACCACACCTGGTGATGGGCTCAGGCCGGGTAACACCCGAGATTCCTCAACCGATCCCCGCATCGGCCTGACGATCGACGCGCGGTACACCATCGAGCGACGACTCGGCGACGGCGGCACCGGTGTGGTCTACGCCGCGCGCCACTCCGAGATGGATCGCGTGGTGGCGATCAAGATCCTTCGGGGTGACCTCTTCCTCGGCGGCGACGCCGTAGAGCGCTTTCGTCGCGAGGCGCGGGCCGCCGGCCGGCTGCGGCATCCCCACGCCGTGACGATCCACGACTTCGGGCGCACCGACCTCGGCGACCTGTTTCTGGTAATGGAATTGTGTGAGGGCGGCAGCCTCGGAGATCGCTTGCGCGACCGGTCTCGACTCGACTTCGCGGATGTCCTCGAGATATTCCTGCCGGTCACGGCGGCGGTGGGCTCCGCCCACGCCGCCGGCGTGGTCCACCGTGACCTCAAACCCGCGAACGTCCTTTTCGCCGGGGACGCTCCCAAGGTCGCCGACTTCGGACTGGCGCGAATGGTGGAAGAAGCCGACTCGACGCTGACCGGTGGCTACGCCCTTGGGTCCCCCGCCTACATGAGCCCGGAGCAGTGCGCGGGTCGGGAGGCAGGCCCGAGCAGCGATGTCTACTCTCTCGGAATCATGATGTTCCAGGCGCTGGCCGGCCGCTTCCCCTTCCAGGCCGCGACCCTGCCGGCGGTCCTGAACGCCCACATCCTCGGACATTTGGAGGACCCTCGAACTATCGAGCCTCCAGTCGTGGAAGGCATGTGCCAGGTGCTTTCGACCGCATTGGCACACGATCCCACTGCGCGCTACCCCGATGCAGGAGCTCTGCATCAGGCCTTGGCCGCCCTGCGGCAGGGCCGCCTGGCCCAACGACTCCCAAGCGCAGGCCGGGCCACCTCGAGCCGCCTGCGCACGGTCACGGGGACTCCCACGGCCCAGATCGGACGGCGGCGAGAGCTCGCCGTGCTGCTGGCCGGGGTCGAATCAGCCCAGCGCGGCGGGGGGATGGTGCTGGCGATCGCTGGCGAGCCCGGCCTCGGCAAGAGCACCCTGCTGCAGGCGCTACTCCAGGAAGTGGCGGACGGCCGCTCGGAGCTCGAGGAGCCGATCGTCGGCTTCGGACGCTGCTCGGAGCAGTTCGGCAAAGGGGAAGCCTACCTCCCCTTCTTCGACGCTCTCGGGTTCCTGCTCGCCGGCCGCCACCGCAAGCTGATCGAGGGCCTCCTGCGATCGGTCGCCCCGACCTGGGCCGCGCAGCTGCCGGTGCTGGCACCCACAGCCGAGCAAATCGAGGGTGTGGCACGCGAACGTGACCGGATGCCGAGAGAGCTCGGGGACTTCCTCGCTGCCGCGTCGGCCCAGCGCGCCCTGGTCCTGGCCCTCGAAGACCTGCACTGGTCGGATCAGGCCAGCGTGGACCTGCTCTCCTTTCTCGCCTCGCGGATCGGAACGCTCAAAGTGGCGATGGTGGTGACCTACCGCCCCGAAGACATCGAACGAACCCGGCACCCGCTCGGGCAGGTGCTGCGGCGCCTCCGTCAGAGGGAAGGCCAGTTCGCCGAGATCCGCCCCGCCAGCCTGAGCCGCGAGGAGACCGGAGAGCTGGTCGAACGCGAGCTCGGCGCCCGCGCTCCCGACGAGCTGGTCGACCTGATCGTGAAGGTCACCGAAGGCAATCCGCTGTTCGTCGTCAACGCGGCGCGACACCTCGAATCATCGGGAGCGATTCTCAAGAGTGGTTCGCGAGTCCTGCTCCTGGCCACCGCCGCAGAGCTGGAAACCTCCGTCCCACAAGGACTGGCAGGGCTGCTCGAGGATCGAATCGGGCGCCTCGAGGAGGGTGAGCGCACGCTACTCCAGGCTGCCAGTGTGCTCGGCGAAAGCTTCGAAGCGGCGGCGGTCGCGCGGCTGCTCGAGCGGGACGAGCTCGAGGTCGAAGAAGCCCTCACCGACGTGTCGCGCCGGCATCGGCTGATCGATCTCGGCGGCGAGCTCGAGTACCCGAGCGGCCTGTACTCCTTGCGCTTCCGCTTCGTCCACGCGCTCTACCAGAACGCCTTCTACGCCTCGGTGGTGGGCCGACGCCGAGCCCAGTGGCACGCCGCGGCAGCCCAGGCTCTGCGACACCTGTGGGGCCGCCAGCTCGAACCGGTTGCGGTGGCCCTTGCCGTCCACTTGGAGAAGGCGCGGGACCTCGACGGTGCCATCGAGGCCTACGTCGCAGCGGCCGATGTCGTGGGCCGAGCGGCTCCCCGCGATGCCGCTCCGCTGCTGGCCCGTGCTCTCGAGCTCGCCGGCCGACTTGCCGGAGACCAGGCCAATCCACGGCGAGCCGGCCTCCTGGTGCGCCTCGCTCGCCTCGATGCCGAAACTGCCGAGCTGGTCGGCGACCCCAGCCTCTACGATCGCGCCGAAGCCTACGCCCTGCAGGCGCTCGAGCTCGAGCCCGGCTCCGCCGACGCACGCACCACCCTGGCCTTGATTCGGCTCGAACGCGGCGACAACGACGCGGCGTTTGCGGACTTCGTCGACGTCCTGCGGCGTCAGCCGGACTTCGGTGCGGCGTGGGACGGTCTGGCGTATCTGTTCAAGAACACCGGCCTGTGGCAGGAAGCGCTCCTCGCCGCCGACCGGGCCTCGGCCGCGGACCCGCGTTTTCGCCACTCGATCCGCCGGCTTTCAGCGTTGATCTTTCTCGAGCGCATCCCCGAGGCCATCCATGAGGCCGACGCTCTCGTCGCGGGCCGCCCGCGCTTCTCCCATTACGCCTACTGGCGCGGCATCGCGGCCTTCTACGCGGACGATCTCGAAGGTTGCCGCTCCTGGGTCGAGCGCGGCCACCGCTTCGACCCGGACGACCTGATCGGCCAGGGTGTCTTGGCCTTCGTGTTGGCGTGGAATGGAGACTCCGCGAGAGCGCGCAGTCTGGTGGCAGCCGCCGAGGTCGGAGCGGCCGCCGACGGGACCTTCACCTACTGGATCGCCAATGTCTACGCCGCCCTCGGCGAGGTCGACCTGGCGATCGACTGGCTTCGGCGCGCGAGCCACCTGGGCTACTGGAACGCTCCCTGGATCGAGCGGGATCGGGCGGTGCAGCGCATTCGCCACGATCCCCGCTTCGGGCAACTCCTGGCAGAGATCAGCTCACGCAGGCAGGCGTTCGCCGAGGCTGTCCTCCCGGTGTGGGAGCAGCTGGTCGGTTGATCTACTCGCCGACCCGCCACTCGCCCTCTTCGAGCTCGAACGGCAGTGAAAGACTGGTCGAGCTGTAGGTGACACTGCCGTCAGGATTTTCGGTACGCTCGCTCGAGTTGACGATCAGATAGGCCTTGTCACCGTAGAACCCGAGGCGCCCACCTTCGCGGACCCTCGCGGCCAGCACTTCTGCCGTCGGAATCGTCTCGCGCCGAATCCGATCACTCTCCCGGCGACGTTCACCGTCTTGCGCCGCCCACGCGGCTTTGGCAGCGCTGCTCATCAGGGCGAGCGCCGCGGCCATGCCTTTGGTGTGCAACTCGGCGGCGAAGGCGAGCGCGAGCTTGCCGATCTCGTGATCGAAGATCTCAGCCCCGAGCACCTCGGGAGCGGTCTCTTCCGGCGGAGGCGCGATGGTCATCGGTCCGGCAGTCACCTTCCACACTCCCCCTTCGAGGGCCACGAAGGCCATCGCAGCGATGTCACCGTCCGCGGTCGGGATCCGCAGCTGGGCCGAGTCCCCATAGATCGTCAACTCACCGACGGCCTCGATCTGGGCAGCAAAAGTGGCCGGATCCGGCGCGCGTTCGCGGTTTCTCGCGGCCTCCTCGAGCTGTTCGGCCGGCGACAGGGCCTGCCACTCAGCCCTCACGTCGGCAACACTCGCCATGCGGACCTCGGCGAATTTGCCCGCCGCGAGCAACTCGGCCGCCGCGATCACCGCCTTGCCCGCAGGATGCTCCAGCACCGCGGCGCCGGTCAGCAGTTTTGGGAGCTCCTCGTCGGCTGCAACCGGCATCGCCGTCGCGACCATCAGCATGACCATCCATCCACACCGTCGGCTCATGATGTCCTCCTCCTGCTGGGTGAAACGCAGTGCTCGGGGGAAAGGTGCCAATCCTTCCTCCGCAGGCGGACGGCTGGTACACTTCCTCCGTGCGGATCGATCGGCTTTTCTCCCGCGTCTTGTGGCTTCTGGTCGCGCTCTCCCTGCCGGCCGGCGAGATCGCCAGAGTCGCGGCGTCGCTCCATCAGCTTTCCGATCACGCCGAGTATCTGACGTGTGAGCCCTGGGAGGACGGGCAACACGTCGAGGCCGCCCGACCCGGACACCTGCATGAGACCCCGTGTCGTCTCTGCCACGGCGCCTCGCCGCACCTCCAGCTCAACCTGGCAGCCCGGCCAGAAATGGTCCGGCCTGGCGGCTCCGGGCCGCTCGGCCGCGCGATCGACCAGATTCGCAGCAGCCAGCTTCAGCGTTCGTCGCTCCTCACTCGTGGTCCTCCGGCTCCTCAGGCCGCATCTCACGCCTGAGCCCGTTCCGATCACGACATCCTGCGCGACCGCGCACGAAAAACCTTGCGCAACCCGCGCACGAGGAGCTTTCGATGGTTTCTATGCTTCGCACCCTCTGTGGTGCCGGCTTGGCTTTGTTCTCCCTTTCGCCGCCCCTGCTTGCTAGCGCCGGCTCAGTCTCCGGCACCGTCTCGACGACCGATGGCAGCCCCGCCGCCGCAGCCGAAGTGCGCCTGGTCGATCTTGCTCGCGCCACCCGCGCCGATTCGAGCGGCACCTTCCGTTTCGACGACGTCCCGCCAGGCAAACACCTCCTGGAAGCTCAACACCCTCGTTGGGGTGCAGCCATCACCGAGATCGACGTCGACGCGGCGGTGACGATCAGCCTGCGCCTCGATAGGGCCGTTCACCTCGACGAGCTGGTCGTGACGGCCGGCGCCACGGCCCGCCGCGGAGAGGACCTCTCGCTCGGCACGTCAGTGTTGACCGGCGAGGAGCTCGCGAGTCGGATCCAGCCGACCCTCGGCGAGACCCTCTCCGGGGAGCCCGGTGTGACCTCGACCTACTTTGGCCCGGGATCCTCGCGACCCGTCATCCGCGGCCTCGGCGGTGATCGCATCCGCATCCTCCAGAACGGCCTCGACGTCGGCGACGCATCGAATACCTCGCCCGACCACGCTGCCGGTGCCGACCCGGCCAGCGCCGAACGGATCGAGGTGCTGCGAGGCCCTGCAACCCTGCTCTACGGATCGACCGCCATCGGTGGTGTCGTCAATGTGGTCTCCGAGGCGATCCCAACCTCCCTGCCGCAAGTTCCGGTCACTGGCTCGCTCGAGCTGCGCGGTGGCTCCAACGGCGACAACCGCTCGGCGTCGACCCATGCCTCCGGCCGAGTCGGGTCCTTTGCCTGGCACCTCGAAGGGTTCGGGCGCGACAGCGACGACGTCGACGTTCCGTCGGGCGCCCTCGAAGAGGAGCCCGAGCTCGACGTTCTCGAGAACAGCGCCCTCGAGGGCTCCGGCGGGGCCGTTGGCGCAGCCTGGATCGGTGCCAAAGCGAGCTTTGGGGTCTCCTTCCGGGGCTTCGATACGCTCTACGGCATCCCCGGCGGTCACGGCCACGGCCATGACGAGGAACACGAAGGCGAGGAGCACGAAGGCGAAGAGCACGAGGAAGAAGAGGAGGAGGAAGCAGTTCGAATCGACCTGAAGCAACGTCGGGTCGACCTGCGTGCCCTCAGGACCGCCCCGATCGGGCCCTTCCGCACGCTCAAGCTCAACCTCGGCGTCGTCGACTACGAGCACGTCGAGCTCGAGGGCGATGAGATCGGCACGATCTTCGAGAACGAGAGCTGGGAGGCCCGCCTGGAGGCTGCCCAGATCGCGCGCGGAGGTTGGACCGGCGACCTCGGCCTGCAGCTGTCGGAACGGGACTTTGCCGCGATCGGCGACGAGGCGTTCGTCGCCCCCACCACCACGCGTCGCGCAGCGGCCTTCGCCTTGCAGCAGTACGAGATCGACGCAGTCACGCTGCTCGGAGGTCTGCGTTTCGAGACCCAAGACACCACTACCTCCGATGCAGCCCTTCCCGATCGCGACTTCGACGGCGTTTCGGTTTCGCTCGGCGCCCTGTGGAGTTTCGCCCCGACCTGGAAGCTCTCGGCCAACGTCGCGCGCTCGACCAAGTTGCCGACCCCCGAGGAGCTCTACTCCTTCGGGCCTCACCTCGCGACCAACGCCTTCGAGATCGGCGATCCCGACCTAACCGAGGAGACCAGCCTCGGGGTCGACGTGTCGGTGCGTCGAACCACCGGTCGGATCAACGGCGAGCTCACCCTGTTCCAGAACCGCTTCGACGACTTCATCCTGCTCGAGCCGACTGACGAGGTGGAGGACGAGCTCCAGGTCTTCCGCTACGCGCAGACCGACGCCGAGTTCCGCGGCGTCGAAGGTGAGATCCACTTCGAGCTGGTCGAGGTCGAGCCCCACCACCTGGAGCTCGAGCTCTCCTTCGACCAGGTTCGCGCCGAAGAGCGAGCCACCGGATCGCCGCTGCCGCTGATTCCGCCCCGTCGGTTCGGCGCGGCTCTGCTCTACCGGGGAGACACGTTCGACGGCAAGATCGAAGTGCGCCGCAATGAGGCCCAGGATCGTGTCGCTGCCGCCGAGACCCGCACCCCCGGATCGACGGTGCTCAACGCCTCCCTCGGCTTCAGGTTCTTCCTCGGGGACACCCTCCACCGCCTCGAGCTGCGCGGCACCAACCTCACCGACGAGGTCGTGCGCCTGCACACCTCCCTGCTGAAGGACGAGGTCGTCGCACCGGGGCGTGACGTCAGCCTCATGTACCGACTCGACTGGTGATCACGGGCGGGGCGGCGAGCTCGTCGCCCCGCCCTCGTCGCCCCTGGGGGATCGGGGGTCGGGGATCGGGGGTCGGGTGCTCACCGGGCGCTCACCCGGGCGAACGGGCCCAGGTACGCGACACCGGGTACCGTCACACCGAGTCTCCGGGGTGCTCACTGGACGACTCCCAGCGTGGCACGTGCCGGCCCTCGGGGCGTGGTCCGTGCCACGCCAGCGTCGACATCGGGGCCGGCGGCTCTTCGAACGTCAGGCGACCCAGGTCGACCAACGGCTGCGCCGAGGCCACGGCGTCGGGGGCCGCCGAGCTGGATCGAAAGACTCGCCCCTCGCGAGCCCACAGCAGATCCCCGCGGGGGCACCAGTCGGCCCAGGTCCACCCTGCGAGAGGCGTGCGTGCACCGCCGAACCAGAGGCCGTAGGTCAACCTCCCGCAGCCGTCGACACAGAGCTCGAGGCTGCGGCCAAGGTCTGTCGGCGCCGATCTCGCCCATACCTCCGTGCCGCGCTCGGACTGGCGCCGCTGCCAACCGCCGAGCGCCATCACCTGGGCGAACACCGGGCCCAGGAAACTCCTGCCGCCGGCCCGCCAGGGGCGCAGCCCCAGCGCTCGCGAGCCCTGGACCTTGTTGATCCGCCGACGCGACCCCTTGGGGTGATTGAGCATCAGCAGGCCGTCGGCCTCGAACACCCCTCCCCCGGCACGGGCCTCGCCGAGGGGCCACACCGAAAGCGGTGCAAAGGACGGGGGCCGACAGACCGCCGTCCAAGTGATGACCTCGGCCCGCTCACTTCCGGCAAAGTAGACCAAACGATCTCCGCTCGGCGACAGGTGGCAGCGATACTCGTAGACCCGACCCCGGAGCCACGGCCCGGCTTCGAAGCGATCCTCCCCGAGATCCCAACGCACCAGCTGTGCCAGCTTCGAGGGGCCGCGGCGCAAGACCACGGCTGTCGGGGCATCGCGCGCGAGCAGGACCCACAGCCGCGGCGGCAGAGTGCGGGGCTTGGAGTCGGGATCGAGGGCCCGCTGCCGTTGCCGTTCGAGCTTGGCCAGGCGCGCCTCGAGGTGGTACCGCGCCACCCGCGCCACTGACTCCACCGGATCGTGGGCAAGGGCCTCCACCAGGGACAACGGGGCTTTCTGGTTGCAGGAGATGGCCCTGCGGATGGCCTCGTCGCGGTCTCGTGCCAGCACCTCGAAGAGGTCGGTCGGCAGGTCGCGCCGCTCCGCCACTCGGAACCGCGACCGCCAATCGGCCCCGGCGGCAAGAGCACGAATGATCGCCTCGGGGCAATGGGGCTGGTGGGCCGCCCAGTAGCGCAGATCCGGGAAATGCCGAATCAGCACCTGCCACACCTCGAGCGGCCAGTCGAACGGCAGTGGCTGCTGAGTGTAGCCGTGCTCGTCGTAAGCCTGGTCGATCCAGGCCTGAATCAACAAACGTGCAGCCTTCCCGTTCACCACGAACCAGGAAGCGCAGGCCGCCGAGCGGCGGGGCCACGGGAACCCCGCCGACGTGGACCTCCGATCGCACTGCGCGAACCGGCTGGTACCGGGAAGGGGTTAGACGTTGGGCATCAGGGGTTTGGGGGGATCGCCCGATGCATCGGCTTCCTCTCGCTCCTCCAGCCGTTCCTCGATGACGTGGCGGGTCGCCGGCTCGAGCATCGCCTGCACCTCGAGCACCGCGTTGCCGAGTGCTCCCGATCCACCCCGGCGGCGGCGGTAGTGGATCCATCCACGATCCTCGGCCCAGCCGGCCAGCAAGTGCGCCGCCACCAGGCCGAGGATGATCAGGATCGCGGCCACCACGTCGCTAGACGCTCGCGGCGACCTCGCTCCAGTCGCCGTTCTCGAGCATCGCCTTGATGTGGTTCATGAAGTGGTCGGCGTCGGCGCCGTCGACCAGACGATGGTCGTAGGTGATGGCGAAGTAGGCCATGCTGCGGATGGCGATGACGTCGTTGCCTTCGGCGTCGGTGATCACCTTCGGGCGCTTTTCGATCGCGCCGACGCCGAGGATTGCCACCTGCGGCTGGTTGATCACCGGGGTGCCGAAGAGGCTGCCGAAGACGCCCGGATTGGTGATGGTGAAGGTGCCGCCCTTGACCTCGTCGGGCGAGAGCTTCTTGGCCCGGGCGCGGTCGGCGAGGTCGTTCGCGGCGGCGGCGAGGCCCGCGAGCGAGAGCTGATCGGCGTTTTTGATCACCGGCACGATCAGGCCCCAGTCGAGCGCCACCGCCATGGCGATGTTGATGTCCTTCTTGTAGACGATGTTGGTGCCGTCGATCGCGGCATTGACCTTGGGGTACTTGCGCAGCGCCGAAGCCACCGCCTTGAAGATGAACGGCATGTAGGTCAACTTGGTGCCGTACTGCTGGAAGAAGCGATCCTTGGCCTTCGCGCGCAGCTTGGTGATGCGCGTCAGGTCGAATTCGAACAGGGTCGTCACGTGCGCCGAGGTCGACTTGGAGTAGCGCATGTGCGCCGCGGTGATCTGGCGGATCTTCGACATCGGCTCGATTTCGATCCGCTCGCCCGGCAGGTAGGCCGGCACGCTGTAGCCCTCGACTGCCGCCGCAGGAGCCGCAGCTGCGGTCGCCACGAAACCACCGGTGGCCGGGGGTGCCACGGCAGCCGGAGCGGCCGCGACCGCGGGAGCCGCCGGCTTGGCACCACTCTCGAGATGGGCGAGGATGTCCTTCTTGGTCACCCGGCCGTGAATCCCCGAGCCGTCGAGCTGGGTAATGTCGACGCCGTGCTCGGCGGCGATCTTGCGGACCACCGGGCTCGAATGGGTGCGCAGACGCTCCTCCAGGCTGCCGGCAGCCGCCTTGGGTGCCTCCGGAGCAGCCGGTGCGGCAGCTGCGGTCGGAGTCGCGGCGGCCGCCGCCGGCGCCGGGCTCGGAGCCTCCGCGCTGCCTTCACCCTCGGCGCCGATCGTGCCGATCACCCGGTTGACGCCGACCGTTGCCCCTTCTTCGTAGCGCCGCTCGAGCAAGACGCCACTGGCTGGAGCCGGAATCTCGGCATCGACCTTGTCGGTCGAGATCTCGAGCAAGGGTTCGTCGCGCTTGACCGTGTCGCCGACGTTCTTGAGCCAGCGGGTGATCGTGCCTTCCGCAATGGATTCGCCCATCTGCGGCATGAGGATGTCGGTAGCCATTGGAAACTCCTGGAAGAGGGACCGGGGACCCGGGACCGGGGACTGAGGATCTGAATGTGGACTAGTGCAGCGTATTTGGCACTGAGACCCCTAGTCTATGGTGGTCTTGAGTGCCCGGTACCCGGTACCGGCTTCGCGCCTGGTCCCTGGTCCCCGGTCCCTGGTCCCTTCCTAAATATGAATCGCGTGGCCGCTGGCGGCGTGGGCCGCCTCCATCACCGCTTCCGACAGCGTCGGATGCGCGTGG